>NZ_AP026978.1:5573373-6192637 GCF_027924405.1 Nocardia sputorum | reverse complement strand
GGTGCTCGACAATGGTGTCGGCCGCGTGCCCGCGGGGCCCTGGACGACTGTGACCGCTATCGTCGAGCTCACCGAACTGTTCGGCGCCGAGTGAAGCGATTCGCGGTCAGACGCAAGCCCCCGGTTGTGTGACTATGCACACAGCCGGTTGGTTTGCTGTATCAGGGCGTCCGCTGGAAATGTGTCAAGGACGTGTTCTTACAGGCAGGATGTGCAGAGTTTTCATGTTTCGCTTGTCGGGGAATAGTCTGCCGGCTCAAGGATGGGGAATCAGGAAGCACGAAGCGGGGCTCGCGTGACGCGGCCCGCGCGGGTGCGGCCCACGCGCACCCGGCGACCTAGAGTCACTACCCTCCCGCAACTGATGGCAACCGCCGTCGAAGCGAATCCGACCGGTACCGCGGTCGTTTTCGCCGACGCGGTCAGCTCTCGGGGACACCTCACCTACGCGGAACTCGACGCCAGGTCCACGCGGTTGGCGCGGCTGCTCATCGATCGGGGGGTCGGTCCGGAGGATCTGGTCGCGGTGGGTATTCCGCGGTCGGTGGAGTCCGTGGTGGCGGTGTGGGCGGTGGCGAAGACCGGTGCGGGGTTCGTGCCGGTGGATCCGAACTATCCGGCCGATCGCGTCGAGCACATGGTGAAGGATTCCGGGGCTGTGCTCGGACTCGCCGTCACGCGCGTGGTGGAGGACCTGCCCAGCGAGATCGAATGGCTGGTCATCGATTCCGACAGCTGCACCCGGGCACTGGAGGAGTACCCGACCGAACCGGTCACCTATGCGGATCGGCTGCGGCAGCTGCGCGCCGAGCATCCGGCGTATGTCATCTACACCTCGGGATCGACCGGCATGCCGAAGGGCGTGGTGGTCACCCAAGCCGGGCTGGCCGGTTTCTGTGCCGAGCAGCGTGATCGGTATCGGGTGACGAGTGCGTCGCGGACGCTGCATTTCGCGTCGCCGTCGTTCGACGCCTCGGTGCTGGAGTTGCTGCTCGCGCTCGGCGGCGCGGCCACCATGGTCGTGGTCGCGCCGACGGTCTACGGCGGTGACGAACTCGCCGCGCTCCTGCGCCGGGAAGCCGTGACGCACGCGTTCATCACCCCGGCCGCGCTCGCGTCGGTGGATCCGACGGGGCTGGACGAGTTGCGTGTGGTGGTGGCCGGTGGCGAGGCGTGCCCGCCGGAGCTGGTGCGGCGCTGGGTGCGCCCGATCGCCGACGGGGATCGCGAGTTCTACAACGGGTACGGCCCGACCGAGACCACGATCATGACGAACATCAGCGCGCCGCTGGTGCCCGGCGAGCCGGTGACGATCGGCGCGCCGATCCAGACGACCACCGAATACGTCCTGGACGAGCGCCTGGTGCCGGTCCCGATCGGCGTCGTCGGCGAGCTGTATATCGGCGGGCCCCAGCTGGCTCGCGGCTACCAGTTGCGTCCCGGTCTCACCGCCGTGCGTTTCGTCCCGAATCCCTTCGACCCGAACCACTCCCGGTTGTATCGCACCGGTGACCTGGTGCGTTGGACGCCGAATGGTGAGTTGGAGTATCTGGGCCGCAACGATTTCCAGGTGAAGATCCGGGGTTTCCGGATCGAGCTGGGTGAGATCGACGCGGTGCTGGCCGGGCACGAGACCGTCGACTTCGCGGTCACCGTCGGCCACCAGTTGGACAGCGGCGCGACGATTCTCGCGTCCTATGTGCACGCGGCGACCGGGCACTCGATCGACACCGGAGAGCTGATCGCGCACGCCGAGCGCAGTCTGCCGGTCCACATGGTGCCGACCTCGCTCACCGTGCTGGAGGAGATCCCGCTGACCCCGGTGGGCAAGCTGGATCGTCGCGCGCTGCCCGCGCCGCAGTTGCAGACCAAGGAGTTCCGCGCGCCGTCGGGAGCGCTGGAGCAATTGGTCGCGGGCGTGTTCGGCGAATTGCTCAGCGCCGGTGACGAGATCGGCGCGGACGACGATTTCTTCGAGCTGGGCGGCAACTCGCTGATCGCGACGCAGGTCGCGGCCCGGCTCGGCGCGTCGATCGGCGCGCGGGTGCCCGCGCGTACGGTGTTCGAAGCGCCGACGGTCGCGCTGCTGGCCGCCCGGCTCGCCGAATTCGACACCGGCGCTGAGCGTCCGGCGTTGGTGGCGGTGGAGCGTCCGGAGCGGGTGCCGTTGTCGTTGGCGCAGCGGCGGATGTGGTTTTTGAATCAGTTCGATACCGGTTCGGCGGGGAATAATATTCCGTTCGCGGTGCGGTTGTCGGGTGTGTTGGATGTGGCGGCGTTGCGGGCGGCGGTCGCGGATGTGGTCGGGCGTCATGAGACGTTGCGGACGGTGTATCCGGCGGTGGATGGTACGGGGTATCAGGTGGTGCTGCCCGCCGCGCAGGCCGTCCCCGACCTGACGCCGCACAGCCTGACCGCCGACGAACTCCCCGAGTGGTTGGGTACGTTCGCCGCCGCCGGGTTCGATGTGGCGGCCGAAGTGCCGTTGCGGCTCTCGCTCGCGCGGATCGGCTCCGACGACTACGTCCTCGCCGTCGTGGTGCATCACATCGCGGCCGACGGTACGTCCATAGCACCGCTGGTGCGCGACCTGATGACCGCCTATGTCGCGCGCAGCGCGGGCGCCGCCCCGGGGTGGGAACCGCTGCCGGTGCAGTACGCCGACTACACGCTGTGGCAGCACGCCGTGCTGGGCGACGAGAACGACCCCCGCTCGGTGGCCGCGACGCAGATCGCTTTCTGGCGCGAGGCCCTCGCGGGCATCCCCGATCGGCTCGACCTCCCGATGGATCGGCCGCGTCCCGCCTTGCCGTCGGGTCGCGGCGGCGTCTACGCCTTCACCGTCGACGCACCCACCCGGGCCCGGCTCGACGAGCTGGCGCACGCGCACGGCGCGTCGCTGTTCATGGTGGTGCACACCGCGTTCGCGGCGCTGCTGGCCCGCTTGTCCGGCACCACCGACATCACCATCGGCACGCCGGTCGCCGGCCGCGGCGAGGCCGAACTCGACGACTTGGTCGGCATGTTCGTCAACACGCTGGTGTTGCGGACCCCGGTCGATCCGGCGTCCTCGTTCGCCGAACTGCTGGCCGCGACCAAGGAACGCGACCTGGCGGCGTTCTCGCATGCCGAGTTGCCGTTCGAGCGGTTGGTCGAGGTGCTCGACCCGGTGCGGTCGCAGGCGCATCACCCGCTGTTCCAGGTGGCGCTGTTCTTCCAGAACATGGAACAGGCGCGGCTCGAGCTGCCCGGCCTGTCCGTCGCGGCGGTCGAATTCGACGGCGCGGTGGCCAAATTCGATCTGCAGCTGACGGTGACGCCGCAGGAAGGCCCGGACGCGGGCCTGGCCGCCCTGTTCACCTATGCCACCGATCTGTTCGACGAGGGTTCGGTCGCCGAGTTCGCCGCGCGCCTGAACCGGTTGCTGCGCGCCGTCGCGGCCGATCCCGACCGCGCGCTGGGCGGGGTCGACCTGCTCAGCGTGGTCGAGCGGGATCGCATCCTGCACGAGTGGAACGACACGCGTTACCCGGTTCCCGCCGAGTTGCTGCTGGACGGGTATCGCCGTGCGGCGGAGGCGTACGCGGACGAGGTCGCCGTGGTGTACGAGGGTGTGGAGTTGACGTTCCGTGCGTTCGATGCGCGGGTGAATCGTGTGGCGCGGTTGTTGATTTCGCAGGGTGTGGGTGCGGAGTCGTTGGTGGGGTTGGCGGTTCGCCGGTCGTTGGATCTTGTGGTGGGGATGTATGCGATCGTGGCGGCGGGTGGGGCGTATGTGCCGTTGGATCCGGATCATCCGGCCGAACGCATCGCGCACATCCTGGACACCGCTCGCCCGCTGTGCGTGGTGACGACCGCCGCGGACGCGGCGGCGCTGCCGGGCGACGTCACGGCCCTCGCCGTGGACACGCTGGATCTCGACGGCTTCGACGACAGCCCGGTCCGCACGGAAGAACTCGTGCGTCCGGTGTTGCCGCACCATCCGGCGTACGTGATCTTCACCTCCGGGTCCACCGGCCGCCCCAAGGGCGTCGCGGTGTCCCATGCGGCGATCAACAACCAGATCGCGTGGATGCTCGCGGAGTATCCGCTGGGTCCGGACGATGTGTACTTGCAGAAGACGGCGACGACGTTCGACGTCTCGCTGTGGGGTTACTTCATGCCGCTGCGCGCGGGCGCGAAACTCGTCGTCGCCACGCCGGACGGACATCGCGATCCCGCTTACGTCGCGGAAACCATCGCCGCGCAGGGCGTGACGGTGACCGACTTCGTGCCGTCCATGCTGACGGTCTTCGCCGCGCACACCACGCCGGGCAGCTGCCCGACGCTCAAACACGTCTTCGTGATCGGCGAGGCGCTGCCGCCGGAGACCGTGGGCGCGATGCAGGCGGTGTCCGACGCCGCCGTGCACAACCTGTACGGCCCCACCGAGGCGGCCGTCTCGGTGACCTATTGGCCCGCGGCTGCCGACGAGCGCACCGTGCCGATCGGCCTGCCACAGTGGAACACGCAGGTCTACGTGCTGGACTCGTGGTTGCGGCCGGTGCCGGTGGGCGTGCCCGGTGAGCTGTATCTCGCGGGTGATCAACTGGCCCGCGGTTATGTGCGGCGTCCCGATCTGACCGCCGACCGGTTCGTGGCGAACCCGTTCGGCAATGGCGAGCGGATGTACCGCACCGGTGACCTGGTCGTGTGGCGCAAGGACGCGGACGACGCGGTGCTGGACTACCTCGGCCGGACCGATTTCCAGGTGAAGTTCCGCGGTCAGCGGATCGAGCTGGGTGAGATCGAGACGGCGCTGCTGGCGCAGCCTTCGGTGAGCCAGGCAGCCGCCCTGGTCGCGGCGTCGTCGCTGGGCGATCAGCTCGTCGCCTACGTCGTTCCCGCTCCGGGCGACCGGATCGACGCGCAGGCACTGCGGTCCGCGATCGGCGAGACCTTGCCCGCCTACATGGTCCCGGCCGCGATCGTGGCGCTGGACGCGTTCCCGCTGAACTCCAGCGGCAAGCTGGACCGTAAAGCGTTGCCGGAGCCGACTTTCGAGACCAAGCAGTTCCGTGCGCCCGTGACGGCGATCGAGGAGATCGTGGCGGGGGTGTTCGGTGAGGTGCTGGCGCTGAACCGGGTCGGCGCGGATGACGATTTCTTCGCGCTCGGCGGTAATTCGCTGGTCGCCACCCAGGTCGTGGCGCGTCTCGGTGCGGCGGTCGGTGCGCGGGTGCCCGTCCGGACACTGTTCGAGGCGCCGACCGTGGCGGGTTTGGCGGCGGCGCTCGAGTCGCATACGCACGGTGAGCGCCGGGTCGAGTTGGGGAGTATCGCTCGTCCGGAGCAACTGCCGTTGTCGTTGGCGCAGCGGCGGATGTGGTTCCTCAACCGCTTCGACCAGTCCGATGACGCCGCGGAGCAGATCGGTTCGGCCGCTTACAACTTGCCGTTCGCGTTGCGGTTGACCGGTGCGCTGGATGTGGGCGCGCTGGGTGCGGCGCTGCGCGATGTGGTGGCGCGGCACGAGGTGCTGCGCACGGTGTATCCGGAGACGCCGGACGGTCCGGTGCAGGTGGTGTTGCCCGCCGCGCAGGTCGCGGTGGACCTCGGTCCGCTGGTGCTGGCCGAGTCCGAGGTCGCGAGCAGCGTGTACGCGCTGGCGGCGACTCCGTTCGACGTGACGGCCGAGGTCCCGTTGCGGGCCGTGCTCATCCAGGTCGACGGAGCGCCCGACACGTATGTGCTCGCGGTGGTGGTGCATCACATCGCGGCGGACGCGTCGTCGATGGGTCCGTTGGTGCGGGATGTGATGGTGGCGTACGCGGCTCGTACCTCGGGCGATGTTCCGGGGTGGTCGCCGTTGCGGGTGCAGTACGCGGATTACGCGTTGTGGCAGCGTGCGGTGCTGGGGGAGGAGTCGGATCCGGAGTCGCTCGCGGCACGGCAGATCGCGTTCTGGCGTGCTGAGCTGACCGGGTTGCCCGACGTGCTGGAGTTGCCGACCGACCGGCCGCGTCCAGCGGTGGCTTCGCTGGCGGGTGCGCGCGTGGATATCGAAATCGATGCGGCGACCCACGCGGGACTCGTGGAGTTGGCGCGTGCGCATGGCGCGACGTTGTTCATGGTGGTGCACACGGCGTTCGCGGTGCTGCTGGCTCGGTTGTCGGGGTCGCAGGATATCGCCGTCGGCACGCCCGTGGCCGGGCGTGGTGAGCGGGAGCTCGATGATTTGATCGGCATGTTCGTCAATACTGTGGTGTTCCGGTCGCGGATCGACGGTGGCGAATCGTTCGCGGATGTGCTTGCGCGTCAGCGTGAGTCGGATCTTGCGGCGTTCGCGCATGCGGATGTGCCGTTCGAGCGGTTGGTGGAGGTGTTGAATCCGCCGCGGTCGACGGCGCGTCATCCGTTGTTCCAGGTGGGGTTGTCGTTTCAGAATGTCGCGCGTGCGGCGTTGGAGTTGCCGGGTTTGACGGTGGCGGGTGTGGATGCGGATTTGGATGTGTCGCAGTTCGATCTGCATTTGATTGTTGGTGATGCTTATGCGGAGTCGGGTGCGGCCGCGGGTATCGGCGGGTTCCTCACCTATGCGACCGATCTGTTCGACCGGGCGACGGTAGAAGGGTTCGCGGCACGGTTCTCGCGCATTCTCGCGTCCGTGGTCGCCGACGCGACAACCCCGGTGGGCGAGATCGAACTGCTCGACGATGCCGAACGGCACGACGTGGTGGCGCGCTGGAACGCCACCGACCAGCCCGTCGACACGGGCGCGACGCTGGTGTCGCTGCTCGACGCCAGCGTGGCGGCGGACCCGCGCTCCACCGCGCTCGTCGCCGACGCGCTCGACGGCGAGCGGGTCGAGCTGACCTACGGCGAACTCGACGCGCGGGTGAATCGTCTTGCCCGGCATTTGATTTCGTTGGGTGTGGGGCCGGAGTCGCGGGTGGCGCTGGCGTTGCGCCGGTCGGTGGATCTGGTCGTGGCGATGTATGCGGTGGCGAAGTCCGGTGGTGCGTATGTGCCGGTGGATCCGGATCAGGCTGCCGAGCGGACGAGCTACATTCTCGAGACGGCGGCACCGGTGTGTGTGCTGACCAACGCCGACGCCGAGTTCGAGACCGATGTCGCCGATGTTGTGCGTATTGATGAGCTGGATTTGTCGGGTGTGGACGGCAAGCCGGTTACGGATGCCGAGCGGGTCGTACCCCTGCGTCCGGAGAACACGGCGTATGTGATTTTCACGTCTGGTTCGACGGGTCGTCCGAAGGGTGTGGCGGTTCCGCATGGGGCGATCGCGAACCAGTTGCAGTGGAAGAACGTCGAATTCGGCTTGGATGCCGCTGATGCGATCCTGTTGAAGACGGCGGCGACGTTCGATCTCTCGGTGTGGGAGTTCTGGTCGGCGGCGGTGTGTGGTGGTCGTCTGGTGATCGCCGCGCCGGATGGTCATCGGGATCCGGCGTACCTCAACGAGTTGATGGCCCAGGAGTGGGTCACCACGCTGCATGTGGTGCCGTCGATGCTCGACGCGTTGTTGACCGCTGGTATGCCGGATTCGCTGTGGCGGGTGTTGGCGATTGGTGAAGCGTTGCCGGGTGCGGTGGCGCAGCGGTTTTTGCGGGAGCACCCGCGCACGGAGTTGTTCAATCTTTATGGTCCGACTGAGGCGGCGGTGTCGATCACCAGTCATCGTGTGACGTCGGCTGATGAGGTGTCGGTGTCGATTGGTGCGCCGGAGTGGAACAGCCGGGTTTACGTGCTCGACTCTCGGCTGCGGCCGGTGCCGGTGGGTGTTTCCGGTGAGTTGTATCTCGCGGGTGTTCAGTTGGCGCGTGGTTACTTCGGTCGTGCGGATCTGACCGCGGATCGGTTCGTGGCGAATCCGTTCGAGTCGGGTGTGCGGATGTATCGCACGGGTGATTTGGTCGCCTGGAACGGCGACGGTGAGCTGGAGTATCGGGGTCGTACGGATTTTCAGGTGAAGATTCGTGGTTTCCGTATCGAGTTGGGTGAGATCGAGGCGGCGCTGTTGGCGTTGCCGCAGGTCGCGCAGGCGGCGGTGGTCGCGAGGTCGGATCCGAAGACCGGTGACCGTTTGGTGGCTTATATCGTTCCGGCCGCTGCGGAGGGTGGCGTCGCTGCTGGTGCGGCCGGTGCCGGAGCCGCTGGCGATGCCGACGATGCGGCCGGGGCCGGGGCCGGGGCCGGGGCCGGAGCCGGTGTGGATGTGGCTCGGGTGAGGTCGGAGTTGACGGCGGGTTTGCCGTCGTACATGGTGCCGTCGGTGTTCGTGGTGCTGGATGCTTTGCCGTTGAATGTGAACGGCAAGCTGGATCGGAAGGCTCTGCCGGAGCCGGAGTTCGAGGTTCAGGCGTTTCGTGCGCCGTCGACTCCGATCGAGGAGATCGTGGCTTCGGTGTTCGCCGAGGTGTTGGGTGTCGAGCGTGTCGGTGCGGATGACGATTTCTTCGCGCTGGGTGGTAATTCGTTGTTGGCGACGCAGGTCGCGGCGCGGATCGGCGCGGCACTGGATGCCCGTGTGCCGGTGCGCGTGCTGTTCGAAGCGTCCACCGTGGCCGGACTCGCCGCGAAGGTTGAGCAGCACGCAGGCAGCGGCGGCCGTAAAGCCCTCGTGGCCGGTCCGCGTCCGGAACGGATCCCGCTGTCGCTGGCGCAGCAGCGCATGTGGTTCCTCAACCAGTTCGATCCGGCATCGTCGGTCTACAACATCCCTGCCGCCATCCGCCTTACCGGTGAGTTGGACGTGGCCGCGTTGCGGCAGGCCGTCGCGGATCTGGTGGCGCGGCACGAGATTCTGCGCACCATCTACCCGCAGACGCCCGACGGCCCGGTACAGCAGGTGCTTCCGGCGGCCGAGGTGCCGATCAGCCTCGTACCCATCCGGGTCGACGCGGACGAGCTGGTCGCCGCGGTGACCGCGGTCGTCACCGCCGGGTTCGAGGTGACCACCGAAGTCCCGTTCCGGGTGGAACTGTTCGAGGTCGCGCAGGCAGACGAGGTCACCGAGCACGTGCTCGCTTTCGTCGCCCACCACATCAGCTCCGACGGCTGGTCGCTGGGACCGCTCACCCGGGATCTGATGCTGGCCTACGAGGCGCGCAGCAGGGGCGTGGCCCCGGCCATGGCCCCGCTGCCGGTCCAGTACGCCGACTACAGCCTGTGGCAGCGGGAGGTGCTCGGTTCCGAGACCGACCCCGACAGCCTCATCTCGCAGCAGGCCGAGTACTGGCGCGGCGCGCTCGCCGCCCTGCCGGACGAATTGCCGCTCCCGGCCGACCGGCCACGGCCCGCCCAGGCGTCCTATCGCGGAGCCACCTTCGCCTTCGACATCGACGCCGAGCTGCACACCGCGCTGGAACGGCTCGCCCAGCAGCACAATTCGACGCTGTTCATGGTGGTGCACGCCGCACTCGCGGTGTTGCTGGCCCGGCTGTCGGGCACCTCGGACATCGCCATCGGCACCCCGGTGGCCGGCCGCGGCGAGGCCGAGCTCGACGACCTGATCGGCATGTTCGTCAACACCCTGGTGCTGCGGACCGAGGTCGAGCCGGGCACGTCGTTCGACGCGCTGCTCGCCGAGGTCCGCCGGACCGATGTCGCGGCGTTCGGTCACGCCGACCTGCCCTTCGAGCGCCTGGTCGAATTGCTCGATCCGGTCCGCTCGGCTGCGCGGCATCCGCTGTTCCAAGTGATGCTGGTGCTGCAGAACTTGGCGCAGGCGACGCTCGAGCTGCCCGGACTCACCGTGTCCGGCATCGATCCGCAGGTGTCGGCGGCCAAGTTCGACCTGCAGATCACCTTGGCCGAACAGCCCGGTGCAGCGGGCCTTTCGGTGGTGATCGGCTACGCGACCGACCTGTTCGACGAATCGACCGTGCGGAGTTTCGCGGACCGGTTCCGCCGTGTCCTGGCGACGGTCGCGGCCGATGCCACCGCCGTGGTCGGCGACATCGATGTGCTCGCGACCGGCGAGCGGGATCAGGTCCTGAGCGCGTGGAACGCGCCGGGTGCCTGGGTGCCCGGCGCGACCTTGCCGGATGTGATCGCCGAGCAGGCATGGTCGCGTCCGGACGCGGTCGCGATTCGTTTCGGCGACACCAGCTTGACCTTCGGTGAGCTGCAGAGGCGCGCGAACCAAGTCGCGCGGGCGTTGATCGCCCAGGGTGCGGGCCCGGAATCGGTGGTCGCGGTCGCGGTGCCACGCACCGAAGAACTGCCGGTCGCGCTGTTGGGTGTGTTGATCGCGGGGGCGGCGTATCTGCCGATCGACACCACCTATCCGGTGCAGCGGCTGGAATTCATGCTCGAAGACGCCGCTCCCGTGTGTGTGCTGACCACGGCGCAGGAGCGCCACGCGGTGCCTGCCGGTGAATTGCCGGTGGTGCTGCTGACCGAGGCCGAATCGTATTCGGACGCACCGGTCGGTGACGGGCAGCGGCTGGGACGGTTGCGCCCGGACAACCTGGCGTATGTCATCTACACCTCCGGCTCCACCGGCGTGCCCAAGGGGGTCGGGGTCGCCCACCGCAATGTGGTCGAGTTGTTCGCCAACACTCAGCCGTTGTTCGAGTTCGGCGCGACCGATGTGTGGACGTTGTTCCACTCTTACGCGTTCGACTTCTCGGTGTGGGAGCTGTGGTGCGCGCTGGCGCACGGCGGCAGCGTGGTCGTGGTCGACTATGTGACCTCGCGCTCGCCGGAGCAGTTCCGCGAACTGTTGATCCGGGAGCGGGTGACGGTGCTCAACCAGACCCCGTCGGCGTTCTATCAGCTGGTGGAAGCGGATCGAGCGGCGGACCCACGTGATCTGGCGCTGCGGTATGTGGTGTTCGGTGGTGAGGCGCTGGATCTGCGCAAGCTGGGCCGGTGGTACGAGCGCCATGGTGACCGCACGCGGTTGGTGAACATGTACGGCATCACCGAGACCACGGTGCATGTGTCGTTCCTGCCGTTGGCCGAGCACAGCGCCGACAACCCGGCCAGTGTGATCGGCCGGGCCATCCCCGGCTTGGATGCGTGCGTGCTGGACCGGCGTCTGCATCCGGCTCCGGTGGGGGTGCCCGGTGAGATCCATGTCGTCGGGGCGCAGCTCTCGCGCGGTTATCTGGGCAGGCCGGGCTTGACCGCGACGCGGTTCGTCGCGAATCCGTTCGGTGCGCCGGGATCGCGGATGTACCGCAGTGGTGACATCGGCCGGTGGCGTGCCGGTGACGACAACGCCGCTCTCGAGTACGCCGGGCGTAGTGACCAGCAGGTGCAGTTGCGCGGGTTCCGCATCGAGCTCGGCGAGATCGAAGCCGCGCTGCTGCGCTGCGACGGTGTCGGGCAGGCGGTCGCGCTGGTGCGTGCCGACGAACAGTCGGGTGAGCGCCTGATCGGCTACGTCGTGCCCGACAGCGGCGTGCGCATCGACCCGGCGGAGGTCCGGGCCGGAGTCGCCGAGTTCCTGACCGGGTACATGGTGCCCGACGCCGTAGTGGTCATCGACGTCTTGCCGCTGACCCCCAACGGCAAACTCGACCGCCGCGCGCTTCCGGCCCCGGAGATCACCAGCGCGGTCGCCTACCGCGCGCCGGAGACGGTCACCGAGCAGGCGGTGGCGGAAGTATTCGCCGAACTGCTGGGCGCCGACCGCGTCGGCCTGGACGACGACTTCTTCGCCCTCGGCGGTAACTCACTGCTCGCGGCACAGGTGGCCGGTCGGCTGCGGGACGCGACCGGAGCGACCGTGCGGGTGCAGTGGTTCTTCACCGACGCCACGGTTGCCGGGTTGGCCGCCCGCATCGACGCGGGCGACGCCGACGCCACCGCGGCGCTGGACGTGCTGCTTCCGATCCGGGCGAGCGGATCGGCGGCCCCGCTGTTCTGCCTGCATCCGATGTACGGCTTGGCCTGGTCGTATGCGGGACTGGCCCAGTTCATGCCCGCCGACCAGCCGATCTTCGGTCTGCAATCGCCCGCGCTGTCGGAGGACGGCGAGCTGCCGGATTCGCTGGCCGAGCTGGCCGCGCGCTACCTGTCCGAGATCAGGGCGGTGCAACCGCAGGGTCCCTACCGGTTGCTCGGCTGGTCGCTGGGCGGTGTCCTCGCCCATGCCATCGCCACCGAGTTGCAGGACGCGGGCGAGCAGGTGGAATTGCTGGCCATGATGGACAGCCATCCGAATCCGGACGTCGTCGGCTTCCGCGCCGCGGTGCGCGGTGCGTTGGCCGAACTCGGTCTCGGTACGACGGCCGCCGAGGGCGACGATGTCTACGACCTCGACGACGAGTCGTTGGCCGCGCTGCACGCCATGATCCCGCCGGATCTGGTCGCGGTGACGCCGGAGCGGCTGCGCCGGATCTATCGCAGCGCCGTCCGCTCGGCGGAGCTGATCGCCAAGCACCGGCCCGGCGTCTTCCGCGGCACCGTGCAGTACTTCAGCGCCGCCGTCGCCGACCCCGCCGACGAGTTGCGCGCCGCCGCGGCGGACTGGTGGCCGTACGTCCAGGGCATGGTCGTCGACCGGCCGGTCGAGGTCACGCACGCGCGGATGGCCACGCCGGAGGCGCTGGCGGTGATCGGCCCGCAGCTGGCCGCTCTGCTCGACGCGCGCCGGTGATCGTCCCTGCCGACGTCGCGACACGGATCGGGCGTCGGCAGGGAATAATCGTCCGCGGCACTCGTCATACGCGTCCGCTCCTGCCCCGGAAACTCACGGGTCGTGGCCGGTCACACTCGGCGTGCGCCGGCGGTTAGGTAACGATCGGCATGCGCGCGTTCGATGATCACAGCGCGGGCAGCATGGTGACGTGCGTGTGGCGACGATAGACAGGGTGAGGCAGCACGATGGTTCGGGCGGTCGGGCAGCGGTGTGACGAGACTGCGGAAGCGGTGCGCCGATGACCCGCCCGGCCCGTGTGCGTCCGACTCGGACCCGTCGCCCCCGCGTCACCACCCTGCCGCAGTTGATGGCCACCGCCGTGGAGGCCAACCCCAGCGGTGCGGCAGTGATCTTCGCCGACGCGACCAGCACCCACGCCACACTGAGCTATGCCGAGCTGGACGAACGGTCCACGCGGTTGGCGCGGCTGCTCATCGATCGGGGGGTCGGTCCGGAGGATCTGGTCGCGGTGGGTATTCCGCGGTCGGTGGAGTCCGTGGTGGCGGTGTGGGCGGTGGCGAAGACCGGTGCGGGGTTCGTGCCGGTGGATCCGAACTATCCGGCCGATCGCGTCGAGCGCATGGTCGTCGATTCCGGCGCGGTCTTCGGGCTCACCGTCGAGAAGATCCGCGCCGATTTGCCGCCCCGGGTCGAGTGGCTGTCCATCGACACCGCCGACTGCGCGCGGCGGCTGGAGGAGTTCGCCGCCGACCCGGTGACCTACACCGACCGCGTGCGTCCGCTGCGCGCGGAGCATCCCGCGTATGTCATCTACACCTCCGGCTCCACGGGCACGCCGAAGGGCGTGGTGGTCACCCAAGCGGGACTGGCGAGTTTCTGTGCCGAGCAGCGTGATCGGTATCGGGTGACGAGTGCGTCGCGGACGCTGCATTTCGCGTCGCCATCGTTCGACGCCTCGGTGCTGGAGTTGCTGCTCGCGCTCGGCGGCGCGGCCACCATGGTCGTCGCGTCCCCCACGGTGTTCGGCGGCGAGGACTTCGCGTCCCTGCTGCGCCGGGAGGCCGTGACCCACGCGTTCGTGACGCCCGCCGCGCTCGCGTCGGTGGATCCGACGGGGCTGGACGAGTTGCGCGTGGTGGTGGCCGGTGGCGAGGCGTGCCCGCCGGAGCTGGTGCGGCGCTGGGTGCTCCCGGTGTCGGGTGGGCGGACCCGGGAGTTCTTCAACGGGTACGGCCCGACCGAGACCACGATCATGACGAACATCAGCGCGCCGCTGGCGCCCGGCGAGCCGGTGACGATCGGCGCGCCGATCCGGGCCGTCACCGAGTACGTGCTGGACGAACGATTGGTCCCCGTTCCGAGCGGGGTGGCCGGTGAGCTGTACATCACCGGTGCCCAACTGGCCCGCGGCTACCACGAAAGGCGCGGGCTGACCGCGTCCCGCTTCGTGGCGAACCCATTCGACGCCAACGGTTCCCGGCTGTATCGCACCGGTGACCTGGTGCGTTGGACGCCGGATGGTGAGCTGGAGTATCTGGGTCGCAACGATTTCCAGGTGAAGATCCGGGGTTTCCGGATCGAGCTGGGTGAGATCGACGCGGTGCTGGCCGGGCACGAGACCGTCGACTTCGCGGTCACCGTGGGGCACGACCTGGACAGCGGCGTCACCATCCTCGTCGCGTATGTGCACGCCGCGCCCGGGATGGTCGCCGACGCGGCCGAACTCGCCGCCTTCGCCGAACGCATCCTGCCCGCGCACATGGTGCCGACCGTCGTCATGGTGCTGGAGGAGATTCCGCTGACCCCCGTGGGCAAGCTGGATCGCGCGGCGCTGCCCACGCCGCGCCTACAGACCAAGGTATTCCGTGCGCCGGTCGGTCCGCTGGAAGAGCTGGTCAGCGAGGTGTTCGCCGAGCTGCTCGGTCCCGGTGCGCCGGTCGGCGCGGACGACGATTTCTTCGAGCTGGGCGGCAATTCGCTGATCGCGACGCAGGTCGCCGCCCGGCTCGGCGCGGCCATCGCGGCGCGGGTGCCCGCCCGGCTGATCTTCGAGAGCCCCACCGTCGCCGCGCTGGCCGCGCGGCTGGAGCCGTTGAAGGGCGCCGGTGACCGGCACGCGTTGGTGGCGGTGGAGCGTCCGGAGCGGGTGCCGTTGTCGTTGGCGCAGCGGCGGATGTGGTTTTTGAATCAGTTCGATACCGGTTCGGCGGGGAATAATATTCCGTTCGCGGTGCGGTTGTCGGGTGTGTTGGATGTGGCGGCGTTGCGGGCGGCGGTCGCGGATGTGGTCGGGCGTCATGAGACGTTGCGGACGGTGTATCCGGCGGTGGATGGTACGGGGTATCAGGTGGTGCTGCCCGCCGCTGCGGCCGTCCCCGACCTCGCGCCGAAGCCCGTCGCCGAACACGAGCTGCCCGCGTGGCTGCGCGGCCTCGCGCTGACCGGTTTCGATGTCGCGGCGGAAGTGCCGCTGCGGATGGCGCTGGCCGAGATCGGCCCCGCCGACCACGTGGTGGCGGTGGTGGTGCATCACATCGCGGCTGACGGCGCGTCGGTCGCGCCGTTCCTGCGGGACCTGCTCAGCGCGTTCCTGTCCCGGCGTAACGGGGCGCGCCCGTCCTGGGAACCGCTGCCGGTGCAATACGCGGACTACACGCTGTGGCAGCGCGCGATGCTCGGCGACGAGAACGATCCGGAGTCGGTGGCCGCGGCCCAGATCGCCTACTGGCGGCGAGCCTTGGCGGGCATCCCCGACCGGATCGACCTACCCTCGGACCGTCCGCGCCCGCCCGTCGCCTCCGGCCGGGGCGCGGAGTACACGTTCGCGGTGGACGCCTCGGTGCATCGAGGTCTCGCCGAGTTGGCGCACAGCGCGGGCGCCTCGGAGTTCATGGTGGTGCACAGCGCGCTGGCGGTGCTGCTCGCCCGGCTCACCGGCACCGACGACATCACCATCGGCACGCCCGTGGCGGGCCGGGGTGAGCGCGAACTGGACGCGCTGATCGGCATGTTCGTCAACACCCTGGTGCTGCGCACCCGGATCGACCTCGGCGCGTCGTTCCGCACGCTGCTGGCTCAGACGAAGGAAACCGATCTGGGCGCGTTCTCGCATGCCGAGTTGCCGTTCGAGCGGTTGGTCGAGGTGCTCGACCCGGTGCGGTCGCAGGCGCATCACCCGCTGTTCCAGGTGGCGCTGTTCTTCCAGAACATGAACCGGCCGGAGATCGACCTGCCCGGGCTCTCCGCCCGCGTGCTGGAATTCGACGGCGCGGTGGCGAAATTCGATCTGCAATTGACCGTGGTGCCCGACTCCGGGGGCGAGGCGTCGGGCTTCACGGCGATGTTCACCTACGCCACCGACCTGTTCGACGAACGGACGATCGCCGAGTTCGCCTGGCGGCTGGATCGGCTGCTGACCGTCGCCGCCGCCGAGCCGGATCGGCCGATCGGCGCGATCGATCTGCTCGCTCCCGCCGAACGCGAACGCATCCTGCACGAGTGGAACGACACGCGTTACCCGGTTCCCGCCGAGTTGCTGCTGGACGGGTATCGCCGTGCGGCGGAGGCGTACGCGGACGAGGTCGCCGTGGTGTACGAGGGTGTGGAGTTGACGTTCCGTGCGTTCGATGCGCGGGTGAATCGTGTGGCGCGGTTGTTGATTTCGCAGGGTGTGGGTGCGGAGTCGTTGGTGGGGTTGGCGGTTCGCCGGTCGTTGGATCTTGTGGTGGGGATGTATGCGATCGTGGCGGCGGGTGGGGCGTATGTGCCGTTGGATCCGGATCATCCGGCCGAACGCATCGCGCACATCCTCGAGACGGCGCGGCCGGTCTGCGTGCTGACCACCTCCGCCGACGCGGTCGACGTGCCGGAAGGCACCGCGGTGCTGCTGCTGGACGCACTGAACCCGAACCGGTTCGACGATTCGCCGGTGCGCGCGGAGGAACTGCTGCGTCCGCTGCTGCCGCACCATCCGGCGTACGTGATCTTCACCTCCGGGTCCACCGGCCGCCCCAAGGGCGTCGCGATCTCGCACTTCGCGATCCAGAACCAGATCAGTTGGATGCTCGCGGCGTATCCGCTCGACGCGGACGACGTGTACTTGCAGAAGACGGCGACGACGTTCGACGTCTCGCTGTGGGGCTACTTCCTACCGCTGCGCGTGGGCGCCAAGCTGGTGGTCGCCCACCACGAGGGGCATCGTGACCCGGTGTACGTGGCGGAGACCATCGCGGCGCAAGGCGTGACGGTGACGGACTTCGTGCCGTCCATGCTGACGGTCTTCGCCGCCCACACCTCCCCCGGCTCGTGCCCGACCTTGCGTGACATCTTCGTGATCGGCGAGGCGTTGCCACCGGAGACCGTCGCCGCGGTGCGCGCGGTGACCGATGCCGCCGTGCACAACCTGTACGGCCCCACGGAGGCGGCCGTCTCGGTGACCTACTGGCCCGCGACCGCGGTGGACGAGCGCACCGTGCCGATCGGCGTACCGCAGTGGAACACGCAGGTGTACGTGCTGGACGCGCGTCTGCAACCGGTGCCGGCGGGGGTTCCGGGCGAGCTGTATCTGGCGGGGGATCAGCTGGCCCGCGGCTATGTGCGGCGTCCCGATCTGACCGCGGACCGGTTCGTCGCCGATCCGTTCGGCGATGGCGAGCGGATGTACCGCACCGGTGACCTGGTGGTCTGGCGCGCCGCCACCGACGAACTACCGCACCGGCTGGACTATCTGGGCCGGACCGATTTCCAGGTGAAGTTCCGCGGTCAGCGGATCGAGCTGGGTGAGATCGAGACGGCGCTGCTGGCGCAGCCTTCGGTGAGCCAGGCCGTGGCGGTGGTCGCGCCGTCGTCCCTGGGCGACCAATTGGTCGCCTACGCGGTACCCGCGCCCGGGTACTCGATCGAGCAGGGCGACTTGCTCGCGGCGATCGCGGAAACGTTGCCCGCCTACATGATTCCGGCTGCCATCGTGGCGCTGGACGCGTTCCCGCTGAATCCCAGCGGCAAGCTCGATCGCAAGGCGCTTCCCGAGCCGACCTTCACGGCGCGGCGATTCCGTGCGCCGGCGACGGCGGTCGAGGAAATCGTCGCCGAGGTGTTCGCGGCGGTGCTCGGCGTGGACCGGGTCGGCGCGGATGACGATTTCTTCGCGCTCGGCGGCAATTCGCTGGTCGCCACGCGGGTCGTGGCGCGTCTCGGGGCGGCGATCGATGCTCAGGTGCCGGTGCGTGCGTTGTTCGAGGCATCCACGGTCGCGGCGTTGGCGGCGGCGCTGGAGTCGCATACCGACGGTGAGCGCCGTGTGCGGCTGGGGAGTATCGCTCGTCCGGAGCAACTGCCGTTGTCGTTGGCGCAGCGGCGGATGTGGTTCCTCAACCGCTTCGACCACGTCGAGGACGCCGTCGCGGCGACCGGTTCGGCGGCCTACAACTTGCCGTTCGCGTTGCGGTTGACCGGTGCGCTGGATGTGGGCGCGCTGGGTGCGGCGCTGCGCGATGTGGTGGCGCGGCACGAGGTGCTGCGCACGGTGTATCCGGAGACGCCCGATGGTCCGGTGCAGGTGGTGCTGGCCGCGGGCCAGGTGACGCTGGATGTGGCCGAACATCCGATCGGTGCGGACGAGATCGAGCGCGAGGTGTACACGCTCGCGGCGGCCCCCTTCGATGTGACCGCCGACGTGCCTGTTCGCGTCCGGCTGCTGCGGATCGTGGACGCGCCGCAGGAGTACGTTCTCGCGGTGGTGGTGCATCACATCGCGGCGGACGCGTCGTCGATGGGTCCGTTGGTGCGGGATGTGATGGTGGCGTACGCGGCTCGTACCTCGGGCGATGTTCCGGGGTGGTCGCCGTTGCGGGTGCAGTACGCGGATTACGCGTTGTGGCAGCGTGCGGTGCTGGGGGAGGAGTCGGATCCGGAGTCGCTCGCGGCGCGGCAGATCGCGTTCTGGCGCGCCGAGCTGGCCGGGTTGCCCGACGTGCTGGAGTTGCCGACCGACCGGCCGCGGCCTGCGGTGGCTTCGCTCGCGGGTGCGCGCGTGCCCGTGACGGTGGACGCCGCGACGCATGCCGGGTTGGCGGAGCTCGCTCGTGCGCATGGCGCGACGCTGTTCATGGTGGTGCACACGGCCTTCGCGGTCTTGCTTGCTCGCCTGTCCGGCAATGCGGATATCGCCGTCGGCACGCCGGTCGCGGGGCGTGGTGAGCGGGAGCTCGATGATTTGATCGGCATGTTCGTCAATACCGTGGTGTTCCGGACGCGGTTCGAGCCGGATGAGTCGTTCGTCGGCCTGCTGGGTAAGCAGCGTGAGTCGGATCTTGCGGCGTTCGCGCATGCGGATGTGCCGTTCGAGCGGTTGGTGGAGGTGTTGAATCCGCCGCGGTCGACGGCGCGTCATCCGTTGTTCCAGGTGGGGTTGTCGTTTCAGAATGTCGCGCGTGCGGCGTTGGAGTTGCCGGGTTTGACGGTGGCGGGTGTGGATGCGGATTTGGATGTGTCGCAGTTCGATCTGCATTTGATTGTTGGTGATGCTTATGCGGAGTCGGGTGCGGCCGCGGGTATCGGCGGGTTCCTCACATACGCGACCGATCTGTTCGACCGGGCGACGGTAGAAGGGTTCGTCGCTCGGTTCTCGCGCGTCCTCGCCGCGATAGTCGCCGATCCCGCCGTCCCGGTGGGGGACATCGACATTCTCGCGGACACCGAGCGCGCCGACGTGCTCACCGCATGGAACGACACCGCCCAGCCGGTGGAGCCCGCCACCCTGGGGTCGCTGCTGCGGCGGACCGTCGCGGCAGCGCCGGGAGCGGTCGCGCTGGTCGCGGATCTGCCCGGTGGCGAACGCGCCGAGCTGAGCTACGCGGAACTGGCCGCCCGGGTGAACCGTCTGGCCCGGTACCTGATCTCGGTGGGCGTCGGCCCCGAGACCCGCGTCGCGCTCGCGTTCCGCCGATCGGTGGATCTGGTCGTCGCGATGTACGCGGTGGCCGAGGCCGGCGGAGCGTACGTACCGGTCGACCCCGACCAAGCCGCCGAGCGGACCGACTACATCCTCTCCGTCGCCGCCCCGGTCTGCGTATTGAGCGACGCGGAGTCGGACTTCGACACCGACGTCGCGCCGGTGGTGCGGCTCGAAGACCTCGAACTGACCGCGGTCGCGAGCGTGCCGCTCCGCGACGCCGAGCGAGTCGCCCCGCTGCGGCCGGAGAACACGGCCTACATCGTCTTCACGTCGGGTTCGACCGGGCGCCCGAAAGGCGTCGCGGTGCCGCACGCGGCGATCGTCAACCAATTGCTCTGGAAGGCAGCGAAATTCGAGCTGTCCCAGGACGACTCGGTGCTGTTGAAGACGGCGGCGACGTTCGATCTCTCGGTGTGGGAGTTCTGGTCGGCGGCGGTGTGTGGTGGTCGTCTGGTGATCGCCGCGCCGGATGGTCATCGGGATCCGGCGTATTTGGCCGAACTCATGGCGCGCGAGTCGGTCACTACTCTGCACGTGGTTCCGTCGATGCTGGACGCGCTGCTGGCGCACCGGCCCGCCGCGGACACGGTGGACTGGTCGCTGTGGCGGGTGTTGGCGATTGGTGAAGCGTTGCCGGGTGCGGTGGCGCAGCGGTTTTTGCGGGAGCACCCGCGCACGGAGTTGTTCAATCTTTATGGTCCGACTGAGGCGGCGGTGTCGATCACCAGTCATCGTGTGACGTCGGCTGATGAGGTGTCGGTGTCGATTGGTGCGCCGGAGTGGAACAGCCGGGTTTACGTGCTCGACTCTCGGCTGCGGCCGGTGCCGGTGGGTGTTTCCGGTGAGTTGTATCTCGCGGGTGTTCAGTTGGCGCGTGGTTACTTCGGTCGTGCGGATCTGACGGCGGATCGGTTCGTGGCGAATCCGTTCGAGTCGGGTGTGCGGATGTATCGCACGGGTGATTTGGTCGCGTGGAACGGCGACGGTGAGCTGGAGTATCGGGGTCGTACGGATTTTCAGGTGAAGATTCGTGGTTTCCGTATCGAGTTGGGTGAGATCGAGGCGGCGCTGTTGGCGTTGCCGCAGGTCGCGCAGGCGGCGGTGGTCGCGAAGTCGGATCCGAAGACCGGTGACCGTTTGGTGGCTTATATCGTTCCGGCCGCTGCGGAGGGTGGCGTTGCTGCTGGTGCGGCCGGTGGTGGTGAAGCCGTTGCCGCTGCGGTCGATGCCGGGGCCGGGGCCGGGGCCGGGGCCGGGGCCGGTGTGGATGTGGCTCGGGTGAGGTCGGAGTTGACGGCGGGTTTGCCGTCGTACATGGTGCCGTCGGTGTTCGTGGTGCTGGATGCTTTGCCGTTGAATGTGAACGGCAAGCTGGATCGGAAGGCTCTGCCGGAGCCGGAGTTCGAGGTTCAGGCGTTTCGTGCGCCGTCGACTCCGATCGAGGAGATCGTGGCTTCGGTGTTCGCCGAGGTGTTGGGTGTCGAGCGTGTCGGTGCGGATGACGATTTCTTCGCGCTGGGTGGTAATTCGTTGTTGGCGACGCAGGTCGCGGCGCGGATCGGCGCGGCACTGGACGCGCGCGTCCCCGTCCGCACGATCTTCGAGGCCTCCACCGTGGCCGGACTGGCGATCAAGGCGGAACGCGGCTTCGGCGAGCGCAAACGCGCCCCGCTGGTCGCCGGGCCCCGCCCCGACCGCATCCCGCTGTCGTTCGCGCAGCAGCGCATGTGGTTCCTGAACCAGTTCGACACCTCGGCGTCGGTCTACAACATTCCGGCCGCGATCCGGTTGTCCGGGGACTTGGACGTGGCCGCGTTGCGGCAGGCCGTCGCGGATCTGGTGGCGCGGCACGAGATTCTGCGCACGATCTACCCGCAGACGCCCGACGGCCCGGTACAGCGGATACTCGCTCCGCACGAGGTCCCGGTGGACCTGGACCCCGCGCAGATCGGCGACGGGCACGTCGCCGATGAGGCACAGCGCATCGTCGCCGCGGGCTTCGACGTGACCGTCGAGGTGCCGTTCCGCGCGCGGCTGTTCCAGCTCGCGGCCGGCGAGTACGTGCTGGTCTTCGTCGCGCACCACATCAGTGCCGACGGCTGGTCGATGGGGCCGCTGACCAGGGACCTGATGCTGGCCTACGTGGCGCGCAGCGGCGGCGCGGAGCCGTCCTGGGCGCCGCTGCCCCTCCAGTACGCCGACTACGCGCTGTGGCAGCGCGACGCGCTCGGCGACGATGACGATCCCGAGTCGATCGCTGGCGCGCAACTGGCCTACTGGACCACCGAACTCGCCGGCCTGCCCGACGAGCTGAACCTGCCCGCCGATCGCCCACGCCCGCCCGCGCAGTCCTTCGTGGGCGGCCGGACCGATTTCGTCGTGGACGCCGACGTGCACGCCGCGCTGGCCGATCTCGCGCGGCAGCACAACGCCACGTTGTTCATGGTGGTGCACACCGCGTTCGCGGTCTTCGTGGCGCGCCTGTCCGGCACCGACGACATCGCCGTCGGCACGCCCGTCGCGGGCCGCGGCGAAGCCCAACTCGACGACTTGATCGGCATGTTCGTCAACACGCTGGTGCTACGCACCCGGGTCGCGCCCGGACTCCGCTTCACCGAACTCTTGGCCCGTACGCGGGAAACGGACCTACGTGCCTTCGCCAACGCCGACATCCCGTTCGAGCGACTGGTCGAGGCGCTGGACCCCGAACGCTCGGCCGGTCGCCACCCGCTGTTCCAGGTGGCGCTGTCGTTCGAGAACCTGGCCGCCACCAGCTTCGAACTACCCGGCTTGCATTGCACGGCGCTCGACCCGGCCGTCGACACCGCGAAATTCGATCTGCTGCTGACCATCCGCGAGCAGCGCACCGCGTCCGGTGCGGAAGCCGGTCTCGCCGCCGAATTCACCTACGCCCACGATCTGTTCGACGAGCAGACCGTGGCCGAGTTCGGCCGCAGGTTCCGCCGACTCCTGGCCGCGGTCGTCCGGCGCCCGAGCACCGCGGTCGGTGACCTGGAGATCCTGGACGACTCCGAGCGCGCCGACCTGATCGCCCGTGCCGGCGCACCTGCCATGCCCCCGCGCACGCTGCCGGATCTGATGGCCGCCGCCGTCGCCGCGAACCCATCCGGCGTCGCCGTGGTCGCGGACGATCGCACCTTCAGCTACGCCGACCTCGACGCGGCCTCCGCGCAATTGGCACGTGCGCTGATCGACCGCGGTGCTGGGCCGGAGGCGCTGGTCGCCATCGCGATCCGCCGTTCGGTGGAATCCGTGCTCGCGTTGTGGGCGGTGGCCAAGACCGGAGCGGCGTTCGTCCCGATCGATCCGGCCTATCCGGCCGATCGCATCGCGCACATGGTGGCCGATTCCGGCGTGGCCCTCGGTGTGACGGTGACCGCCGAGCTGGACCACCTGCCCGTTCTGGCCGATGGCGCCTGGGTCGCCTTGGACGATCACGACTTCACCCTCGATGTCGCCGCGCGCCCGGATCAGCCGTTGCGGGACAGCGAACGACGCGGCCCGCTGCGCGCGAGCAACGCCGCGTACATGATCTACACCTCCGGCTCCACCGGGCTGCCCAAGGGCGTCGTGGTCACCCACGCCGGACTGGCGAATTTCAGCGCCGAGCAGGTGGAACGCTATCGGCTCGACCGATCCGCCCGCGCCTTGGCGTTCGCGTCGCCGTCGTTCGACGCGTCGATGCTGGAACTGCTGCTCGCGCTCGGCTCGGCGGGCGCGCTCGTGGTGGCGCCGCCGCACACCTTCGGCGGCGCGGAATTGGCCGAGCTGATCCGCGCCGAGGGAGTCACGCACGCCTTCCTCACCCCCTCGGTGCTCGCCTCGCTCGATCCGGACGCGTTGTCCGGGATGCGCGCGATCGTGGCAGGTGGTGAAGCGGTGCCCGCCGATCTGGCGGACAAGTGGACGACCGCGCCGGAGCGCGCCTTCCACAACGGTTACGGGCCCACCGAAACCACCATCATGACCAACATCAGCGACCCGCTGCGGCCCGGCGAGCCGGTCACGATCGGCGGACCGATCCGTGGCACGCGGTCGCTGGTGCTGGACGCCAGGCTGCGTCCGGTGCCCGAAGGCGTCGCGGGCGAGCTCTATCTGGGTGGCGTCCAGCTGGCGCGCGGCTACCACGCCCGCCCCGCGCTCACCGCCGCCCGGTTCGTGGCCGACCCGCACGGCGCGCCCGGCGAGCGCCTCTACCGCACCGGCGACCTGGTGCGCTGGCGCCGGGACGGGGACGCGCCGGTGCTGGAATACCTGGGCCGCAACGACTTCCAGGTAAAGGTGCGCGGCTTCCGCATCGAGCTCGGTGAGATCGACGCCGCCCTCTCCGCCCAGCCCGAAGTCGGCTTCGCCGTGACCCTCGGACGCCCGACCGGTTCCGGCGCGACCATGCTGGTCTCCTACGTGCTGCCGGCGAAAGACGCCACGATAGACCAGGCCGCGCTGACCGAGCGGATCGGGCGCACGCTGCCGGAGTACATGGTTCCGGCGGCGATCGTCGTGCTCGACGCGATTCCGCTGACCCCCGTGGGCAAGCTGGATCGCAAGGCGCTGCCGGAGCCGGAGGCGCGGACCCGCGCCTATCGCCCGCCGCGCACCCCGGCCGAACTGGTGATCGCCGAAGTGATCGGCGAGGTGCTCGGACTCGAACGGGTCGGACTGGACGACGACTTCTTCGCCCTCGGCGGCGACAGCATCGTGTCCATCCAGGTGGTCTCCCGGTCGCGCGCCCGCGGCGTGACCTTCGCGCCGCGCGATGTCTTCGAATGCCGGACCGTCGCCGCGCTGGCCCGCGCCGCCGCGGTGGCGGGCGGCCCCGGCGACGAGGCGGGCGAACTACCGCTGACACCGGACGCGGCGCGCATGCTGGACGAGGGCATCGAAGTGCGGGCCATCACCCTCGACGTCCCCGAGACCTGCTCGGTCGAGACGGTGCGGCATGCGGTGGCCGCCGTGCTCGACCAGCACCCGATGCTGTGGGTGCAGGTGCGCTACGGCGACGACGGCGCGCCGGTGCTGCGCATCCCGCCCGCCGCCGAGCGCACCGGCGAGGCCTTCCGCAGGCTGGACCCGGAGCGTGGCGAGACTTCGCTGCCCATCGACGATGTGGTGCAGGCGGTCGCGGCCGCCCTGGACCCCGAGCAGGGCCGCAACATCTACTTCGTGCTCACCGGCGGTCCCGAGGCCCGCTCCACGCTGCTCGTCGTGGCCAGCAGCCTGGTGGTCGACGACGTCTCCTGGCGGGCCGTCGTCGACCAGCTCACCGCGCGCTGGAACCGGGCCCGGCACGCCGCGCCCGCGAGCCGCGAGTCCGGCCTCGGCCCGCTCATCCGGGCCCTGTCGGCCAAGGCGCACGATCCGGTCACGGTAGCCGAAATGGACTGGTGGCGACGAGCTCTCGGTTCCGTCCCGGAGGGTGCGGGGACCGAGGGACGAGACCTGCGCGCACGCAGCCGGGTCTCGCTCACCATCACGGCGGAGGGTGCCGCGGCCGTCGCCGCTGCCGCCGAGGCCTATCACGCCGGGGTGGACGACATCCTGCTCACCGCGCTGGCACTGGCCCTGCAGACCTCCGCGGGGGAGGCCGTCACGCGCGCGATCGGGTCGGTCGTCCGGCTGCCTTCCGACGGGCGCGTGGTCACCCAGGCCGACGCGGAGAGCACGGTGGGCGGTTTCGTCACCGAATATCCGCTGCCGTTGCGGTTGACCAGGATCGACATCGAGGACGCCCTGATCGGCGGCCCCGCGGCGGGCACGGCGATCGCGCAGATCAAGGAGCTGCGGCGTTCGGTGCCCTCCCGCGGCGCCGGCTACGGACTGCTGCGCTATCTCAACGCCGAGACCGCCGCCGAACTGCGCGGGCTCGGCCGTGGCCGGTTCGCGCTGCGCTACCGGGATCTGCGCCCGGCGCGGGTGCACACCGACATCCCGTCCGACGATCTGCTGCTCGTGCTGACCGTCGACGCCACCGACGAGGGCTTGCTCGCCCGGTTCGACTTCGCCGCCGCCGCGTTCCGCGGTGAGGACGCGAAAACCTTCGCCGAGCATTGGATTCGCGCGCTCGGCGGCCTCGCCGAGCACGGCCTGCGCCCGGACGCGGGCGGTTTCACGCCGTCGGACTTCCCGCTGGTGCGGCTCAAGCAACCCGACATCGATCGCTTCGCCCGCGCCTACCCGGACCTGTCCGACGCCTGGCCGCTCACGCCGCTGCAATCGGGCATGCTGTTCCACGCCCTGCTCGCCGAGCACTCGGTGGACGTCTACACCACCCAGTTCGTGCTCGATCTCGGCGGCGCGGTGGACGCGCGCCGGATGCAGGCGGCCGCGCAGGCGGTGCTGGACCGGCACGACAACCTGCGGGTCGCCTTCGCCGACGACAGCGAAGGCAAGCCCGTGCAGATCGTGCAGGAGTCGCTGGAGGTGCCGTGGCGGCTGATCGATCTGTCTCAGCTGGAACCGGGCGCGGCCGACACCGAGCTGGACCG
Source organism: Nocardia sputorum (assembly GCF_027924405.1). Lineage (NCBI taxonomy): Bacteria > Bacillati > Actinomycetota > Actinomycetes > Mycobacteriales > Nocardiaceae > Nocardia > Nocardia sputorum. Next base: position 6,166,563 of record NZ_AP026978.1, on the reverse strand, counting down.
GATCAAGGCGGCCGACCTGGCCGACCACTTCGACATGCGGACCGCGCCGCTTCTGCGTTTCGCGCTGATCCGTTCCGCCGCCGCCCGGTACCACTTGCTGGTGACCAGCCATCACATCCTGATCGACGGCTGGTCCATGCCGCTGTTGCTGAAGGACCTGCTCACGCTGTACGCGTTCGGCGGCAACTCCCGTCAGCTGCCCGCGGTGCGGTCCTACCGGGACTACCTGGCGTGGCTGGTCGCCCAGGACGCGGAGGCCGCCCGCGCCGCGTGGCGCACCGCGCTGGCCGGGATCACCGAGCCGACGCCGCTGGCGCCGGCCGACCCCGGCCGCGAGATCTCCGCGGGCGTCGGCGAGGTCGGCTTCGAGCTGTCCCAGGCCGACACCACCGCGCTGACCCGGCTGGCTTCCGGTCTCGGCGTCACGGTGAACACCGTGGTGCAGGCGGCCTGGGGTCTGCTGATCGGGCGCACCGTCGATCGTGACGACGTGGTCTTCGGCGCCACCGTTTCCGGCCGCCCGCCGCGGCTCGACGGCGTCGAGGCGATGGTCGGCCTGTTCCTCAACGCGATTCCGGTGCGGGTGCGGCTGGAGGCGACGCACACGCTCGCCGGACTGCTGCGCCAGTTGCAGGCCGAGCAGGCGGCGCTGCTCGATTACCACTACCTGGGGTTGAGCGAGATCCAGGAAGCCGTCGGCGTGGAGGGCTTGTTCGACTCGCTCGTGGTGTTCGAGTCGTTCCCGGTGGACCGGGAGGGCCTGGATCAGGCGGGCGCCATCGACGGGATGAACGTCATCGGCGTCGGCGCGGTCAACGGCACCCACTACCCGTTCACCGTGATGGTGGTGCTGGACAGCCGGTTGCGCGTGTCGGTGAAATACCTGCGCGACGTGACCGGCGAACCGGCGGCGCTCGCGCTCGCGCAGCGGTTGTCGGCGCTGATCGGCCGTTTCGTGACCACTCCGCAAGCGCGGGTCGGCGACATCGATGTCCTGCTGGCGGACGAGCGCGCCGAGCTGGCCGCGCGCAACGCCACCGACGTGCCGGAACTGCTCGACGGCGCGACGTTGCCGTCGCTGTTCGACGCGCAGGTGGCGCGCACCCCGGACGCGCCCGCGGTGCGCTTCGGCGACACCACGCTCAGCTACGCCGAATTCGACTCGCGCGTCCGGTCCCTGGCCGTCGAGCTGATGCGCTGGGGCGTCGGCCCGGAGACGCTGGTCGCCGTGGCCATGCGGCGCGGCATCGACTTGGTCGTCGCGATCTACGCGGTGTTGCGCGCGGGCGGCGGCTACGTTCCGATCGATCCGGATCACCCGGCCGAGCGCAGCGAGTACGTCCTCGACAGCGCCGCTCCGATCTGCGTCCTGACCACCACCGCGGACGCGTTCGACACCGCGACCGGCGTGCCGGTGGTCGCGGTGGACACGCTGTATCTGCTGCCGTACGAGGGCCCGTGGCCGCAGGAATACGTCCGCCCGGACACCGTCGCCTACGTCATCTACACCTCGGGCTCGACCGGTCGCCCCAAGGGCGTGATGATCACCCACCGGCAGATGGTCAACCAGTTCCGCTGGGCGCAGTCGGTCTACCCGCACGACGGCGGTGACGTGGTGCTGCACAAAACGCCGATCACCTTCGACATCTCCGCATGGGAGTTGTTCTGGCCGTTGCAGACCGGGGCGTCGATCGTGGTCGCCGCGCCCGACGGCCATCGCGACCCGGCCTATCTGGCCCGCCTCATCGTCGAGAACGCCGTCACCACGGTGCACTTCGTGCCGTCGATGCTGGACGCGTTCCTGGACCCGGTGGCCAACCCGGTCGCGGGGTACCCGTCGCTGCGGCGGGTGTTCGCCGCCGGCGAGGCGTTGCCGGGGGAGACGGCGGCGCGTTTCGCCGCGATGGCGCCCGCCGCCGTGCTGGTCAACTGGTACGGCCCCGCCGAAGCCACCGTGGTCACCGACCACCTGGTCGGTGACACCGCCGCGGTGACGGTCCCGATCGGTCTTCCGGTGGCCAATACCCGCGTGCACGTGCTCGACCGGCGGCTGCGGCCGGTGCCGCCGGGCGCGGCGGGCGAGTTGTACGTCGAGGGTGTGCAATTGGCGCGCGGCTATCTCGGCGCGCCGGCTCTCACCGCCGAGCGATTCGTCGCGCACGCCGGCGGCACGCGCCTGTATCGCACCGGCGACATCGTGCGCTGGCGCGACGGATCGCTGGAATACCTCGGGCGCGGCGACTTCCAGGTCAAGCTGCGCGGCCAGCGCGTGGAACTCGGGGAGATCGAGGCCGTGCTGACCGGTCACCCCCAGGTGCGGCATGCCGCGGTCTCGGTGGTGCGTGGCGCCACGGGTGACCGGCTGGTCGCCTACGTGGTCGCCGCGCCCGCGGAGAGCGTCGACGAGGCCGCGCTGCTCCGGCACGCCCGCGCCGCGCTGCCGTCGTACATGGTGCCCTCGGCGGTCGTCGAGCTCGCCGAACTGCCACTCAACGCGAGCGGCAAACTCGACCGCAAGGCGCTGCCCGAGCCGCGGTTGGTGACGCGTCCGTACCGCGCGCCCGGCACGCCGCTGGAGCGGACCGTGGTCGAGGTGTTCGACGCGGTGCTCGAGCCCGGCGCCGGACAGCGGGTCGGCATGGACGACGACTTCTTCGACCTGGGCGGCACCTCGCTGGTCGCCACGCGCGCGGTCAGCAGGCTGCGCGCGCTCACCGGCGCCGAGGTGCGGGTGCAGTGGTTCTTCACCGATCCCACCCCGGCGGCGCTGGCGGCCCGCATCCTGGCCGCGCTGGCCGACGACCACGACTACGACCAGGACTCGAACGCGGCGCTCGGCGTACTGCTGCCGATCCGGACCATGGTGCCGCACGACGTGGCCGCCGCCCAGCCGCTGTTCTGCCTGCATCCGATGTACGGCTTGTCCTGGTGCTACGCGGGTCTGGCGCGCTACGTGGCCGCGAGCACGCCGATCTTCGGCCTGCAGTCGCCCGCGCTCACCGAGGAGGGCTACCTGCCTGCGTCGCTGGCGGAGATGGCGCACCGCTATGTGGCCGAAATCCGCGCGGTGCAGCCGCACGGCCCCTACCGGCTGCTCGGCTGGTCGCTCGGCGGTGTGCTGGCGCACGCGGTGGCCACCCAGTTGCAGGCGGCGGGGGAGGAGATCGGGCTGCTCACCATGCTCGACAGCCACCCGGACATCGACGTCACCGACTTCCGGGCGGCGATCCGCGAGGCGCTGGCCGAACTCGGCATCGGCGCGGACGCTCTGCTGCCCGGCGACGGCGACGTGCGCGATCTGAGCGACGAGGCGCTGGCCGCGCTGCACGCCACCATCCCGCCGGACATGGCGGTGCTCACCCCCGAGCGGGTGCGCCGGATCTACCGCAGCGCCGTGCGCTCGGCCGAGCTGATCGCCGAGCACCGGCCCGACGTCTTCCGCGGCCGCTTGGACTACTTCAGCGCGGCCGGTCACGACACCGCGGCGGACGGCTGGCAACCTTACGTCGACGGCCGGGTCGACGATCATCCCGTCGGCGTCTCACACGACCAGATGACGTCACCGGAAGCGCTGGCGCAGATCGGCCCCAGATTGTCCGAGTTGCTGGATCCCCCGGGATGGGAAGCGACACGGAACATGGGGCGGTCATGATCGGACCGACACCGTTCCGGCATGATGGGCAACGGTGCGGTAACGAAGTCCCCTGTCGTGACGACTACATAGGCCGTATGGTCGGGCGTGATGCTGGGCATCCACCCGGCGCGTGGGGCATGCAGAGCGAATCTCGAGACGAAGCGAAGGTGCGAAATTGATACGTCGACAGAGCCGGCGCGGTGGCCTGCGGGCCGCGGCCGCGATCGCGGCAACCGCGGTGCTCGCGGGAATGATGACCGGTCTCGGCGCGTCCAGCGCGACAGCTGACCCGATCATCGATTCCAAGAGTCTGCTGGCCGACCCGGTCGCCCCGGACGGTTCGCGTATCACCAAGGCCGAGTACAAGGACGCGCGCAGCATCCGCCTGTACGTGTACTCGGCGGCGATGGACGAGAAGATCATCATCGACGTCCAGCGGCCGGCCGACGCCTCGGTGCCGCGCCCCACGCTGTACCTGCTCAACGGCGCGGGCGGTGGCGAGGACGAGGCCTCGTGGCAGGCGAAGACCGACGCGCTGCAGTTCCTGTCGGACAAGAACGTCAACGTGATCCAGCCGATCGGCGGCAAGTGGAGCTACTACACCGACTGGATCAAGGACGACCCGGTACTCGGCCGCAACAAGTGGAAGACCTTCTTCACCGAGGAGCTGCCTCCGCTGGTCGACGGCGCGCTGGGCACCAACGGCGTGAACGCGATCGCCGGCCTGTCCACGTCGGGCACCACGGTGCTGGCGCTGCCGATCGCCAAGCCGGGCCTCTACAAGGCGGCCGCGGCCTACAGCGGTTGCGCGCAGACCAGTGACCCGGTCGGCTCCGAGTTCGTCAAGCTGACCGTCGAGACCTGGGGCGGCGGCAACACCGACAACATGTGGGGCCCCGAGGGCGGCCCGGAGTGGGTGGCCAACGACCCGTACGTGAACGCCGAGGGGTTGCGTGGGCTCGACCTCTACATCTCCACCGGCAACGGCCTGCCCGGCCAGTACGACACGCTCAACGGTCAGTACGCCCTCCCCGGCGCGTACGGCCTGGCCAACCAGATCATCATCGGCGGCGTGATCGAGGCGGGCACCAACTACTGCACGCACAACCTGCAGAACCGGCTGAACGAACTGGGCATCCCGGCCACCTACAACTTCCGCAACTCGGGCACGCACTCGTGGGGCTACTGGCGCGACGAGTTCCAGCTGTCGTGGCCCGTGCTGGCCAAGGGTCTCGGTATCTGAGCGCCGCCGCATAGCGCCGGACGCCCCGGCCGAGTTCCCTCGACCGCCTGGTCGCACATTGATGCGACCAGGCGGTCTGCTTTTTGAGCCAGCCGTCAACGAAAAGTTCGGGAACCCGTAAAATTCTGTTCGTGGGTATCACGCTGGCCGAGTCGACCAAGTCCGTCACCGGGCGAGCGCGTGCCGCGACGGTGCTGCTCGGCCCGGCGTTCGTCGCGGCCATCGCGTACGTCGATCCCGGCAACGTCGCGTCCAATATCAGTGCGGGGGCGCAATTCGGCTACCTCCTCGTCTGGGTCATCGTCCTGGCCAACGTGATGGCTGGGCTGGTGCAGTTCCTCTCGGCCAAGCTCGGGCTGGTGACCGGGTGGTCGCTGCCGGAGGCGGTGCGGGCGAAGGCGAGCGGCCCGGTCCGGCTGGCGTACTGGGGTCAGGCCGAGACGGTGGCGATGGCCACCGACCTGGCCGAGGTGGTGGGCGGCGCGATCGCGCTGCATCTGCTGTTCGGGCTGCCGCTGCTGCTCGGCGGCGCGATCACCGGCGCGGTGTCGATGGGTCTGCTGCTGGTGCAGGACCGCCGCGGGCAGCAACCGTTCGAGCGGGTGATCACCGGGATGCTCGCGATCATCGCGATCGGATTCCTGGCGAGCGTGGTGATCGCGCCGCCATCGCCCGGGGGCACGGCAGGCGGTCTGGTGCCGCGTTTCCAAGGCACCGAGAGCGTGTTGCTGGCCGCGGCGATGATCGGCGCGACGGTCATGCCGCACGCGGTCTATCTGCATTCCGGCCTCGCCCGCGACCGGCACGGGCATCCGGCGGCAGGGCCGCTGCGCACCAGGCTCCTGCGGATCACCAAGGTCGACGTCGGCCTGGCCATGGTGCTGGCGGGCACGGTGAACCTGGCCATGCTGCTGATGGCGGCCAACACCTTGCGCGGCAGGAATGTGGAGACCATCGAAGACGCGCACGCCGCGGTCGGCGACGTCCTGGGCCCCGCCGCCGCGCTGCTGCTCGCGATCGGCCTGCTCGCCTCCGGCCTGGCCTCGACGTCGGTCGGCGCCTACGCGGGCGCGATGATCATGCAGGGCTTGTTGCACAAGCGGATCCCGCTGCTCACGCGCAGGCTGATCACGTTGATCCCGGCCATCGCGGTCCTGGCGCTCGGCATCGACCCGACGCGCGCGCTGATCATCTCTCAGGTGGTGCTGTCGTTCGGCATTCCCTTCGCGCTGATTCCCTTGGTGCGCTTCACGAGTGACCGCGCGCTGATGGGCGCGGACGTCAACCACCGCGTGACCACCGCGCTGGCCTGGACGGTCGCCGCGATCATCTCCGTGCTCAACGCGGCGCTGATCTATCTCACCGTCACCGGCCGGTAGCCGGTGACGCGCGCCGGTCAGACCCAGTTCTCGATCCAGTACTTCCAGATCCGCGGTGCGTAGGCGTCCAACGGCGGAACCCTGATGTCGGTGCCCGCCAGCGCCGCGCTGGTGTGCCTGCAGTCGAACCAGCAGGCGAACTCGCTGTGCTCCAGCACGTCCAGTGGTACGCCGACCCGGGGCAGCAGCCAGTTCACGCCGGGGACGCGCAACATCATGTCCAGGGTGCGCTTGGGCATCACCTCCACCAAGTGCGGCGCGCCCGCCTCGTCGGCGAACAGGTTCAGCGCGTCGACCGCGCTCTGCCTGCGCGGATCCACCAGGTGATAGGTCGTCTTGTCCGAACCGGGGCGGTGTGCGATGTGGTCGAGGGCGCGGGCGACGAAATCCACCGGCACCATGTTGGTCTCGCCCAGTCTGGGCACCAGCACCGGCAGCAGCCTGGGCAGCTGCGCGCCCATGCGCAGCAGGCGGAAGAAGTAGTACGGACCGTCGATCCGATCGATCTCGCCGGTGCGGGAATGCCCGATCACGATCGACGGCCGGTAGATCCGCCAGCGCAACGACGACTCCCGCACGATGCGCTCGGCCTCGAACCTGGCCCGCTGCGCCGGCGTGGTCAGTGTCTGGCCGTGATCGAACATGTCCTCGGTGAACAGGCCGGTGCTGGTCCCGGCCACCTCGACGGTCGAGAGGTGGTGCAGCAGATCGACCCCCAGCTCCTCGGCGACGTCGACCAGGTGCCTGGTGCCGCCGCCGCGCTCGGTCAGGTCGTAGCCCGCGGCCAGATGGAAGACGTGCTCGATGGCGCCGCGATGGCGGGCCAGCCAGGTCGGGTCGATGCCCAGTCCCGGGGCGCCCAGATCGCCGCGCACCGGACGGACGCGGTCGCCGCCCGCCCATTCCTGCGCGCAGCAGGCGAACCGGTCGGCCGAGGCGTCGCCCGGCCGGACCAGCACATGGATGTCACCCTCGCGTTTCAGCAGCTCGGGGATGAGGAACCGACCGATGAACCCAGTTGCCCCGGTAACCAGGTAAGTCATAGCCGATGAACATAGTCGCCTGCCGGTTGCTGGGTTGCGGCGGGCCGATCAGTCGGCGAAGACGGGCTTGCGCTTGGTGAGCATCGCGGTGGCGCCCTCGACGAAATCGGGCGAGCGCAGCAGCTCGGTCTGCCCCGCCTTCTCGGCGGCCAGGGCCGCGTCGAGCGAGGCCAGCGTGGCCTGGTTCAGCGCCTGCTTGGTGAGCTCCAGCGCGCGGCGCGGACCGGTGGCGATCTTCTGGACGCCCGCCTCGACCGCGGCATCGAGCTCGTCGTCGGGCACGACCGTGGTGAACAGCCCGGCGGCCGCCGCCTCCCGGGCGGGCAGCCGCTCGCCGAGCAGTGCCATCCGCGCCGCCAGCGGGCGGCCCGCCGCGGCGGCGACCAGCGCGGCCGCCCCGCCGTCGGGCATCAGGCCGATGTTGATGAAGGCCAGCAGCAGGTAGGAGTCCTCGCTCGCGTAGACCAGGTCGGCGGCCAGCGCGATGCCGACGCCGACGCCCGCCGCGGCGCCCCGGATGCGCACGATCACCGGGACCGGCGCGTCGACGATGGCGCGCACCAGCCGGTTCGCCGCGTCCATGACCATGTCCGAGGTGATGCCCCGCTGCGCCTCGCCCGCGCTCGCGGAGAGATCCGCGCCGGTGCAGAAATCGCCGCCCTCGCCGGTGAGTACGATCGCCCGCACCGCGCGATCCTCGGCCGCCGTGCGGAAGGCGTCCCCGAGCGCGACCATGGTGTCGTAATCGATGGCGTTCTTCCGCTTGGGGTTGGTGATCGTGATCCGGAGCACCTTGCCGTCCTGGACCGCGGTGAACTTCGCGGCGGCGGGTGCGGCCGGGGCCGCGGAATCGTTGTTGCTCATGTTTGCTCCTAAGCTGCAATTCGGCGGACGCCAGGCCGTGAATAGTGGTTAACATTGCGAATTGTGGTTAACTTAGGTTCCAATATCGGGCGCTGTCAACCAGCGTCGCCGGAGAACGGAGAGGTGCATGGTCGCGGATCGCAGCGAGGTCGACCTCGCTCCCGCGCGGCCCGAACCGGGTAGAAAGGCGGGGGCCGAGGGCGCGCCATCGGTGCGCCGCCGTCCGAAGGACCGCAAGGTCCAGATCATCCGGGCGGCCGCGCGCGCGTTCAGCGAACGCGGGTACTACCCGGTCGGCGTGGACGAGATCGCCGCCGAGGTCGGCATCTCCGGTCCGGCCCTCTACCGGCATTTCACGAACAAGTACGCGCTGCTGGTGGCGGCCGCCGAAGAAGGCGCGCAGCACCTGCTGACCGTCGCCGAGGCCGCCGACGACGCCCGGCTGGACCCGGCGCGGCGCGCGGACGCGCTGATCCGCGCGATCAGCGAGCACACCGTCGAGATCCGCCGCGAGGCCGGGCTCTACCGCTGGGAGCGGCGCTATCTCGAGCGTGACGACCGGGTCCGGATCAAGAAGATCTACGACGACCTGAACAGCACCCTCGCCGCGCCGATCGCGCTGCTGCGCCCCGAAACGCCGCCCGCGGACGTGGCGATGCTCGCCGCGGGCGTGCTGAGCGCGATCGCCAGCATCGCCGCGCACCGCACCGCACTGTCCAGCGCTCGGCTGCTCCCCCTGCTGCATCGGATGTCCTGGGCCATCCTGCGAACCGACCTGCCGCCCGCGCCGGCGGAACCGGATCCCGGCGCGCCCGTGCGCGGCATCCCGGTGACCTCCAAGCGTGAACAGCTGCTCACCGAGGCCATCCGGATCTTCGGCAGGCAGGGCTATCACGAGGCGAGCATCGAGGAGATCGGCGCCGCCGTCGGCATCAACGCCTCCAGCGTGTACCGATACTTCGCGAGCAAGGCCGACCTGCTCGCCGCCGCGTTCCACCGCACCGGCGACCGGCTGGCCATCGCGATCACCGAGGCGCTGGCCGAGGCGACCAGCCGTGCCGACGCCGCGCGGCGCGTGGCCGACCGCTACGCCAAACTGAGTTTCGCCATGCCGGAGATCATGGCGGTGTACTACGCCGAGTTCGGCAATCTGCCGCAGGCCGAGCAGCACAAGCTGCGCGCCATTCAGCGGCAGAACGTGCTGGAGTGGGCCAACCTGCTGGACGGGGACCCGGTGGAGGCGCGCTTCCGGGTGCACGCCGCCATCAGCCAAGTGATCGATGTGGGCAGGCTGATCCGATTCGACTCCCGGCCCGCGCAAGTCGCGCGAGTCACCGCGCTGATGGACGCGGTGCTGCTCGACTAGCCGTCTCAGGGCCGGCGGCCGTGCCGGATCCGGAAGATCGTCTTGGCCAGCCGCAGGTGACGCGGGTGCCGATCGAACGTGGAAAGGTTCACCGGCGCCTGGTACCGCTTGCGGGTGATGGCCAGCGTCCGGCTGAACTCCCGCAGGCCCTGGTCGCCGTGACTGTGGCCCTGGCCGTACTCGCCGACACCGCCGAAGGGCAGCGCGGGAATGCCCGCGTAGGCGGTCGAGGAGTTGATGGTCACCACGCCCACGCGCAGTTGCTCGGCGAACGCCTCGATCTCGTGCACATCCCTGGTGAACACCGACACCGCGACATCGGTGCCCACCGCGTTGATCCGCTCGGCGGCATCGTCCATGCTCGCCACCTTGTTCACGATGAGCACCGGGCCGATGCCCTCACCCGTGATCGCGATGCTCTCCTCCGGCACCTCGGCCAGCACGATCGGCTCGATGTAGGGATCGCGGATGGAGTCGAGTCCGCCGACCACCGCGCGGCCGCCGCGGGCCACCGCGTCGCGCACCTGCCTGCGCACCACGTCGACCTGTGACTCCATGATCATCGGGCCGTAGGACGCCTTCCGGTCCGCGCCTGGCCGCAGCTTGCGGGCCTGGTCCACGACGAGGTCGAGGAAGCGGTCGTAGACGGACTGGGCGACGTAGGCCCGCTGTATTCCGGTGGCGTTCTGTCCGGCGTTGGCCATCGCGCCGAACACGGCGGCCTCGGCGGCGTCGTCCAGCTTCGCGTCGACGTGCACGACCATGCTGCCCTTGCCGCTGCGCTCGACGACGACCGGCGTCATGGTCTGCGCGCATACCGAGATCACCTCGCGCGCGCCCGCCTCCGAACCGGCGTACGCGATCTTGTCGATCTTCGCCCGGCACAGCGCGGTGCCGGTGGCCTGGTCCCCTGTGACGACTTGCAGCACCGGCTGGTTGGGCGCGAGCCGGGACCAGCTGTCGGCCAGCCACACTCCCACGCCGGTGGTCAGCTCGTGCGGCTTGAACACCACGGCGTTGCCCGCCGCCATCGCGTAGGCGATCGAGCCCATCGGAGTGAACACCGGGTTGTTCCACGGGCCGAGCACTCCGACGACGCCGAGCGGCAGGTAACCGACCGAGGCCCGCTGATTGCGGGTGAGCCAGCTGGAACCGATGCGCCGCCGGTCCAGCGCGCGGCTCGCGTTGCGCGCGGCCCAGTCCAGGTTCTCCACCGCGAGCATCACCTCGATGGCGGCGTCGGCTTCCGGCTTCCCGGTCTCCTCGCACAGTAGCGCGACCAATTCCCCCGAGCGACGGGCGATCTCGCGCTTCCAGTCCAGCAGCCACCGCTTCCGGCTGGCGAATCCCAGTTCCGCCCACCACTTTTCGGCGGAGCGGGCCGCGCGCACCGCACGGTTCAGCTCACCGGAACTCATCACGGCGTAGTTGCCCACGACCTCACCGGTGCGCGGATCGTAGGACGTCAGCACGTTCGTTCGGCCCGTTCCTCCCGGACGCGCCGCCAACCGTGGCTGCGCGGACTCGGCCATGATCACCTCTCGCAGTGTCGAAACCAACGTGCGGACCGTTCAGCGGGCCCACAGCCGTGGACGAGTGAGTGTTTTCCCCCGCAAAGCAGACTATGGTCTGGCGCAGCGGGCCGACAAGGCTCGGCCGCCGGCGCCCGGCCGCATCGGATCGCGCTCACCAGCGTCGATCCCTTGCGCGGTGGACGGGCGGCGAGAAATGTGAGTAAGGACACACTGAGCGCACGCTGGTGCGGGTACCGCGCGCGACGCGAAAGCCCGCGCATCGGGCCGGTAACATCACGCCGAGCGCGACGGATCACCAATCCGGGCGTGCGATTGCGCTCGGGCGACCTGGTCGCCGCACCGGTCGATAGTGGAGAGTTGATGCCGAGTTCCAACCAAGCAGATTCGCATGCCAGTGAGCCTGCGGTCCGGGTAGCGGACGTTCGCAAGTCGTTCGGCGATGTGCATGCACTGCAGGGCGTCAGCTTCGTCGCCGAACGCGCCTCCGTCCTCGGCATCCTCGGGCCCAACGGCGCGGGCAAGACGACCATGGTGAAGGTGCTCTCCACTCTGCTGCGGCCCGACTCCGGCACCGCCGTCGTCGCCGGATACGACGTGCTGCGGGACCCGGCGGGCGTGCGCCGCTCGATCATGATGACCGGTCAGTACGCGGCGCTGGACGAGAACCTCTCCGGCCGGGAAAACCTCGAGCTGTTCGGCAGGCTGATGGGTCTGGGCAAGTCCGCGGCCCGCAAGCGCGCGGACACCTTGCTGGAGGAATTCGATCTGGTGAGCGCGGGCCGCCGCGCCGTGCGCAACTACTCAGGCGGCATGCGCCGCCGCGTCGACATCGCCTGCGGCCTGGTGGTGCGGCCCGAGGTGGTGTTCCTGGACGAGCCGACCACCGGCCTCGACCCACGCAGCAGGCAGGGCGTCTGGGACCTGGTCACCGCGCTGAAGACGCAGGGGATCACGGTGCTGCTGACCACGCAGTACCTGGAGGAAGCCGACGTGCTCAGCGACAACATCATCGTGATCGACAAGGGCACGGTGATCGCCGAGGGCACCGCCGACGAACTCAAGGAGAAGACCGGCGGCAGCTACTGCGAAGTCGTCCCGCTGGATCAGAAGAAGCTGCGCACCGCCGCGTACGCCCTGGGCGACCTGGTGCCGCCCGCAGTGCTGGCCGACATCGACGGCGGCGACCGGCTGTCCATCCCCGCGCCGGAGGGCGCGGCGACGCTGACCGAGGCGCTGCGCAGGCTCGACAGCGCCGGCGTCGAGCTGGCCGACATCGCGCTGCGCCGCCCTTCGCTCGACGACGTATTCCTCTCCATCACCGGCCACTCGGGCGGGCGCGCGTGACCGCTGCGACAGCCCCGGAGCAGACTCCGGCCGAGGCGACGTTGTTCGCCGAACTTCCCGCGCCGCGGCTGTCGTCGTTCGCGCAGTGGCGCGCGCTGACCGGCCGCATCGTGCGCACCATGGCGACCAAGGGCGAGCTGATCGTCGCGGCGATCACGCCGCTGATCTTCACCCTCGGCTTCTACCTGCCGCTGCGCTATGTGATGAAGATCCAGGGCGTCGACTACGCCCAGTACGTCATGCCGATCATCGTGCTGCAGACGATGGCCTTCACCATGATGTCCAACGCGCAGCTGGCCGCGTTCGAGGCGATGACCGGCCTGAGCACCCGTCTGCAGACCATGCCCATCGGCATGCTGGTGCCGTTCACCTCGCGCATCTGCGCCGGTCTGGTCCGTTCGGTCACCTCGCTCACCGCGGCGGTGCTGTTCGGGTATCTGATCGGCTTCCGTTTCGTCGCTGGCGTCGGCCAGGCCGTGCTGTTCTGCGCGTTCTCCCTCGCGGTCGGCACGGTGCTCGCGATCGGCGCCGACGGGCTCGGCAGCCTGACCAAGAGCCCGGAGTCGCTGAGCCAGGCGCTGACCTTGCCGACACTGATCTTCGGCATGCTCTCCTGCGGGTTCGTGCCGGAACGCAACTTCCCGGAGTGGATTCGCCCGTTCGTGCGCAATCAGCCGATCTCGCAGTTCTCCTTCGCCTTGCGCGACATGGCGGCCGACGGGGTGACCTGGCACGTGCTGTGGGTTCCGCTGGTGTGGTTGATCGGGCTGGCGGCGGTGTTCCTCCCGTTGGCGATCTGGGCGAGTGTGAGGCGGTCATGAGTTCGGTGGAATCGACCGTGGAACGCGTCGACCAGGGGGCCGAGCAGGCCGAGGTCCGCGCGGCCGAGCCCCTGCCCGTCGTCCGGACGCGGCCGGAGGGCTCGCTGGTCACCTGGGTGGTGCAGAGCCTGATCCAGTGCAAGCGGCTGCTGCTGATCTGGGCGCGTGATCCGGCGACGACCATCCAGACCCTGGTCTATCCGGCGCTGACCCTGCTGATGTTCTACATCGTGCTGAACAAGCCCGTGTCCGGGGCCACCGGCATGCCCGCGGTGTACGGCACGGTCCCGTTGCTGACGTTGGTCGCGGCGATGTCCGGCGCGGTGGTCAGCGCCCTCGGCTTCAAGACCGAGAAGATGACCGGGTTGCTCGGCCGGTTCTGGACGATGCCGGTGCACCGCGCGGCCGGATTCACCGGCAGGCTGCTGGCCGAAGCGATCCGCGTCCTGGTGACGACGGTGTTCGTCGTCGCGGTGGGCCTGCTGCTGGGATTCCGGTTCGGCCAGGGGCCCCTCGCGGCGGTGGCGCTGATCGGCATCCCGGTGCTGTTCGGCGTCGCGTTCGCCGTTCTGGTCACCGCGCTGGCCACCGTGTCGGAGGGCGTGATGCTGGTGAACATCATCGGCATGGTCAGCACGCTGCTGATGTTCTTCAACTCCGGTTTCGTCCCGGTCTTCGCCTACCCGGTCTGGTTGCAGGACGTGGTGGCGCATCAGCCGATGAGCTGCGCGATCGATGCGATGCGCGGGTTGTCCTACGGCGGTGCGGTCGCCGACCCGCTGCTCGAGACGCTCGCCTGGACGCTCGGCATCATCGTCGTCTTCGCCTACCCCGCGGTGCGGGGATACCGGCGCGCCGCGGAGACGGGGCCCTAGTCCGGCGTCGTGGTCGTTCGCCGGGTTACCGGACCCGGCGTTCGGCCGCTTCGCGCGGTTCGGCGAAGTCGTAGTCCAGCCAGCGGTTCCGATTGGTCCATCCGACGAGGTCGTAACGCCAGTGGAACGGCCAGGTGTGCGCGACCGTGTTGAACAGCACCGCGCCCAGAGCGATGTAGTCGTCGTGTGCGGACAGCAGGGCGCGCTGACCGCGCGGGGAGGCGCTGAAGAACGCGTCGAACATCGCGATGGATTGCTCGGTGGTGAGTCTGCCGAGGCCGTAGAGCCCCCGCATCCGCATCCAATACACCAGTCGCGCCCGCGGCGGCCACAGCGCGGCGATCGGGTCGCGGCCCTGCCGCAGCGCGGTGATCGCGGTGTCCACCAGCGCCAGTGAGTCGGCGACGCTGTACCCCGTGCACGGATGCATCATGCCGCCGCGCGAACCGAACGGGATCGCGCGCGCCTCGCCCTTTCGCGGCGGCGGCTGGTCGAGCGGATAGTGCGCCGCCTCGCTCGGTTCGGCGCCGGTGAGGCGGATGCCGTGCGCGGCGAGGCGCGCGAGCGTGCGTCTGCGCAATTCGCGCTGTGGCATGCCGCCCCGGAGTCCGAGACTGGTCTCCTCGAAGATCACCGTGCCCTCGCCGAGCGGCACCGCGTAGAGGAACGACGGCGGCTCGTCCGGGCCGGCGCCGTTCTCCGGTCGCCAGTCCAGCAGCAGGCCCGAGCCTTCGGCGACCATCGGCGCGGCCGTCTCGGCGTCGACGAAGATGCCGTGCGCGCTGGCCGCCCTGCGGCGTCCGAGCGGGGGCAGGCCCCGGGTGTCGAACACCGCGGCCCCCCGGTGCACCGTGCCGTCGGCGAGTTCGACCTCGTGCGCGTCCACCCGGGTGGCGCGGCCCGCGACGACGGTGGCGTCGTCGAGCGGCAGCGCCGCGCGCAGACCGGGCTTGGACAGCACGCAGTAGGGCCGATCGATGCGATGTTCGGTCTTCGTCCAGACCGTGGGCGCCGGGATGGTGGTCGCGATGGCCGTGGGCGGCAGCCATCGCGGCAGCTCGTCCACCCAGCAGGAGAAGGTGGGCGGCCACAGCCGGTCCGGGCGCGGATCGATCGCGGTCACCGACAGTCCGGCGCGCATGGCGCGGTGCGCGAGCGCCCGCCCGGTGGGACCGAGCCCGACCACGCACACATCGACTTCCCGGTCCGCGCTGACACCCATAGGGGCATTCAATCCGGTCGGCCGACGCGGGCGCAACTATTCGAAGCGAGCGAGCCCCAGGAATTGGGGTCTCGCTTTTTCCGAATCAAATCGACCGAATCGGTGGAATCCCGTTGGCGCGCATGCCCCCAGAATCGGTGGCCCAGCAATTTCAGTCGTGAATCGGCTCGAGACGCACCATAGCCTGGGCTCGGATCGCGAGGCGTTCCGGGATTCGGGATAAGGGGAGTCATGAGAGGAAGCCACCTCCGCCGACTGGTGCTGTCGGCGGTCGTCGCCGGTGCCGTCGCATCGGCAATGGTTTCGGTGCAGGCGGAAGCGGCGCCCGCGGAGTCTTCGATCGTCTCCGTGCGGGAGCACGATGCGCGGAGCCTGACATTGACGGTGCATTCCGCCGCCATGGACCTCGATATTCCGGTGGAAGTGCAGCGCGCCGCGGACACCAGCGTGCCGCGTCCGGTGCTGTATCTGCTGCTCGGCGCGGCCGGTGGCATCGACGGCTCCACCTGGGCCACCAAGACCGATGCGATGCAGTTCCTCGCGGACAAGAACGTGCACGCGGTCACGCCGATCGGCGGCATGTTCAGTTATTACGCGGACTGGCAGAAGGATGACGCCAGGCTGGGCCGTCAGAAGTGGCGGACCTTCCTGAGCAGCGAACTGCCCCCGTTGATCGACGCGTATCTCGGGACCAGCGGGCGCAATGCCCTCGCGGGCTTCTCGATGTCGGGGACCACGACCCTCGCGCTCGCCGCGACCACGGGTGACCTGTTCTCCAGCGTGGCCGCCTACAGCGGTTGCGCGCAGACCAGCGATCCGGTCGGCCGCGAGTTCGTCCGGCTGACCGTGGAGGAATGGGGTCTGGCGGAGCTGGACAACATGTGGGGGCCAGCGGGCGATCCGCAATGGGTGGCCAATGATCCCTACGTGCAGGCGGAGGGACTGCGCGGGAAATCCATTTACATCGCCAGTGGAAATGGCATGCCCGGCGTCTACGACCAGTACGGCGGAAAATACTCGCTGAACGGCCCGTGGGGTTTCGCGAATCAGCTCGTGGTCGGCGGCGTGATCGAAGCGGCCACCAATTATTGCTCGCACAACATGAAAACCCGGCTGGACGACCTCGGCATCCCCGCGCGATACAACTTCCGCCCCGAAGGCACCCACTCCTGGGGCTATTGGGAGGACGCGCTGAAGGATTCGTGGCCGACGCTCGCCGCTCCATTGGGAATCTGAACCGTCGGGAATTCGAGATGTCTATTCGCCTCCGGGCCGCGCGTGTCGCCGGCCTCATGCTGGTCGCGGCCGCCGCGGCGTTGCCGCACGCGCCGAGCGCGGCCGCCGCTCCCGAGACGCCGGTGCTGGACGGCGCCAACGACTGGTCCTGCCGTCCCACCCCGGAACGGCCGGAGCCGGTGGTGCTCGTGCACGGCTCGGGTACCGACGTCGGCCGCAGCTTCCCCCTGCTCGCGCGCGCCATCCGGGCCGAGGGACATTGCGTGTTCGCCGCGAATCTCGGCGCCGCGCCCGGCGTCGTCGACGCGGTCAGCGGCCAGAGCGGCTCCAGTTCCACCGGCATCGGCCCGATCGGCGCCGCGTTGCTGGGACGCGTGGTCTACGGCGTGGCCGACATCGACCGGATGGCGGGCGAGCTCGCCGAAGTCGTGCGGTCGGTGCGTGAAACGACGGGAGCGAGCCGGGTGGCGTTGGTCGGTCACTCGACCGGCGGCACCGTGGTCCGGCAATACCTCCGCGCTCGCGGCGGCGAGGCGGTGTCCCAGGTGGTGACCCTCGGAACGCCGTATCGCGGCTCGACCTGGGCCGGATTGCGCGGCGCCTATCCGGATCTGGCCGCCCTCGGCCTCGGGGACGCGCAGATCGCGGCTCAGGTGTTCGGAGCTCCGGGACAGCAGCAAGTGGTCGGGTCACCGCTGCTCAACCGGTTGAACGCGGGAGGCGAGACCGTCACCGGTCCCCGGTACACGGCCATCGCCTCCCGCGCCGACCAAGTGATCACGCCGCAGGACACCGCTCTGCTCGCCGCCCCCGCCCCCGCCGACCGCAACGTCTGGCTGCAGGAGGGCTGCCCCGGCAACACGGCCGATCACAGCGGCATGCTCGAAGACCCGCGCGCGGCCGCCGCCGTCCTCTCCGCGCTCGCCGGAGATCGACGAGCGTTGCCCTGCTGAGCGGGCCCCGGCCGGACAGAACGCACGAAGATGGAGAACCTCGGTGAGTTTCGGCATTACTTGTAGCGGGCTCTGCCGCGAATTCGCCGGAGTCGCGGTGATCGACGGCGTGACCTTCCGCGCGCCTGCGGGCCGGGTCACCGCGGTGGTCGGACCGAACGGCGCGGGGAAGACGACGCTGTTGTCGATGCTCGCCGGTCAGTTGCGGCCGCACCGAGGGTGGCTCCGCGTGGAGGACGCGGATCCGAGCGTCGAACCATGGGTGGTCCGCTCCCGGGTCGGCTGGGTCCCCGACGTGTACGAGGGCAGTGAGACCTGGTCGATCGCGGAGGTCGTGCGGTTCTCCGCGAAGATCGCGGGCCACAGCGGAGACACGGCCGAAGAACTCGTCGACCGGGCATTGCATCTCGCGCGTTTGGCCGACTCCGCTGCCACGCCGGTTCTCCGTCTCTCCCGGAGTGCGAAGAAGTGGCTGAGCCTGGCCAGAGCGCTCGCCGCGGGTACGACGGCACTCGTCCTGGACAACCCGATGGCCGACTTGGACCACGACGGTCGTCGCTATCTGGCCGGAATGCTGCGAGCGCTCGCGCACCAAGACATGACGATCGTCGTTTCGGCTTGTCTCGCCGACGATCTCGCCGGATGCGCGGAGAGCGTCCTGCACCTCGATCACGGGCGACTCGTCGCCGGGGACGCATCGCCTCCGGCCCCGGTCGATCCAGGTCGGACGGCCTGCGCGGGACCGGACGCACGCGGCTCACGGAGGCCGACTACCGCGGCGTCACCCAGGTGGTGATGTCGGCGTGCACCACCTCGAGGCCGTGCTTGTCGTAGATCGAGACCGGCACCACGACCTCGCGTCCTTCGGTGATGCTCGGGAAATCGGGGAGTTCGGCCAGCTTCGCCACGGCCCGCAGGCCGGTCTCGGCCTTGGCCAGATACTGCACGTTCATCGCCTTGGGAATCCACCGGTGCGTCGCCGGGACCGTCGCCTCGCTCAGCATGCCCATCGCGACCTCGGCCAGGTTGCACGCCGCGATGGCGTGGAAGGTGCCCAGATGGTTGTGGATGCCGAACCACTTGGGCGAGGTCACCTCGCACAACCCGGGTTCGAGCCGGACCACGTTCGGCAGCACGGTGCCGAAATACGGCACCCGGGCCACCATCCCGAGCGAGAACAGCGCATGCCCCAGCCGGTTGTCCGGCAGCTTCTTCCAGCCGCGGTAGGTCGCGGTCTCTTTCGCCATACGCGTATCTTACTCAGAAGTAAGTTTCCGAACACCCCACCGATTTGAAGTGACTCGCAGGGGTCGTGCATACTGTTCGGGTTGCCCTGCACCGGGTCATGTCCGTTTCCCTGCGAAACGGGTGGCTGGGCGGGGCGAGCAGTACCCCATCGTGTACCTCGCCGGGTTTCTGGCGTGGGTACGTCCGGGACAGTGTTCCAGGCCTGAGATGCGTTCGCGATCCGAGGCCGAGGAATGAGCGGACGGGCGACACGCCCGACCGCGTGGACCGGAGAACCATGACAGATGAACAGCGGCGAGGATCGGGCACGCCCGGTCGGGGTCTCCACCGTGTGGGACGTCTTCGTGTGTTCGGGCTGTGCAAATGAGGGTGGTCCAGAGGACTGGTGTAGCCGGGCTTCGGACCACGAAGGAAAGCGGAGAAAAGGACACTTAGCGTGGCGGGACAAAAGATCCGCATCAGGCTCAAGGCCTATGACCACGAGGCGATCGACGCATCGGCGCGCAAGATCGTGGAGACGGTGACCCGCACCGGGGCACGCGTCGTCGGCCCGGTGCCGTTGCCGACCGAGAAGAACGTGTACTGCGTCATCCGTTCGCCGCACAAGTACAAGGACTCGCGCGAGCACTTCGAGATGCGTACGCACAAGCGCCTTATCGACATCCTCGACCCGACGCCGAAGACGGTGGACGCGCTCATGCGCATCGACCTGCCGGCCAGCGTCGACGTCAACATTCAGTGACGGGGACTCGAGACATGACTGACAACAAGAACAGGCCGGCCGCCGGCATCCTGGGCACCAAGCTCGGCATGACCCAGGTCTTCGACGACAAGAACCGCGTCGTTCCCGTGACCGTCATCAAGGCCGGGCCGAACGTCGTCACCCAGATCCGCACCGAGGAGCGCGACGGCTACAGCGCCGTCCAGGTCGCCTTCGGCGCCATCGACCCGCGCAAGGTGAACAAGCCGGTCGCAGGCCAGTTCGCCAAGGCGGGCGTCACCCCGCGCCGCCACGTCGCCGAGATCCGCGTCGCGGACGCCTCCACCTTCGAGGTCGGCCAGGAGATCAACGCCGACGTGTTCGAAGAGGGCAGCTACGTCGACGTCACCGGCACCAGCAAGGGCAAGGGCTTCGCGGGCACCATGAAGCGCCACGGCTTCCGTGGCCAGGGCGCCTCGCACGGTGCGCAGGCCGTGCACCGCCGTCCGGGTTCGATCGGTGGCTGCGCCACCCCCGGCCGCGTGTTCAAGGGCATGCGCATGTCGGGCCGGATGGGTAACGACCGCGTCACCACGCAGAACCTGTCGGTGCACAAGGTCGACACCGAGAACGGCCTGCTGCTGATCAAGGGAGCGATCCCGGGTCGCAAGGGCGGCGTCGTGATCGTCAAGAGCGCCGTGAAGGGTGGTGCGCACGCATGACCAGCTCAGCTGTGAACACTGAGAAGAAGTCCGCGAATCTCACGCTGCCGGTCAAGGAGATCGGTGGCAAGACCAACGGCACCGTCGACCTCCCCGCGGAGATCTTCGACGTGACCGCCAACATCGCGCTGATGCACCAGGTCGTCGTGGCCCAGCAGGCCGCCGCGCGCCAGGGCACGCACGCGACCAAGACCCGGGGCCAGGTCTCCGGCGGCGGCAAGAAGCCGTACCGGCAGAAGGGCACCGGTCGCGCCCGTCAGGGTTCGACCCGCGCGCCGCAGTTCACCGGCGGTGGCACCGTGCACGGCCCGCAGCCGCGCGACTACAGCCAGCGCCTGCCCAAGAAGATGAAGGCCGCCGCCCTGCGTGGCGCGCTGTCGGACCGGGCGCGCAACGAGCGCATCCACGTGATCACCGAACTGGTGGCGGGCCAGGCGCCGTCCACCAAGACCGCCAAGACCTTCCTGGCCGAGCTGTCGGACCGCAAGAAGTTCCTGGTCGTGGTGGGCCGCGAGGACGTCGCCGCGTGGAAGAGCGTGGCGAACCTGCAGAACGTGCACCCGATCGCACCCGATCAGCTCAACACCTACGACGTGCTCAACAGCGACGACGTGGTGTTCAGCGTCGAGGCGCTCAACGCGTTCGTGCACGGCCCCGCGGAGTCTCCGCAAGACACTGCGGCGATTGCACAGGAGGAGAGCAAGTGACCACCATCGCCGACCCCCGCGACATTCTGCTGGCGCCGGTCATCTCCGAGAAGTCCTACGGACTGATCGAGGAAGGCACCTACACCTTCCTGGTGCACCCGGACTCCAACAAGACGCAGATCAAGATCGCCGTGGAGAAGGTCTTCGGTGTGAAGGTGACCAGCGTCAACACCGCCAACCGTCAGGGCAAGCGCAAGCGGACCCGCTTCGGTTACGGCAAGCGCAAAGACACCAAGCGCGCGCTCGTGACCATCTCGGCCGACAGCAAGCCCATCGAGATCTTCGGAGGCCCGGTCGCGTAAGCGCCTGGGAATCCAGAAAGCAGAGAAGAACTCATGGCAATCCGTAAGTACAAGCCGACTACGCCGGGCCGCCGCGGCTCCAGCGTCTCGGACTTCGCCGAGATCACCCGGTCGACCCCGGAGAAGTCGCTGCTGCGCCCGCTGACCAAGTCCGGCGGCCGCAACGCCCACGGCCGGATCACCACCCGGCACCGCGGTGGCGGGCACAAGCGCGCCTACCGTCTGATCGACTTCCGTCGACTGGACAAGGACGGCATTCCGGCCAAGGTCGCGCACATCGAATACGACCCGAACCGCACCGCGAACATCGCGCTGCTGCACTTCGTGGACGGCGAGAAGCGCTACATCATCGCCCCCAAGGGCGTGACGCAGGGCACCCGCATCGAGTCCGGCCCGACCGCCGACATCAAGCCGGGCAACAACCTGCCGCTGCGCAACATCCCGACCGGTACCACCATCCACGCGGTGGAGCTGCGTCCGGGCGGCGGCGCCAAGCTGGCCCGTTCGGCCGGCATGAGCATCCAGCTGCTGGGCAAGGAAGGCCCCTACGCCACGCTGCGTATGCCCTCCGGTGAGATCCGCCGCGTCGACGTGCGCTGCCGCGCCACCGTCGGCGAGGTCGGCAACGCCGAGCAGTCGAACATCAACTGGGGCAAGGCCGGCCGCATGCGCTGGAAGGGCCGCCGCCCCACGGTCCGTGGTGTCGTCATGAACCCGGTCGACCACCCGCATGGTGGTGGTGAGGGCAAGACCTCCGGTGGTCGCCACCCGGTCTCGCCGTGGGGTCAGCCGGAAGGCCGCACCCGCAAGCCCAACCGTCCGAGCGACAAGCTCATCGTCCGCCGTCGCAAGACCGGCAAGAAGCGCTGAAGGAGGAGGTAAGAAATGCCACGCAGCCTCAAGAAAGGCCCGTTCGTCGACGACCACCTCCTGAAGAAGGTGGACGTGCAGAACGAGAAGGGCACCAAGCAGGTCATCAAGACCTGGTCGCGTCGTTCGACCATCATCCCCGATTTCATCGGCCACACGTTCGCGGTGCACGACGGCCGCAAGCACGTGCCGGTGTTCGTCTCGGACAACATGGTCGGGCACAAGCTCGGTGAGTTCGCGCCGACCAGGACGTTCAAGAGCCACGTCAAGGAAGACCGGAAGAGCAAGCGGCGATGACGACGACCGAGACTCAGAACCCGACTGCGCGCGCGACCGCCAAGCACGTTCGCGTCACCCCGATGAAGGCACGCCGTGTCGTGGACCTGGTCCGCGGCAAGCGCGTCGAGGACGCCCTCGCCCTGCTGAAGTTCGCGCCCCAGGCCGCGAGCGAGCCGGTCGCCAAGGTCGTCGCCAGCGCCGCGGCCAACGCCGAGAACAACCTCGGCCTGAACCCGGCCACGCTGGTCATCTCGACGGCTTACGTCGACGAGGGCACCACCCTGAAGCGGTTCCAGCCGCGTGCCCAGGGCCGTGCGTTCCGCATCCGCAAGCGCACCAGCCACATCACCATCGAGGTCGAGAGCATCCCCACCGCCGGTGGAGCCACTCGTAACCGCCGGAAGGGAGGGGCAAAGTAAATGGGACAGAAGATCAATCCCCACGGCTTCCGCCTCGGTATCACCACCGACTGGAAGTCGCGCTGGTACGCGGACAAGCAGTACGCGGACTACGTGAAGGAAGACGTCGCGATCCGCAAGCTGCTGGCCACCGGCATGGAGCGGGCGGGCATCGCCAAGGTCGAGATCGAGCGCACCCGTGACCGCGTGCGGGTGGACATCCACACCGCGCGTCCCGGCATCGTGATCGGCCGCCGCGGCGCCGAGGCCGACCGCATCCGCGCCGAGCTGGAGAAGCTCACCGGCAAGCAGGTGCAGCTGAACATCCTCGAGGTGAAGAACCCCGAGTCGGACGCGCAGCTGGTGGCCCAGGCCGTCGCCGAGCAGCTGTCCAACCGTGTGGCGTTCCGTCGCGCGATGCGCAAGGCCATCCAGTCGGCCATGCGTTCGCCGAACGTCAAGGGCATCCGTGTGCAGTGCTCGGGCCGCCTCGGCGGCGCCGAAATGTCGCGCTCGGAGTTCTACCGCGAGGGTCGGGTGCCGCTGCACACGCTGCGCGCCGACATCGACTACGGCCTCTACGAGGCCAAGACCACCTTCGGTCGCATCGGCGTGAAGGTCTGGATCTACAAGGGCGACATCGTCGGTGGCAAGCGTGAGCTCGCCGCCGCTGCCGCCGCGCCCGAGCGTCCGCGCCGGGAGCGGCCGAGCCGCCCGCGTCGGTCCGGTTCCACCGGCACCACCGCGACCAGCACGGAGGCCGGGCGGGCCGCCACCGCGGTGGCCGACGCTCCGGCAGAGACACAGGAGGGCTGACGCATGCTGATGCCTCGCAAGGTGAAGCACCGCAAGCAGCATCACCCGAGCCGTTCCGGAACGGCCAAGGGCGGCACCTCGGTGGCGTTCGGCGATTTCGGCATCCAGGCGCTGGAGCCGGCGTACGTCACCAACCGGCAGATCGAGTCGGCGCGTATCGCGATGACTCGCCACATCCGCCGTGGCGGCAAGATCTGGATCAACATCTACCCGGATCGCCCGCTGACCAAGAAGCCCGCCGAAACCCGCATGGGTTCGGGTAAGGGTTCGCCGGAGTGGTGGGTCGCGAACGTCAAGCCCGGTCGCGTGATGTTCGAGATGAGCTACCCCAACGAGGAGATCGCTCGTGAGGCCCTGCGCCGCGCGATGCACAAGCTCCCGATGAAGTGCAGGATCGTGACCAGGGAGGAGCAGTTCTGATGGCTACCGGAACACCGGCCGCAGAGCTCCGCGAGCTCACCGAAGAGGAGTTGGTGGCCAAGCTGCGCGACTCCAAGGAAGAGCTGTTCAACCTGCGCTTCCAGATGGCGACGGGTCAGCTGGACAACAACCGTCGTCTGCGCGTCGTCCGTCACGAGATCGCGCGCATCTACACGGTCATGCGTGAGCGTGAGCTCGGTCTGGCCACCGGACCCGCTGGCAAGGGAGATGCCGCATGAGCGACAAAGTAGAAGGGCAGCGCGGCACCCGCAAGGTGCGTGTCGGTTACGTTGTCTCGGACAAGATGAACAAGACGATCGTCGTCGAGCTGGAAGACCGTAACCGGCACCCGCTCTACGGCAAGATCATTCGCACCACCTCGAAGGTGAAGGCGCACGACGAGAACGAGATCGCCGGTATCGGCGACCGCGTGCAGCTGATGGAGACCCGTCCGCTGTCGGCCACCAAGCGCTGGCGTCTGGTCGAGGTCCTGGAGAAGGCCAAGTAAGCCTGCTCCACGGCGTGAAACCCGAAGGCCCGCTTCCCGTCCCGGGAGGCGGGCCTTCGCCGTATCCGGGTACGGCTGAGGAATTCCCGCGCTGTGCACCCTGGATCGGTACTGTCTGGTCGTGCGGGTGGCGATCGAGTCCTGGCCTGACCGGTGATCGATCGCGCCGACGGCCGATGCGGAGGTATGAGCGGTGGGGAATGTGACTCGACCTGATCAGCCCGATGACCGGGCGCTGTTGCGCGAACATCTGCTGAAGACGCGGATCGCGGGGGACGTCGCGACGCCTCGGGAGGGGAATCTCGCGAACTACCGCAAGATGGTGCAGAAGGACCCGGGGTACCAGTTCGGGCTGACGCTGAAGGATTGGACGTTCGCCGAGACGCTGGAGATGATGGCTCGGCTCTGCGGGGTCAGCCCCGATCCTCGTCACCTGCGGGGCGCGGACACCATCGACGTCGACCTGACGCTCGACGCGCTCGATGCGATGGGGGCGCGGATCGGGATCGCTGCTCGTCGCCGGGAGACCGTGCTCCTGGCGACCGGGCATCCGGACACGCTCATGGGCGTCTATCGCGCCGTCGAGGACGCGCTGCGGGCGGCAGGGTGCGTGGTGCTCGCGCCTGCCGCCGGCTGGTCCTATCCGGTCACCACACCCTTCGGTCCGCAGATTCGCGAAATCGTCTACACCTCGGGCGTCGCCGCGCTCGGCACCGACGGGACGCTGCGGCACACCCATGATCCGCACCCGATGCGGGCGGTGCTGCGGGAACTGCGCGACGCCGCGACCGGCCACTGGCCCGACTTGGTCGTCGCCGATCACGGCTGGGCCGGAGCGGCGGGGGAGGCCGGAATCGAGACCGTCGGATTCGCCGACAGCAACGATCCGGCGCTGTTCGCCGGGCAGGCCGAAGGCAAGATCGCGGTTACGGTGCCGCTCGACGATGGAATCCATCCCGACCACTACCGGCCGCTGATCGCCTATCTGCTGGATCGGGCGGGGCTCACAGGATGAGCCGGGTGTCGCGCACGATCGTTTCGAGATCGGAACGATCAGGGCGCCAATGCAATTCGGTCATCGCCTTGGCGGGATCGCTGATCAGGACGGCCGGTTCGGGCGCGGCAGGCCGATGGGTCAGCCGGATCCGGCGGCCGGTCCGCCGCTCGACCGCGGCGACGACGTCGAGGATGCTGCTGCCCTGACCGCTGCCGACGAGGTAGCGCGCGAACTCGCCTTTCGGCGGCATGTTCGCGAGGCACGCCACGAAAGCCGCTGCGGCGTCGTCGAGGTGCAGATAGTCGCGCACCGCGCTGCCGTCGCCGTTGACTTCCAATACCGAGCCGTTCCGCGCGGCGGCGAACGCTCGGGGGATCAAACGCGTCGGATCGGGGTCCGCGCCACCGGCCACGTTCATCAAGCGCAGTACGGTGGCGGACAAGCGGCCGGTGCCCGTCTGCGAGCGGATGGCCCACTCCGCCGCCAGCTTGCTCGCGGCGTACGGGTGCGGGGGCGCGTCGGGTAGGGATTCCGTCATCGGCTGGCGCTCCGGAGTTCCGTATATCGATCCGGTCGAGGCGAAGATTATCCGCGAGACGCCGGTCGCGGCCATGGCGTCCAGCAAGGCGACGGTCCCGCCGGTGTTGACGCGGAAGTACCGCAGCGGATCGGCCGTCGATTCACGCGCCCGAGTCAGCCCGCCGAGATGGCACACCGCGTCCACGCCGTCCAGCGCCTCCCACAACCCGGCCTCGTCCAGCAGGTCGGCGATCCGAGTCGTCACTCGCACGGCCGGACCGCTCTCACGAACCATCGCGATCGGTTCGTGCCCCGCGCTGCCCAGCAGATCGACAACCGCGCTGCCGATATAGCCGTTCGCTCCGGTGACGAGAACGCGCACCATACGATCTTGTCACCGAACAGGAGTCGCTGTTGCTCGGGGCGGACGTCTGATCAGCACACGTCTTTCCGTTGGTGCCGGAAGCGGTCCGCGCTCGCGGGCACGGGCTGCACAACCTCGCGGGTCGAGCGATCGCCCGGGAGGTCTGGCGCAGGTGGCCAGCGGCCGGAACCAGTCCACCCGGGCGGATATCCGCTATGCCGCGGGCAGTGGGCACTGCGCGGCGGAGCCGCATTGCAGCAGGCGCAGCAGCGAACTCAGGTCGATGAGCGAGCTACCGGTCGATACTCCGCCGGGTGCGGGTTCGCCGGGCGCGACCACCGGTGCGGGAGCCGAGGGTGCGGGTGCCAGCGGTTCGGCGACTGCGTTACCTGCGCTGAGGACTGCTCCGAAAGCCAGCGCGGTGATGCCTGCGCCGAGCAGCTTGGTGAACGACATTGATGAATCCTTTGCTGATTTGCGGTGCGAGAGTGGCTCAGGGTGCGGTATCTGCCGCGTCGAGGGCTCTCGCGCCACGGGGAGTGCTATTCGTACTGCCACAATTAGCAGAAGGGAAGCGGCCGCGCCGCTTGGTTTATGGCGCACGCAATGCGCTGCCGCACCTGCCGGCGCCGACGGATATCGTGCATCGGCCATTCTTCACGGCGCTTCTACCAGCGGAAATCTTGTGCTGAGACGAGAATTGTTCGCCCCGAACCGCTGTCGAGGTGTGGTGGATCCGGGCTGATGCAGCTTTGTGCAGCGCTTGGTGCAGGAACCTGCATTGGGCCGCGACCAGAACTTATTTCGGAAGAATTTTCGTAACGTATCGCAATAGCTGCCACACCCCATCTGTGCAAGAAGATGCGTTATGTCGTATATTCATGCACGCATGCCGGGGTCCGCCCGGCCTGTGGTTCGGATGGCCGAATCTCGCAGCGGCATCGGCATTCTGGATTGTGGCGACGACCGGGCGCATCGGACCCGGGAAGTGAGAAGGATCGATCATGACTACGGAAACCACTGCGCGCCGCTGGCTGATCACCGGCGCGAACAGCGGCTTCGGTGCGGCGTTCACCCGTGCCGTGCTCGCCGCGGGTGACGAAGTCGTCGCGGCGGTGCGCCGGCCCGAGACCATGGCGGAGGTCGTTGCCGCACATCCGGACCGGGTGCAGGTGGTGACACTCGACATGCGGGATCCCGCCGCCGCCGAGCGTGCGGTGAAGGAGGCCGGACACGTCGACGTGCTGGTCAACAACGCCGGCTACGGCGTCGTCGGCGCGATCGAGGAGACCAGTCCGGCCGACGTGCGTGATGCGATGGAGGTCATGTTCCACGCCCCGCTCCGGTTGACGCAGTTGGTGCTGCCGCAGATGCGGGAACGCCGTGCCGGGGCGATCGTGCAGGTGACGAGCATGGGCGGATTCATGTCTTTCGCGGGCGTCGGCATCTACAGTGCCGCCAAGGGTGCGCTGGAGCTGGCCAGCGAAGCGCTCGCCCAGGAGGTGAACCCGCTGGGCATCCAGGTGCTCATCGTCGAGCCCGGCGCGTTCCGCACCGGTTTCGCGAAACCCGCCGCGTTGGCTATCAGCTCCGCGATCTCCGACTACGCCGCGACCGCCGGCGCGGTCCGCGACGGCCTGCCGGAGTCCGATCAGCAACAGGAAGGCGACCCCGACAAAGCCGCCGCCGCGGTCCTGGCGACGGTCGGCCGCCCCGGCGCGCCGCTGCGCCTGGCGCTGGGCCCCGATGCCATACAGGGCATCAGGGACAAGCTCGCCCAGGTCGCCGCCGACCTCGACGCCACCGCCGAGCTGGGAACGAACACCGGCTTCGACTCCTGAGATCGACGCACGGCGGCCCACCTGTCCCGCACCGGTGGGCCGCCTCGGCGTATGACGGCGGGCGGTGCTATCTGGCTACCCCGCTACGTCGAACGCACCGCCTGCTGCCGGTCAGAACGCCACCATCGCCGGGACCGTCCTCTGGCTGCGACAATGCGCAGACGGGGGCTGGATGAGTCGTGTACCGCCTGGCATGGCAGTGCCGTCTCCGGGATCTCTTCTTCTGACTGCGACGACGCGCAGACGGGTGCCTGCACGAGCCGTGCGCCGCCTGGCACGGCAGTGTCATCGCCGGGATCGCCTTCTGGCTGCGACGACGCGCAGACGGGGGCTGGATGAGTCGTGTACCGCCTGGCATGGCAGCGCCATCACCGGGAACGCCTTCTTTTCTGCGATAACGCACAGACGGGGGTCTGGGCGAGTCGTGTACCGCCTGGCGCGGCAGTGTGGAACCGTGCGCTGAACGAACCGCGGCCAATGTCTTCCGTGGTTGGCTGGGGTGGTGGAACTCGGGCGAGCGCGGATGGCTGCGGGGGCGTTGTTCGTGCGCGGTGACCATGTGTTGCTTGTGCACAAGACGTACGGCAATGGGTGGGATCTGCCGGGCGGATACGTGGAGCCAGGGGAGGCGCCCGCTGCCGCTTGTCGGCGCGAGGTTCGGGAGGAACTGGGGATCGATCGTTCCGTCCGTCGGCTGCTCGTGCACGACTGGGCGCCGAGGCCAGGAGAAGGCGACAAGGTCCTGTACGTATTCGATTGCGGTGTGCTCGGTGCCGACGAGTGTGCCATCCGCTTGCAGGAATCGGAACTCGATGCGTGGCAGTGGGTTTCGATCGACGACCTCGATGACTACGTGATACCGAGGTTGGCTCGGCGGGTGCGGCGAGCGCACCTGGCATACCTCGACGGCTGCCCCAGGTATCTCGAACACGGGCGTCCGGTCGGGCGCGGCGACTAGGTTCAACGGCCCGTGCGGGGTCGGTGGCGTGTCATGTCTTGCGTTATACGTATACATCTACTTATAGTGAGACAGCGGCCCGAATGATCTGAGAACATCGAATGCGCACCTGGAGAAGCGGATTCGGAGGGGGCCGAACTGGCATAGACGCATGCCTGCATGCGCACTGATCTATGAAACGGGGAAATCATGACCACCGATCCGAACGAGCTGGACGGTGCGGGCACTGTCGAGGAGCAGGCTTGCGGCGTCACCATCGTCAAGGAATCCGCCGAGCCGGTCGACGCGGACGACCTGCGCCAGGTCGTGTTGCGGGTGGGCCCGGGCGGCGGGCGTCAGCAGCGGTTCTTCGGCAGATTGCTCGGTGAATCCCGCGAATACACCAAGGTCGGGATCACCGTGGTGCGGGTCTACGTGAGCCGCAAAGGCAAGTTCGTGGTGCACCGGCGGGAATCGGACTGGCGCGAAATGTCCGTCGCCATCGACTGGACCGAATGGAAGAATTGGCGCGAGCTGCTGCGGCCCGGCAGCGGCGAGCGCGAGTGGGGTGATTACACGGTGGAGATCGTGGACTCGCCCGCTGAGCTGCGAGGCCGAATCCCGGAGCACATCTACCGAACCGTTGTCGATGTGGCCGAGAACCCGACCTCGCAGGACCTGCAGATCTGAGATACCCGCCGCTTTCGCCGAATCCGGAAAGGATTTCTTCGCAGATGTTCGCACGACTGGGGGCCGTGGTCGTCCACAATCCGTGGAAGGTGATCGGCCTGTGGGTGCTGCTCGCCATCGCGGTGGTGGCCTCGGCGCCGGAACTGAAATCGACGACAGACCAATCAGCCTTCCTGCCCTCCCACTACGAATCTATTCAGGCATTGGAGTTGCAGCAGAAGGCTTTCCCCGACAGCTCCGCTCCCGCGGCGATCATCGTGTTCGCCCGGAAGGACGGCACGCCGTTGACCGACGCGGACGCGGCCTCGGTCGTGTCGATCGGCGGCAACCTGCGCGACGCGCAGATCAAGGACGTCATCGGAATGCAACCGACGCCGCCGTCGGAGAACCGCCTGGTGCAGATCATCGCGGTGCAGATGACGAAGGTGACGAACCCGAACGACACCACGCAGGGTGACGCGGTCAAGGCGCTGCGCAAGGAGTTGAAGGAACGCGTGGCGGGCACCGAGCTGAAGGCGGGCATCACCGGCCAGGCGGCGCAGGTGCTGGATCAGCAGGAATCGGGCGACAAGGGTCTGGCCATCGTCGGAGTCGCCACCGTCGTCCTGATCCTGGTGCTGTTGCTGGTCATCTTCCGCAGCCCGGTGATCGCGTTGCTGCCGATCATCGTGATCGGCGCGGTCTCCAGCATGGTCGGCGGATTGATCGCCATGGTGGCCAGAGCATTCGACCTGCAGATCGACGCCTCGATCAATGCCATCCTCGTGGTCGTGCTGTTCGGTGTCGGCACCGACTACATCCTGTTCCTGATGTTCCGCTACCGCGAACGCCTGCGCGCAGGCGAGGATTCGAAGACCGCCATGGTCAGCGCCGTCACCCGGGTGGGTGAGGCGATCACGTCCGCGGCGGGCGCGGTGATCATCGCGTTCATGGCGCTGGTGCTCTCCACGCTGGGCATGTTCCGTGCCATGGGGCCGGCGCTGGCGATCGCGGTGGCGGTCGCGCTGCTGGCGGGGCTGACACTCGTTCCCGCCGTCGTGTCGCTGCTTGGCACCAAAGTGTTCTGGCCGTCCAAGGCCTGGCGCACCGAACCGAAGGGCGCGCGGTTCACCGCGATCGGCAGTGCGCTCGGCCGGCGGCCCGGTGCGTTCGCCGTAGTCTCCGGCGGTGCGCTGATCGTGCTCGGTGTCTTCGCGTTCGGTTTCCACCCGACGTTCGATCTCAGCTCCGGGTCCACCTCGGAGGCTTCGGAATCCGTCGTCTACAGCAAGGAGCTGGTCAAGGGCCTGCCCGCCGGGACCACCCAACCTTCGGACGTCCTGTTGCAGTCCGACGGCGCGTTGACCGCCGAGCAGCTCACCGCCTACCGCAACGCGCTGGCCGGGGTACCCGGTGTGGGACAGGTGGCCGAGCCGAAATTGTCCGCGGATAAGACGATCGCCGACTTCGCGGTGACGCTCGATGCCGCGCCGGAGTCGGATGCAGCGCTGGACACCGTCAAGGGCCCGCTGCGCGATACCGCGCACGCGGCGGCGCCCGCCGGTACGACCGCCGCCGTCGGTGGTCTGACCTCGGTGTTCGTCGACTTCCAGGAGGCGATGGCGCGGGACTACTCGATCGTGTTCCCGGTGGCGGCGATCCTCATCATGATCGTGCTGGGACTGCTGCTGCGCAGTCTGGTCGCGCCGTGGTACCTGATGGCCTCGGTGTTCCTCGGCTTCGCCGCCACGCTCGGCGCCGCGGTGCTGGTGTTCCAGCACTTCCGCGGTGAGACCGGCCTGATCTTCACGCTTCCGGTGATCATGTATCTGTTCGTGGTCGCGCTGGGCACCGACTACAACATCCTCATGGTCGCCCGGCTGCGGGAAGAGGCGCGCGAGGGCAACGAGCCGAAACAGGCCGCGGCGCTGGCCGTGCGGCACACCGGCCCCACCATCGCGGCGGCCGGAGTGATCCTGGCGGGCACGTTCGCGTCGATGATGCTGGCCGGCAACAACGTCCTCGCACAGATGGGCTTCGCCATCTCGGTGGGCATCGCGATCGCGGCCTTCGTCATGGCGATGTTCTTCACGCCCGCGCTCACGGCGCTCATCGGTCACAAGGCGTGGTGGCCGGGGCATGGGGACGAGAAGCCTGGTGGGGCGGGGCCGGAGGCGCAGGAGGTCGTCGGGACTTCGGTCGGCGAGAGGTGAGCGGGCCCGAGCGTTCGACACTCGGCGCTCGCGGATGAGTAAGCCGGATTAGAGCTGTGCACCCGAATTCATCGGGTGCACAGCTCTTTCCTCCTTCAAATCTTGACGTTTGCCCATTTCGCGAACCGGGCCAGGGAGTCGGTTCCGCGCCGGGCGTGAGCCAGCACGCGGACGGTCTCGTGGACCTGCGGGTGGTTGCGTGTGAGCCCTGGTGCGATCCGGCGTGCTCGGTCGAGACTGACGAGAGCGCGCTGTTTGTCCCCGTGGAGCAACCACGCGCGGGACACATCGATCCAGTGATGCCCGGCGCGAGAGGGCGTGACCGATGCCGGTAGACGAATCCGCTCGGCACGCGCAACCGCTGTCGTGCCATCGGACAACTCGACGGGCACAGAAACGGAGTGGATATCGACGTTCGCCAAGTGGAACCCGGTTCCGTACTCCTGGTATTGCGCGGAACCGATGGTCTCGGCGATCCGGCGGGCCTCCCGCAGATGCGTGTCGGCGGCGTCGGCGTCGAGAGCACGGGCCGACAGTATCGACCCCCGCAGATGTAATGCGCCCCGCACCGCGAGGACTTCCGGTGTCGTGGGCAGCTGCTCGCCGACGGTCTGTGCGCGCGCGATGATCCGCAGACCACCGGCGTACGAGCCGGAGTACAGCAGGATCAGCGCGCGATGGTATTCCGCCGCGATCGGCCAAACCGGGTCGCCGCTGCGTTCAGCCGCCCACACACAGCGCTCAGCGGCCAACGCGGCGAGGTCCAGGTAGCCGTACCGGTAGGCCACCGAAGACGCGCTGTTGTAGGCGTAGGCGAGCGTCGCATAGATCCTCTCCAGACGACGCTCGGAAGGCTCCTCGGCCGCGAGGGCGTGCAACCCGTGGATCACGTCCGGCAGTTCGGCGATGTGGTCGCCGTACCGGCCGCGCCGCCTGCTCTCCTGCACCCGATGCAGTGCTGTGGTCAGCTCTTTCAAGGTGATCGGCGCGCTCAATGGTTCGTCGTTGAACGCCAGTATCTTCCGGCGCAACTCGCGAATGGTGGCGTGAGCTCCGGCATCGTCGCGCGCCGGGGTGTAGGGCTGACCGGTCAGATTCTCGATGTCGACCCCGAGTGCTCCGGCCACGGCTGCGATGAACGCGGGCGAGGCCGGGCGGGCGCCCCGTTCGACCTTGCGGAGCAGCGACACCGAGACGTTCGCCTTCTGCGCGAGCTGTTGCTGTGTGAGCCGGGTGAGTTTGCGAGCTCTGGCGGTACGTTCTCCGATCCCGGCATCGTCCATGCCTCCACGGTGACACAGGATGTGCCGCTTCGCAGGGCTTCACCCAGGCCAAAGTATCCGCAGGCCCCGGCGTCGGGTTGAGTCCCGAGCCCCCGGCGTCGGGTGCCCGCCAACCACGACACGACACGCCGAAAGGTCATCGAATGACCGTAGAGCTCGCAAGCGTCCTCATCGTCATGGCCGCCGTCGGCGGACTGCTGATACTCGTGTTCTGGGTGCTGCCTTGGCTACTCGACCTCGGTGGCGAGCCGGACGAATCCGTGCCGGCACGTGAGATCTTCGCGCGGCTGGAGGACGAGCAGGGATGACGACTCGGGGTTCCTGGGTGCAGGACTACTGCGACGACGGCAACATGCCCGAGGACGAGGAGCACGCGCGCGGACTGTCGAAGCTTCACCAGAGCTGCGAACCGCCGTGCCCGCGCAAGGTGTCCGCTGAGCGCTACCTACGCGCACGCGGCGAGGGCAGCACGCCGGACAGTCAAGCGAGCGACTAGGGCCTGTCCTGCCAGTCATCGCAGCCAGAGGGTCCACAGTGATGACCGTGACTTCAGTCTGCCGATAGGCCGCCCGCTCGGCAGCACGGGGGTGGGCTGCCACCTCGCGATCATCGGGGGCCGTGAGCATGGTGATGCAGCACAATCAGGAAGGTCGGCTCAGGTTCTGTACTGGCAGTGATCAGCCGATGGTTGCGTAGGGGCGGTGGACTTTGAGGGCCGAGTCCAGGACGCGGGTGACTGCTGAGCGGGGGACGCCGAGTTCGTTGGCGATGGCGGGGGTGGTGCCGCCCTGGTCGGCGAGGGTAAGGATTTCTCTGACCTCCTCGATCGGGAGGTTGGACAGGCGGCGGTCGGTGATTGCCCGGGCGAGTGCGGAGATTTCGTCGTCGTCGGTGTCGGCTTCCTCTGGTTCGGTGGGGAATTCGTCGTCTTCGTCGTCGTCCTCGAGGATCGGCATCGGTTCGACGCGCGGGTGCGAAAGCTCAGGTGTTTCCTCGAGGGCCAGTTGTTCGCTCTCCGCGTCGGCGGAGCGGTCGTTCTGCTCGGCGGTCGCCGATTTTCCGCGTTTCGCCGCGCGCGGGGCGGTGGCGTTCGGGTGCACCTGTGCGGCGGTGTCGGCGGATGCGGGGGACGGCGCGGGCATGGGTTCGGTGGGGCCAAGACGCCGTGCGTCGTCTCCGCGATGCGCGCGATCGATCGAGCGTTCGCCTCGGTTGGCAGCAGCGTGCGTCGATGCCGCACCGTTCGCCTGCGTACGGGAGTGCGCACCGAATTCCAGGCCGTCGTGCAGGTCGGCAAGCGAGATCTGCTGTGCCGCAGATCGCGTGGATTCGAAACGCGGCAGCGGGCTCTCGAACTCAGGCGCTTCCGCTCGGTTCGAGACTCCCTCCTCGAAGGTGGCAGGAGAGATCTGTGCAGTTTCAGATTCGGCGGATCGAGTCGGGTGTCCGTCGACACGGGCCTCCGGGACATGCTGCGTTACAGGCGGAACGGCGTGCGGGGAAGGAATCGTCACTTCGCTATTGACAACCGACTGACCACGGTATCCGTTGGGAGCGATCGGGTGGTCTTCGGCGGCGGGAGCGGTGTGCTCGTCGAGCGGAATGGCTTGCGCAGCAATGTCGGCGGGCGTCTCGGCGGCGTGACCGCTGGCCGCTTGTGCATCTCCGTTCGTGTGTGCATCGCCGTTCGTGGGGGACGCGGTGATGTGGCCGTTCGTGCTGGGGCGCACGATGTTCCCGTCGACCTGCAAGGGCTGCGCGGCATCGGCAACAGTGTGGCCGTTGGTGGCTGGGCGCACCGCGTGTCCGTTGATGCGCGGGTGCGCGTTTCCGTTGACAGGCGGCTGGTCGGTGTTGCGCTCGATCGGCGGGAGGGTGTGGCCGTTCGTGGACAGGTCCTGGGGGTGCCCGTTGACGGTGGTTTGGACGGGGTGGCCGTTCGGGGCGCGGTGGATTGCGGCACCGGGCTCGACCGCGTGCCCGTTGGTCGGGCGAGCATCGGTCCGGTCCGAAGCAGGGGACGGCGCTGGAGCTTCGCCGGCCCTGTCATCCACCGGCGTGAGCGGGGCGCGGTCGACGTCGAGGGAGTGGCCGCTGATCAGCGACTCGACGGCGTGACCGTTGGCGGAGCGGATATCAGTCGAATTCGAGTCGCCCCCGTCCTCGCCATCTCCATGGCTCGCGGCAGCGAGGAAGGCGCGGTCGGCGGTGTGTGGGCGGCCGTTGATCGGCGAGTCGACTGCGTGACCGTGGGTCGGCAACCTTCCGTGGTCGACGTGGGAGGTGGCTGCGCTCGAGTTCGCGGACTCTGCCTGCGTAGCGCGGTGCGTGAAAGGCGTTTCGGATGTCCCTCGGTCGTGAGGTGCGGATCCGGCGCCCGCGATCGTGCGGTGGACGGAGGTCTCCCGCCCAGGATGGTGGACGCCACCTCGATGACCGACTTCCGTTCCGGAGTCCGCATGGTGGTGTGCCGCGCGGCTATCGCTCACCGGCGCGGTGTAGATATCGCCTTCCCAGGGACTACGTCGGTTGGTCGCCGCTGCGTCGAGGGAGTGATATCCCTCGGCTTCCGGCATGTCCGGTTGCGCATCGACACGGATCATCCGCCGGTCGCGCTCGATCACCGGCGCACCGTCGATCAGCACCGCGTACCGCGCGGAAACCCAGGCGTGCAACCAGATCACGACGCCGACCATCACCGGGGCGATCGCGTATTCGGCGGCGCGGCCGAGGTCGCCTGCGGCGAGATGCGGGCCGGTGTTGAGTGCGACGGTCGTGCCGAGCAGGGCCGCCTCGAAGAAGATCACCTTGCCGCGCGCCAGCTCCCGGCCCCACTTGGCGGCCGTGGTCGCCGCGACCATGATGGTGATGATCGGGATGGAGATCATCGCTTCGATGCCGTAGCTCAACCAGTACAGCGGATCGGACATGTCGCCGCTGGGCACCAGGTTGTGCTGCACGTTGACACCGGCCCACACCATGCCGAGCACCACGACGGCGATCAAGGCGCGGGAGGACCACTCCGCCCGCCGGTAGAGCTGGGCCAGTCGCGCGTCCTCGCTGGACGCCCGCCGCCGCGCGGCCAGCGCCCGCCGGTGCCAGCGGGCGTCGGCCTCCTCGGAGCGGCGCAACGCCGCGGCCGACTTGCGATCACGCTGCTCGGCGGCCAATTCCGCCTCGATCTCCCGGCGCCGCTGGGTGCGCCGCTGCGCGCGAATCCACTCCGCGAGTTCGCGCTCGGCGGCGATCTCGCGTTCGGACAGCACCTCCAGCAGGGCCGGATCGAGCTGCAGGGGCAACTTGCCCCGCGCGGTCTCGACCTGCTCTGCCAGCGCGGCAATCTCGGAACTACCGTTCGAGGGTTCGTCGGGCATCGCGAGCCTTCCCAAGAGCAGGTGTCATGTCGGGTGGTGGAGACATGATTGCTCGAACATATGTGTGATCGGAGTGAGACTAAACCGAGCTCTTCCCGTGGTCAACGTGGCGCTCTCCCGGTCGAAGGCGACACGCCGAGCAGGGGAAATTCATGGCCTGGCTCGAATATCCGGATGAGCGGCGCTTTTATCGGCGCCCTCCGCGTGTCGAAACTGAGTTCGAATCTGCGCATAGCAATCGCGTGAATTCCCCGCTACGGGTTCCGCCCTGCATCCCACGGGCTCTTGGTCGAACCGCAACACGTCCGCTCGCCTCAATCACGTCTTGCGGGCGAAACGGAATCAACGTGCGTTGTTCGCGGGCACGGCTCACGGACGGGATGGTCACCGTCCGCACCGAACCCTCCAGGACAGATCAACCGACCTCGCGCAAGCCATGTACCCGGAGTTCGTCCGCTGACGCGCCTGGCTCACCTGAACGACGCCTTTCGAGCGAGACCGAGCATGCCCTCGCGGTCTAGCGCCCGGTCCGGATGCCCGCCGGACGGCACTGACTCTGTGAGAACGGACCCGCCGAGCCTGGACGGAAATGATCGACCGACCCTGTGAAAGCGATGGGGCCGGAGTTCCCCGCTGACGCGCCCGGCTCACCTGAACCACGTCTTTCGAGCGAAGCGAGACCGAGCATCCGCCGTTCGCGAGCCATAAGGGGGCCGCGAACACCCAGCGCCGCAGGCGCTGGAAAACCAACGCTGCAGTCGCGGCCAATCAACCGAGCGTGGTGTGCCAGACGACGGCGGCCGCCAGGGCTCCCGCGCCGTTGACCGACCAATGCAGGGCGATGGGGGCGAGCAGGCTGCCGCTGCGGTGGCGTAGCCAGGTGAACACCATGCCCGCCGCGGCTGTCGCGACGACGGCGAGCAGGATTCCGATGATCTGTCCGGCCACGCCGCCCCCGATGAAGCCGCTCAGGCCGCGGTTGCCGGAGGTGAGGCCGAGGGAGGACGCGATGTGCCAGAGCCCGAACAGCAGGGAGCCCGCCGCGAAGACGCCGCGCGCACCGTAGGCGCGGTGCAGCGTGCCGTGCAGCACGCCGCGGAAGGCCAGCTCTTCGGGGATCACGGTTTGCAGCGGGATGACGATCATCGAGGCGATCAGCGCGCCCGAGATGGTCGCGTAGCGATCGGCCAGGAAGAACGGGCGGGTCAGGGGCAGCGCCGCGCCGATCGCGACGACCGCGAGGACCACCGCCACCGCCGCGAGCGCGTAGCGCGAACCGCGCCGCCAGTGGCGGGGTGAAAGCCCCAGTTCCGACCAGCCGAGGCCGCGCCTGCGCATCAGCGCGAGGAGGACGATCGCCGCGACC
Source organism: Nocardia sputorum (assembly GCF_027924405.1). NCBI lineage: Bacteria > Bacillati > Actinomycetota > Actinomycetes > Mycobacteriales > Nocardiaceae > Nocardia > Nocardia sputorum. Next base: position 6,128,515 of record NZ_AP026978.1, on the reverse strand, counting down.
GGCACCGTCACGATGTTCGCCCACGCGGTGGTGAAATGCGCGATCAGATTGGTGCCCGCCAGGACGATCACGACGACGGCGACGTCGACGTAGGCGTGCACTTTGTGGCGCGGATGGGTCGGGGCTGCTAGGTCCGGCTCAGACATCCCGGCCGAGTCTACGGAAAAGGAGCACCTTCACCAGGGATCCCGGTCTTATTGCCGGATCGATCACTTTTCCGCCGCCGTCGGGGTCCGCCGGAGTCTGCTCGCAGAAGGCCCGACGGCGCTACCCGAGACAACGGACGGGCGCTGATGCCCTGCCGTCAGCCGGCCCACCCGTGTGGGTCGGTCCAGGCCTGCAACGTGCGAGTGGTCTCGAAACGGCGCGGCTCGCGGGTGACCGGATCGGTGAACTCGAGCGAGGCGGCCAGCAACTGGAGCGGCCTGGTGAAGTCGTCGACGGGCTTGTCGGTGAGCGCCGGGTAGAAGTCGTCGCCGAGGATCGGGATGCCGAGGCTGTTCATGTGCAGTCGCAACTGGTGGGTCCGGCCGGTGTGCGGTCGCAGCCGGTAGCGGCCGAGGCCGTCGCGATGCTCGAGCAATTCGACCTCGGTCTCCGCGTTCGGTTCGCCCGGGACCTCCTGGGCCGCGAGCACCTGCTTCTCCTTGATGATCCGGCTGCGCACCACCCGGGGCAGCGCGAGATCGGGATCGAACCGGGCGATCGCCTCGTACTCCTTGCGCACGGTGCGCTTGTGGAACATGGTCTGGTACGCGCCACGGCGGGCGGGGTTGATCACGAACAGCACCAGGCCCGCCGTGACGCGGTCGAGCCGATGCGCCGGGACCAGGTCGGGGAGGTCCAGTTCTCGGCGCAGTCGCACCAGCGCGGTCTGCAGGATGTGCTGACCGCGCGGAATCGTGGCCAGGAAATGCGGTTTGTCCACCACCAGGAGGTCGTCGTCGCGATGCACGACGGGGATGTCGAACGGGACCACCGTCTCCTCGGGCAGATCGCGATGGAACCAGACCGCGCCGCCGGGCACGTACGGTGCGTCGGGGGCGATCGGCCCGCTCAGGTCGACGATGCCGCCCGCGTGCAGCAGTTCGTCGATCCGCGTCGCGGGCACCCGGGGGAGGCGCTCCACCAGATGGTCCCGGATGGTCGCCCAGTCGCCCTGCTCCGGTAGTCGTAGCCGGGCCGGGTCCAAGCCGTGCCGTTTCGGCAACGGCGGTTGTTGCCGCCTTCTCATCGGTATCGACCCTAACTGCAGGCGGGAGCGGCGTTGTCCGAGGCCGGGGGATCAGTGGACACGGGCCGCGATGCCCGGGTACTCGAGCACCAAGCCCGATTTGTCGTAGTCCAGGGTGCAGTGGAAGTCGAATTCGGGGGCCGCGTAGTCGAACCGCGGTCCGTGCTCGCCGTCGGCTGTGCGGAGGTAGCGCTGTTCCAACCGGCCGACCGCGGCGCCGGAGGCGTAGACGTACGCCGCGGGCGCGTCCATGCCGTCGCCTACGTCCCGCGCGGCCCGGTGCACCGGCAGGGCGTTGGTCAGCGCGGAAGACTCCAGGTCCACGTCCAGGCAGCCGTCGAGCAATGGCGCGGGCATGCCGTCCAGCAGCCAGGACCCCGCGCCGTCGCACTCCAGCACCAGCGTGTTCCAGCCACCGGGTTTGCGCATCGCGACCTGGGCCCGGCGCGTGCGCCATTCGGTGTCCAGCGCGATCCGGTAGTCCACCACCCACGCCGCGCCGCCCTCGACGGCCGTGGTGCAGCCGTCGATCAGCACGCCCTGCTCGGTGACGCGGAAATACGCCACCTCGAATCCGTCGCGGGCGGACCGGTGCCGCCACGCGGCGGTGGGCGGCGGCGGCGCGAAGGTCATCGGGGTCAGAACCCGCGCAACCGATCGGGGGTGACGCGCAGGACGACGGAGTATTCGGCGTAGAACTGCTCGTCGGTCATGCCGATCGAGCGCAGGCCGTCGGCGTATTTCTTCGTGAACGCGTCGATCTCGTCCGCGCCGGGCCGCTGGTCGACCACGCGGGCCGTGCCGGTGAGTACGACGACGTCGCCGCCGGTCTCGGTGCTGTTGAGATTCAGCGAGACCCGGGGGTTGCGCTGGATGTTGCGAATCTTCGGCTGGGCGGGCTTGCTGAAGACGAGGAATTCGCCGTCGCGCCACTGGAACCAGACGGGGTTGGGCTGCGGTGTGCCGGTGGGGCCGACGGTGGTCAGCCAGAGGACGGATTCGCGCGCCAGGCGTTCGGCGACTCTCGCGCCGAATTCGGTCTCGGTGTCGACGACGGGGGTGGCGGATCGATCGGATGCCGTTGCGGTCATGACCGAGACAACGCTTCTCCGGCCGGGACGATTCCGCTCGACGCGGATGAGCCATGCGGGTGCGTGCGAGTTCATGGCGGTCCGCGCCTGCGACCGGAGGCATGAGCGCGGTGCGCCCATCGCGGACGTCATTACGGCGTCGCCCGCTCGTCGAGCACCATCAACCGAGCCTCCACCAGCGTCCTGCGTGCGCGCCGCCGGACCCGGCACATCTCGACGCTGCAATCCAAGTGCACCTGCATGGCGCGGTGCGCTTGACCCGCGGTGAGTTCGCCGGGATCTCTCGTGCAATTCGACAGAACCGAAAACAACTCCGTGCCATACATATCGGTACTCCTGTGCGTCCCATTGTTTCGCTTTCACTCGAAGTTAGCGATGCGCACGGGCTATCGGGCCAGCATACAGCCCCGTTCCGGAGGTTTCCCCGGCGCGTCGGACGCTCGAAAACCATGGGTTCGCAGGGGTTCTCGCACATGGACGAAATAAGTCCCGAAGGACAACGACCGGTGGGGTGGGCGGGCTCCGCCGGAGCGCAACGCCTTCGAGTCCGGCGAGCCGGGAGGCGCGCGGCCGGATCTGTCGCAGCGCGCCGCGCTGAGTGCGTGGTCACCCCGACGACCGCTCGGGGCAAGATAACTTAGGCTAACCTTTCTTACTGGGCGTCGCTGTGTGAGGATAGGACGATCCCAGAGACGGATGCCGCGAGAGACGAGGTCAGATGACGGTAGAGGTCGCGCCGCTGCCGGCGGAGCAGGCGGGGAACCGGCCGCCGAAGTCGGTGCTGAAGGAACGCAAGCAACAGGAGGCGCAGGCGCGCAAGGAAATCCTCGCGCCCGTGCGCGGCTCGTTGACCGTCGCGAGCCTCATCATGGTCGTCGCGTCGGCGTGCGCGGTCGTGCCTTTCGTGCTGATCGTGGAAGCCTGCCGCGAATTGCTGCGGGACCAGGTGGACACCGGCCGGGTGTGGCGCCTGCTGACGATCGCGGTGCTGGTGCTGGTGGCGCGGGCCCTGTTGCAAGCCGCGGCGCTGACCTGGACGCACCTGGTCGACGCCGGCTATCAGCTCGCCGTGCGCCGGGCGCTGGCGGCCAAGCTGACGCGGGTGCCGCTGGGTTGGTTCGGCGAACGGACCTCGGGCGAGGTGAAGAAGTACCTCCAGGATGACGTGGAGGCTTTGCACTACCTGGTGGCCCACGCCCGCCTGGAGTTCGTCGGCGCGGTGACGATTCCGCTGATCACCCTCGGATACCTGGTCACCGTCGAATGGCGGCTGGCCGTGGTGCTGCTGCTGCCGATCCTGGCCTACGCGGTGCTCTACAGCCGGATGATGGACCGCGACGGCCGGGACCGTTACGTGGTCTACACGCGCGCCGAGCAGGCCACCAAGCAAGCGACCATCGAATTCGTCGACGGCATCCAGGTGGTGCGTGCCTTCGGTCAGGCGGGCAAGGCGCACAGCGTCTTCCAAGACGCCGTCGAGCACCAGGCGCGCAGCGTCGACCGGCTGAAGACGCCGATCATCAAGGTGCAGGCCGCCTCCGACATCGTCGTCACCCCGGTGTTCGTGATGCTGGTCGTGGTCGTCGCCGGTCTGGGCGCCGTCGGTCTGGACTGGATCGAGCCGCTGGATGTGCTGCCGTTCCTGCTGGTCGGCCTCGGCCTGGGCAGCTCCTTGCTCAGTCTCGGCTACGGCGCGCAGGCGCTCCGCGCTGCCGCGGTGGCCGCGCAGCGCCTGCATGAGCTGCAACAGACACCCGAATTGAGCACCGGGGCGCCGACTCCCGCCGAGCCGGAATCCGCGCCCGCCGGTCTCGTCCGGTTCGAAGGGGTCGGCTTCGGCTATCGCTCCGGTCACGACGTGCTGCACGACATCGACCTCGAGCTCGTCCCCGGCACCATCACCGCTCTGGTCGGACCGAGCGGATCGGGCAAGTCGACACTGGCCAAACTGCTCCCCCGGTTCTATGACGTGGGGTCGGGCCGGATCACGATCGGCGGCCGCGACATCCGCGACATTCCGAGCGAGGAGCTCTACCGGACGGTGGGATTCGTCTTCCAGGACGTGCGTCTGATCCGGGGCAGCATCCGGGAGAACCTGCGCTTGGCCCGGCCCGACGCCGACGACGCCGCCGTGGAGCAGGCCGCCCGCGCCGCGCAGATCCACGACCGCATCGTGGCGCTGCCGCGTGGTTACGACTCCGAGCTCGGCGTCGACGCCACCTTGTCCGGTGGCGAGGCGCAACGGCTCTCGATCGCACGCGCCCTGCTCGCGGACACTCCCGTCCTCGTGCTGGACGAAGCGACCGCGTTCGCCGACCCGGAATCGGAAGCGGCGGTGCAGGACGCGCTGGCGGTCCTGGTCGCGGGCCGCACGGTGCTGGTCATCGCGCACCGGTTGCACACCATCACGGGGGTGGACCGTATCCTGGTGCTCGAGCGGGGACGGCTGGTCGAGCAGGGCGACCACGCGAGTCTCGTCACCGCGGGCGGCGCCTACCAGCGGCTGTGGGAGATCAACGAAGCGGCGCTGGGCGAGATCGCCCTCGTCGACAGTGTGGAGGGTGCCCGATGATCCGCAAGGTGCTGGACCTGGTTCCGGCCGAATTCGCCCGGCTGACACCGAGGTTGTTCGCCGCCATCGTGGCGCAGGCCCTCAGTCAGGCCGCGGCGTATCTGCTGCTGGTCCCGGTCCTGACGGCGCTGTTCGACGACGACCTCGGCCGCGCCTGGCTCTGGGCGCTCGGGATGCTCGCCGCCGTCGCGGGCGTGGTGGTGTTCGGCTATCTGCAAGCGGCGATCGGCCTGCGCGTCGGCATCGGCATGCAGCGCGGATTGCAGACCCGGCTCGGCGACCACCTCAACGCGCTGCCCCTCGGCTGGTTCGAGACCCATGACGCCGGGCCGCTGGGGCGGCTGATGGTCGACAACGTGCGGGAGCTGCAAGGTCTGGTCGCCTACTTGCTGGCCAAGATTCTCACCGGTGTCATCGTCCCGCTCGCGGTCGCGGTCGGCATGCTGCTGGTCGACTGGCGCATCGCGGTGGCCATGCTGCTCGCCGCGCCGGTGCTGTACCTGGTGAACGGTCTGGCCAACCGCGCCTACCTAGGCGCGGATCAGCGGATGCACGCGGCGGCGGCCGAGGCCGATTCGCGCGTCATCGAATTCGCCCAGGCCCAGCCGGTGTTGCGCGCGTTCGGCGCGGTGGGGTCGGGCAACCGCGCGCTCGACGCCGCGCTGGCCGGACAGCGCTCGGCGGGGTCGCGCATGGTGTTCGCCAGCGTGCCCGGCCTGATCTTGTTCGCGCTCTTCGTGCAGGCCGTGTTCCTGGTGCTGGTGTACGTCGCGGTGGCGCGGGTGACCGACGGCGCCGTCTCCGCCGCCGCCGCGATCGCGCTGATCGCGGTGAGCTCCCGGTTCATCGAACCGCTCAACCAGGCCGCGCAATTGGGCACCGCGTTGCGCTCGGCGGGCACGGCCGCGGGCCGGATCACCGAACTGCTGGACGAACCGGTGTTGCCGGAGGCGGAGTCGGCCGTTACGCCGGGGGCGCCGTCGGTGGTGTTCGACGACGTGAGTTTCGGATACCGTCCCGGTGAGCCGGTGCTGTCGAATGTGACGTTCAGCGTCCCCGCGGGCACCACCACGGCCATCGTCGGGCCGAGCGGCGCGGGCAAGACGACTGTGCTGCGATTGGCCGCCCGGTTCTACGACGTGGATGCGGGACGGGTGTCGGTGGGCGGGCACGATGTGCGCGACCAGCCGTCGGCGACTCTGCTGAGCCAGCTGTCGCTGGTCTTCCAGAACGTCTACCTGTTCGATCAGTCGGTGGCGGACAACATTCGGATCGGCCGGCCGGAGGCCGGTGACGACGAGGTGCGTCGCGCGGCGGAGGCGGCGCGAGTCGACGAGATCGTCGACCGTCTGCCCGACGGCTTCGACACCCGGGTCGGGGAGGGCGGCGCGGCGCTGTCCGGCGGTGAGCGCCAGCGGGTCTCGATCGCCAGGGCCTTGTTGAAGGACGCGCCTATCGTGCTGCTGGACGAGGTGACCAGTGCGTTGGATCCGCACAGCGAAGCGCTCGTGGTGCGCGGGATGCACGAGATAACCAAGGACAAAACGGTGATCGTGGTCGCGCACCGGCTGGCCACCATCGCCCACGCCGACCAGATCCTGTTCGTGGACGGCGGCCGGATCATCGAGCGCGGTACCCACGCGGAACTGCTCGCCTTGAACGGCCGGTACGCCGCGTTCTGGAACGAGCGATCCCGCGCGGCGGGCTGGCATCTGGAACCGGTCGCGAGCTAGCGCGAACAGCCGGTCGGCGGACGAAGTCGCCGTGGACGCCGAGACACCCGGTGGCCGTGACGGGCACGTCCGCCGACCGGCTCGCATCGTGCGCGAGCAGCTGCGCCGAGATGCTCGCCGGGTGGTCTGCGGGTCCGCCGCTGCCGCTGGTGAATCGGCTACTCGCCTCGTTACGGGTCGATCGGCAAGCCGCTCGGGAGCAGGGCGGGATCAGGCGCTCCGACGGCGAACGAGACGACCTCTGGGCGGTGTGCCGGCGTCGCGGATCGAAAACGCCGCACCGCGCGAAGGCGGTGCGGCGTCGCGGACCTCATTTCCAGTAGGCCTGGGATTTGATCGCCGTCTTGGGCAGATTGTGCATCGTCTTGAAGCTCTTCACGATCGAGCGGGTGGTGTGCCCGTCGCAGGCGACCCAGGCGAACGCGTTCGCCGGGCAGGTGAGTTCCTGTGCCGCTTCCCGCAGCAACCTGCCGTCATCGATCCGCTGCACCCACGTCACTTGGTGATGCGGTTTGTTGCGCAGCGGGATCGTGGTGTCGGATTCGTACTGCCACTCCAGCCAGACCCGCGCCGGGGTGTCTCCAATGGCGTCCAGCAGCGAGTTGATCGCGGGCAGTGAGGCGGTGTCGCCGAAGATGAGGTATTCGCCGGGAGTGGACTCCGGCAGCTGGAAATTCGAGCCGAGCACGGACGCGTCGAGTTCGTCACCGACGGAGGCGTTCTGGGCCCAGCGGGCGGCAGGCCCGTCGTGCAGCGCGAACTCGATCGAGAAGCGGTCGCCGTCCGGATCGGGGTCGACCAGCGTGTAGCCGCGCTGCTGCAACTTGCCGCTGTCGCCGTCCGGGAACCAGCCGCGGATCCACTGGGTGGGGTGCACCGGGTGATCGGCGAGCAGCCCGCCCGCGGTGAAGCCGAGTCGCACGTATTTGTCCGTGACGTATTCGGTCGAGGTGACGGTGAGCCGGTAGTCGTTGCCACCCCACGCCTTGACCATCAGACCGTTCAAGCCTTTACCCATGGCACTAAGGTTAGCCTAACGAAAGTTGAATGTCGCGCGCTGTAGGTGCAGTCGCGCGACACTCGACCGTCGGCTCCCGCGGAAAACCGCGGAGGAGAAGGGTTCTGGTTCAGCAGGACAGCGCGAGCGCCGAGGCGAGGCTGCACTCCGCCTGGCGGGTCAACTTCCAATAGCCGTCGATCTGCTTCCACGAGACGTCGTAGGTGAAGTCCGGGTAGCCCTCGGTGGTGATCAGGAGTTGCGCGTCGATCCGGTCGCCGGAGGTCGACGGGTTGATCACGTTGTAGCGCAGGCTCGGCGGGGAGATCGCGAGCAGGCCCGCGATCTTGTCCATCGTGGCGACGCCGGCGTCGCCGGATTCCAGTTCCGCCGCTCGCGTGCTGCGCGCGGCGCCGGTGTTGATGGCAACGCGCAGTTTGGCGGTCAGCTCACCGGCGCCGGGGGCTCGAGCGTGCAGGGGTGCGACCAAGGGCGCCGCGACCGCGGGCGCAACGGTACCCGCCGCGCCGACGAGTGCGGCGGTGAGCGCGACCGCCGTCGCGGCCAGCCGGGCGAGTGCCTTGTTCGGAGTGGTCATTTGTTCATCCAATCGTTCGCGGGTGTGAGTGTCACCGCTCTGGTCGGGTACGAGTGTGCAATATAAGGTAAGCCTATGCAAACATGATCCAGACGGATTCTGGTTGTCGGCGCGGAGCAGACCCCGCGCACTCAGCGGGAAGCCGCGGGACGTCGGAGAGAGTGGAGAACCGGTGGAAACGCTTCTGGTCATCGGAGCTGGTCCGAAAGCCCTTGCGGTGGCGGCGAAAGCGCATGTGTTGCGCACGCTCGGCCTGCCCGCTCCTCGGGTCGTGGTCGTCGAGGCACACGCGGTCGGCGGCAACTGGCTGCCGAGCGGCGGCTGGACCGACGGCAGGCACCGGCTGGGCACGAGCCCGGAGAAGGACATCGGCTTCCCGTACCACTCGACCTGGGCGCGTGGACGCAACCAGGAGATCAACGCAGCCATGATGTCCTACAGCTGGACGTCGTTCCTCATCGAGCAGGGCACCTATGCCGAGTGGATCGATCGAGGCCGCCCGAATCCGGCCCACCACGTCTGGGCCAAGTACCTGCAGTGGGTGGCGCACCGGATCGATCTCGAACTGATCTCGGGCAGAGTGCGATCCATCGGCGCGACCGCCGACGGGTGGCTGGTCACCGCGACCGATCCCGACGGCAGCGCGGTCCGGTTGGACGCGGCCGGACTGATGATCACCGGCCCGGGCGCCAGCACCAAAGCCCTCGCCGACCATCCGCGCGTGCTGAGCATCGCGCAATTCTGGGATCTGGCCGGGCGGCGCAGCCTGCCGGTGTCCTCCCGGGTCGCGGTGATCGGCGGCGGCGAGACCGCGGGCTCCGCGTTGGACGAGCTGGTGCGCCACGGGATGCTGTCGATCTCGGTGATCTCACCGATGGCCACCATCTACACCCGTGGCGAAAGCTACTTCGAGAACTCGCTGTTCAGCGATCCGGTCAAATGGGCGGGACTGACCGTTCAGGAGCGGCGGGACGTCATCCGCCGCACCGATCGCGGCGTCTTCTCGGTACGGGTGCAGGAGAGCCTGCTCGGCGACAGCCGCGTGCATCACCTGCAAGGCCGTGCCGTCCGGGTCGCCGAGCAGGGCGACGGGGTGGCCCTGACGCTGCGCAACGAGCGGCGTCCGGATCAAACGCATACTTTCGATCTGGTCATCGATGCCACTGGCGGACAGCCGCTCTGGTTCTTGGACCTCTTCGATCAGGACGCGGCGGATCTGCTGGAGCTCGCGGTCGGCGGCAGGCCGACTCAGGAGCGGATCGAGGTATCGATCGGCTACGACCTCGCGGTGTCGGCGATGGACACGAAGCTGTATCTGCCCAATCTGGCCGGGGTGGCGCAGGGGCCGGGATTCCCGAATCTCAGCTGCCTGGGCGAACTTTCCGATCGCGTCCTGCAACCGGTCACGCGGCGATACGGTCCCTATCCGCAGGTGGCCGGCGCGCGGGCGCTCGGGTGAGCGCCCACGCTCGCGGCGCCGCGGCCGCGCGCCGCGGCGCACTACCGCGCGACCGGGATGTCCGCCGGGGTGCGCGGGAGATAGTAGAGCGTGATCCGGCGATCCGGCCGGATGTCGAAGTCGCCGAGATCGGGAACGCCGAACCGTTCGGTCATGCGCCGGACCGCGACATTGCGGTGGTCGGGCTCGATCACGATGCGGCGGCACCGCGGTTCCGCTTCGAAGACGCCGGCCAGCAGGCCGCTGACGAAGGAGAACATGATGCCCCGCCCGATCACCTCCGGATCGGCGGTGGCCAGGTGGAAGGCCACGTCGTAGGGGTCGGCGTGATAGATGCGGGCGATCTCGTCCTTGGCCGGGCGGTAGAGCTCCAAGTAGGCGATGTCGCGGCGGCCCAGCTCCGGCCGACCGGCCGCGGTGAAGTCGTAGCCGACGATGTATGGGCGGGAATAGGATCCGAGCAGCTGCGCGCGCAGATTCTGCCTGCGCAGTTCGAGGGGCCACGGTTGTTCCCACGTCTCCACCAGGTGTGGCCGGCTCATCCATTCGGTGAGCAGCTCCGCGTCGGCGCCGTCCGCGTCGGCCGTGCGGATGTCGAACGGTGCGGGAAGGGCGGGCGTCGGCGGAGCGGGCACGGCCCGCAGCTCATCGGAGATGTCGGTCAGCTCGCGCGCGATGACATAAGGCGTTTCGGTCGGGTTCATCGGTTGTCGAGCTCCGTTCGGTAGTGGCCCTGCTGGATGAATGTAAGGTTAGCCTATGGTAACCTCACGTGGTCGGCGAGGCCCGGCCGTTCCGGAAGGGCGGCTTTCGGCCGCAGCGGCCCGCGGTCGAATTCGACTGGCCGTGGGAACTTTTCGCTGACACCGCGTCATGTGTAGGAGCTGTTGGATGTCGAGAAAACCTGGGTGGCTTCGGAAGTTTCACAAGCCCGCCGCGGAAACCCTGCCGCCACTGGTGTTGTTTCCCCACGCGGGCAGTGGCGCTTCCACCTACCGCACCATGTCCAAGCGGCTCAGTGCTGATTTCGACGTCGTTCTCGTGCAATATCCGGGACGTCAGGATCGGGCTGCCGAACCGATGGCGGCCGATCTCGCCGAACTCGCGGCGGGCGCCCTCGCGGAATTCCTCGAATCGCCGTATCACCGCGGCGTTCCCCTTACGGTATTCGGGCACAGCGTCGGAGCGATGGTGGCCTTCGAGTTCGTCCGGCAAGCGGAGGCGGCCGGTGTGCCGGTGGCGCTGCTCGGCGCGTCGAGCGCGGTGGCGCCGGCGCTGGTGGCCGACAGCGAGCCGCTGCCCACCGAGGACGAGGCGCTGCTCGACCGGCTCATCGCCCTGAACGGCACCGGCGCGGACGTGCTGGCCGATCGCGACATCATGCGGATGACGCTGCCCGTCCTCAAGGCCGACTATCGCGCGTTCGACGCCTACACCTGTGGTCCGGACGCGCGGATCGGCGCGCGGATCGAGGTCATCGGCGGAGCCGACGACGATTTCGTCACCGTCGCCGATCTGCGGCCGTGGCTGGCGCACAGCAGCCGGGGCGGCTCGGTCACGCTCTTCGACGGCGGGCACTTCTATTTGTACGACCACATCGACGGCGTCGCGGAATTGCTTTCCGCCGCAGCCGCCGACGCCGGACAGTCCGCTCTTTCCAGTTAGGTTCACCATGTCAGGATCGGCTTCGGGGGACGAAGACCATATCGTCATCGTCGGAATCGGGGTCGAGGCCCCCGGCGGAATAAACAGTCCACAGGAATTCTGGTCGGCGCTCACCGAATCCAGGGAACTCATCGGCCCCCTGCCCCGGGACCGGGAATGGCCGATCGAACAATTGCGCACTCTCGGCCGGAACGCCGGGTGGAGCGATGTGCGTGACGCGGGTGGATTTCTGTCCGAAGCAACGCAATTCGACGCGGCATTTTTCGGGATCACGCCGCGCGAAGCCGTCGCGATGGATCCGCAGCAGCGCGTGGGGATGCGTGTCGCGTGGCGGGCGGTCGAGGATGCCGGGCTGAATCCCGGCGACGTCGACGGCGCCGAGGCGGGATGCTGGATGGGCGTCACACCGCTGGAGTACGGCCCGCGCATGGCGAGCGTCAGCGAGCACAGCGGCTACCGGATGACCGGCACGACGCTCGGCGCGGTGGCCGGACGGATCTCGCACAGCCTGGGACTGATCGGTCCTTCGATCAGCGTCGACACCTCGTGCGCGGCGGGACTGACCGCACTGCATCAGGCGGCGGCGGCGATCCGCGCGGGCGAATGCGACTGGGCGCTGGCGGGTGGCGTGTGCGTCATGGGTTCGCCCGGCATGTTCGTCGAGTTCGCGAAGAACAACGCGCTGTCGACCGACGGCCACTGCCGCGCGTACTCCGCGGGCACCACCGGAACGCTGTGGGGTGAGGGCTCGGGAGTGGTGGTGCTGGAACCGGAGTCGCGGGCACGGCGGCTCGGTCATCGGATCTACGCGCGGCTGCTCGGTTCTCGGGTCAACCACAACGGCAAAGGCGCTCCGCTGGCGGTGCCCAGCGCCGACGCGCAGGAACGGCTGATCCGGGCCGCGTTCACCGCGGCCCGCGTGTCCCCGGAACAGATCGGACTCGTCGAGGGGCACGGCACCGGTACTTCGGTGGGTGACCCGATCGAACTCGCCGCGCTGATCCGGATGTACGGCGCACCCGAGCGAGCGCACGGCGCGCTGCTGGGCTCGGTCAAGTCGAACATCGGTCACACCCAGGCGGCGGCGGGCATGCTCGGCCTGATCAAGATGCTGCTGTGCGGCGCGAACGGTCACGTCGTGCCGAGTCTCTGGGCCGAGAACCCGACCGACGCCGTCGACTGGGAGGCCACCAGCCTGCGGCTGGCCACGAAGTACGCGCCGTGGGAGCCGATCGACGGTGTCCGCTACGGCGCGGTATCGGCATTCGGGGTGGCGGGGACCAACGCGCACGCGATCGTGGGAATGCCCGTCCTGGAGGAGAACGGCGATGCCTGAATACCGGCTGCCGGACGGCACCATTCCCGTCCTGCTCTCCTCGGACAGCGCGGAGGGATTGCGCGCGGAGGCCGCCGCGATATCGGCCTACTGCGCGGCCCATCCCCGGGTGGATCCGGATCGGTTGGCACAGCACCTGTTCCGCACCAGGATCGCCCGCCGGTATCGCGCGCTGGCCATGGTCGGCACGCGCGACGAACTGCTCGACGCGCTGCGGTCGGTCGCGGAGAGTACCGCGCATCCCGCGGTTGTGACCTCCGGCGGCGCTGTCACGGCGCGCCGCGCCGGATTCGTCTTCCCCGGCCAGGGCAGCCAGCGCCCCGGCATGGGCAAGCCGTACTACGACTCCTCGCCGGCGTACCGCGCCGTCGTGGACGAGTGCGCGGCGGTGCACGAGGAGCACTACGGCCATGCGCGGCCGGTGCACTATCTGCTCGGAAGCGGTGAGGAGTACGGCGAAACACTCTGGGAGCTACAGCCTGCCCGCATGTTCCACCTGATCGGCTTGGCCGCCATGTGGCGGGCGGCGGGCGTGCTTCCCGCCGCGACCATCGGGCACAGTCAGGGAGAACTCGCCGCCTGCGTCGTCGCCGGAGCGCTGACGTTGCGCGATGCCGTGCTGATCGTCACCCACCGGGCCCAGCTCTTGGAGCGGGACCTGTCGGACGGCTACGCGGTGGCTGTGCTCGGCGCGGGCCGCGACGAGTGTGAAGCGCTGCTGGCGCGGAATTCGGGGTGGGCGGAGGTCTCCCTCGTCAACTCACCGAACCTGACCGGTGTCTCCGGCGACGAAGCGGCGATCGCGGAACTAGTGGCGACCGCGACCGCGCAAGGACTGTTCGCCAAGCAGATTCAGATGTCCTTCCCCTCGCATACCTCCGCCATGACGCGGTTGCGCGGTGAATTCCAATCGGCGCTGACAGAACTGGGCAGCAAAACGTTCACGATCGGCGAGATCCCCTGCTACGGGGGAACGCTCGGTGCCCCGATCACCGCCGAGCTGACCCACCACGACTACTGGTACTGGAATCTGCGCAACCGGGTTCGCTTCGATCGCGCGGTCGTGGCGGCCACCGCCGAGGTGGACACCTTCATCGAGATCGCCGAGCATCCGACGTTGCAGCCCGCGCTGCGGGAGAACCTGTCACAGATCGCGGACGGGGCGGCGGCCGCCCGCGACTTCCGCATCGTCGGGACGTCACTGCGCACCGCGAGCGGGTTGGGCGAATTCACCCGCAATCTGGCCGAGGTAGCGGTACACGATCTGCACTACGGCTGGCAGGCCCTGCGCACCGGATCGGGCGATCCGACGCCGGTGCTGCCGCTGCGTGACTTCCCGTCCACCGTGATGAACCCGAAAAGGCTGTGGGCGCCGTATCAGTCGGGTGTGGAAGCGCCGGTCCCGATCACCGCGCCTCCCGCACGGCTGCGCGAAGAATGGAGGAAGCTGTCCCGGCTCGGGCTGAGCACGCCGCGGACCGTGCGGCTCGCCGAACACGACGGCCGCGCCGACGAACTGGCGGCGGCGCTTCGCGCGCGGGCCCCGCGCCACGGCGCAGCCTTCTCCGACGCCGAGGCCGACACAGTGGTGCTGCTGCTCCCGCCGATCGCGGCCACGGACGAAGCAGGCGCGGTAGCGGAACTCGCCGACTTCGCCGCGGCCGCCGGAGGACTGGCCGCGCTCGGTCCGGGCGTCGGCGCCTGCTGGCTGGTGACCACCGGCGCGGAAGCCGTCGGACCGGACGATGTCCCGTCGCTCGGTCACTCGGCGGTGAGCGCCGCGTACCGCAGTCTTGCTCCGGATCATCTCGGCATCGCCTTCCGGCACCTGGACTTGCCGCCGGATGCCGCGACACAGGATCCGGCCGCGCTGGCCGACAAGATCCTCGAAGCCATCCATGTGCTCGACGAGCCCGAACTCGCACTGCGGGACGGGAAGTTGCACGCCAAGCGCATCGTCCCAGCCGAGCCGTCCGACGCGTCGACGCCGCCCGATCTCGGCGAGGTCTTGATCCTCGGCGGAACCGGATACGTCGGTCTCGAATTCTGCGAGCAGCTCGTCCGGGGCCGAGCGGGCCGAATCACGCTGGTGAACCGTCGCGGGGACACGAGCGCCGTGGCCGAGCGGTTGCGCGAGCTGCGCAAGCTCGGTCCTACCGAAATCGACGTCGTGGCCTGCGATATCACCGACGCCGCCGCGGTCGCCGAGCTGGCGCGGCGTTTCGCCGAGCGCCCCGTGAGCGTGGTCGTGCACGCCGCCGTCCAGTACGCGTGGGCGCGGCTCGAACCGGCGGCGGTCGCGGAGGCAGTCGCCGCGAAGGTCCTCGGGCTCGGAGAAGTGTTGCGCGCGGTGCCGCAGACCGCCGCCTGCACCGTGCTGTTGTGCTCCTCGTTCGTGGCCACGCTCGGTGGACGCGACCAAGCGCTGTACGCGGCCACGAATCGCATGCTCGACAGTCTCGCCGTGCGGCTACGCGCGCAGGGCAGGGATTGCGTGTCGGTGCAATGGGGACTGTGGGGTCTGCCCGGCGCGGAGCACGCCGCTGTAGAAGCCAGGATTCTCGGCGCCGGTCTCCAGTCCATGCCCGCCGCGCCCGCCATCGAGGCGGGGTTCGCCGACCGCGCAGACAACAGCATGGTGCTGTCCGCGGACTGGGAGCGGCTGCGTGAGACGGTCGAGATCGTCGGTCTGACACCGATCTTCGCGCCCACGCTGGCAGCGCATGAGCCCTCGGCGCCGACGGTCACGCCGACGCCTCCGCCACAGACGCCCGCCGCCCCGCCGGAAGCCGACGTGACGGAGACGTTCGCGGAGATCCTCCGGCGCGAGCTCGGGCAGGTGATGCTCGTCGACGGCCCCGATCACATCGACGGCTCGGTCCCGCTGGTCGCGCTCGGCGTCGACTCGCTGCAAGCGGTCGACCTGCGCGCGCGGATCAAGACGACGTTGAACCGCGAACTGCCGGTCGCGGCCATCATGGGCGGCGCGTCCCTCGACGACGTCGTCGCGCTCATGTCCGAGAACCGAGGCTGATGGTGCCCGAGAACACTGGCTCAGGAGGCCGCTCAATGTCGGAGAACACGCAGGCGCCCATGCCCGAGATCGAGGACGTGCTCGCGTTGAGCCCGTTGCAGGAGGGTTTGTTCTCGCTGGCCAGGCTGGCCGGCGAAGGTGATCTGTACGCCCTGCAGTTCGTCTACCAGATCACCGGCCCGGTCGATGTGACGCTGCTGCGCCGCAGCGTCGAGGTGATCCTGCGGCGGCACCCCAACCTGCGCGCCTCGTTCTGGGATCGCGACCTTCCACGGCCGGTGCAGATCGTGCCCACCAGCGCGGAGCTGCCGTGGGCCGAACGCGCGATCGACCCGGCCGAGCTCGACGCCGTCATCGCCGCGGAGACGCGGGCGCCGTTCGACCTGACCCGCGGCCCGCTGTTGCGCGTGCTGCTGCTGCGATTGCCCGACGACACCCGGCGACTGGTGCTCACCGCGCACCACATCCTGCTCGACGGGTGGTCGCTCGGCGTGTTCTTCCGGGAGCTGTTCGCCCTGTACCAGGCGGGCGCCGCGGCCGACGCGCTGCCCCTGCCCCGGCCCTACCGGGATTACATCGGCTGGCTGTCCGCCCGCGACAACGACGCCGCGTTGCGTGCCTGGCGCGACTATCTCGATGATCTCGATCCGCTCATCCTCGCCGACCGGGGCGACGCGGCGGTGAACACCATTGTGCCCAGCATCGACACCGTCACCCTGGACGCGGCCGACACCAGCAGGTTGACGGCATGGGCGCGGTCGAACGGCCTGACTATGAACACCGTCGTGCAGTACGCATGGGCCGTCCTGCTCGGCAGGCTGACCGACCGCCGCGACGTGGTCTTCGGCACCACCGTCTCGGGCCGGCCGGACGAGTTGTCCGGTGTTGAGACCATGATCGGGTTGTTCATCAACACCGTCCCCGTCCGTGTGGCCGTCGGCGCCGAGAACGTGGTGCGCGATTGCGCGCGGCTGCAACGCAAGTCGGCACCGATGCGTGATCTCGCCTACGTGAGCCTGTCGGCGATCCAGCGATCGGTGGGTTCCGGCACTTTGTTCGACACGCTGTTCGTGTTCGAGAACGCGCCCATGTCCGACATCCTGCGCCCCATCGACCTGGCCGACGGGGTCCGGGTCGAGCCGATCACGTCGGAGAGCCTGACGCACTATCCGCTGGCGGTGACCTCGTTCGTGTACGAGGGGCAGCTGGTGGTGACGATCGAGGCGGTTGAGGCGGCGCTGCGCACCCTGTCCGGTCCCGACATCGGGGCGCGGTTGATCTCGGTGCTGCGGCAGCTGCCCGTGATCGGCGAGCGCGGGCCCGACGCACTGGACGTGTTGCTGCCGGGCGAGAGCGCGCGGCCACCGGCCGAGATCGCGGCGGACGTGCGTGGCGTCACCGTGTGGGAGTTGTTCGCGCGCCAAGCGGCCGCCACGCCGGACGCGCTCGCGCTCAGCACCGAGCACGACCGCTACACCTACCGCGAATTGGCCGATGCCGCAGTTGGATTCGCGGGAGCGCTCGCAGCACATGGCGCCGGACCGGAAGAGGTCGTCGCGGTGGCGTTGCCGCGTTCGGCGCGGTCGATCGTCGCGATCCTCGCCGTCTTGGCCACCGGCGCGGCCTATGTGCCGGTCGATACCGCGCTGCCCGCCGCCCGCGTCGAATCGATCCTGCGCCGGTCCCGTCCGCGCCTGACCCTGGTCGAGGGTTCCACCCCGCCGGTGCTCGGTGCGATCGTGGACGGCTCGCGGATACTGCGGATGGACGAGACCCCCGATAGCGCAGTGATGTTCGCGCCCGCGCCCGGCCGAGCGGACCAGTCCGCCTACCTGATCTTCACCTCCGGTTCCACCGGGGAACCCAAAGGCGTCGTGGGCACCCACGCCGCGCTGGCCGCGTACTTCGCCGACCACCGCGACCGGGTGTACCGGCCCGCCGTGACGCGGCTCGGGCGGCCGCTGCGGATCGCGCACGCCTGGTCGCTCAGCTTCGACGCGTCCTGGCAGCCGCTGATCGGATTGCTCGACGGACACGCCGTCCACCTGTTCGACGCCGAGGAAATGCGCGACGCCCACCGCCTCGTCGACGGCATCGTGCGGCACGGCCTGGACATGATCGACACGACACCGTCGATGTTCGCCCAGCTCGCCGCGGCCGGACTGGTCGACGCGGGCACGACGCCGCTGTCCGTGCTCGCGCTCGGCGGCGAGGCCATCGGGGCGCCGCTGTGGAAGCAGCTGTGCGCGCTGCCCGGCACCGCCGTGCACAACTGCTACGGCCCCACCGAGACCACGGTGGAGGCGGTAGTCGCCGCGGTGGCCGACGGCGAGGCCGAGCCGTCCATCGGGGCGCCGGTCACCGGAATGACCGGTTATGTCCTGGATTCGCGCCTGCGGCAGGCGCCGGTCGGCGTGGTGGGCGAGTTGTATCTCTCCGGCGCGCAGGTCGCCCGCGGCTACATCGGCATGCCGAAGAGCACCGCAGTGCGATTCGTCGCCGATCCGCACCGCACGGGCGAACGGATGTATCGCACCGGGGACTTCGTGCGCCGCTTGCCCTCGGGCGATCTCGCCTATGTCGGCCGCGCGGACGACCAGGTGAAGATTCGCGGCTACCGGATCGAGATCGGTGATATCGAGACGGCGCTGCTGGCCCTGCCGGGCGTGCGGGCCGCCGCGGTGATCGTGGTACGGCGCGCCGGCGGGCCCAGCCTGGCCGCGTTCGCGGTGGGTGACGGTCTCGACGCGGTGCGGTTGCGCGCGGCGCTGGCCGAGCGGCTGCCCGGGTATATGGTGCCGAACCGGATCCTGGTCGTCGAGCGGCTGCCGGTGACCAGCAACGGAAAACTCGACGCTCAGCGGCTCGCCGCGCTGGCGGAAGACCGTACCGCCGGTACGGGGACCGGGGCCGCGCCCGCGCGCACCGGTACCGAACACCGCCTGTGCGCCGCGGTGGCCGAGTTGTCCGGCGGTCCCGTTCCCGGCATCGACGGCGACCTGATCGGCATCGGCTTGGACAGCATCGTGGCCATCTCGCTGGTGAACCGGCTACGGCGGGACGGTCTTTCGATCAGCCCGAAGACGGTGCTGAGCGTATCGACGATTCGCGAGCTCGCCGCGCGGATCGACGCGGGAACCGACCAGGAACGCACCACGGCCTCGGAGGGCTACGGTCCGGTCGATCCGACCCCGATCGTGTCGTGGATGCACGAGTACGGCGGCTACCGCAGGCTGGCCCTCAGCAATCTGCTCGAGTTGCCCGACGGCATCGATCAGGACGGGCTGACCGCCGTGCTGCAGGCGCTGCTCGACGGACACGACATGCTGCGTGCCCGATTCGTCACCGCACCGTCGGGATACGAACTCCAGACGCGCGCACCGGGCAGCGTGCGCGCGCAGGACATCCTGTCCCGGGTGGAGGAAGGCGAACACTTCGAGGCGACACTGGCGGCTCACGGCCGTGCGGTCGCCGACGAGATCGATCCGTTCACCGGCGATCTGGTGCGCGCCGTCCGGTTCGGCCGGTCCGGCGCTCCGGACGTGCTGCTGCTGACCATCCATCACCTGGCCGTCGACCCGGTCTCCTGGTACATCATCTGTGCCGACCTCGCCGCCTGCTGGGCAGAGGTCGCGTCGGGGCGCAAGCCGACCCCGGCGGTCGAGCACACCGGCTACCGGCGATGGGCCCGGCTGCTGAACGCCCGCGTTGGCACGGAAGCGGTTGCGGCGCAACGCGAGTACTGGATCCGCCAAGTCGCCCCGCCGGACCCGGTGCTCGGGAACCGGCGCCCCGACCCGGGAGTGGACACCTGGGCTTCCTACCGCGTCCACCCCGTGCCCACTCCGGCGGCGACCAGCGCGGCGATTCTGGACAACCTCGGTGGCGGCGGCGCGGGAGTACGCGAGTTCTTGCTCGCCGCGCTGACGATGACGCTGGCGAGCTGGCGCCTGGAACGCGGGCAGGACGCGGCGGCGGGCGCGTACGTCGCGATGGAGGGCCACGGCCGGGAGGACGCGGTGCTCGGCGCCGATGTGGACAGCGCGCACACGGTGGGCTGGTTCACCAGCATCGTGCCGGCCAGGCTCGGGGTGGGCGCGGCAAGCGTGGATGTGGCTACGGCGCTGGCGGATCCGGCTCGTGCCGCCGCGCTGCTCGAGCACGTCACGGCACACCTGGCGGACCTGCCGAACGGCGGCATCGATTACGGCGTGCTCCGTTATCTCGGTGAAGCTCCCGAACTGGCGGACGCGCCGCAGCCGCAGGTGCTGTTCGACTATCTGGGCCGGTTCGACCTGGCCGGTGCGGGCCGGCCCTGGGCTCCGATCCCGGATCTGGCGTTGCACGAATGCCTGCCGCTCGTGGCGGAGCCCGACTTCCCGCTGCGCTATGCGCTCGACGTGGTGTCGGCAGTGCGCACCATGGAGGAGGGGCCGCAGCTGGTCACCATGCTCCGCTGGAGCGAAGCGGTGTTCACCGCCGCGGACGTCGACCGGCTCGCCGCACTGTGGCACGACGCCGTCGCGGCACTCGAGCGCGCGGTCTCCGCGGTGACCGTCGGCGCCGACTGACCGCGATTCCAGAGCCCTCAGCCTTCTTCGAACTTCCAGCCTGGAGGACCCACCATGTCAGACGAGATCCTCGAGCGGCGCAAGCGGCTGCTCCAGCAGCGACTGCGCGATCAGCAACTCGCGCCGGCGGCGAAAGCGGAGCCGAGCAGGCGCCCCGGGGAACCGGCCGCACTGTCCTCCGCGCAACAGCGGATGTGGTTCCTGCAGACGGTGGCGCCGGAGGACACCACGCTCAACGTCTGCGTCGGTTATCGTCTCGACGGCCCGCTGGACGCCACGCGCCTGCGCGCCGCCTTCGACACCGTCGTCGCGCGGCACGAGATCCTGCGCACCACTTACCACGTCGGCGCCGACGGGAACCCCTACCAGGTCGCGCACACCGACCTGGGACCGGGCTGGCAGCAGCACGACCTCACCGATCTCACCGAGGAAGGCCGCGGCAGGCGGCTCGAAGTATTGGCGAGGCGGGAGTTCACCCGTCCGTTCGACCTGACCTCTGAGTCGCCGTTGCGGGTGACGCTCGCGCGCACCGGTCCGGCCGAACACGTTCTGGTGCTGACGATCCACCACATCGGCTGGGACGACGATTCCTGGTCGGTTTTCTTCGCCGAGCTCAATGCCGCCTACCGCGGTGACTCGCTCGCGGAGATCCGATCGCAGTACGTCGACGTGTCGTCGGCCGAGCGACCCGCCGACGACGACGCCGACCTGGCGTACTGGCGCGAGCGGTTGACGCCGCTGCCGGACCGGCTCGAGCTGCCCGGAGCGCTCGGCGGGAACGGGGCCACGCGCAACGCCGACAAGTGCGTGCTGCCGTTGCCGCCGGAAATGCTCGATCGGGTCACCGAGGTGGCGCGTGATCGCTCCGCGACGCCGTTCATGGTGCTGCTGGCGGCGTTCCAGGCGCTGGTGCAGCGGTACACCGCGGCGACGGACTTTCTCGTCGCGGTGCCGGTGACCGACCGCCGCGGCCGCGACGCCGAGGCGCTGATCGGCTATTTCGGCAACACGCTGCTCTTGCGCGCCCGTATCGATCCGGCGCAGACCTTCGGCGCGCTGGTCGACGCGACGCGCGACGCCGCCCGCGACGCGTTCGCGCACCAGGGTGTCGGCGTCGAACGGGTCGTTCGCGAGGTGAGCGCCGACCGGATCGCCGGCAGCGACGGGCTGGCCCAGCTCGTGCAGTTGAGCTTCAGTGTGCGCGGCGGGGCCAACGGCTTCGATCTCGCCGACGTCCGCTCCACCGAGCTGCCCTGGGGCAGCGCGGTCGCCCAGGAGCCCTTGGGGCTGATGGTCGTGCTCGACGACGCGGGCGCGCGGGTGGAAGCCACCTATCTGGTCGACGAGCTGGACCGCTCGGTGGTGGCCCAATTGCTGCGCCACTACCTGGCTTTGCTCGCCGGTGCGGTGGGCGATCCCCGGCAGCCGGTCCGCGCGATCGATATGCTCGGCGCCGCCGACCGCGCCGAGATCCTCGCCGCGTCGCACGGTCCGCTCGTCGACGCTCCCGCGACCACCTTGGTGGAACTGGTGCAGTGGCAGGCCGCGGCGACCCCGGATCGGGTCGCGGTGGTGTCCGAGAAAGCCGAGTACACCTACGCCGAGTTGAACCGGCGGGCCAATCGTCTGGCGCACTGGCTGATTCGACGCGGTGTCGGCGCCGAGAGGCTCGTCGCGCTGCGCATGGCGAACTCCGTGGAGTTCATCGTCGCGGCCCTCGCGGTGCTCAAGTCGGGCGGGGCATACCTTCCGATCGATCCGGCCTATCCACCGGACCGCATCGAGTACCTGCTGTCCGACGCGCGGCCTGCGCTGTCGTTCGACGCCGAGGCGATCGCCGCGGCGATCACCGAGGCCGCCGGGTTGCCGCACACCGATCCGACCGACGCCGACCGCGAGTCGCCGCTACGGCCGTCGAACATCGCTTACGTCATCTACACCTCGGGCTCCACCGGCCAGCCCAAGGGCGTGCCCGTCCCGCACGAAGCGATCGCCGATCACCTGGTGAACTTCGCGGCTGACTGGGACGCGAGCATCCCGGAGCGGGTCCTGCAGGCGACCTCGGTGAGCTTCGACGCGTCGCTGGCCGACATCTTCCTCCCATTGATCGCGGGTGCGAGCATCGTCGTTCCGAAACCGAACGCCTACCGCGACATTCCGTATGTCGCCGAGCTGATCGCCGAGCACGGGATCACCGTGTTGCACATGGTGCCCTCGCTGCTGGCGACGTTCCTCATGCTCCCGGAGGCCAACGACTGGCGGGCGTTGCGGCACGTGCCGGTCGGCGGCGAGGCGTTGCCCGGCGAGATCGCCGACCGCTTCGCGGCGCAATTCGACGCCGACCTGCGTAACCACTACGGCCCGACCGAAGCGGTGGTCTGCTCCACCTCCATGCCGGTCGAGGGGCCGCAGGGAACCAGGATCGTGCCGATCGGGTACCCGAACCGCAACGTCTACGTGTATCTGCTCGACGAGTCGATGCGGCTGGTGCCGCCGGGCGTGATCGGCGAGATCTACCTCGGTGGACGCCAGCTCGCCCGCGGCTACCTGGACCGGCCCGCCCTGACCGCCGAGCGGTTCGTCGCCGACCCCTTCCTGCCCGGGGGCAGGTTGTACCGGACCGGTGACCTGGCCCGGCGCACCGCCGAGGGCGAGATCGAATTCGTCGGCCGCGCCGACGAACAGGTGAAGGTGCGCGGTTTCCGCATCGAGCTCGGCGAGGTGGAGGCGGCGGTGGCCGACCATCCCGGTGTCGCGCAGTGCGTCGCGATCGTCACCGAGCACGAGCGGCTCGGCCCGATTCTGGCCGCGTACCTGGTACCCGCGCCGGGACACGAGATCGATGTGCAGCAGGTGCGCGCGACGGTCGCGGCGACACTGCCCGAGCACATGGTCCCGGCGGCCTTCGCCGTGATCGACGAGGTGCCGCTGAGCGCGCACGGCAAGCTCGATCGCCGCGCGCTACCGGAGCCGATGCTGGCGAAGACCCGCACCTACCGGGAACCCGAGTCGCCCACCGAGATCCGGGTCGCCGCGCTGTACGGCGAGCTGTTCGACACCGACCGGGTAGGCGCCGACGACTCGTTCTTCGAGCTCGGCGGCCATTCCCTGCTCGCGGCCCGGCTGGTCGCCCTGATCCGCGATGCCTTCGGTGTCGACGTCGACGTCCGCGCGCCGTTCGACACCCCGACGGTCGCGGGTCTCGCGGCGCATCTGGTCGCCCGGTATCACGATCAATTCGGGGAGAATCTCGACGAAGTCGCTCCCACTGGACGACTCGTCGGCGGGGACGTCACGACGCCGTCGAAACAGGCGCGTCCCGAGCGGGTCCCGTTGTCGTACTCCCAGCGGGCATTGTGGCTGCGCCGCAAGCTGGAAGGCCCGTTCGGATGGGAGAACTTCCGGTTCGCCATCCGCTTCGACGGCGAACTCGACGTCGCGGCGCTCGCCGACGCGGTCGCCGACGTCGTCGCCCGCCACGAGTCGTTGCGCACCAGCTTCCCGGAGCACGACGGGACGCCGTATCAGCGGGTGGCTCCGGTCGGCCCGGTCGAGCTGCCCCGCACCGTGCTCGAGGGCGCGGCGGACGCGGTCTCGGTCCGTCTGGCGGAGGCGCTGGAAGCCGAGGCGAACCATGTCTTCGACTTGGCTGGGGAGTCGCTGGTCCGCTTGCGGCTGTTCGTCCTGGACGAGCGCACCCATGTGCTGTCGGTGCTGGCCCATCACATGGTCACCGACCGGGAATCGTGCCGGGTGTTCATCGAGGACCTCACCGCCGCCTACCGGGCGCGGGTGAGCGGCACGGTTCCGTCCTGGCCGGAGCTGACGCTGCAATTCGCCGACTTCGCGGTGTGGCAACGAAACACCTTCGACCACGCGCCGGGCCGCGACGACCTCAGCGATCACGGCAGGAGCCGGCTCGACTACTGGCGCGGCGCACTGGCGGGGCTGCCGGTGGAGATCGCGGTCGGGCACGATCGCCCACGTCCCACGCGACTCGGTTACGCCGGGGTGAGCGCGACGCGGGTGCTCCCGGCCGAGACATGGCAGGCATTGCGATCGCTCGCCGAGACGACGGGCGCGACGGAATTCATGCTGTGCCAGGCGGCGGCCGCGATGCTGGTGCACGCGCTCGGCGGCGGTGACGACGTGCCGATCGGGGCCACGGTCGCCAACCGGCCCGGGCGGTCGGTGGACCGGCTGATCGGGCTGTTCGCCGACATGATGGTGCTGCGCAGCGATCTGTCGGGCGACCCGACACCGCGGACCGTGCTGGAGCGGGTGCGCGAGTCCGCGCTCAGCGCCCTCGGTCACCAGGACGTGCCCTTCGAGCGGATTGTCGAAACGCTCAACCCGCCCCGGGTACTGGGCCGCAATCCCCTGTTCCAGGTGATCATGCAGTTCGGGCACACCGCGCCGACCATCGAGTTCACCGCGCGCGGCGAGACCACCCTGACTCCGCTCACGCCGCAGTACGACGCCGCGTTCATGGACTTCCATCTGGACTTCCTGGTGCAGCCCGGCGGCGAGCTGCTGACCCGGGTCGTGGTCAACTCCGAGCTCTACGAGCCGGCCACCGGCGAGATCTTCGCCGACACGCTGGTGCGAATCCTGACCGTGTTCGCCACGAAACCCGATGTGGCGCTTGCTGACTCGAATGTCGTGCCGGAGGGGTGGGACACCGCGCGCACCGTGGTACGCCATTCGGCGTCCGAGGTCGCGACCGGCGAAGCCGAGGCGGGCCCGCCTCGGACCGACACCGAGCGCGCCCTCGCCGCGCTGCTCGAGGAATTGCTCGAGATCACCGACGTGAGCCGCACGGACGGATTCTTCGCTCTCGGCGGCGACAGCGTCATCGCCATCCAATGGGCGGCGCGCGCCGGCGAGGCGGGCCTTGCGCTGACCCCACAGCTGATCTTCGAGCACTTCACGCTCTACGAGTTGGCGGCGGCGGTGGACGCGGCCACGGCTCAGGGCGCGAGCGTGTCGGAGCGGCCGGCGCAGGAGCATCGGTACGAGCCGATGTCGGCGTCGGGTCTGTCCGGTGACGCGCTGGCCATGCTGCGCGAATCCTGGTCCGCGCAGCGGTGACGCGTGGTGAGCCGGTCGCGCACCCGCACCGGCTCACCGCGATTGGCGCGGCGGGCGGCGGCGATTAGGGTCTGATGCCGATGGATTCGGTGCCTGTTTGGATCATGTTCCCGGTGATTCTGGTGGTCGCGGCGATCGCGGCGGGACGGTGGCTTCTGGTCGCGGACACCTTCACCGATCGCATGATCAACCATGCGTGGACGTGGAATCTCGGTGGCCTGGCGCTGTACGTCTTCGCCGCGGCGGCGGGGTTTGCCGGGCTCGGTCAGCGGCTGTTCCTGTGCTGCGGACTGATGACCACCGCCATGGTCCTGGTGCTGGCGCAACTGGCCGCGGGCGCGGAGCCGGAGGTGATGCTGCGCAGGCAGAAGGTCTACAGCGTCGTCGCCGCCGTGACTTCGGCGGTGCTGCTGATGTTCGCACCCGCCGCACGGGATGTGTTGCATGTCGGTCTCGACGAGATCGTGTGGACGCTCTCCGAGATTCCTATGGCGGTCAGCGGATACCTCGTCGCGCGGGCCAGTTTCCGTGAACTGCGTACCGCTGCTCGTATGGTGAAAGAGAAGCTGACGTATTCGGTCCTTTTGGCCCTCGCGGTGTACTGGGCGGTGGCGGCACTGCTGACTATCGTCCGCGCGCTCTGCGGTGTCCCGCCGAGTCATCCGGGCAACGCAATGGCGGTCTCGTCGTTCGTCTGCATGCTCGTCATCGCCACACTGACGGCGATGCCGCTTGTGACCGCTTTGCTGGCCCGAGCTGGGCTGGACCGAGCCGGTCGGCGCTGCCGTCGTCTGCGTCCGCTGTGGCGTGACCTGACCGCCGCGGTCCCGGAAGTCGTCTTGACCCGAACCGGCGACGGAGACAGCGGTGCGGCGTCTCAGCTGTATCGGATGACGGTGGAAATTCAAGACGCCCTGTTGCATCTGCGGCCTTACATGCCGCCCCCGGCGCAGGCGTTGGGATCTGCGGCCGCCGGGCAAAGCGTCCGCGACTATGCGCGTCAGGTCGCCTATGCCGTCCGAGGCAGAGCCGCCGGACTGCGTCCCGTGGCGCAGACCGCCCCGCTCGCCGCCATGCCGACCGGCGGCCACGATCGTGCCAATGGCCTGCGGCAATTGCTCGACTTGGCGCTCGAATGGCCGAAAGCTCGCGCCGATGTAGGTTAGGCAAACCTATTTAGGGTCGGCTAAGCTATGCCCCGGCAGTCTCGGTCCACCGGTTCCGGTGGCAGGCAAGGAGTGGCAGCGCGATGGAGTCGACACAGCGTCGGGCAAAGGGAATGGTGGACATCGGCCTGGAGGAGATCCGGGCGGCGGTGGCCGGTCAACTGGGGCTCGCCGCCACGGAGATCGCCGATCACGACGACCTCATCCAGCTGGGGCTGGACTCGATCCGCACCATGAAGCTCGCGGGCGGCTGGCGTAAACGCGGCGCCGACATCAATTTCGCCCAGCTGGCCGCCGATCCCACGGTGGCTGCCTGGCACGGCCTGCTCGGCGCGAAAGACGCGGCGGGCGACCAGGTGTCCGGGCCGGCGTCGGCTGAGACCCCCGCCGAGGCGGCGGACGACGATCCGGCCGCGCCCTTCCCCTTGGCCACTATGCAGCACGCGTACTGGATCGGCCGCTCCGACGAGCAAGAACTCGGCGGAGTCGCGGCGCACCTGTACGTCGAATTCGACGGCGGCCGCATCGATCCCGCGCGTCTAGAGCGCGCGGTGGCCGACTTGGTCGCCATGCACCCCATGCTGCGCACCAGGTTCCTGCCGGACGGCACGCAGCAGACCATGACGGCCCCGGGCAAGCCGGTGTTCAGTGTCGTCGACCTGCGCGACCGGTCGCCCGAGGAGGCCGAGGCCGCGCTCACCGAACTGCGCGATCGCAAGACTCACCAGCGCCTCGCCATCGAAGACGGCCAGGCCATCGACGTCACACTCACCCTGCGCGACGGAGACCGCAGCAGGCTGCATCTGGATGTCGACATGCTCGCGGGCGACGCCATGAGCTACCGGATCCTGATCTCCGACCTGGCCGAGCTCTACCACGGGACGACCTTGCCGGTCCCCGCTTACACCTACCGTCGGCACCGCACCGAGCACCGCGAGGACGTCGCCGCCCGCGAGCGCGACCGGCAGTGGTGGCAGCAGCGGCTGCCCGAATTGCCCGGCGCACCGGAACTGCCCACCGTGGCGGTCAGCGAGCGCGCCGACCCGAATCGCACCGTGCGCTACGACCACTGGCTGGTGCCGGAAGCCAAGCAGCGGTTGCTCGCCGCCGCGCACGAACGCGGCATCACTCCCGCGATGGCGCTCGCTGCGGTGTTCGCCGAGACCATCGGCGGTTGGTCGGCGCAGAGCCGCTTCTTGCTGAACGTGCCGCTGTTCCACCGCGATCCCGTGCACCCGGACATCGATCGGGTGATCGGCGACTTCACATCATCGATCATGCTCGAGGTCGACGTCACCGAGAGCATGTCGGTCACCGACCGTGCCCGCGCGCTGCAACGCAGCATGCACGAAAGCGGCGCGCATACGGCCTATTCCGGGCTCGAGGTGCTGCGCGACCTGGGCAGGCATCGCGGGGAGCCCGTGCTCGCCCCGGTCGTCTACACCAGCGCGCTGAACCTCGGCGAACTGTTCGCCGGCAAGGTCACCGAGACCTTCGGCGAACCCGTGTGGATCATCTCGCAGGGACCGCAGGTGCTGCTCGACGCGCAGGTCACCGAAGTTCGCGGCGGACTGCTGCTGAACTGGGATGTGCGCGCGTCGGCCTTCCCCGAGGGCATGATCGACGCCATGTTCGCCCGCTACTGCGCGGCGATCGGACGGCTCGGCGAGGGCGCGGCAGGATGGAACGCGGAGGCCGCCGTGCGGCTGCCGGTGGCCCAGGCCGAGGTGCGGGCCGCGGTCAACGCCACCGACGGCCCGGTCAGCGGGCGTTGCCTGCACCAGGGCTTCTTCGAACACGCCGCGGCACAGCCCGAGGCGCCCGCGGTGGTGTGGGGTCTGGGCGACGAGCGAGGGGAATGGAGTTACGGGGAACTGGCCGCCCGCGCGCTGGCTGTGGCGGGCGCCCTGCGCGCCGAAGGTGTGCGGCCCGGCGAGTCGGTCGCCGTCCAGTTGCCGAAAGGACCGGACCAGGTGGTGGCGGTGCTCGGCGTGCTCGCGGCCGGAGCGACTTACGTGCCGATCGGATTCGATCAACCGACGGGACGTCGCGCGGAGATCCTCCGCACCGGAGCTGTCGACACGGCATTGACCATCGATGGCGCTCGGATGGACGCACCGATCACGTGTGTGTCCATCGATGCGGCCCGTGACCACCCGCAGCCGCTCGCGGCGCCCGTCTATCCGGACACCGGCGACATCGCCTACGTGCTCTTCACCTCCGGGTCGACCGGCGTGCCGAAGGGCGTCGAGATCCCACACCGCGGCGCGATGAACACCATCGATGCGCTGAACGAATGGTTCGGGGTCGGCGGCGGCGATCGCGCGCTGGGGTTGTCCGCTCTGGAGTTCGACCTTTCGGTCTACGACATCTTCGGTCTGTTCTCGGTCGGCGGCACCGTCGTTGCGGTCGATCCGGCGCAACGCGCCGATCCGTCCGCGTGGGTGGAACTGCTGCGTACCCACCGTGTTTCGATCCTCAACTGCGTGCCCAGCATGCTGGACATGATCCTGCAGATCGGCGGTGACCGACTGGGTGATTCGCTGCGTGCCGTCATCCTCGGCGGGGACTGGGTCGGTGCGGACCTGGCCCGCCGGCTGTCGGCCCAGGTGCCGGGTTGCCGGTTCGCCGGTCTCGGCGGCGCGACCGAGACCTCCATCCACACCACCATCTGCGAGGTCGACGGCGAGCCGCCCGCGCAGTGGGCGACCGTGCCGTTCGGCGTTCCGCTGCGCAACGTCCGATGCCGGGTCGTCGGCCCCGCGGGCCGCGACTGCCCGGACTGGGTGCCCGGCGAACTATGGGTCGGCGGCGTCTGCGTCGCCGCGGGCTACCGCAACGACCCGGAGCGGACCGCCGAGCGTTTCGTCGAACACGACGGCCTCCGCTGGTACAAGACCGGCGACATGGCCAGGTACTGGCCCGACGGCACGATCGAATTCCTCGGCCGCGCCGATCATCAGGTCCAGATCCGCGGGTACCGCGTGGAACTGGGCGAGGTGGAGAGCGCGTTGCGCACGGTGCCCGGCGTCCGGCATGCCGTCGCCGCGGTCGTCGGTGCGGGCGCGCCCAAGCTGGTCGCCGCCGTCGCGGGTGACGTGGGCGAGATCGGCGACATCACCGCGGCGGTCTCGGATCTGTTGCCCGCCTACATGGTGCCCACCCGGGTCGAGTTCCTCGAGCAGATGCCCTTGACCGCCAACGGCAAATTGGACCGCCGTGCCGTGGTCGCCCTCCTGGAACCAGGAAGCGAGGACGACCAGGACACCGCTCCTCGCGATGACGTGGAGGCCGCGCTGGCCGATATCGTCGCGGCCGTCCTCGGCATCGACGCGATCGGCGTGCACGACGACTTCTTCGGCCGTGGCGGCGATTCCGTTCTCGCCACGACCGTGATCGCCCGCGTCCGCGAGTGGCTGCAAGCCGATCACGCGCTGGTCGCGGACCTGTTCGCCACCCGAACCGTCGCGCGGCTGGCGGAGCGGCTGCGGGAACGTGAAGCCCAGCAGGGCCTGGACGGCAGGCTGCCCGCGGTCGCCCGGCTCTACCTCGAGGTGGCATCGATGACGGACGAGGAGATCCTCGCGCAGACGTGAGGCGGGTAGCGGTCGTTCACGACGCGACCGTTCGCGGCTCGCCGGGGCGCGACGGTTGCGGTGTGGCCGGCACCAGCCGCGCCCCGAAGGCGACTGCGGCGCGCTCAGGAGGACAAGGCAGACCCCAGGATCATGCTCCCGACGGCGCATTCCTCGAGTTCGTCGAGGCCCGTCGCCGCGGCGAAAGCCTCGGTATCCGGCGCGCCCAGCGCGCAGGCGCCCAGCCCCATCGCGGTCGCCGCCAGGTAGATCGTCTGCGTCAGGATGCCGACGTGCTGAAGGACGGCGGCGTAGGCGCCCCGCTCGTAGGTCCACGTCACCCGGCCCGCCCGGGCCGCCATGAGCAGCAGGACCTGGGGCTGGGCGGCTACGGTCGGCCTCGGCTCCAGCAGTCGTGTCACCGCGGGCGAATCCGCTGCGGCGACGGGGCGCAGCGCGTGCTCGAACGAGTCGTAGTGGTACATGCCGCGCGCCAGTCCCGCGACATCGCGCACCACCGGGTAGAGCTCGAGTTCGTACACATCGCCGCCTGAGGGGTACGGGCGCGAGACGGGTTCCTCGCCCTCCGGTGGGGTGCCGCGAGTCCGCGCGGTGCGGTAGAGCAATTCGGCCACTTGGGCGAGGGTGATCGGATGCGCGGCGTCGAAGGTCCGGGTCGACACCCGATCCTCCAGAACGGCGGTGAGGGTGGGGTCCTCGGCTCGCCGGGCCGCCAGGTCCGGGACGGGCAGGTCGATCGCGTCCCCGGGGTACCCGGGCTTCCGCGCGGGCGGCTGCGGGAGTCGGCCCTTCGCCCACGCGGTCGGACCGAATCGCGCCACGGAGTCGGCGCGCTCGCCCGGCATGCTGCGGCGGTGGAACCACAGATCGGGCAAACTCCACCCGTGTGTGGCGAATTCGTCGTCCTCGGCATCCGCGTCCGGCACCAGGAATCCGCACCGGTACAGGTCGTCGGCGAACTGTGTTTTGACGGCGATCGGCACGGCGGCATCGGCCGCGCCGAGCCCGTCGAGCAACGCCAGCAGGCGCGGATCGTGGATGCGCAGATCACACCGGGTTCGCGGGTGCTCGAGCACGAAGCCTTCCGAATCGCGATGTAGCACCGCGAATTTCGACAGCGTCGCCGACCAGGGGAGCGGAGTGTCCGGTCGCGGCGCGGGTCGTCCGAACGGGCGGATGGTGTAGAGATCGCGCCCGCCGTCGCGCACGGTGACCGACAGCCAGCCGCCGTCGGTGAGCCTGCCGATCAGTTGGCCGACGTCGTCGCCGCTCGCCGCCGACAGCTCCGGCAACGTCGCGGGTCCTCGGGTCAGTGCTTCGAGCGCGAGGAGCCGACCCGAGCTCAGATCGGTCAGTTTCTCCTCGCACCGCGGACCGATCAGCACCGCACCGGCCGTGGTGGTCAGGCATGTGACGCCGTGCCGCAACGCGAATCTGGTCTGCTGGGGATACGTGGCGGCGGGCAAAGAACGCATACCTCCGCTTGTCGGGGCGAACTGACGGGCGCGCCCGCCTACTTCGCCGCGGCGGCGAAGGCGGGCTCCAGCTTTTCCAGGATGTAGGGCACCGAGAGCGCCGTCGGCGTGTTCACCGCGCTGATCTCCTGGGTGGTGAGGAATACGACCGAGCCCTTCTTGACCGCGGGCAGGTCGGCGTATCCCGGCAATTGCCGGTACCTCTCGTCCAGACCGGGGGCGTAGCCGGCCAGCAACAGATCGGCGGTCAGCTCGTCGACTCGCTCGGGGGACAGCGCGAGCCTGCCCTGATCGGCGGCGGAGTCGGTGAGATTCTTCGGAATGCCGAGCCCGAGTTGGGCGAACACCTTCGACGACCCGTCGTTCGGGTCGGTCAGCACCATGAGCTGCGCCGGACCGGCCAGCCAGGTACTGGCGAACGTCTTGCCCTTCAGTCCGGGGTTCGCCGCGGCGATGGCGGCGATCTTGTCGTCCACCTTCGCGATCGCCTTGTTCGCCTCGTCCGGCTTACGCAGCACCTTGCCGAGCGTGGTGACCTGGTCCTGCCACGGCGCGACCGCCTCTTTGCTCAGCGCGGGCAGCGTCGGGGCGACGCGGGAGAGTTCGTCGTAGGTCTTCTGGTCGGCGATGAACGGGTCGACCAGGATCAGGTCCGGCTCCAGCGTCGCGACCTGTTCGGCGAGGTTTCCGGTGGTGGTGAGCGACTTCGCCGACTCGAGACTCTTGGGTTCCCACGGCGGCGTGCTCTTGGACGCCATCGCGACGTTGTCGAGGTATCCGACGGGGACGACGCCGAGCGCGAGCGTGGCGTCCAGCCATTGGTTGCCCAGGGCGACGATCTTCTCCGGGGTGCCTTCGATGGTCGTCTCGCCGCGGGCGTGGGTGATGGTCACCTTCTCGCCGCCGGATGCCGAGTCGTCCTCCGCGGAGCCACACGCGGTGACGCCGAGAGCGAAGACTCCCGCCAGCACCGCCAGCGCCGCTCGTGACCAACGGCCGCCCGTCCGAACAGACTTCATCTGTCGCACCTTCCTTCCAAGCAAGCTAGCCAAGGCTAACCTATCTCGCTCCGAGGTGGGCGACGGCGGGGACCATCACCTTCGGCCTCGGACTCACGGCGCTGCTCACCGGCATCACCTACGGCATCCAGCCCTACGGTGGGCACGCGACCGGCTGGACCAGCCCGTGGGTGCTGTCCGCGGTACTCGGCGGCATCGTGCTGCTCGTGGCGTTCTGCGTGGTGGAGACCCGGGTGCCCGATCCGATGTTCCACCTGGGGCTGTTCCGCCACCGCGCATTCGGGCTCGGCAACTTCGCGAACCTGATGGTCTCGATCGGCCGCGGCGGCATGCAATTCATGCGTCTACGACGAGGCGGCCGAGCAGGCCGACGCCGATCCGGCGGCGGACCTGAGCGCCGCGGTATCGGCTCGCTGATCGGGACCGCCGCGGCGGTCGGGCGCTCGAGTTGGCCTCGCGCCGCGCGACGGAATACCGTCGATAGAGATGAACGCTGTTCCGGCTCCGGTGGTGCTGTCGGTTGTCGTCTTCGTCGCGCTCATGACCGCAGGGCGCTGGCTGCTCGTCGACGAGACGGCCACCGATCGGCTGATCAACCGTACGTTCAGCTGGAACCTCCTGGGCCTGCTGCTGTACGAGGTGGCCGTCGCAGTGCATCGTCCCGACCTCGGGCCGCGCCTCTACCTCGGCTGTGGTCTCCTGGCACTCGCCAGTTTCTACGGGTTGGCCAGGCTCGTCGACGGTGCCGATGTGGCAACCGTTCACCGGCGGCAGCGGCGATACGATGCGACGGCGGCTGCCGTCGCCGTTTCGCTGATCGTCGTCGCACCGGTCCTGCAGTGGGCCTGGCGGATCGACTACGTCGAAGTCGTCTGGACGTTGTCGGCGCTTCCCGGGGCGTTCTGTGGCTTGCTTTTCGGCCGTGCCTGCGTTCGCGAGTTGCGCGCCAGAGGCGTCGCGGTGCGGGAGAAGCTCACCTTCGCTGTGTTGCTCGCGTTCTCGGTCTACTGGTTGATCTCGATGACGATCATGGTCGGTCGCTCGCTCACCGGTACGCGGCCCAGCGAGCCGGGAAAGGTGTGGGCGGTCGCGGCGGTCCTCACGTTCTCGGCGGTCACCCTGTTGGCGGTGATTCCGCTGGTCGCCGCGCTGATGGCGTGGGCGGGCTTGGATCGGACCGGACGTGCCTGCCGTCGGCTGCGGCCGCTGTGGCGAGACCTCACCGCCGTGGTGCCCGAAGTGGTCTTGGCCGAGGATCACTCCGCGCCCAGGGAAGCCACGTCCCAGCTCTACCGGATGACCGTCGAGATCTGGGACGCGTTGCTGCACTTGAAGCCATATGTGGCCGCCTCGTCCGAGCCCGGCTCGCCCGAGTCGATCGACAACGACGTGCGCCACTATGCGTTTCAGGTCGCGCTGGCCGTGCGAGCCAAGCGCGACGGAAGCACGCCGGCTTCGAACTCCGCCGTCGCGGGTACAGCGCAGGCCGAGGTTCGCGATCGTGCGGCGGAGTTCCGGTTTCTTTTGGAACTGGCCCGGCTATGGCCGGGAGCCGTTGCCGCGGTGGATTACCGGTCGATCGGAGTGCAGACGCCGACGACCGCCGCCGTATCCCAATAGAAGGGACGCACCTCGGCGATGCGCCCGTCGGTGAAGCCGATCGTCTGCAGGATCGCGAAGGTGAGTTCCCGGCCGGTCGCGCGGGCGCGGGCGTGCACCTCGGTGTGCACCACGGCGGTCTCCCCGGTCGCGAGGAAGCGTTGCTCGAGCAGGTCGAATTGCGCCCAGGTGTCGCGCATGGCGCGGAAGAACCGCTCCATGCCGTCGTGGCCGCGCCAGGTTCCGCCGTACGGCAGGTTCTCGGCCTGGTGGAGCACCACTGTGGTGTGGAAGAACGGAGCCAGCAGCTCGAACGACGCGCTGCCCGGTCCGCCGGCCGCCAGGTATTCGGCCTCTGCCGCGTACATTCCGGTCAGGATGGTCATCGAGTCGGTCGTGGTCGATGTCATGCGGCCAGTCTGTCCGCTCGGCAGGGGCGTGACCGGCGGTAATCGGACGTTGCGGTGCAGGGTTGTTCCCGCGCACCGGCTCCATGCGCGGGAACAACGGCGACTCACCGCGCGGCGACGGGCTCCTGCCGGGTTTCGTGGCGCAGCCCGATGGACATGATGTCGGACGGTTCGTCGAGTTCGATGCGGTGCCAGCGGTTGCGGGGGACGACGAAAGCGGTGCCCGCGGTGAGGCGCACCATCGATTCGTCGTCGCCGGGCCGCTCGGGTCGCAGGTAGAGGCGCAGCGCGCCGGTCAAGCAGCACACCGCCTCA
Organism: Nocardia sputorum; assembly: GCF_027924405.1. NCBI lineage: Bacteria > Bacillati > Actinomycetota > Actinomycetes > Mycobacteriales > Nocardiaceae > Nocardia > Nocardia sputorum. Next base: position 6,093,554 of record NZ_AP026978.1, on the reverse strand, counting down.
TCGCCGCTCGGGTGGACTTCCCAATGATCGGCATGCACGTCGGCGTCGGATTCGACATGGAACGTCGCGAGTTGCCAGTCGCCGTCGCCGCTGCTCATCCGCCGTTCACCGGCCGCTACGCGGCCGTCGTGGCAGAAACGGATGGCGCGGCCGAACAAGTCGATCGGGGCCTGGTTCATGATGGGTTCCTCTCGTTGCGATGGGTGAAACTTTCGGGTTGATCGAGTGCGGCTCGGTGGCGATCCGACCCGTTCCGGCTCGCAGGCGGTATTTCGCTCTTCATGGGCGCGCTGCGGACATTTCGGCTTCCGGCCGCATCAGGTCTGCTCCGGCCGTGGGACTCACACGGCTCGTCCTCGGCAGCACAGTCGCGGCAACGACGCTCGCCACGGCGAAAAGTCCCGCTGCACAGCACAACGCGAGCGCGTAACCGCTGTTCAGCGCCGCGGGCGCGGTGCTGTCGCCGGTGCGCGCCGCCGCGACCGTGGCGAGCACGGCTACCCCGACACACCCGCCGAGCTGCCGCGCGCTGTTGAAGACGCCGGAAGCCATTCCCGCTTCCTGCGGCACGACGCCCATGGTCGCCGCGGCGGCCACCGGAGCCAGGCACAGCCCGAGACCGAAGCCGCCGAGCAGCGAAGGGCCGAGGACATCGGCGACGAAGCTGCCGTCGACGCTGATGAAGGCGAACCAGCCGATCCCGGCCGTGGTCAGCGCCCCGCCGAGAACGAGCGCCGCTTTCGGGGAGCGGCGCCCGCCCACGCGGGTGGCCACCACAGTGCCGACGATGACGCTGAGGGAGAAGGGCACGAAAGCCGCACCCGTCGCGCCCGCGCTCATGGCGAGCACCTGCTGCTGGTACAGCGACAGGAAATAGAATGCGCTGAATTGCCCGGCGGCGGCGAAGAATACGAAGAGATTCGCGCCCGCCACCCAGCGGTTGCCGAACAGCCCGAGCCGAACCAAAGGCGTCGATGTCCGTGCCTCCACCGCGAGAAAGGCCGCGAGCAGCACCACCCCGGACGCGAGGGTCACGGCCGTGGCGGCGGAGAGCCAGCCGTAGTGTTCGGTCCGCACCACGCCCACGACCAGCAAACCGATTCCGCCGGTGGCGAGGACGGCGCCCGGCACATCGATCCGCGCTCGGCCGCTCACTCGATCGGCCGCCACACCGGCCACCGCCGCGACCGCCGCGATCACCACGATCGGAACGTTGATCAGCATCACCCAGCGCCAGTTGGCGTACTCGGTCAGCGATCCGCCCACCAGCACGCCGATCGCGCCGCCCGCCGCGTTCACCGCGCTCCATACGCCGAGCGCTCGCACCCGGACGGGACCTTCCGGAAACGTCGTGGTCAATGTGGCCAGCGCGGCGGGAGCCACGGCCGCCGCGGCCAGACCCTGGACTGCCCGCGCGGCGACGAGGTGCCAGGGCTCCTGCGCGAACCCGCCCGCCAGGGAGGCGATGCCGAACACGACAAGCCCGGTGGTGAACAACCTGCGCCGCCCGAACAGGTCGCACGCCTTTCCGCCCAACAGCAGGAACCCGCCGAAGGTCAGCGCGTAGACGTGCACCACCCACGCCAGATCGACCGGAGCGAAGCCCAGATCCGCGCGGATGGCAGGCAGCGCGACATTCACCACCGCCAGGTCCAGCGCGACCATGAACTGCGCGACGGCCACCGCCGTCAGGGCGAAGGCCGGCCGCCCAGGAGAGTTTTTATACATGTATAGAAAATAGCCGCGCGAGCCGCCCCGTGTCCACCTCCGATTCGGCGGATGAGGGAAGATGGACCCATGCCGAGTTCGTCGCAACCACAGCGCACCGGTCGCCCCGCGCGTATCTCCCGCACGGAGATCCTCGCGGCGGCCAACTCGGTGATCGAGGCCGAGGGCGTGGCGAAACTGACCATGCGCCGCCTCGCCACCGAACTCGGCTGCACGCCGATGGCGCTCTACCACCACGTCCGGGACAAGGAAGACCTACTGCGGCTACTGCTCAACGAGTACGCCGACCAGGTGGTCTGGCCGGACCTGCCGGAGGAACCCCGCGACCGCGTGCGCGTCGCGGCGCGCGCCATGCGCGACGCTCTCGCCGCGCGGCCGTGGATCGTGGACATCCTCGCCGCGGACGATCTTCTGGGCGTCTCGGCGCTGTGGGTCAGCGAATCCATCGTCGACGGATTCGTCGCGGGCGGGCTGCCGCTGGACCGCGCCGCCCAGGCGTACCGCGTCATCTGGCACTACACGGCGGGCGACCTCATCGTGCGCGCCCGATCCGCCCGCCGGGCCGCGGAGGACCGTCCCACCTTCCGCGCACAGGTTTTCGCCGACCTCGACACCGAGACCTACCCTCGCCTCGCCGCCCTCGGCTCCGACTACCTCTCCCTCGCCGCCCGCGACACCTACGACCTCGGCCTCGCCGCGCTCATCGACGGCCTGCTCCGGTCCGCATAGCGATCGAGCCCGCCGCGAAGGACGGGCTCGAATGCGCGGTCGGAACGCTCAGAAGGTCACTCGCTGATCCGGCGGCAGGTACAACTTGTCGCCTTCCTTCACATCGAACGTCTTGTAGAACTCATCGAGATTGCGCACGACCTGATTGCAGCGGAATTCGTTGGGAGAGTGCGTGTCGATGCTGAGGTAGCGGACGGTGAGCTCCTTCGTCTGCTTCTCGCGCCAGCTGCGGGCCCAGGAAAGGAACATGGTGCGATAGTCGGGATCGTCGATGCCACGGCGCTTTTCGGCGATGCGGAAGGCGGCCAGCGTGATCTGCAGGCCGCGCAGATCGGCGAGGTTCTCGCCCACGGTCAGTTCGCCGTTGACATGCTGGTTCGGCTCGAGCCCCTCCGGGACGAGCGCGTTGTACTGGTCCACCAGTTGTTTGGCTTTGGCGTCGAACGCGGCGCGGTCCTCGGGCGTCCACCAGTCGCGACGGTTGCCGTCGCCGTCGTACTTGGAGCCCTGGTCGTCGAAGCCGTGGCCGATCTCGTGCCCGATGGTGGACCCGACCGCGCCGTAGTTGACGGCGGGCAGGGCGTCCTTGTCGAAGAACGGCGGCTGGAGGTAGGCGGCGGGGAAGACGATCTGATTGGAAGTCGACGAGTAGTAGGCATTCACCGTTTGCGGCGACATGCCCCACTCGGACTTGTCGACCGGGGTGCCCAGACGCGCGAACGCCCGCTTGACCTCGAACTCGTTGATGGCCAGTAGCGACTCGATCAACTTGCCCTTGGTGATCTTCAGCGTCGAATAGTCGATCCACTTGTCCGGGTAGCCGATCTTGGGATCGATCTTGTCCAGTTTCGCCAGCGACGCCGCCCTGGTCGCGGGCGACATCCAGGTCGAATTGGTGAAGTTCTCCCGATACGCCGCGATGACGTCGGCGAGCATTTCCTTGGCCCGCTCCTTGGCCTCGGGCGGAAAGTGCTTGGCCACATACAGTTTCCCGAGCTGCTCGCCGAGCTTTTCGTCGACGATGCCCACGCCGTACTTCCACCGTTCGGGGCGCTGGTCCTGTCCGTTGAGAATCCGGCCCTTGAAATCGAAATTCGCGTCGTTGACAGCCTTGGGCAGATACGGCGCGAACTCCCGCAGCACCGACAGCTTCAGGTAGTCCCGCCACGTGGCGATGTCCACCTCGGTCCACAGCTGACCCGCCGCCGTGATGAAGGACGGCTGACTCACCACCATCGTCGCGAACAACTCGCGCGGGCGGTCGGTGTTCCCCGCCAGCCACGGATCCCAGTCGAAGCCCGGGGCGAGCGCGGTCAAATCGGCCCAGCTGTAGAGGTTGTACGTCGCGTCGGTGTCGCGGTTGCGCACGTTGTCCCAATGGGCGGGCGCGATGCGCTTCTCCAGGTCGAACACCCGCTGGGCCAGCCCGGCCGGGTCGGCGAACCCCGCCCCCGCGGCGATCCGCTCCAGGAAGGTGCGGTACTGCGAGAGCACTTCGCCGTACTCCGGCTTCCGGTAGTACTGCTCGCCCAGGCCGAGCCCGGACTGTCCGACCGAAGGGATGTAGGCGTTGGAATTCTTCCGGTCGACGCCGATGCCGAGCCCGATCAACCCGCCGATCGGCAGCTCGGCCATCACCTTGGCCAGGTCCGCCTTGGTGGCGGCGCCGTCGATCTTGGCGAACAGCGGCGCCAGCGGCGTCATGCCGAGCCGTTCGATCTCGTCCCAGTCCACCCTGGCGTCGTAGAGATCCCTGATCTGCTGCTCTTCCGAGCCGGGCTTCGGGTCCCGGATGCCGTCGATGATCTCCCGCAGCTGCTGCTCGGTGCGATCGCCCGCCTCACTCCCCGAGCCGTAGCTGACCTTGTCCGGCGGCAGCTGGTACTCGCGCAGCCACTTCCCGTTGACGTGCCGGTACAGATCGTCCTGCGGCCGGACCGTCTCGTCGGCTCCGCTGAGATCGACGCCGGTGAGCGTCCTGCTCGCGGGTTCGGTGTCGTCCGAGCACGCGACCAGGGCAGCGGCGGCGGGAACGGCCCCGAGGGCGATCAGGAAGGCACGACGATCCAGCTTCGCTGGCCGACCGGTAGATGTCACGAGAATCCTCTCCCCGACGCGGCGGTGCCGCTGGTGTACGAAGGCAGCCTTGCAGGACACGAGGCTACCGGCGCGGCGCCGGACCGGCCGGGATTGGGGAAACGGGCACCGCCGTGTGGCCCCGATTTGGGAACGACCTGCGGATTCCCCTACACTAGACCGGTTGCCTGCGGGAGCTGTGCCCGCAATCCGGCAGTGAACCCCCAGTGGTTGGTTCCGCGTTTCTTGCTCGAACCGAGAAAACCGCTGGCAGGCGCGCGTCCGGAGGGCAACCGACCATGCCCGTCGGGTCGGCAATCCGGCGTGCACATACGTCCAGGTCAAGGAGGACGCTGAAGTGATTCAGCAGGAGTCGCGACTGCGCGTCGCCGACAACACGGGTGCGAAGGAGATCCTCTGCATCCGCGTTCTCGGTGGTTCGTCGCGTCGCTATGCCGGTATCGGCGACATCATCGTCGCTACCGTGAAGGACGCCATCCCCGGCGGCAACGTGAAGCGGGGTGACGTCGTCAAGGCCGTCGTCGTGCGCACCACCAAGGAGCGCCGCCGTCCGGACGGTTCCTACATCCGTTTCGACGAGAACGCGGCCGTGCTCATCAAGGCGGACAACGACCCGCGCGGCACCCGCATCTTCGGCCCGGTCGGCCGCGAGCTGCGCGACAAGAAGTTCATGAAGATCGTCTCGCTGGCCCCGGAGGTGCTCTGACATGAAGGTGCACAAGGGTGACACCGTGCTCGTCATCTCGGGCAAGGACAAGGGCGCCAAGGGCAAGGTCATCCAGGCCTACCCGAAGGAGAACCGGGTTCTCGTCGAGGGCGTGAACCGGATCAAGAAGCACGTCGCGAACTCCGCCAACCAGCGCGGCGCCTCCTCGGGCGGCATCGTGACCCAGGAAGCCCCCATCCACGTCTCGAACGTGATGGTCGTCGACTCCGACGGCAAGCCGGCCCGCGTCGGCTACCGGACCGACGAGGAGAGCGGCAAGCGGGTCCGGATCTCCCGTAAGAACGGGAAGGACATCTGACATGACCACGACGGAAAAAGTGCAGCCCCGGCTGAAGCAGCGCTACCGCGAAGAGATCAAGGACGCGCTGAACAAGGAATTCGGCTACGCCAACGTGATGCAGATCCCGGGCGTGGTGAAGGTCGTCGTCAACATGGGTGTCGGCGACGCCGCACGCGACGCGAAGCTGATCAACGGCGCCGTCGAGGACCTGGCCCTGATCACCGGACAGAAGCCGCAGATCCGCAAGGCGACCAAGTCCATCGCGCAGTTCAAGCTGCGTGAGGGCATGCCGATCGGCGCCAAGGTCACCCTGCGCGGCGACCGGATGTGGGAGTTCCTCGACCGCCTGGTCTCCATCGCGCTGCCGCGTATCCGCGACTTCCGCGGCCTGTCGCCGAAGCAGTTCGACGGCAACGGCAACTACACGTTCGGCCTGAGCGAGCAGTCGATGTTCCACGAGATCGACGTCGACAAGATCGACCGCCCGCGTGGTATGGACATCACCGTGGTGACCACCGCGACCAACAACGAAGAAGGCCGTGCCCTGCTCAAGCACCTCGGCTTCCCGTTCAAGGAGAACTGAGCACATGGCTAAGAAAGCACTGGTCAACAAGGCCAACGCCAAGCCGAAGTTCGCTGTCCGCGCCTACACCCGCTGCCAGCGCTGCGGCCGCCCGCACGCGGTCTACCGCAAGTTCGGCCTCTGCCGCGTGTGCCTGCGCGAAATGGCGCACCGGGGCGAGCTGCCCGGCGTGCACAAGAGCTCCTGGTGAGCTCGCGCTCCTCGTGAGCGCACTTGAATAGCAAGACGCCGAGGGCACGGACTCATACCGAGTCCGTGTCCTCGCCTTTCATGGAGGCGCTTACACCGCGGCAACACGATCGGACGCGGTTTCCCGCCGCTGACGCCGCCGTGGAGTGTTCGACCGAAGGTGGAATCCTGCACCGGCTCACCGTCGGCCGCCGCGACCGTGCCTTCGAATCGCCCGAAACGATCATCGCCATGCAACGGCGTCTTGCCAGTCCTTCGTTCCCCTGACTGTCGAGGATCTGATGTGTGGCCGACCTCGGCTGTGATTTGTCCGGGATATCCAGTTCGATGACACGTTTTGTGTCGATAACGCTTAACGTCGCGGGGGCACAACAGTTGGTTCGGAAGGTGGCGGCGAGCGTGACAGGTACCGAGGCGAAGCTCGAGGAACTGGTCAAGATCCTGACGATTGCTGCGGAACCGGCAGGTGAGGCCGGTGTCGCCAAGCGGGAGAAGAAGGGCGTTCCGAGCGTTCGCCAGCGTGTGAACATGCTGCTCGACCCCGGGACGTTCATCGAGACCGGTGCGTTGGCTCGTCAGCCCGACCGACCGGATGCTCTCTACGGTGACGGGCTGGTCACCGGTCGCGGCCTGATCGGGGGCCGTCCGGTGGTGGTGATCGCCCACGATCAGACCGTGTACGGCGGGTCGGTCGGTATCACGTCCGCCCGAAAGTTCATGCGGGCGCTGCAACTCGCGTTCGACAACGCATGCCCGGTGGTGACGATCAATGATTCCGGCGGTGCGCGTATCCAGGACGCGGTGGGTTCGATCGCTTCGTTCGGTGATATTTCGCGGGTGTTGGAGAAACTGTCCGGGTATGTGCCGCAGGTGTCGATCATTCTCGGCAAGTGCGCGGCCGGTTCGGTGTACGGGCCGATCAACACCGACGTGCTCATCGGCACCAAGGATTCCTACATGTTCGTCACCGGGCCGGAGGTGATCAAAGCCGTCAACGGTGAGGACATCACCGCCGAGGAGCTCGGGGGCGCCGAGGTCCAAGCCAAACGCGGCACCCTGCATCACGTGGCCGACACCGAGCAGGAAGCCTACGAGTGGGCGCGCAACTACCTGAGCTACATGCCGACGAGCTGTCTCGAGCAGCCGCCGATCGTGAACCCCGGCCTGGAGCCGGAGATCACTGCTACCGACCGGGAGCTCGACACGATCATCCCGGATTCCGATCGCGCCGGTTACGACATGCACGAGATCCTGCTGCGGATCTTCGACGACGGTGAATTCCACGAGATCCGCGCCGCGTTCGCCCCGAATCTGATCACCGGGTTCGCCAGGGTCGACGGTTATCCGGTCGGTGTGATCGCCAACCAGCCGCTGGTGCTGGGCGGTTCCATCGACGCCGCCTGCTCGGACAAGTCGACCTACTTCATCCGGCTCTGCGACGCGTTCAATATCCCGCTGGTGTTCGTCGCGGACACCCCGGGCGTGCTGCCGGGCCTCGAGCAGGAAGCCAACGGTGTGATCATCCGCGGCGGGCGGGTACCGCGCGCGATCATCGAGGCGACGGTCCCGATCATCAACCTGGTCGTGCGCAAGTCTTACGGTGGCGCCTACGGCATGATGGCGGCCCGACAGGTGGGCGCCGATATCAGTTTCGCCTGGCCGACGGCCCGGATCGCGGTGATCGGCGCCGAGAGCGCGGTCGACCTCATCGGCAAGCGGCAATTGGCGGCGGTGCCCGAGGAGCATCGGGCAGCGGCGCGCGAGTTCATGATCAACCAGTACAACGAGACGATCGCCACCCCGTGGATCGCCGCCGAACGCGGCTACATCGACGCGGTCATCGAACCGTCGCGGACCCGTCTGGAGATCCGGAACGCGCTACGCCTGTTGCGGGACAAGCCGCCGGTCAAGCCGGAGTTCAACCCGCGCAAGCATCCGGTGTACCCGATGTGATCTCCCGTTGACTCCGCAGCTGGGCGTATGGCACGCCGAGGCTGTCACACCGACAGGTTGCCGGAAGAGGCATCTGGCGACCTCCTCGACCGATGTCGGCCCTGAAGTCACCGGTAACGCGGACGCGACAGAGCTCACGCGGCTGTGGGACCACCGAGCGTGCGCCAAGTAGCGAACCATGGACGACCAGAAGCAAGGCGCTGCGGCGGATCGTGTCCGCCGCAGCGCTTTTCGCGTTTCAGCTCAGCAGATCAATCGCTGATTGTCAGGGCAGCACCTGCGGAATGACATCCGGCGCGACCGTACCCACGACCGCGCCGACCACGGCACCCAGGATGGCGGTGGTCACCACGCCGACCACGGCGCACAGCGCGTAACCGACCACGAAGATCGCCAGGGTCGGAATGCAGGTGATAAGGGCGGCGACCGCACCGACACCCGCGCCCGCGGCCGCACCGTTCATGACCGGATCCGGGTACTGCGCGCCCGGATTGGTCGCGATGTCCTTCAGTTCCGCGCCCGTCGCCGCTGAGACCTCAGGTGTCGTCACCGACAGCGTGCGGCCGTCCTCGGACACCTCGGCATCCAAGGCGATGGTGGTACCGGACGGCGTGGCCAGCGTGCGCGGAAGCTCGGTGACCGCCGCGCCGACCTGGTTCACGACCTTGATCGAAGTCTCCCCGAGCTGGAACGTGCCCGCGTCCAGCGTGGCGGACACGCTGCGCAGGTCCGGCGCGACCGTGGTGTGGTAGCCGATGTCCGCGGACGTGCCCGACGTCGAGATCGCCTGCGCCAGCTGCGCCTGCTGCTCGGCGTAGTTGGTGGCCGATGCGGCTCCGGCACCGGCGAACGTAGTCGCCACGGCCAGCGGCAGCGCACCGATGAGCGCCTTCCGACCGACCCGAATTGCAGCGCGATAGACCATTGAATTCATTCTCCTCCCCGACCCCCGACACCCCCACGTGGACGAATCGAACGTCGTTTCGTGTGATGTGAACGCACTATTGGTAGCGACTGCACGACCGTCAAGGCAAACCTTGTGAGATTGTCCACAATGTGGAACCGATTGAGCAACATGGTAATTGATCCGAAATGAGGTCTCGGCAAACTGAAAGCGATGCTGTCGCCGACCCAGCCGTCGACTCGGGCGACTGCCAGGTGGAAGCTCTCGTTTCGCCCCCGTCGAGACGCACTGCTCCCCAGCCCACATGTTGATATCGTTCAGTGCGTCCTCGGTCTACCTGTGCGTCTCGGCGTCGCGCAGCAATTCGATACTCCAGCCGGACCGCGTGATCAGTCGAGTCGGCGGCGCCAGGTCGACCAAAAGCAGCCGGTGCCAGAGGCCGTGAGCGGGCTGCTACCAAGAACATGTGCCGAATCCTGCTGCGAATAGCTGCGATCAGATCGGCCGTTGTGGTGCTGGTGTGTTGCGAAGAGGACCGACATTGACCTTCGGCCCCCATCGACTGCCGCCGCAAACTACCAGCAGTAGCGGTACGGCCCGCTGTTGTGGCACTCCTCCTGGTAGTCCCACTGGTCGGGAACATCGGAGTTGGGAATCGACGCGCCCGCAGCACCGCCGACCGCCATGCCGCCCAACACACCGACGATCAGGCTCACCGGCAGGCTGATCGGAAGCAGCAGTCCACCCGCGGCGATGCCGATGACGAGGCCGACAATGGTGCCGCCGACGCCGCCGATCAGACCGCCCATCGCGATGCCCGCCTCGATGCTGCGCTGCCGCGGCGAGGTCTTGCGCCAATAGCCGACCTCCTGGGCGGAGACATCGGCGACCAGCGTGGTGCCGTTGACGTCCACACGCGGCTCCAACGTGATCACGTGCTGGTCGAGCGTGAGCGCGCGCGGAACGCTCGCGATGGAGCTGCCGTCGGCGGCGACGATGTCGATCGTGTCATCGGTGACGCGGAAGATCCCCTCTTCGTGTTGGCGGATGCAACATCCGATCAGTGACGGCCGCAGCGCGACTCGGGTACATTCGTTTGAATCATTCGCTGGTAGAGGGGGCAGAGGCGTGGCGGGGGAACAGCCATCACTGTCGATCGATACCGCTGAGGTCAAGGCATTGGGGCGCTTGGCGTTCGATGTCGCCACTCAATGCCGGGACGGGTACTCGGCGCTGGAGACCGATGTCCGGGACATGCTGGGAAGCTGGACCGGTAGTAACGCCGGCGCTTTCGCGGCCGGGTGGGAAGAGTTCCATCAGGGTGCGGTGCGGGTGTGGGATGCGTTGTTCGAGTTGGCGGAGAAGCTGGGGATCACCGCGGACACCGTGCGCGGCGCCGATCAATCATTCGCGGCGGGCGTCAGCTCGCTCGATCTGCCCTGAGGGGGACCGTATGTCCGATGAACAGGCGTTTTCGGTCGATCTCGACAAGCTCGAAAACTTGGCCGCCCGAATTCGAGGCTTCGCGGGATTGCTTTCCGATCAGCTTGCGGCGATCGACCAGAAGGTCAAGGAGGTCGATGCCGCGTCGGCCGGTGCGGCAATGGTGGCCTACCGTGAGGCGCACGGCGAATGGCTCAGGGGCGCTACAGATATCCGAGAAGGGCTCACTGCTTTGGAAGAGGCCGTGAAGCTCGCCCACGATGGCTATACCGGCGCTGTTGCCGAGGGCTTGAGGATCCTCGGGGTATGACAGCTCTGGCTGTCGATCCGAAGGCTTACTACCAAGCGGCTACCAACTGCTTCGACGCCGCATCCGCGTTACGGGACAGCTTTCTGTATATCTTCGCGGAGCTGTCCGAATGTGGATCGATGGCGGGCGTGGACGAGAACGGCCAGGAATGGGCGCGCTCGTATAACACCTCCGCATACGAGGCGGTGGGATTCTTTCAGGACGTCCACTCCACGCTGTACGCGTACGGCAGCGCCCTCAACGACATCGGCTTCACGCACGCGCAAGCAAACGCCACCATGAAGGGCGCACCGCAGCCGGACCGGCCCACGGACCCGGGAATGCCTGTGTTCGGCCCGTTCTCGGTCCCGGCTTCGGCTGGTGGCCCTGGTCAAGGGATCATCGACAAGGGCATCAATATCATCAGCCACATCGGCATACCGGTTCCCGACGGCGACACCGGAAAACTCGCGAAGGCTGCCGATGCCTGGGACCGCCTCGGCACGATCTACCAGAACACGAACGCCCGAGACAAGATCACGATCGCGGCGAGCCTGTTCGACAGCGTCACCGCCGACGACGCGGGCCACATCCGAGACGACCTCAAATCTCTTGCGAACTCGATCGATCAACTGCTGACCGCCTGCACGCAGATCAGCCAGTCCTGCCTCGCATACAAGGACGCGCTGACGGAACTGCGCAACGAGATCAAGGGCTTCTTGGATTCTCTCGTCCAAGAACTCGCCATCGACGCCGCGATCACCGTGGGCCTGTCGCTGATCAGCTTCGGAGCGGGAGCGGTCACCGCAGGAAAGGCGCTGCTCACGGTACAGAAGTGGGCCGGAAAGATCAAAGACGGCATCGTCGCCTGGCGAGCCCGAAAGGCGCTCCAGATCGCGGGAGTCAGGCAGGAGGCCAAGGACGCCGCTGTCAAGGCCAGAAAAGTCGTTACCGATCTACGTGCTCGACTGCGCGGGAAGCACGCTGGTGACGTAGCAAGCGGCCCACGACCACCGTCGAAGGCGATTGTAGACGAGAAGAAGTACGAGTATCTCTTTGGTAGGGCGGCAGAAGATGCGCACAACTCGCCTAGATCGATGCAGAATCTCTCGCAACTGAACCGTGTCGGCGTTTTCGACAACCAGGTTGGGAGAGATTTGCTCAACAGTCATTTCGACGAGGTGGTCCGTACTGACAGTAATATCGCCCGAACCTTTTCGAATGACTATGGGGACTTTCAAGTGCGAGAGTCGCTGTTCGTCGGTCCGAACGGTATTCTGAAGTTTGAAACAACGTGGCAGGTGACGCCGGAAGGTCTACGCTTGACCACTGTGATTCCGAAGGGTGGAGGAGCGTAGATGGCCGACTATGAGTTCATAGAGCCGGAAGAGTCGGAGTTCTTGGAGGCGTTCGGGGCCGAACGTGTGGCCATCCCCGGGGCTACTGCTTCCTTTGTGGTGAGTATCGATTCCGACGACCGGAACAAACTGGAACTATCGTACGATGTAATAGCGCGATCCGCGCGGGTGCGGTGGTACCAGGACTCGACTGTGCTGGTGGATATTTTTCGGGAACAGGTGAACCGCATTGCGGTCGGAGGTGGCGGCACAATAAAGATATCGACCAGTGGAGTAGATTTGTCGGGTGAATTAACCGTAGAGGTGTACCCTGTCCGGATCAAAGATGTGTCGTTGGCCCGATGATTCTGTCGGTCGTTCGAAAGTTGAATGGGATACGCTCGGTGTATCGCACCCCAGAATTCTCGGGAAGCCGTGATGCGCAGTCACGTGGGTTGCCCGCGAGTGGCACACCAGCGGAGAGGTCTACTCGCGCTTTGCCGCAGCCGTGTGCCACTCGCGGGCGTCGGCCGGGGGAGTTGGCTAGGCGGGGAAGTGTCGAGCCCGGCGGGGCGCGGGTGGGCTCGGAGGGGTCAGCTGTTGGGGAAATGGCCGCTTTTGGTTGCGGACAGGAAGGTGTCCCAGGCGGTGGGGGTGAAGGTCAGGGTGGGGCCGGTCGGATTTTTGGAGTCGCGCATTCCGACTGTGCCGTTGGTCAGGTGGGCGATCTCTACGCATTGGCCGTTGGAGGCGCTGTAGCTGCTCTTGAACCAGCGGGCTCCAGATAGGTCAGCGGTCACCGTCAAAACTCCTTGCTACCCGGCGGAGCAGGTCTCGCGAGGTCTTCTCGTCCAACGCCGTCTGGCGGATGGCTTCGGCCATCTCAGTGTAACGCCGCACTATTTCGGGCCTTTCGAGATAGAGATCGCTGCTCATCCCGCCGTCGAGGTAGACGACTGGCGGTTCGATGGGCAATCCCTTGCTGTTGGTGCCGAAGTCCAAGAGAACGAACGAACCGTGCAAGATGCCGCCCGTGTATCCGGCCGAGTACGGGTGGATGCGCAGTGTGACGTTCGGCCGAGTGCTGACATCAGCGAGGTAGCGATGTTGAGCGGCCATCACTTTCGGCCCGCCGACCATCCGGTACAGCGCTGCTTCATCCAGCAGCACGTGAAGGTCCACGGGGCAGGTCTTCCGGGTCACAGCCACCTGCCTGTTGAGGCGAACCCGCACGCGTTGTTCGATTTCCTCGGCCGATCCATCGTGCAGAAACGCGCCGATCAAGGCACGGGCGTAGTCAGCGGTTTGCAGCAGTCCAGGTACCTGAACTTCGTAGGACGTAAGCCGCTGGGCCGACCGCTCCATCCCGACGTACATGTTGAAAGCATCCGAGAACAGTCCGCCGAGCGGCGTGATGCCGTCCTCGTCTCGCGCCGTCGCCGCGCGCGACGCCAGTCCCACCGCCTGTTCGGTCTGCTCGGCGGTCACCTCATAGAGCATGCACAGTTCGCGCACGTCCTGGCGGCGTGGTTTCACCGCTCGTCCGGTTTCCAGGCGTTGTAATCCGTTGAAGCTGAGTTGAACTTCCTTCGCGGCGATGGCGATCGTCAGGCCGCAGCCTTCACGCGCCTCGCGCAGGAATCTGCCGAGCTGGCGGCGCAGCAGCGTCGGCGACTCGACTTCGGTCATCGGCTTTCCCCCAGGTGAATGAATCCAGCACACGGTCTGAACTGCATCCATTGATACACCGAAGTTCGATGCCGTCCAGGGCTTTCGTCGAAGTTGTCGGGAATACGCGAATCAGGTCGAAGTGGGCCGTGCCCGGCTGGTGTGCTGTGCCTGCGTCGGGCCGCTGAACAGGGCTTTGTCGGTCCGGAAGCGGCGAGCGATCCGCGATAGGCGCACTTCAGACTCATTCGACGGCAGGGGAACACCATGCAGGAAGGCTCCTTTCGAGACACCCCCACCACCAGGTGCGCGTTCTACCGCCGTATCGGCGGACTCGCCGCTGGCGTGGACCCGCACACCGGACGCATCACGGTCCCGGCTGGGAGCGTGTGGGGATTGGGGATGGCGGCGTATCTCGGTCACGAGGTCCGCGAGGAACTGCGGCGGCGGGGAAGCGCTACCGGACCGATCGTGTCCTACCCGAGGTCGGGCTGCTGGGTTTTTCTCGTGCGTCCCGATCTTCCGGACTCGACCGCCGCGTTCGCCCAGTTGTATCGGGCTGGTGTCACGGTTTACGCCCACGGGCGGGTAATCGCGTTGCCGTCGCCAACCGACCGGCCTCCTGCGGTGCGGCATTGGGTCGAGCCGCCTCGGGACGGTTTCCGGCCCTCGGGGATGGTGGTGGTCGCGGCGATCAGCCGATGCCTTCCGCCGCGAGCGATCAACCTGTCCGCGCTCGGCATCTCCGGAGTTTCCACCCGGGCCAGGGAAGTTCGGTGACAACAGATTCCCGAAGTCCGCTGAGCGGCAACCAGGTTCGCGCGCCGCGCCTGCCGGGCACCCGCGCCTTCTTCGACATCTTCAACGCCCGCGTCGAGCCGGCGGACGCGCTGATGGTGTCGGCCGTGGGGCTGCTCGGCGTGTGGGTCCGGCATTACGAGACCCGCAAGCCCGGCCGTCCGATGAGTCAGCGGTTGGCCTATTTGATGGATCTGCATATCTGGGCCATCGACCGATATGTGGAAGACATACTCGAATCGGCGCGCCGAGAGGGCTACCGGCCTACCGCGGACGCCCAGGAGATGCATTACTCCTACGGCGAGTTGGTCAGCCTGCTCACCGCCGATTTCGTGCGCTGCCGCCGAGAGGAGCGCCAACCCGGCGGAATAACCGAGGACCAGGTGCTCCACCATGTGCGGCACTGGGAGGGGTTCAACGCCATGGTCGAAGCCGTGGCCGCCGGGCAGGTGCGATTGCGGATTCCGCGCACCCAGCAGCCTGGGGCTGCGGCCGCCGAACCGTATGACCCGGCAACGTGACCACTCCGCGTCCAGAGGAGCCCGATGTCCACCTGCGCGTCCTGCTCTGCGGTCTGAGTCTGGACTTCGCCGCTTGCCACACCGCAGCCATGCGATTCATCCGAGAGTGGTGCGCCGTACGCGCCGCTGCCGACCTCGTCGTTGTTCCCGGCGATGCCGCCGGGCTGCCGCGTTTGCCGTGCGAGCGCCTCTACTTACCACCGTGAAGACGCGCGCATCCCAAGCTGCCGACCAATCCTCGACTCGGGCACAACCACCCTCGTGCGAGGGGGACCCCGAGTGGCACCATCGAGAGGCTTACTCGGCCGATGGCGCAGTGGTGTGCCACTCGCGGGCGAGCGAAGCCGCAGCGAGCGCTACGCCGCGCTGGTGTGCGGTGTGAAGCTGACGCGTGCGTCGTCGGCATCGATGGCGATGTTCAGGGATGCGTCCAGGGCTCGTGCCAGCTTTGTCAGTAGCGGAAGGGTGGGGACGGCGTCGGATCCCTCGATCCGGGAGATCTTCGCCTGCGTCAGTCCCGCCCGGTCGGCGAGTTCGGCTTGGGTGAGGCCGAGCTCCGTGCGACGGTTGTACACGGCGGCGGCGAGCTCCATGGCCAGTCGGATTTCATGACGCACTTCGCTGACGGCCTCGGGCTCGGTCAGTCCCTGGTCTCTACCCGTCTTCCATCGACTATGGGGCATCACAGCTCTCCTTTCTCGATAGTGCGGAGGAACTCCTCGTGAGCGGGGCCGTGTTCGTCCTCGCATATTCTTCGCATCTCGATAGCGCGTTTGACCTCGGCGTCCTCGCGGTCCTTGGTTTTACGGAATGTTGTCAGCAAGACGATCGTGCGGTCGGATCGGAACCAATAGGTGATCCGCGTGGCGGCTCCATCCAGCGTCGGGCGAAGTTCACGCACCCCCTCGCCCAGATAGCGGGAGAAGGGTTCACCGAGTGTGGTCGCGCGTTCGGCGAGTAGGGCCACATACGCTTCGACTTTGAGGAAATGCTTAGCCGGAAGCGACTCCAGCCAAGCCCGTACTTCGGGCTCGATCTCAATCGAGTAGAGCGACTCCACGTCATCAGTCTATATGTCGTTGACGACATGTCTGCGGTGCGTGCTGGGCCGGGAGTGCCCATTCGACCAGTGTGAGAGACCGACCGACCTGCGCGTCAGAGTTCCAACTCGGACCAGGGGATGTGGATGGGGAACGGGAAGTCGATGGTGATGGCGTCGGAATCGTTCGGTGACCATTCGTCGATCAGGAGATAGTTCCTCGGATAGAGCGGGCGTACGCCGGGTGGGAGTTCGCCGGGGACGGTTTCCAGGGCGTACGCGCGGACCGTCGCGATGGCACTCTTCTTACGCGCGAGCGTGACCTCCCAATACCAGGGGATGCCTCCATCGGCGTAGCGTCGCTGGTCCTCGTACGGGTCGATTGCGATGTTCGCCGGAGAACTGATGTGGCCGACAAGCAGCACGTCGTCGGCGCGGATGTCCTGGTAGGGGGTATCGAGGCGGCGGTAGACGAGGACGTCGGGGGTGGCGAAGTCCGACTTGCCGGTCTTGCCGAAGAAGACGTTGGTTTCGAAGTCGACACGCCACCAGCTTTGCGGCTGCTCGGCCATGCCATCGCGGGCACAGCGCTTGAGTGCGCTGGTCAGAGCGAATGTGAACGCTTGATGTTCGGCAGGTCCCCGCTGTCGCCAGACGACGCGCCCGTTGCGCAGTTCGATCTGTCCGGCGATCTCCTCGGGTAGCTGCTCTAGCTCCTCCCAGGTCATGGACTCCGGAAGGTCGGGTCGTTCGACGCCTGGGCTCGACATAGGCCCATGTTAGCCCGGCTAAGGGCTGTTTTCGCTGGTCATGGGTCCAGTGGAGCGGGCTCCGGACAGACCCCGATTTTGCCCCGGTGAACCCCTTGCCTACACTAGAGCGGTTGCCTGGGCACCTCCATGCCCGCATGCGTGCGCCCGGGTGATCGAACCTCCTCCGGTCGGCAAGTGTCGGCCGGACCATCCGAATTGTCGTAGGCCCACCGCTGGGCATGCCGATGTGCATGTCAGCGCTGTATGGGAACCGCGGCGAGAAAGGTGTCTAGGTCGAACCATGACCATGACTGATCCGATCGCAGACTTCCTGACACGTCTGCGCAACGCCAACTCGGCGTACCACGATCAGGTGAAGGCTCCGCACTCGAAGCTCAAGGCGAACATCGCCGAGATCCTCAAGCGCGAGGGCTACATCGCCGACTACCGGACCGAGGACGCACAGGTGGGCAAGACGCTCATCGTCGACCTCAAGTACGGCCCGAGCCGTGAGCGCAGCCTCGCCGGCGTGCGCCGTGTCTCCAAGCCCGGTCTGCGCGTGTACGCGAAATCCACCAACCTGCCCAAGGTGCTCGGCGGCCTCGGCGTGGCGATCATCTCCACGTCCTCCGGTCTGCTCACCGACAAGCAGGCGGCCAAGCAGGGCGTGGGCGGCGAAGTCCTCGCTTACGTCTGGTAAGGGAGCAGGGACAATGTCGCGTATTGGTAAGAAGCCCATCGCCCTTCCGGCCGGTGTGGATGTGACCATCGACGGCCAGGACATCTCGGTGAAGGGGCCCAAGGGCACCCTGTCGCTCACCGTCGCCGAGCCGATCACCGTCGCCAAGGGCGAGGACGGCCAGCTCGAGGTCGCCCGTCCGGACGACGAGCGCCGCAGCCGCGCGCTGCACGGCCTGACCCGCACTCTGGTGTCGAACATGATCGTCGGCGTCACCCAGGGCTACGAGAAGAAGATGGAAATCTTCGGCGTCGGTTACCGCGTCGCGCTGAAGGGCCAGAACCTCGAGTTCGCCCTCGGCTACAGCCACCCGGTGCCGATCGAGGCGCCCGAGGGCATCACGTTCGCGGTGGAGTCGCCCACCAAGTTCTCCGTGTCCGGAATCGACAAGCAGAAGGTCGGCCAGATTTCGGCGGTCATCCACGGCCTGCGCAAGCCCGACCCGTACAAGGGCAAGGGCATCCGCTACGCCGGCGAGGTCGTTCGCCGCAAGGTCGGAAAGACGGGTAAGTGATCATGGCGCAAACCGAAAACCAGAAGGCCAAGCGCATCCCCCTGGGCAAGGACGTGTCGACCCAGCGCCGTCTGTCGAAGACGCGCCGTCACTTCCGCCTGCGCAAGAAGGTGGAAGGCACCACCGAGCGTCCGCGCCTGGTGGTCAACCGCTCCTCGCGGCACCTGCACGCGCAGCTGGTCGACGACTCGGTCGGCAAGACCATCGCCGCCGCGTCGACCATCGAGGCCGACGTGCGCGCGGTGGACGGCGACAAGTCGGCCAAGAGCAAGAAGGTCGGCGCCCTGCTGGCCGAGCGCGCCAAGGCCGCCGGTGTCGAGGCCGTCGTGTTCGACCGTGGTGGGCACGACTACCACGGCCGGATCGCCGCACTGGCCGATGCCGCTCGCGAAGGTGGGTTGAAATTCTGATGATCGTCAACAAGAACGGAAGGAACGTCTGATGCCGGGACGTCAGAGGCGTGACGGCGGAAACGGACCCGCCGGACAGAATGGCAGCGCCCCCGAGGGCGGCCGCGGCGACCGTCGCGGTGGTGGCGACCGTCGGGGCGGCGGCGACCGTCGCGACAACGCCGCCGAGAAGAACCAGCTCGAGCGGGTCGTCGCGATCAACCGCGTCTCCAAGGTCGTGAAGGGTGGTCGGCGCTTCAGCTTCACCGCCCTCGTGATCGTCGGTGACGGCAACGGCCTGGTCGGCGTCGGCTACGGCAAGGCCAAGGAAGTTCCCGCGGCCATCCAGAAGGGCGTCGAGGAGGCTCGCAAGAACTTCTTCCGCGTCCCGATGATCGGCTCCACCATCACGCACCCGGTTCAGGGTGAGGCGGCCGCCGGTGTGGTCATGCTGCGCCCGGCCTCGCCGGGTACCGGTGTGATCGCCGGTGGCGCGGCTCGTGCCGTGCTGGAATGCGCCGGTATCCACGACATTCTGGCGAAGTCGCTCGGTAGCGACAACGCCATCAACGTCGTGCACGCGACTGTCACTGCCCTCAAGCAGCTGCAGCGTCCGGAAGAGGTCGCGGCGCGCCGTGGCCTGCCGCTCGAGGACGTCGCCCCTGCCGGCATGCTGCGTGCGCGCGCTCAGGCTGCCGGAGGTGTCAAGTAATGGCAGATCTCAAGGTGACCCAGATCAAGAGCTCGATCGGCGCCAAGAAGAATCAGCGGGACAGCCTTCGGACCCTCGGTCTGCGCGGTATCCGCAAGACCGTGGTCTGCGAGGACAACGCCCAGAACCGCGGGCTGATCAACGTCGTGCGCCACCTCGTGACCGTTGAGGAGGTCTGACATGACCATCAAGTTGCATCACCTGCGTCCGGCTCCCGGCGCCAAGACCGAGAAGATCCGTGTGGGTCGCGGTGAGGCGTCCAAGGGCAAGACCGCGGGTCGCGGTACCAAGGGCACCAAGGCGCGCAAGAACGTGCCTGCCGCCTTCGAGGGTGGGCAGATGCCGATCCACATGCGGCTGCCCAAGCTGAAGGGCTTCACGAACCCGTTCCGCACGGAATACCAGGTCGTGAACGTCGGCAAGATCGCGAAGCTGTTCCCCGAGGGCGGCGAGGTCGGCAAGGCCGAGCTCGTGGCGGCCGGCGCGGTTCGCAAGAACCAGCTGGTCAAGGTCCTCGGCGACGGCGAGATCGGCGTCGCGGTCCAGGTGACCGCCGACAAGGTCACCGGTGCGGCGAAGGAGAAGATCACCGCCGCCGGTGGCACCGTCACCGAGCTGGGCTGACGGTACTCTGCATGACAGCGGCACCGGACGAGTGACGAGCTCGTCCGGTGCCACTGTTAGAGTTCAATTGTTGTCTGCCAGCCTCGCCGTGGTTTTCGGCGTCCCTTCTGTGTGAGCAGGGACCATCGCTGAATATCCATGTCATGACCATGTCGTTCGCCAGGAGGATCAGTGCTTTCCGCCTTCGTATCGGCCTTCCGGACTCCGGACTTACGGCGGAAGATTCTCTTCACGCTGGGGTTGATCGCGTTGTACCGGCTGGGTGCCTCGCTGCCGTCCCCCGGCGTCGACTACAAGGCGGTCCAGGAGTGCATCGACCTGGTCTCCGGCGGTGAGTCCGGCGGCATCTACCAGCTGATCAACCTGTTCTCCGGTGGTGCGCTGCTGCAGCTGTCGGTCTTCGCGATCGGCATCATGCCCTACATCACCGCGAGCATCATCATCCAGCTGCTCACCGTCGTCATCCCGCGGTTCGAGGAACTGCGCAAGGAAGGCCAAGCCGGCCAGACGAAGATGACGCAGTACACCAGATACCTCTCGATCGCCCTGGCGATCCTGCAGGCCACCGGTCTGGTCGCGCTGGCCGCCCGCGGTCAGCTGTTGCAGGGCTGCCAGCAGGACATCCTGGCCGACACCAGCATCTTCGGCATGATCATCATCGTGCTCGTGATGACCGCGGGCGCGGCGCTGGTGATGTGGTTCGGCGAGCAGATCACCGAGCGCGGCATCGGCAACGGCATGTCGCTGCTGATCTTCGCCGGTATCGCCGCTCGCATCCCGAGCGAGGGCAAGGCCATTCTGGACAGCCGCGGCGGCCTGGTGTTCGGTCTGGTGTGCGTCGCCGCGCTGGCGATCGTCACCGCCGTGATCTTCGTCGAGCAGGGCCAGCGCCGGATCCCGGTGCAGTACGCCAAGCGCGTGGTGGGCCGGAAGATGTACGGCGGCTCCTCGACCTACCTGCCGCTGAAGGTGAACCAGGCGGGTGTCATCCCGGTCATCTTCGCCTCGTCGCTGCTGTATCTGCCGAACCTGATCGCACAGCTGACCGGGGCGCAGAACAACCAGAATCCGAGCTGGTGGCAGGAGATCATCCAGAAATACCTGGTGAATCCCGGCAACCCGGTGTACATCGCGATCTACTTCAGTTTGATCGTGTTCTTCACCTACTTCTACGTCGCGATCACCTTCAACCCGGAGGAGCGCGCCGACGAGATGAAGAAGTTCGGCGGCTTCATCCCGGGCTACCGGCCCGGCAAGCCGACCGCCGATTACCTCAACTTCGTCCTGAGCCGTATCACCCTCCCCGGCTCGATCTATCTCGGTCTGGTGGCGGTGCTGCCGAACCTGTTCCTCGACATCGGCGCCTCCGGCGGTACGCAGAACCTTCCGTTCGGCGGTACCGCGGTGCTGATCATGGTGAGCGTCGGTTTGGACACCGTGAAGCAGATCGAGAGCCAGCTGATGAATCGAAATTACGAAGGGTTCCTCAAGTGAGAGTTGTACTGCTCGGTCCGCCGGGCGCCGGTAAAGGCACCCAGGCCGTCCTGCTGTCGGAGAAGCTGGGCGTTCCGCACATCTCCACCGGGGACCTGTTCCGCGCGAATATCAGCCAGCAGACTCCGCTGGGCCGCGAGGCGCAGAAGTACATGGACGCGGGCGACCTGGTGCCCAGCGACGTGACCAACCGCATGGTGGAGGCGCGGGTCAACGAGCCCGACGCCGCCAACGGGTTCGTGCTCGACGGATACCCGCGCACGGTGGACCAGGCCGACGCGCTGGAGAAGATCCTCAAGGACATGAACACCAAGCTCGACGCGGTGCTGCGCTTCGTGGTGCCGGAGGACACCGTGGTCGAGCGGATGCTCGCCCGTGGTCGCACCGACGACAACGAGGGCGTGATCCGTAACCGCCTGCGGGTGTACCGCGAAGAGACCGAACCGCTGCTGGACCACTACGACGGCCTGGTCGTCTCGGTGGACGGCGTCGGCGAGGTCGATGACGTCAACGCGCGGGCGCTGCGCGCGCTGGGCCACTGAGTCAGCTCGCGATGGAGCGCTGAGGCCCGGATGGTCTTCCACCGCAAGAAGAAGGTCGTGCCGTTCCGGACGGCAGGTGAACTGGATGCCATGGCGGCGGCCGGCGCGATCGTCGGCCGCGCCTTGGTGGCCGTGCGCGCGGCAGCCAAGCCCGGGGTGTCCACCTTGGAACTGGACGAGGTCGCCGAACAGGTGATCCGTGAGGCGGGCGCGGTTCCGTCGTTCAAGGGCTACCACGGCTTCCCCGCGTCCATCTGCGCCTCGGTGAACGACCGTGTGGTGCACGGGATTCCGACCGCGGAAGAGATTCTCGCCGAGGGCGACCTGGTCTCCATCGACTGCGGGGCGATTCTCGACGGGTGGCACGGGGATTCGGCCTGGACCTTCGGCGTCGGCACGATCATCGAGGCCGATCGGCTGCTCAGCGAGGCGACCAAGGCGTCGATGGAGGCCGGTATCGCGGCGATGCTGCCCGGCAACCGGCTGACCGACGTCTCGCACGCCATCGAGCAGGGCACCCGGGCGGCCGAGAAGGAGCACGGGCGCGCCTACGGCATCGTCGACGGCTACGGTGGGCACGCCATCGGGCGGGAGATGCACCTCGATCCGTTCCTCGCCAACGAAGGCGAACCGGGTAAGGGCCCCAAGCTCGTGGTCGGCTCCGTGCTCGCGATCGAGCCGATGCTCACGCTCGGCACCACCCAGACGAAGGTGCTCGACGACGACTGGACCGTGGTCACCGTGGACGGCAGTCGTGCGGCACATTGGGAGCACACGGTCGCCGTCACCGAGGACGGACCCCGGATCCTGACGCTGCGTCCGGAGTAGCGGGCGACCACCGGACGGTCGGCGTTCGGGTAACACTGCGCGGCGAGGAAACGAGCCGCACCGACGCCAGGGGTCCTGGTCGATCTCGCCATTTTTCGCGTGCCGACGCCATGCGCCGGCACCGGGCGATACCCAGCTTCCGCTGGATCGGTGACGTCGTTCCTTGCACCCGCGTCCTGCGCGTCGAGCCGAAGCGTGGGTCCGGGGAGTGCCCGTGTGGGCGGAACGTTTACTTCTCCTTGGTTCGATACTGTGCTGAACGATGCCGTCAGCGTATGGCCGGGCAGGTGGCGGTGACGTGAGTAGACCGCTACTCGAATTCGCTTGCCCCACGCCGCAGTTCGCCGTCATCCGGGCCTGCCCACCGACTCCGTGATGGCGCGTGGAACGCTGTGGCCAGGGTATTTCGTGTGCGTAAGTAGCCGTTCAGTCCACGGGGCGAAGTGTCGATCGCAGCACCGAAGTCACGATGGGCAGATCGAATTCGCCCTCGGCCGTCTCCGGCCGCTCGCGCAGATAGGCCGTGATACGAGCGAGCACCTCGGCCCGCTCTTGTGGGGAGATCACCAGCGTGTGCGAATGCGTGCCGATGGTCGCCGTCAGGGACTCGACCGTGCGCCGATGCCGATGCGGGAAAGTTTTGTGTTCGAACTCGTGCTCGCGGAACAGCGCGTGGTCGGGTACCTCGAGCTGCCCGAGCAACGGCAGAGCCGTGGACGCGCTGGATCCGGCGATTCGCTTCAGCCCGGCGACCCAGTCCACGGTGCTGTCATCGGTGTTCCACAGCGCCGCGAGAACGCCGCCGGGTCGCAGCACCCGGAGGAACTCCGGATAAGCGCGGTCCAGGTCGAACCAGTGGAATGCCTGCCCGGCGACGATCGCGTCCACCGAATCATCCGGGATCGGAAGGGCTTCGGCCGTCCCGGCGTGCGCGGTGACGGCCGGGAGCCGGCGGGTCAGTTCGGCGCGCATGTGCTCGTCCGGTTCCACGGCGATCACCGTCGCACCGGCTTCGAGCAGGCCGAGCGTCAGCTTGCCGGTTCCGGCACCGAGGTCGAGGACGGTGAGCGGTCGCCGATGCGCGACGGCGGCCAGCGCCCAGCGGATGGCGGCGGCGGGATAGTCGGGACGGTGCTCGGCATACGCGGCAGCGTGTGACCCGAACGAACCCGCCCTTCTGACGTGCAGAGCGAGCTTGTCGTCGGCGCGGTCGTCCGGGCTCCCCATCCATACCACCATACGGATGGGGAGCCGCGGCCGAACCTACGATGCGCCAGGAAGTCTGCGCACGCCCGCGCAGACCTCGGCCGCCAGGTCGTCGTAACCGACGGCCAGCTCGGCCAAGCGCTGCCAGGCGTCCCACAGGTCCCATTCCGACGCACTGGCCAGCGCCGCATAGGCGTTCGCCGTGAACTGGGCCAGCCGATCGATCACGGCGCCGACGGTCTCGGTGTGCACGTGCGCCGCGCCGTGCGCGGGTGGCAGCTGCACCGTGATCCAGCGGTCGATGTCCCGGATCAGGCCGGCCCGCAACGCATCGATCTCGTCGAGCGAGTCGGATCCCGCGCTGAGCCTGCGTTCGTGCAACGTGGTGAGCTCGTGTGCACAGCGCAGCAGCGGGTTGCTTTCGTGTAGTTCACCTCGGCAGGCTTGCAGCACTTGGTGTTTCGCGGGCAGGGCCCCGGTTGTCATCGCCTGGCCGTTCTCGTGCAGGACCGGACGATGTCGACGATGGACGCGCCGGAGGGTCGGAAGTTGTTCTCCGGAGCCACGATCCAGTGCCGATAGTCGGCGTCGGCGGCGGCAGGCGAAGGCAAGGCGATCTCACCGCCGCTGGGCACGATCGAGACGTTCAGGCGGAAGAGCTCGGCGAACAACCGGACGTCGTCCGGTAAATCGGGGCGGGTCAAGAAGGTCCAGCGTTTGGACCGGACGTGCGAGATGATCGGACCCAGCTCGCTGCGGCGCCGGGTGAGATCGTCGCGGACCTTTTGTCCCAGCGCGGCCGGCATCGTGATCGCGCCGACGAATCCGGCGCGCAGGACGATTCGGCCGATCTCCGGATGAACTCCGGCGGGCAGGTCGCAAGTGTGTCGATAGTAGGCGCATCGGGCGGTCGGGGTGTCCGCCAACGCCAGTTGGTCCATAGAGCCCTCGGGTAGCTTCGTGTGATTTTTTCCAAGCCGCCCGGACGGCGCTGCGGCATCCGTGCTGTGATCCGGTACACCGTGCGAGCGTTGTCTCAGTAGAGCACTCCATGGAGCGGATCAAACATTCCGTTCAATTAGTTCGCGAGAAATTCGTTTGCCTGCCGGTTACCGGCGGGTGCGGTGACCGGCAGGCTTCGCGGCATAGCCCGGCGTTCACTTCGGCGTACGTATCTGCTGGTCAAATGACCTGTGGAGATGCGGGGGCGGGAACCTCCGGCATTTTGTTCACCGTCGGTGCTACTTTGCCGCAAATCGATCCCGCCGCAGCGTCATCCCGCTCCGGTCTCAGGGCGTGGTGCGAAAGAACAGCACGCGGTCGCCGTGCTCGGACAACGGCGTGTTGACGCTGAGCTGGCGCAGGCCGCAGTCCGGCAGATAGGTGAGGTTGGCGAACACCTTCGTGTTGCCGAAGGCCGCGCGCAGTTTGCTCTCGGTTGCCCGGTCGGGGTTGTACAAGGCCAGCGTTTCGAAGTCCAGTGGCGCGAGCGGCTTGTCGAGGGGAGCCTGCCCCGCCGGACGGCCGAGCGCGGCGTACTGGGTGGCCGCACCGCGCTCGTACCAGCACAACTCGTAGGCCACGTTCTCCGTCACCGTGATCGCCGCGACGGGCCAGTCCTGGGACAGGCGCAGCGCCAGCGGGTGTTTCGCCACCGGGGTGAGTTCCCAGTTCAGGCTCAGCACCGTCACCCAGCCGCCGTAGGGCTGGTCGATCAGCACGATGTCGTCGCCGAGGGTGGCGGAGGTGTTCAGCTTCGGCTCGCGGGTCTGCCACTTCGACCCATGTGTACCGAGGTAGCTCTCCCGGTCGAGCGGGTAGGCGTCGTCGACGGCGTAGGCCGCGATGATCGCGGCGCGCACCTGGGCGATGGCGTCCCGTTCCGGCAAGTACACGCTCAGCGCGCCGAAGGTGGAGCCGATCTGCACGGGCGTCGCGGGCTGATCCTGCTCGGCGCCCGGCGCGAGCGGCCGCAGGCCGACCAGGGCCAGCTTCCAGTTGATCTCCTCGACGGTCGACAGGTCGCCGGAGGACTTGAACATGATCTGCTGCTGGGTGAGCCGCCCCGCCTGCTCCAGTGTGCGGCAGCCCAGTTCGACCAGCGCCCGGTGCGACTTCGGGGTCAGGTCCAGGTCCTGGATGCCGCACGCGCGCAGCCGGATCGACATCGTGGTCGAGGTGAACGCGGCGTACCGCTCCCGGTACATGGCGATGGCCTGCTTGCGCGACCGTCCGACCATGAGCGTGCGCAGCAGCGTGCTCAGGCTGGCCAGGTACTTGCCGGACAGCTCCGGGTTCGCCGCGGCCAGTGCGGCGCGGATGCGGGCGGCCTCCTCGGTCGCGGCCACGGCGGCGTCCTGGTCCAGCCTGCCCAGCCAGACACCGCACTTGGACAGACCGTCGGCGCACGGGCCCGCGACCTCCGGGTGCTCCCGCGCCACTTGGCGGTAGACCTCACAGGCGCGACGGATCGTCGTGGTGGCCAGCTCCCTGCGGCCGCTGTGCCGTGCGGCCTGCTCGAACGAGCGCAGCGCATCGTTCAACTCGCCGGCGAGACGGGCGGTGAGCACTTGGCCCCTGGACAGCAGGCGCAGGCGGATCGCCACCGCCTCCTCGGCCGGCGCCAGCGCCTCCCGCGTGCGGTCGCGCGTCGAGCCGTTGGTCTTGGTGGCGATCAGACCCTTGGCGAGTTCGCCGAGGGAGGTGGCCAAGCGCAATTCGGATTCGACCGTACGGTCGAGCGCCGCATACCGATCCGCGGCGATCTGACGCTCCATCGCGTCCAGATCCATCGCGCTCCTTGTTTCCAGCATGATCCTCCGCCAACGCGCGGCAAACCCGCGCAACGCAACTCTCTGCGCACCGAGTTTGTCACGCTTGCCGTCCGCGCGCACCTGTATCCGGCCAGGCAGACCGGGTTGTCCGACGGCCGGGGACCCGTGCGGCGGTCGCCGCCGTAGCGGAAGGCATGATCGAGGGTTGTGCGAGCCCTCCTACAGCGCGTGAGTTCCGCGCAGGTCACCGTCGACGACCAGGTCGTGGGCCGGATCGATCCGGCCGCCCACGGTGTCCCGCACGGCCTGGTCGCGCTGGTCGGCGTGACGCACTCCGACACCGAGGCGACCGCGAAGGCACTGGCCGACAAAGTGTGGCGGCTGCGCATCCTCGACGGGGAGCGCTCGGCCGCGGACCTGCACGCGCCGATCCTGGTGGTGAGTCAGTTCACCCTGTACGCGGATACCCGGAAAGGCAGGCGTCCGTCCTGGTCGGCGGCGGCTCCCGGCGCGATCGCCGAACCTCTGGTCGACGTCTTCGCGCAGGCGTTGCGCGAACTCGGCGCAACTGTCGCGACGGGGCGGTTCGGTGCGCACATGCACATCGACTTGGTGAACGACGGCCCGGTCACCGTGTTGCTGGAACTGTGAAGTCGTTGTCCTGCCCCGAAAATTGGGGGCGGCGACGGCCTTCACCGATCCGGCACTTTGCTCGACCTGGGCACGGAATACGCCCGCAAACACCGAGGAAGTTCCCGTTCACGTTGGCGTCACTGGTGATTAGTCATCCGGTGTTACCGTGGCTGGGAAGGACTAGCGGGTGGAGGAGCGGACGCGATGGCGGACAATGTCGAATTCGATGAGCATCTGTTCCGCAAGGCGGCCCAGAAGACGGGGCATGTCCAGGACCGGATCACCGGCATCATCGACAGATTGAGCACGTCGATCGCCGCGCGGGGAAACTGCTGGGGCAACGACACCATCGGCCGGAACTTCGCCAACGGCCCCGATGGTTCGGGCGGTTACACGACGACCAGGGACAACCTGATCAAAGGCGCGCGCAACGTGGCGGGGACCTTCGAGAACTTCAGCGAGGGACAGACCGAGACCGCCGATCTCCTGCGCGACATGGAGCACGGCAACCGCGACGGCATCCGCTGACCCGAGGTTCACCGACCCATGACGAACGAGCAAGCCAAGGCGGACTTGGCCGACATCCTCGACGGCGTCCAGGAGCAGATGCGGATCATCGCACGGCTGCAACAGGAACGCGCCGAACTCACCGGCCGCGCGACGGTGCGCGGCAAGCGGGTCACGGTGGTCGTCAATGCCGACAACACGGTCATCGATACCCAGTTCGGGCCGAACATCGATGACCTCAGCTATGCCGAGATCGCCAAGGCGATCACCGACGCCGCGCAGCAGGCCAGCGCCGAGGTGGCCCGCAAGACGCGAGACCTGATGGCGCCCTTGGACACCCATCGGGCACGGATGCCGAAGCTGTCCGACCTGGTCGAGGGCATGCCCGACCTGCGCGCACCGGAACCCGTCCCGGCCCCGACGGCGCCGCCGAACGCGAAGGAGCGCAGGGAGTTCTCGGACGGCAGCGGCATGCGCTTCACCGATACCGAGACCGTAGAACGCGATCGTGGTGGATCGGTCACCGATTCCAGCTGGTGAACTCGGTAGCCGCACCGGGCGATCGAGGTAGCTGCCCATGGCCATCGAGCTGCCCGCCGCGCTGAAATACCTCGAGCCGATCGTCGGCATGGAGTGGCCCGAGGGCAACGAGGACCAGATGTGGGGCCTGGGCGGTGATTGGCGCACCGCCGCGAGCGAGTTGCGTTCGGTCATCCCCGATATCGAGGCGGCCAAGAGCGCGTCGATGACCGCCTATCCCTCGGGCGACGGTTTCGAGGAGATGGTCAAAGCCTTCGACAGCTTCCTGACCTTCAGCGGCGGCAACCCGCAGGACGACCAGACGCTGTCGAAGCTGGCCGACTACTTCAAGGAGATCGGCGACTCCGCCTACGACGTCGGCACGGAGATCGAGTACGGCAAGTTGATGTACTGGTCGTCGCTGGCGTTGCTGGCGGCGGAGCTGGCGGCGTCGTTCTTCTCCGGTCCGTTCAAGCCCGCGGTGGACGCGGCGGCGATCGCGGCCACGCGCATCGCGGTCCGCATCATCGGTCAGCGGTTGGTGCAGGCGGTGATCCAGCGGGTCGGGCGGATCGTCGCGAACCGGTTCGTGAGCTTCCTGCTCCGGCATGTCGCGATCGACACCATCCTCGGCACCATGCAGGAACTGGGGGTGCAGGCATACCAGGTGGAGCAGGGGCACCGCGAGGACATCAACGTCGAGCAGGTCATCGTGACCGCCGTCAGTTCCGCGGCGGGCGGCGCCGCGGCGGGTCCGCTGGGCGAGAAGCTCGGCCACGCGCTGACGCGGCGGTTCGGGCCGGATTTCAACCCGTTCCTGCACGGCGCGATCACCGGGACGGCGGCGGGATTGGTCGGCGCCGGAGCGGGTTTCGTTGGTGCGACCGCGACGCAGTTCGGCTTCGACGCGGCGACCGACGGGCTGGACCAGGCGCTGCAGAACCTGGGGAACACGCCGGTCGACTGGCGCATGTTCACCGCGGGTGCCTCCAACGGCGCGATGACCAGTGTGGCCAAGGTCGGTTCCGCGCGCATGTGGAACAAGCTGATGCCGACCACGATGAGCCGCCCCGATCTGGGGACTCGCCTGGACAACCTCTTCGCCGACGCGAGCGGACCGCGGGTCGGCTACCGGCCCGACGGTGCGGGAACACCCGGGGCGGGCGACGGCAGCGGCCTGGCTCCGGGGGCCGGGACGCAAAACCCCGCGGGTGCTCCGCGCGCCGGAATGCCCGCCGCGGCGGGTAACGGCAGCAGTGGGTCGTCGAACGCCGGGAACGCGGACACGTACCGCTCCGGTACGGCTGGTGACACCGGTTCTGCTGCCGGAGAAGGGGTTTCGAGCTCCTCCACTGGCGGGGTGCAGTCGGATGTCGAGGCCGGGCGGAGCGGTGAGTCCGGTACTCCGGCGCAAACGTCCGGTGAGCAGGGTTCCGGAGGTGAGCGTGCGTCGTCGGGGGAGCAGTCTTCGACGGGTGAGCGGTCCGCGTTGGGTGAGCGGTCCGCGTTGGGTGAGCGTGCGTCGTCGGGCGAGCAGTCCTCGTCGGACGAGCAGTCCTCGTCGGGTGAGCATTCTTCGACGGGTGAGCGGTCCGCGTCGGGTGAGCGGTCGACGTCGGGCGAGCGGTCCGCGTCCGACACCGGCGCGAGACTCGCCGACGAAGGAAGACAGGACCACGGGGCCGGTACCCACCGCGCCGAGGAGCCGAACGCCTCCGCGGGCCGTCAGGACAGCGCGGCGGGCGACCCGGCGGGTTCGCAGCGCGGCGCAGGCGACGGCGTGCAGAACCCGCTGACGCGGTCGGTGTCGGACACGCCGCCGACGGGCGCGGCACCGATCGGCGGTGCGCCGCTGACCGGTCCGGCGGCCACGCCGGCCACCGGGCCGACCGCTGCGGGCGCACCACCCTCGACCGGTGCGGGTACTACCCACGCGTCGCCCGCTTCGCCGGGGACGGGCGATGCACGGCCCGCGTCGTCGGCGGACGCGCGCCCTCAGCCCACATCGGACAGCAGGGCTGCCGCCGACAGGGGCCGGGCCGGTATCGCGGATCGCTCCTCCGGGGCCGTCCGCGACGAACCCGCGGTGCGAGCGGGCAAGACCGACTCCGAAGCGCCGCGCGCCGAATCCAGGCGGGAACCCGGTGCGACCCGTCAGGTCGGTGAGACGCGCCCGGCTGGTGAGCCGCGTCAGGACAGTGCGACGCGCCCCGGTGAGCCACGTGCAGCGAGTGCGGACCGGCCGGAGGGCGAGCCGTCGCGGTCCCGCGACACACCGGAATCCGACGACGGACGGCGCGACACCGCCGAACCGGTCGTGCTGCCCCTCGCCGGTGACGCGGGAGAGTCCAGACCGGCGCGCCGACCGGGTCCGGACACCGACGGTCCGGCGCGCAGGGACTCGGACCAGAACTCCCGCGACGAGCCGGATACCGATGCGCCGCAGCGAGAGCCGAAGAATCGCGGGGAGTGCGCCCGGCTCTCGCTCGAGGAGATCCAGCAGGCCACCGGAAGCGATACCATCCGTCCTCCGGACGAGCCGGTGGGCGAACGCGGCATGTCGCTGCGCGAGATCCAGGACGCGGCGGGCGGCCGCCTGTGGGACTACCCGGACGGCGGACCGGACCAGCCTCGTCACCAGGGCATCGCCGACGAATTGCTGCGGATGGCCGAGGGGATGGACCCCCGCGATGTCGCCGAGGGCCGTGGTCCGCGCGCGCTCGTGGTGGACGAGTACACCGGACCGGTCGACGAACACGGAGTCGGCGCGCACGCCTACACCCTGACCGTGCGCGTGGACGCGGACACCGGCGGATTCCGCATCGAAGTGTCGGATCCAGGGGCGGACAGGCGCAAGGGATTCCCGCCGGACGCGCCGATGGACCTCCGCGCGGTGTCGGCGATCCTGTTCGACGGTCAGGGCAGGGTCGTGCCGCCCGACGGAACCGATCCGCGGGTGCGACCGACCGACGACCGCCCGATCTACGGCCGCGACGGCGAGATCGCCGGTCGGCGCGGCGACGAGACGCCGAAGCAGTTCCGGGCGCGGATGCGGGCCGAACTGGCCGACATGAATTCCCGCAGGGAAGCCGAGCAGGCGCGGCGGCTGCGCGATCTCGTAGACCGCATCGATGAGTCGGATCTGCCGGAAGGAGTGTCCAAACGTTCGTTGCGGATCAGGGCGGCGCAGGCGGAGTGGCATGCCCGCGAGTTCGGCAAGAATGCCGACACCTGGTGGCGGGTCGCCGGTGGACGGCCTGCGGAGGACGCCGCGATCCCGCCGCGTGCGCCGTCGGACCCGACTCCGCAACCGGATCCGGCGCGCACGCGCGACGAGTCGGATCCACCGGAGCCGTCCCGGATTCCACGGGGCGACCGCGACCGAGACGAGGCGAATCGGCTCTCCGATCCCGCGACTTCACCCCGGCGTGCGGAGGACGCGGCGGCGGTGCCTATCCGCGACCGCGACGGGCTGGACGACGCGGCATCGCCGATCCGCGACCGCGATGGCGACGGGTCCGACGACGCCGCACCGTCGACCCGTGATCGCGATCGCGGTGGCGACCGGGCGGACGACTCGGCAGAGGCGGTTCGCGATCGTGACCACGGCAGGGTGGGCGACGATGCGGCACCGCAGACCCGCGATCGCGATCAGAGCGGGGTGGATGATGCGGCGCAGTCGGCTCGTGGTCGCGATGGCGACCGGGCGGACGACACGGCTCAGTCGGTTCGCGATCGTGACCGCCGCGCGGACGATGACGCAGCCAAGGCCGATCGCGACTCGCGCGCAGCGGGCGAAGCGGACGGTGCGGCGGAGCCGGCCCGCGGCGGGGACGGGGTGGACGGTGCGGCACGGTCGGCCCGCGATCGTGACCTGGGCGCGGTGGACGATGACTCGGCGCGGCCCGACCGCGACTCGGGCACGGACGAGGCGAGTCAGCCTTCCGACCCGGCGGCCTCGCCCCGCAGCGTAGACGACGGGGCGGAACCGGGTGAGCGGGACATGGCGGCACCCGGCCGCGCCGGGCCGGACGGCGAGGATGCGGCGCGGCCCGTCCCCGATCGGACCCTCGACGAGACGCCGGACTTCCTCGGTGAATCCGACGACGTCGAGCGCGGGTGGGAGCACGGTGACGACGTCCCGAACGGCATGTACCGCGATGCCGACGGACTGCTGCACAAGTTCGGTGATCGCCCCGACTCGTACCGGGACCCCGACGGCACCTGGCACCACCAGGACGACGACCCCGGCACCTACCGCGACGACAGCTTCCGGTTGCGCGACGAGTCGAGCAACGAGTACGTCCCCGACCATCTGACGAAGCGGCCGTACCGCTTCATGGCCGATCCCGGCCCGGAAAATCCGTACACCGTGGTCGACGACGTGATCGCCAGGCAGATCGCGAAGGCGGTCACCGAGCGGGCGACGTTGCAGACGCAACGCGACACGGCCAACGACGGTGTCAAGCGCCACATGGCGGAGTTCGACATCGAGAAGATCAGCGACCTCGCCGAGGAAAAACTCGGCCCGCGCATGGCGGATCTCGAGATCGAGATCCTGGAGTCCGATCTCTCCGACGACGAGAAACAAGCGAAACTTGATCGTCTCGGCGAGATGGAGCGCAACGCAGCGGAATTCAACCGGCTGGGGCCGTTGCTGGTGAATGCGTCCAAGACGCTCGGCGAGCTGGGCGGCAGGGCGTTCGCGCTCGACGCGGATCAGCGGCCGAACGCGGTGCTGCTGAGCCCTTTCGAAGGCGCGATCGACGGTGCGGACACCGTCGACATAGCGGTGCTCGTCCCCGGTGTCGACGGCGGGCCGCCGAAGCTCGTGGTGATCGAGGCCAAGGGCGTGGGTTCGCAGCTCGGTGGCTCCAAAGCCGCCGAGGCGCAACAGGGTTCGCCGGAGTACCTGCGTCGCACGGCCGCGATCGACAAGAACCTGCGGCGGATTCTGACCGAGACGCCCGCAGAGATGGCGGCGCGCGGAGTCGAGCCGGACAGCCTGGAGGGCCGGGCGCTGCTGCGGGCACGTGAGCAACTGCTGCAGGCGCATCGGGGCGGAACGCTCGAGGTCGAATACCATCTCGTGCACGTCGCCAAGAACGGTGACGTCATCTCCCGCGAGTTCGATCTCGAACGAGACGGTGTACTCGTGCGGATCGATGTCATCGGCGGCATCGAATCCCCGGCGCTGGTGCGGATACCGGGCCAGACGCCGGTCGCCGGGGCACCGGCGCACGATGCCGAGGGCGCGGCCCGCGATGGGGAGACCCGGACGCGTGATGACGAGACCTCGGGGCCTGACGCCGAGTCTCCGGTGGCTGAATCCGAAGTTCCGGTGCGTGGGACCGACAGCCCTACGCGCGACAGTGACGCTGCGGCGCGTGCGGCCCCGAGCCCTGTGCGTGCGTCGGACGGGCCGCGGCGTGATGGTTCGGCTTCGGCACGCGACGCCGAGAGTGGACCGCGTGATGCCGCCGCTCCTATCGGGGGTGCGCCGCGTGATAGCGCGTCTCCGGGGCGGGATGCCGCCGACCCGGCGGGTGATGCTGCGGGTCCTGTGCGCGATGGTGAGACCCGAGCAGGCGACGCCGAGGGTGGACCGCGTGATGCCGCTGCTCCGGTGCGCGAAGCCGCGTCTCCGTTGCGTGACGCCGAGGGTGTGGAGCGTGACGCTGCGGGTGCGGCCCGCGATTCCGCCATCCCGGCGCGTGACGCGGACGATGCGGTGCGTGACGCGGACGATGCGGCGCGTTACGCGGACGAATCGTCTCTTCCACAGGACAGCGATGCGGCGGACGCCCGGGACAGGGAACTGCTCGGCGTATCGGGCGCGGACGAATGGTCACACCTGGGTCCGGAGGAAGTCGGAGAGCGACTGCAGGAGCACCTGCGCGACGCGATGCGCAATCCCGGCTTGGAGGTATTCGGCTTCGACCTCGAGGGTCTGAACCCGGAGGTGGTGCGGGAGTACGCCCGGGCCTTGGTCGACCTGGTCGATCGGTTCCCGGCCGTGGACCTGCGCAGTATCGGCATCGGCGGGCTGCCGCCCAAGGTGATCGGCATGGCCCAGCCACGGCTGGACGCCTCCGGTCGCATGTACACCGAATCGATCGTCCTCGGCTACGACCATGCGAGCAGCGCGCAGACCTTCCGGGACCGGATGCAGCTCGGCGTCGACAACGGCCGGTTCTCGCCGGAAGTGCTGCGCCGTCCGGTACGTGCCGTCGTGGCGCACGAATACGGGCACGCGCTCGACTACGCCAGTCAGCAGAGCGCGCGCCATCGCGCCGAGGAATACCTCTACGAGCGCTATCTCGACGACGACACCCGTGCCCCGGATGTCGGCTTCGAGGACTGGCTGCACCAGCTCAGCGGCCACAGCTTCGACCAGGAGGGCAACCTGCGGCCGGAGGAGGCGCTGCCCGAGGCGTTCGCGGATCTGGTGCTCCGTGGCGACGACGGCGACCCGGTCAGCGCCCCCGCTCGCGCATTGCACGACCTACTGACCCGGGCGGCTGCCGAGCCGCCGACCACCGGTGACGCACCCCTTTCGCTCGAGCCCGACCACGTGGATCTTCCGGACGACGGCCAGGAGGCGGACGCGTTCGGCCGCGACGGCGACATCCTGTTCGAGGGCGACCTGCCGGAGGACGGGACGCCGCTGTACCGCGGCATCCCCCGGTTGCTGTCCGACGGATCGGTCAATCCCGCGTTCCTCGAAGCAGTCTCGGGACGGGCGGTGCCGCGGGGGACCGTGGACCTGTCCGCCGAGGAGCACATCGGCCAGCGCCGCGCCGCGGAGAGCGACACCACGTCGTGGTCGCGTACGCGCGGCGCCGCCGAGCGGTTCGCCAACGGCGACGGGGTGATCCTGGAATGGCGCACCGGGCTGCCGCCGGAGGGCGCGTCCTGGAAGTTCAAGCCGATCTTCGACCTGCCGGACCAGTTCTCCCAGGTCCTCATCCAGGGCACCGTGACCGACACGCGCGCGACCAGATTCGTTGCCGGAGACCGGCCGGATTCAGGGGATGTGGAGCATCGAACCGGCGCATCGGCGCGTGCCGAGAGGGAGGTGGAGCAGGCGCGTCCGGCAGTGCGGCGGGATACGGTGGCGCGGGAGCCGACAGAGCCGCAGGCCGCCGGCGACGGTGCGGGTGGCGACCCGCCCTCCGGCCCGCCGACTCCCCCCGCTGCCGCGCAGCCGCCAGCCGGCGGTCGTCCGGATCATCCCCGCGCCGGGAACCCCCTCCGCGACGTGCTCGCCTTCCTGCGCGAACAACGCGATTGGCCCAACCAGCGCACCGCCGACCCGCTCACCGAGGCCGAGGCCGAGCACGTCCGCGGGCTGGCCCAGGCGCTGGGTCTGGATGAGACCTTCACCGGGCTGCGTGACCCGCTCGCGGCGTTGGCCGAACTCGCCGAGCTCGCCCGCGCCCGTGGCTTCCTCGACGATGCCGACAGCCCCCACATGCGTTTCCCGGCCGATTTCGAGCCGCTCACCAGCGCGGAACGCTACGGCGACGAACAATTCTGGCTGGCCGAGGCGCTCGACGACAGCCTGCGCGAGGTCCAAGACGACCTGCGCCGCGCGGGCCTGCCGGTCGAGGACCCGCGACCACCGCGACTGCCTGCCCCGACGAGCCCGAATGCCCTTCCACCCGTCGATCCCGCCACTACGGCCCGGTCCGCCGACACCGGCCATCCGGCTCCTGCCGACCTGGATCGCCTGACCGCCCACCGCGATGCGGCGGCGCGGGAACTGGCACAGGCGCGGGCGGATCTCACGGAGGCTCGTCGTGGATTGCCCGTCGATGAACGGGATCTGACCCGCGAGGCATTGGGCGACGCACTCGAGGCCCTGCGCGGCCGGTCGATGCGGGTGGACGAGCAGCAGCCGTGGGAGGATCGGCTCACGCGCCTGGAGCAGGCAGCCCGACGCGTCTTCGACGCCGAGGACCAGCTCGCCCGGGCCGAAGACGCCGTGCGCCGAGCCGATCACCTGACCGAGATGCGGGGCGACGCCGACGCGGAACACTCGACCGCCCGGCGGGACGCGGTGGCGAGGGATCTCGCGGAGGCCCGGGCCGCACTCGCACAGGCCCGGCGCGGTCTGCCGGTGAACGACGAAGATCTGACGCGCGAGGCGTTGGACGACGCCCTCGAGGGCTTGCGCGGCCGGTCGATGCGGGTGGACGAGCAGGGCACATGGCAGGAGCGCGTCGCGGAGTTGGAACGTGCCGTACGCCGCGTCTTCGACGCCGAAGATGAACTGGCTCGCGCGGATGACGCTGTGCGCCGAGCCGATCCCGCGACTGCCGATCGCGTTGTGGCCGACGCCGATGTGGAACGCCTGACTGGTGAGCGGGATGCGCTGGCGCGGGAATTGGCGGAGGCGCGGGCGGATCTCGCTGAGGCTCGTCGTGGTCTGCCGGTCGATGACGGCGATCTGACGCGCGAGGCGTGGGACGACGCCCTCGACGGTCTGCGCGGACGCACGATGCGGGTGGACGAGCAAGGCCCCTGGCAGGACCGTCTCACGAGCCTCGAGCAGGCCGCCCGGCGCGTCTTCGACGTCGAAGCGGAATCGGCGCGGCTGGAAGAAGCCCTCGCGCAGGCAGTTCGGAATGCCGAGCGGTCCGCGCACGGCCGGGAACCGGATGCCCGCCAGGCGGAGTCCGAGCGCCCGGCGCGCGACGCGGGGGCCGGTGACCCAGCGCACCGCGCCCCGCGCCCCGAACCGATCGACCGCACCCGCGACCGGCTGGCGCGCCGCTTCGGCCTCGACGAGTCCGATCTGTCGCCGGAAAACCTCGGCGCGACGATCGCCGACCTGCGCTACCGAAACCTGCTGCGAGCGGGCGCGGTCGAGGCGCTGGCCGCGGCGACCGAGCGGGCCCGCGACACCGGCCACCCCGACCTGCGCGCGCAGGTGACGGCGACCCGCGATGCCTGGGCGCGGCGGCTGCGCATCGATCCGGCGGACCTGGACCGCGACCCCGCCGAGACGGTGGCCCAGGCACGGGCAGCGGTGCGCCGGGACTCGCGAGCCATCACCGACCTCGCCGACGCCGTTCAGGCGGCGCGCGGAACGACCGGCGCCGAGCCGCCCGCGCCGGGGGAGACCCGCCGATACACCCTCGAGGTCGACGGCGAGCGGGTGCAGGCGCGGTTGGTCGCCGACGAGAACGACGGATGGCGGGTCGAAGTACCCGAGCGTCTGGACGCCCCCGAGCCTGCCGATCCGAACGCGCCCGCGCCACGGGAACCGGCGCGGCCGAAGTCACGGCTGCGCCGCCTGTGGGAGGCGCTGAACGCCGGCTTCCGCGGACAGAGCCCGAAATACCCGTCCGGTTCCGGCGTCGACAGCGCGGGTCAGTCGCTGCTCGCCCACGAAGCGGGGCTGCCGCTCACCAAGCACTACGACCCGACACCCGCGCCGGGCGACGAATACGAGGTGCTGCAAACAAAGTTCAGCCCGGTCCGCATCCTCAAGGAAGCCGTCACCATGTGGCGCAAGCGGGAGCTGATTCCGCTGCTGAAGCGCCTGACCTCCCGGATCGACGACCAGGCCGCCGAGTACGACACCCCGACCACCCGCGACGGTGAGGAATACCGGTACTGGCTGGAGGAGGCAGATCCGGAGCTGGTGCGCCGGGAACTCGGGGTGGAACTCGACGATTTGAAGCGTCAGGCCGAGGACGCCGCCCGTGCGATCCCCGGGCCCGAGACCAGGCCGGAGCTGACCGACGGCGACGCCACGGCGGACCTGTCCGAGCGGCCCGGCGAAGAACTGCCCGCCTCCGCTGCGCTCGCGGATTGGTTGCACGAGCTGTCCGAGGCCTCGGCGCGGCGGCAGGAACTGGCCTACGCCCTGGCGGCCGCGGCCGATGCGCTCGGCGTCGACCTCGGTGAACCGACCGCCGAGAACGTCCGCCGGGCCGTCGATCTGCTGCGGTATCAGCAGATCCGCCGGATCGGCGCGCTCACCGGCCTCGCCGAGGCGTCGCGCCGGTACAACGCCGAGCACGGGCGGATCCCGTACAGCGACGAGATCGGCTTCTTCGACGCCAACCCGATGAACCGGTTCCTGGGCGAGGTCGTGCGCGCCTTCGGCGGCGATCCCACCCTGCTGGATTGGGAGGGCGTCAACAACGGCGGCGAACCGAGCCGCGAGTGGGGCGACCTCTACGACACCGACCAGCCCGGGCAGGACCAGGGTCTGCGCTCGTTCTTCGAGAACGCGTTGCGCCGCGACCAGATCAAGGACGAGCGCTCCGTCTGGGCGCAGCTGCTGGGCGCCGATCTGCACGCGCTGGACGCGCGTCAGCTGGCGGACGCGCTCGCCGAGGAGATGGATCGCATCCGCGAACACGCCCGCGGCCTGACCGCGTTCCTCGCCGACGCCGAGGACTTCTTCCTCGCCGACGCCGCGGCGGACGAGCTGACCGGCCTCATCGGCGAGATGGCAGGCCGCGACTGGGTGCTCGCGCGGGGTGGTGCGCTGCTGGAGGACGGCACCGGGCTCGGCCTGGTCCCCGGCGAGCCCGGTGGACCGATGCGGTTGGTGGTCGTGGACGGCGGCCTGGACCACGACCGGGTCATCGCCGACGCGCTCGCCGCGCACCCCCGGCTCGCGGAGGCGGTCAACGAGGGCATCGTCGAGGTCCACTACCTGGTGACCGACGTCCGTCCGGACCGGATCGCGATCGTCGACGGTGGGGCGACGCAGGTGCGGCACTTCACCGGCGAGGTCGAGGCCCGCAGGCTGGACGTGACCGTGGTGAACGACGGCGACGGCTGGCGGGTCGTGCCGGACGCGCCCGTGGACCCCGACGCGCTTCCCGTCGCGGAGGAGGCGTTGTCGCGGGAGGAGATCGGCGACGCCATCGGCGAACTGGCCGAGCGCCTCGGCATCACCGAAGCGGAACTGGGTTCCCCCGAACTGCTCGCCCAGCGGCTCGCGACCCTGCGCGACGAGAACGCGATCCGCGCGGGCCAGATCGAGGCCATCATCGACTACGCGCGCACCGCCTGGGACATCGACACTTATCACCAGGTCGGCGACGCGCGGAATCTGCTGGCGCACCGGCTCGGCCTGGACCCGGCGGATCTGACACCGCAGGGCCTCGCCGAGTCGATGGCGGACCCGGACATCCGCAACGCCCTGCGTCAGCAGCGGGCCGAGGCGCTGGTCAAGTACGCGAAGTTGTTGCGCGGCATGGATCGGGCCGCGATCGATGCGGCCGACGACCGGCTGATCCGGCGCCTCGACGCCGTGCCGGGGACGGTGCGGATCACCGGCATCGCCCAGCTCGGCGAGGTGATCGCCAACCTGTCGCAGCGGCCGAACCTGCACCCGCATCTCGTCGACGTGCTCACCGACTACGCCGACGCGCTCGCCGCGGTCGATGTGTTCGACCCGCGAGCCCACGGCGATCGAGCGATCGATCCCCGCGTGTCGGATGTCGAATTCCCGGTGCACGACAAGGCCGTCCGGCATCTGCTGGACGTCATCGGGGACGTCGCCCACCTCACCGAGGCCCCCGGCCGCCTCGGCATGCTGGACGGCGTCACCGACATACCGCCCGGCCCCGACCGCGGCGCGAGCCGAGACTTCGCACGCCTGGTCGGCGTGGACCTGACCGACGCGGGCCCCGAACGGTGGGCCGAGGTCTACGAGGTCTACCGCGACGGCAAACTCGACCAGCACGAGCGCCTGACCCCGGCCCAGCTCGCCGAGGTGCAGGCCGAGCTGCGCGCCGAGGTCGTCCAGCGCGCCGAGGACATCGCGGCCCTCACCGACCTCGTCCAGCGCGCCGCCCGCGCCGACATCGATCGCTCGACGGCTCGGCGTGATGCGGCGGCACGCGAGTTGTCCGAGGCACGAATAGATCTCGCGCAAGCCCGGCGTGGTCTGCCGGTCGACGACGAGGATCTGACGCGCGCGGCGTTGGACAATGCGCTCGAAGGTCTGCGTGGACGCACGATGCGGGTGGACGAGCAGGGTCCGTGGCAGGAGCGGGTTGCGGAGTTGGAGCGCGCCGCCCGACGTGTCTTCGACGCCGAGGCGGAACAGGCTCGCTTGGACGACGCGCTCCGGCACGCGGTCGAAGCGGCCGCGAACGATGCTGCCCAGCAACCGCATCCACGGGAGGCGGATGGTCGCCCCGAGGTGTCGCATGCCGATACCGAGCGGACGCGTCTGTCCGAGCAGCGTGACTCGGCGGCGCGGGAACTGGCGGATGCCCGGGCTGACCTTGCGGAGGCCCGGCCCGGTCTGCCCGTGAATGATGAGGATCTGACGCGGGCTGCGTTGGACGATGCGCTCGAAGGTCTGCGTGGACGCACGATGCGGGTGGACGGGCAGGGTCCGTGGCAGGAGCGGGTTGCGGAGTTGGAGCGTGCTGCCCGGCGAGTGTTCGACGCCGAGGACGAACTCGCACGGTTGGACGACATGCTCGAGCAGGCCACCCGAGTCGCCGAGTCGCCGGTGCGGGACGGAGTGGAAGAACGGGCTGGGCCGGCATCGGAAGAGTCGGCCCGACTCGCGGCGGAGGCGGAGCGGGCGCGTGCATCCGCGCGGCGTGATGCCGCCGAGCGCGAATTGGCTGGTGCACGAGCCGATCTAGTGCGGGCTCGGCGTGGTCTACCGGTCAACGACGAGGATCTGACGCGCCAGACGCTGGACGCCGCCATCGATGACCTGCGTGGACGCACGATGCGAGTGGACGAGCAGGGTCCGTGGCAGGAGCGGGTCACCGAGTTGGAGCGCGCTGCCCGGCGAGTGTTCGACGCCGAGGACGAACTCGCGCGGTCGAATGAGGCCGTTGCGCGGGTTGCGCGGGACGCGCATATCCGCTTGGGAAATGGTTCGCAGCAATCGGATTCGAGTTCTGGCGAGGAAGCCGGGCGCGCTGCGGCGGATGCGGAGCGGGCGCGTGTGTCCGCGCAGCGTGGTGCGGCCGCGCGGGAACTGGCGGATGCACAGGCTGATCTCGCGGAGGCTCGGTGCGGTCTGCCGGTCAACGATGAGGATCTGACGCGCCAGGCGTTGAACGATGCCCTCGACAACGTGCGTGGACGCACCATGCGGGTGGACGAGCAGGGTCCGTGGCAGGAGCGGGTTGCGGAGTTGGAGCGTGCTGCCCGGCGGGTGTTCAACGCTCAGGAGGAGCTTGCGCGGGCGGAAGACGCGGTGCGCCACGCCGGTAGGGAGCGCTCACCGGATCGTTCTTCGCAGGAGAGGCAGTCCGGGTCCCGGGTGGCTCGCGAGGGCGGAGAACCGGCTGTGGATGCGTCGTGGTCGGTGCGCGGCGGTGGTGAGGATTCGCTGGACGGCGGCGCTCGGACGAATCGCGATGACGGCGAGGATTCGCTGGACGGCGGCGCTCGCGCCAATCGCAATGGCGGCGATCGGCCCTCGGCCGGCTCCCGCTCCGACCGCGACGGTGATTCAGAGCCGCCCGAAGGTCCGTCGGCTTCGGACCCGGCACGTTCCCGTTGGATGCCGCCCGACCGGGCTCTGCGCTCACACATTCCGCATCCGCCGAAGGACTACGACTTCGAGATGCCGGGCCCGTTCCTGAACGAGGTGGAGCCGTGGCCCGTCCCAATGCCGCAGCCGGAACCTCCACAGCCGCCGAACCCACCCCAGCCCCCACGGCCTCCGGCCCCGCCGCAGCCGCCCACCCCTCCGGTTCCGCCGACGCCACCTGAGCCGCCGATGCCTCCGGTCCCGCCGACCCCTCCCGTTCCGCCGACGCCACCTGAGCCGCCGATGCCTCCGGTCCCGCCGACCCCTCCCGTTCCGCCGACGCCACCTGAGCCGCCGACCTCTCCGGTCCCACCGACGCCGCCGCCGACGTCGCCACCGGTTCCGCCGATGCCTCCGGTTCCGCCACCGCCACCGGTTCCGCCGATGCCTCCGGTTTCGCCACCGCCACCTGAGCCGCCGACGCCTCCGGTTTCGCCACCGCCACCTGAGCCGCCGACATCTCCGGTTCCGCCGATGCCTCCGGCCCCACCGACGCCGCCCCCACCCGGCGCGCCTACACCTACCCAGCCGACGCCCCCATACCCGACGCCGCCAGGACCGCTGCCCCCGTACCCGTCGGCCCCACCCTCGTACCCGTCGATACCGGCTCCGGCACCGTCGGCACCGCCGTATCCACCCACCGCACCGGCCTGGCCGGCTGACCAGAACGGCTCATGCCATCCTGACGGCACCATCCCGCCAGGCATGCCCATGCCCCCGATGCCGCCGGGTATGCCGATGCCCCCTCCGGCGAACGGCGGCTCGCGGAGGAGTGGTCGGCGCGGCGACGGGCATCGCGGCCCGGATACGGGAGGTCGTCTGTTCGTCCGCCCGTTCGCGGGCTTCGGCGTGCCCGCCGAGTTCGATCCGATCACCGGCGCGCTGCGCGCGAACCCGTCGGAGACGGGCACGAACAACGGCGTCTACGGTGAACTCGGTGGCGTCCCGGTGGTGTTCTATCGGTACGACGGCAGGCTCACCCTGCGCTTCGGCGATCGCACGGTCGATCTCGACGGGCCCGTCGGCGTCGAGTGGGGCACGGTCGGGTGGCGGACCACCCGATTCGCGGTGGTCGTCGGCGGTGCCGTCTTCTGCGAGCTGACCTATCGCTCGGTGCCGGAGGAGATGGACATCGGCGCGCTGATCCGGGCCGTGGTCGCCGACCCCGTGCGCAGCACCGAGATCTTCGCCGGATGACCGGAGGCCGACGATGTCCCGAGATAACCATCGACGTGAGGAGGACGGATGCGGATCGACCATCCGACCGATGACGAATTGCGGGAGAACTTCGACGAGATGCTGCGCTCCGTGCTGACCGGCGGCGGCATCCGCACGGAGACCGGACTCGACATGAAGACCGAGGACGCCCTGTGGGCGATCGCCCGTGCGTACCCCGACGTGCCGGACGCGTTGGTCGACGCGGCTCGCGCGACTTTCGCAGGCCAGCTCGACGGCTCCAACGCCCGTGCGCGCAAGGAGGCGCTGGCGCGCAAGATCGAGGAAATCAACCGTCGCCGGCCGGCTCGGTGATCCCGACGTCACGACCTAAGGTGGGCGCATGACCGAGTGGCGCGCGTTGACCGACAGCGAGATCGTCGACCTGGCCGCAGGCCTGCGCTCGCTCGACGGCTCCCAGCCGATGGACGCGGTACCGCGGCTGGCGGAAGATTTCGGCTGGAAGGTGCTGACCGCCCATCCGGACCGGGCGATGCTGGATGCCGGATTCGGGATGGCCAGCGGGAAGATTCATGGACGTGCGGGCCTGATCGTCGATATCAAGCTGCGCGTCACGGATTTCGCGCCGAACGACGCGGACGGGCGGTCACGGTCGCGGGACGCGTTCGCGGCCATGGCCGCGGCGCTGACCGGCGCACTCGGCGATCCGACCACGCGAGTCCCCGGCGTCACCGCGGAGGTCCGCTGGGCGGGTCCGGAGACCACCTTGGTGCTGGAGGATCTGGGCCGCTCGGTGCAGTTGTCCCTGACGGCCAACTCCTGGTTGCGACTGCACGATCAGGCCGTCGAGCTGGAGCGACAGGAGCGGAGTTGACGGGATGGGGAGATCTCGCCGCCGGCCTGGCCGCGGAACTCGCCGCGCT
This sequence comes from Nocardia sputorum, assembly GCF_027924405.1. Taxonomy (NCBI): domain Bacteria; kingdom Bacillati; phylum Actinomycetota; class Actinomycetes; order Mycobacteriales; family Nocardiaceae; genus Nocardia; species Nocardia sputorum. The sequence goes on along the minus strand of NZ_AP026978.1, from coordinate 6,049,397 downwards.
GCGCGCCGGTTCCATCGTCAAGCTGGTCGAGTCCGGCACGGGACCGCGGCGGCGATACGCGCAATTCCTCCAGCTCGATGACGCCCTCGCCGCCGAATTGGTCGACGACGAATGGCTCGCCCTGGAGGCGCGCGCCGGCGCGGCGGGACGCGCGCTGATCGCCGAGTCGGGGTGGCGGGAACGCGATGCCGGCCATGTCAACTGGTGGACCGAGCTGCCTTGGCCGAGTCCCACGGTCGACTATCGCCGACTGGCCGACATGGTCGTCACCGGGTTGCGCGACGGGTTCGGCATCCACGCTCCCACCGCCCTGGCCTACACCGCGTGGGACGAACGCTCGGAGAATCGCCGATTGGAGCTGCCGCTGCTCGGCCTGCGGCAGGAGCCCTGACGCGGGCCGCGCGCGAACCGGCGCCGTGCCAGGATGAACGACGAACGAAGCAGGCATCGCGGCGGGCACGCCTGCCGCGATGTGGTGGATGAGGGGATTTCCGCGACGTGACCAGACCAGGCGGCCAGGCAACCGGCGACGAGCCCGCCGGGGCGGGGGACGCGACCGAGACGCACCCGAAGCTGTCCGCCGATGAGGCGGAGCAGGCCGAGGCCACCGCATCCGGTGCGGAGGAGCCCGATGTCGGCTTCACCTTGTCCGACGCGGCGCCGGTGGAGGATGTCGCCGAACGAGCCAAGGCGCTCATGCGTCAGGTCGCCCGCGAGCTGGGCGCGGGCGGCCCGCCGGGCTGGCAGCGGGTGGACGCGGTATTCACGCTGACCGTGGCCGCGGAGGTGGCGGTGGCCGTCTACTCCGACGAGCGGGAACGCACCGTGCGGGTGACTCCCGATCCCGGGATCGTGGCGCTGGTCCGGGAGCATCGGCAGCTGGCGGCCGGGTTCGGTGACGGACCCTATTGGCGCTTGCTCTTCACGGTGACCAGCGCGGGCCGGATGGAGGTCGATTACGACTACGGCGACGAACCGTTCCCGGACGATCAGCTGTTCCCGCCCGAGGTCTACCTCGCGGACCTGGCGGCCTTTCCGCGCGAGTCGCTGCCGGTCTGGCTCGGCGCCTACGTCGGTCACGGCGACCGCCAGTTGCGGCCGCCGCAGGTCGCGGCGGCGCGGGCGCGGGCGGATCGGGAGGCGGGCGTGCGCGCCGTGCCGTGCGAGGACGAGTTGCCCCCGTTCCCGCTCATGGCCGCCCGGTGGGCGGTGCTCGCCGCGGCGTTCGTCGCGGCCGGATCCCAGTGGGGTCCACGGCTGCTGCCGTCCGTGAGCTGGTTCGAGGGCGCCAAGCGCAGCGGCTGTTCGCTGTACGCGCTGCCCGGTGGGCGGGCGGTGCTCTCGGGCGGCGTATGGAACGCGCCGGAGCTGGCCGCGGCCTACAACGACGGCGCCAGGTTGCCCGATCTCTACGCGGGTGCGCCGGAGTGGGTGGCGGGGCAGGTGTTGAACCATCGCTGCGCCAGCGGTCTGCTGTCGTTCTGCTACTGGTGGGAGAACGGCCGCTGGTACCGCGGTGAGTCCCCGGGGCCGGATCGGTTCGCCGAAGCGGTGCCGGGTGTGTGGACAGCGGCGGTCGTGGTGGACATCGTGAGCGGCCTGCTCGGCGACGACGTGGACGCGCAGCGGCGTGCGGCGGTCGACGCGCTCGTGTCCGCGGCGGAGGCGGGTGTCGTCACCCGTGACGCGCTCGCGGACGTCTTCGGCGACGACGACCTGTTCGATGTCGACGGCGCCTTCTTCCAGCTCACCATGGCCGGTGTGACCACGACGGCGCCGGGGCCGATGCCGCGGGAGGAGGCGATCGCCCTGGTCGAGCGGTTCATCCGGGACAGCGGCGCCGCCACCGTGAGCTATCCGCTGGAGGACTTGCGCGCCGATCGGCTCGACGTGGGCTGGATGGTGTACGTCCCGGTCGAGCCGGGCGAGATCGCGATCGGCCGGGCGATCTACTACATCGCCGACGACGGTGTGCTGGAACGCTCTTCGTCTTCGGTGGCGCCGTCGGTGTACATCGGCGAGTTCGAGCGGCGGTTCCGGGATCGGCACGGCCCGGTGGGCGCGTCCTGGCCACAGCGCGAAAAGCCCTGAGCCGCAATCGGTGACATCCACGGCCGCGCACGGCGCACGTCGGGTCAGCGCGGTCAGGTTCTTCCGCGGCGCGAACCGACTGGTCAGGCGCGGAGAGGCCGCCAGGATTCGGGTCTGTACATGCGGAAGCGACCCGACTGACCATAGAATCGTTGGTGCGTCGTAAGACAATATTTGGTGTGCCGTAAGAACCGGCTGCCATATTGACGTGTGGCGCACCGCCGGTCGCGGCACGCCAGCGATGAGGAGGGTCGTCAGCGTATGAGTTGCCGGGCGCAGCAGCATGATCCCGTGCGCGGGGGCGGACGGGTCACCGCGCCGTGGCGCGTGCATACTCGACGCCCACGTCGGGGGATGTGTCTTCAGTTGTGCGGGTCGGAGTCTTGGGCTCCGGGATCGGACGTCGGCATCGTATCGCCCTTCGCCGCACCGCGTTCCGGCCGCTATTCCCACCGGTGGGGGTCTGCCCGCGCCGGCTATGGATCGTCGAGCACCTGGTCGGGAGCGTGACATATGGCACCGCCGAAGCCCGAGACCGACAACCCGTGGACCGGCCTGAACCAGCAGGCGCACAGCGGCACGTTGCAACTCAGCGACAGTGCGGCCGGGGAAGCGGCCGCGTTCGCCGCCGCGGCGGCGAACGCGGTGGAACTGGTCAAGCGCCATGTGGCGGATGTGCTCAATCCCCGGGGTTTCGGGGCTGCGCAATCGAGTTATCTGTTGCAGGCGAAATTCGCGAAAGCGGCCGGAGACCTGGATGACATCCTCCGGCGGTTCCTGGAGATCTTGAACGCCATGGGCGAGACCTTCCTGGCGGCCGGAAAGCGGTACAACGAAACCGATACCGACTCGGGCGCGGAGTTCAGGAGAATCCGGGACAATACGCCTCGGCGCGCGGACGCCGGACAGGGCGGAAATCCCGCCACGCCTCCGGTGGGCGGAAGTCACCACATCCCGGATTTCCTGCGAGACCACGAATACTTCGGCGACAAGCTGCAGAAACCCTCTGATGAGCACATCAATTCGAGCGGGCAGTTCTCGGAAATGGACGCACTCTCGCGGGCGCAGGAGGGCCGGGACACCACTCCGATCGATGTCGAGAACCCGTATGAAAAGGATCATCCATTCTTCGAATCATTCGAGACCGGACTCGATCCCGTTGCGGTCGTCAGCGACGCTCTGGTCTGGGACTGGATGGCCGTGGAACTCGACGGGACCTTCGGAGACCTGAACAATCGGCTGGCGCGCTTCCCGCTGGAGGGATCCTGGCAGTCGCCACAAGGCGAGGGCGGCATCAACGCGGCGATCGCGGCCGCGGCGACGTACCGATCGCAGGCCAACGCGCTTACCACCAGCATGCGCGCGCTGAGCCAGAACCTCACCTACACCGCGGGCTGGTTGTCGGAGACCAAGAAGTTCATGCCCGGTGAGACCCGGGACAAGGGCGGCTACGTCGACCGCGAGATCCAGGAGGACAGCTGCCTGGATCTCTGGCACCGGCGCGGATTCCAGAACTGGTACGTCGAGGGCATGGGGTACACGAACGCCGCGATCCCGATCCTGCCCGCCCCGACGGTGAAGCCCGCGCAGCCGCCCGCTCCGCCGGGACCGCCCGGCCCACCCGGCACGGCCTCGCCCGGTACGGCGGCACCCGGTACGGCCGCTCCGGGGGCGTCGCAACAGCAACTGGCGGCGCTGCGTGCCGCGCAAGAGCAGTCCGATCAGGAGCGGCAGGCGCTGTCGCAGCAGCAGAAGGCGCTGGAGGAAGCGCGGCGCACCTCCGAGCAACAGGCCCGGCAGAGCGCCGCCGCACAACAACAGCAGCAGGCGCAACAGGCCGCCCAGCAGGCGATGCAACAAGCCGCGCAGCAGGCGCAACAGGTCGGCCAGCAGCTGGCCGGTGCCGCGCAGCAGGCCGCGCAGCAAGCGGCGCAACAGATCGCGCAGCAGAGCGCCCTCGCCGGATTGCCGGGTCTGCCGGCTGGTTTGCCGGACTTCCAGGACGCGGCCAAGAAGATGAGCTCGGCCGCGAAGGGAGCGACGGGCAGCGGTGGGCCGGGGCCGGGGATCGGCAAGGCCACCCCACCGGCCGGGCAGAACCTCGAGCGAGCGTCCAAGCTGTTCCCCCGCGCGACGACGGACATCGCGGCCACGGCGGCCGGTGTGCGGGCGGGGCTCGCGCAAGGAACCGGAATGGCGGGCGCCCCGATGGGCGGGATGCCGATGGGTGGTCCCGGCGCCGCCGCCGGCGGACAGCAGAAGGAGCACAAGCGCGCGGACTACCTCGACTCCACCGAGCATCTGGAAGAGGCGATCGGTGAGGCTCCGGTCGTGGCGAAACCGGTGGTCGAGAAATGACGGCCGGGGTGGCGACGCACACGTGGAAATTCACCGATCTCGAATTCCTCGTGCTCTGGGAGGATTTCGGTGAGGTCGGCGTGCCGAGGCCGTTCTCCTTCACCAGCCGCACGCCGTTGTGGAACGACTATCTGGTGGAGAAGTCGCAAACCCGGGCGGCGCTGCTCGCCTCGTCGACTCCGGCACGGAAAGAGATGCTCGAGGATCTCCATCGCCCGGACATCCGTCTGCGGGTGCTCGCATTCGATGGCCGGGATTACACGAACGTAGCGAACAATGTGCGGCTGATGGCGGCGCGTCGCGCGGATCGCGGATATCTGGTGACCCAATTGCCCGGGGAGACCGTCGGTCATAGTGGCGGATTCACTGTCACCGAGTGCGCGGCGGTGGAACTGGCCGATGTAGTCGTGCGGGCGCTGCCGGAGGTGGAATCCGGTAAGCGTGCCGATATCGTGCTCGCCGACGAAGACGAGGACGCGGAACTGGATTACGAATACGGCGCCTCCGCGGTGCGGGATTCGTTTCAGGGATCCGTGCACGATCGCTCGGCCGATTTCCGGTCCGCCGCGACCGAACGTTTCGGATTCATCGATGTGCTGCAAGCACACTCGATCTTCGGCCCGCGTGGCATGACCCGGCACCGTTTGAAATGGCGGGATCTCGTGGACGATGGGCGCTACGTGATCGATGACGGACACCCTCCGGTCGCGACCGCGGCCGACGGGCGACGGATGGTCTCGGTGATCAACGCGCGCATCGCCGAAGTCGTCCGCGCCATCAAAGACGAACGAGGATAAGGGGCCGATACCGATGACCGCAGCGCAGCCGGGACAGGCAGGTGAATTTCCCACCGAATTCGCGGCCACTTCGCTCACGGGGTCGATTTCGGTGCGCACCACCGAAATGGGCCTGCCCTTGGGCGTCAAGGTCGACGCCGATCAGTTGCGCCGTGACCCGGAGGCGCTGGCGAGCGAGGTCCTGCGCTTGTGCAAACAGGCGGCGAACCGTGCGGGCCTGGCGCGTCGAGCGCAATTGCGGCAACTGGGATGGACCTCGGAGATGCTGTCGCTGACCGGACTGCCCACCGAACAGCAGGTGGCGGCACAGGAGATCATCGACGAGCAGGAGTACGACACCGAACCGCAGAGCTGGCTGCGATCGGTCTGAGCGGCAGGGGATTCAGGAGGTCGGCATGGTCGAAACAATGGACGAGCTGATTGCTCGCGTACAGAATCAGCTCTACCGGCTCACCGATCTCAACGAAGCCATGAATGCGATCCGGGTTACCGAGACATCGCCCGACGGTGCGGTGACAGCGGAAGTGGACGGAAACGCCGCGCTGGTCGGTCTCCGCTTTTCCGCTGCGGTATCCCGGCTTTCGCCGGAGGAGTTCGAGAATACTGTTGTGGGCACCGCAAGAGCGGCCGCGCACAAGGCTTTCGCGGAACGCGGGGAACTTATCACCGCATTCAATGAGGAGGCCACCGGGTAGTCATCGGATGTTAACCACGTCGGGATCGCGATACGTGGTCCTCGCTAGGTAAGGTTGAATACGAAACATCGGGGGATGTTTCGGGATTGGACGATGATCATGAGCCACATTGAAGTAGTCCCGGATGCGCTGCGTGTATATGGAAGCGAATCGGCGGCCATGGCTGCCGGTGTCGGGGCGATCGCGGCGGCCGATCAGGCCGCGACGGTGGCCGCGGTGGTCCCGGTGTTCGGCCTGATCGGCCAGGAGTTCCTCGTCTCGTACGCTTTCGCGCAGGCCAATCACCTGTCATCGGTGGCGCAGCTCGCCGCGGTGCACGCGGGTACCGCGTTGACGGCGCATCAGGCCGCCGCCACCTATGAGGGCACGGACACCGCGTCGGGCGCGGCCATCGGAGCGATCCGCACGCAGTCATGACCGCGCCGGGAGCCATTCCGCCGCCTGGCGCCGATCCGCTGGATCCGACAGTTCTGGAATTGCTGCGCGGCAGCGCTCTTGCGCCCATGCTGGACCTGCCGGTGAACGATGTCCTGCGCAGCATGGGTTTACCGAATCTGCCGGAGCTGCCCGCCTTCGTGCAGCTGCCGGAGCTGCCGCCGCTGCCGACGATCGATCTCGGCGCGCTCATGCGCCCGCTGACCGATCTCGCCTCCGCGTTCGGCACCGGTCAGCTCGGCGCGCCGCCGCCCCCGCAGGCGCCCGCCGGTGCGAACGCGGCCGCGCCCGCCGCGCCGCCGGTGGACCCGACGCAACTGCTGCAGAACGTGTCCACCGTGATGCAGACCGTGATGCAGGTCGGCTCGTCGCTGGTGCAGACCCTGATGACGGTCTGGCAGGGCATGGCGGCGATGGAGGCGGCGAAGAAGGCAGGCGAGGCGCAGACCGACGCGAGCGAGCTGGCGGCGCAGAGCACGCAGGAGAAGTCGGTGCTCGTGAACGCGGCGGGCAGCGTGTTCACCGGTGCGGGCCTGATGTCGGCGGTGCTGGCGAAGTTCTCCACCACCATGGCCTTCGCGCCGCTGCTGGCGGCCTCGCCGGGCGGACAGGGTTTCCTGGTCGCCTCCGCGATCGAGGCGATGACCGAGGCGCTGGCGATCACGGCGAAGACGAAGGCCGAGATGGTCGGGCACAGCGCGAGCATGACGCAGGCCGGGCAGAAGGTGCCGATCACGAACGCGCCGACCGGCGTGAAGTCGGCCGAGCAGCTGACCCAGCTGATGAGCATGATCACGCCGCTGATCAGCACGGCCGGTCAGGTTGCCCAGTCGCTGGGGCAGCTCGCCGCGGCGAACCCGTCGCTGTCGGCGCCGAAACCCATCGCCGCACCCGGTGTTCACGAAGACGAGCCGGGGGAAGGCGAGGACGCCGAGGAAGCCAAGGCAGGCAGGGGCCCGGGCGGTGTGGGTGGCGTCGGCGGCGGTGTCCCCGGCGGGATCGCCGCGGCCGCCGCCCCGCTGAACCCTTGGCCGGGCACCCGGGTCGCAGGCGGCTCGCTGGGCAGTATCGGCGGTGCGACCGCGGCCGGTACCGGGCCGGGAACGTCGTCCGCGGTGTCCACCACCGCGGCGGGCACCGGAACCGGCACCGGATACCTGCCGATGGGCGGTGCGGGCACGGCCGGCGCCGGCCTGGCCCGCGAAGGCGAATCGGGCACCGACGCGCTGCGCGGCCAGATGGTCACCGGCCGGCACGGTGACGAAGTGGTCGGGCGGATCGAAGGGGTCTCGCTGCCGGTGGTCGGCGCGGCCGACACGACATCGGAACCACCGCCGGACAAGGAACTCACGCTCTGACGCGAGTGCCGAGCAGTACACAGGAGGGTCTGATGAGTGACGGGCGGGGTGAGGTGTACGACAGCGTGCAATTCGACTCGGTCACGGCGGGCAAGGCGTCATCCGGGCTGGACGCGCTGGCCGACCGGTTGGCGTCGGATCTGCGTGCCGCCGAGGAAGCGCTGACCGTCGTTCCGGCCGGTACCGACGAGGTTTCCGGCCGGGCCGCGCGGACCGCGAACGACGTGGCGTCGTCGTATCTGGCCGGCGCGCAGGCCGGCGTGCACGAGATGCGCAAGCTGGCGGCCACGTTGCGGCGGCAGTCGAACCAGTTCGACGGCATGGAATCGGCCAACACGGCGGATTTCGACACCACGGGTGGCCGGTCCGCCTGACCGTCGCGGGCGTCGTCGAGCAACCGAAAGGTCCTCCCCAGCAATGATCGAACCACCGCAGCCAGGTTTCACCGGCGTGGTGTGGACCGCGCGCCCGCCCGAGCGGCTCGCGCGCGACCTCACCACGGGGCCGGGCGCCGTGCCGATGGCCGAGGCCGTCACCGCATGGTCGCGCCTCGCCGCGTCGTTCGGCGCCGCTGTGGCCGAGTACGAGAAAGTCCTCGCGGACCTGCGCGGGGCCTGGCAGTCGGGGCGCAGCGACGAAGTGATCCAACGCGTCTCGACCCTGCGGGACTGGCTGATCGACGCGGCCGCGGCGGCGGCGGCCAATGCCACCCGGTTCCAGGCACAGGTCGCCGCCTATGAGATCGCCCGGCTGGCGATGCCGAACACCGGGGACCTCGAATCCCTCCAGCAGGTACAGCGGATGCTGGAGTCGATGGGCGGCATGGTCGGTGCGCCGATCCGGGCGATCGCGGCGGACACGGACGCCGAGGCCGACATGGCCAAAGCGGTGGCGTCGCGGGTCATGCAGAACTACGAGAAGGCCACCGAACCGCTGGCCTTGCCATGGCAGCACCAGGAGCCGCCCGTGGTGGCCCCGGAACAGGCGCTGACCGCCGAACGGACCGCGGCGTCGGCCGAGGCCACGCCGTCGGCCGCGCTGCCGCGCGGGGCGGCGCCGATCGGTGCGCTGCCGATCGGGACGGTACCCGTCCCGGCGATGCCGCGGGTGCCCACCGCGTACCAGGCGCCCGTGTACGCGCAATCGGCCGCGACGGCCGAAGTCGTGCCGCGTGCCCCGCAGGCCACGGTGAGCACCGGCGGGCAGCCCGCTCCGCTCGTCCCCGGCGCGCTGGGACAGGCCGGGCAGGCTCAGGACGGGGCTCGGTTCCCGCGCGGCGGCCTCCCCACGGAGGCGAGCGATCAGATCGAGTTCGAGGGCGGCATCCAAGCGGCGCCCGCGGTCCTCGGCGGCGCCGAACCCGCGGCGCGCGCCGTGGCGCAAGAGGCCGGCCCCGAGACGGGAGGTGCGGCGTGACGTCGTTGACGAACGACGCGTTGCTCGTCGTCGCCGAGCGGCTCGGCGTGCAGACGCTGCCGCTGGCGCTCGCCGTCGGCCCGCAGCAGGATTCGATCGAGGAATACCGCGCCGCGCGGGAGCGCGCGACAACCGCACTGATCGGCGACGGCTTGCTGGATGCCGAGGGCGAGGTCGCGGCGGAACTGGCCGGTGCGCTGTTCGTCCTGGCGCAGCCGGACCGCGAGCTCGTCGCCCGCATCTACACCGGGGACGGCGCTCGCCGCTTCTGCCTGGCGCGCCGGGGCGAACAGCACGCGCTCGCCGTGCGCTCGGGTGACAGTTTCGAGGTTCACCCCATCTGGGCCGACGGCTCGGACGTGTCGCTGGCTCGTCCGCTGCTGGCCGCACTCGGCCCGTGCGATCCCGCCGAGGTCGCCGGATTCAGCGCGCTCGCCGCGGAATTGGCCGACCGACTGGACACGGCCGAGCGCTCCACCGACTACGCCGACGCGATGTACGCCCTCGGCGTCGGCGAACGCGACGCCGCGGTGCTCGGGCTGGCTTTCGGCTCCTGCCGCGCTTACGCCGAGGTCGTGGCCTACACCCATCAGGACGGGCTGACCAACCGGGCGCCCGGCGCGGTGGCGGTGTACGACACCGGTCGCGGGCGCATCGTCGTCGCCCCCATGGTCTCGCCGGATCAGCAGATCTGGTCGACGGTCACGACGGGCACCGACCACCGCGTGACTCAGGCGGTCGCCACCTTGCTGGAAGGGCTGCCCGGGGGGAGGTGGCTGCCTCAGTAGCTGTCGAGTCGCAAGAAAGCTCGGTTGCCACATCGCTCGGTGAGATCGTCCGGATCTCCCCACCATCACAAGTTCTGACGAAAGGCACAACGAAATGGCTTACACAACTCTCGGCGACGGCTCGGGGAACACCTACGGTGTCGAAGAGGGCGGCATCGACAGCGTCGTCAGCCGCATGGAGGACTCGATCTCGACGCTGCGCACCTCGATCAACCAGATCGACGAGTCGGTGCAGGCCGTCGCGCGCGGCTGGCAGGGTGACGCCCACCGCGAGTTCAACACCGCGGCCACCGAATGGCACGACGAGGTCACCGCGCTCAACGGCAAGCTCGACCGGCTCTCGCAGGCTGTGACCTCGGGCAAGAACACCATTGTCGGCTCCGACGCGGCAGGCCTGTGACCGCTGGATGGCCCTGCCGTCCAGCCGGATCGCCCATCGCACGACCAGAAGGAAACAACAATGACGATCAAGTACAACTCGCCCGCCATCACCGAGATGGTCGGTGACCTCAACCAGTACGGCTCCAACATGAAGGCGCAGATCGATGAGCTCAACGGCGCGGCCGCCGCGTTCCGCGAGAACCTGCAGGGTGAGCAGGCGGTCTCGAACTTCGACACCGCGCACAAGAACCTGACCACCGAGCTGGAGGACACCCTCCAGAAGCTGGACAACCTCGCCGCCAAGGTCGAGAACGCGCTGGGGCGCGCCATCGAGGCCGACGGCAAGGTCGGCGACGGTTTCGCCGCCTTCTGAGCGCGGATCGCGACGCACGACGGCCGGCTGGAACGTGAGGGTTCCAGCCGGCCGTCTTCTGGTGTCCGGCGGTCAGCGCGCCGCGAGCGACTCTCCGATGTAGTGCATCTCGTCCGGGGTGGTGACCATGAGCACGGTCGCGCTCCGTGCGGCCGTGCGCACCGTGATGCGGTTGGGCGCGTCCGGATCCTGGATCAGCGTGACGTCCGCGTCGACCGAGCCGCCGGGATCGTCCGGCCGTCGCACGTGCACGATCGTCGCGCCGCCCGCGTGCGCGATCGGCGGGATCCCGTCGAACACCAGCACCGTCGTGCTCGGGTACGGCGCTGCGGGCGGCGGCGGGGGAGCGGGTGGGTGGTAGCTGGCGCCCGCGGCGCGCGGCGCTATCGAAAGCACATGTGGTGCATTCAGATTCGCCACCATGGTGTGCCATTCCTCGGGTCGTGCGGTGTGCACGATGGCATGGGCGCCGAGCGCGGTGGCCCGCAGGATCACCTGCTGGGCGAGGTCCAGGTTGCCGATCACCTCGAGGTGCCTGGTGCCCTCGCCCATCAACGGCACCGCGATGCCCTGCCCGCGCTCGTCGGCGCCGATGAGCTGGCCGCAGCCCGCCGTGGGCACCGCGAATCCGGTGAGCGCCGCCAGGGTGCCGCGATAGGCGATGTCGCTGCCCCAGCGGCCCGCGTAGCCGATGGGCAAGGTGTCCAGCAGGATTCGCAGCTGGCTGCCGACCAGTTCACGCAAGCCGGGCAGCGGCGGTTCCCCGGGCGGTGCGACGGTGTCGAACCGGACGACGGCGTTGAGCACCACGGTGTCGGCGAAATCGGTGTGCCGATCGCGGCGGCCTGCTCCCGGCCGCAAACGCAACGTCACCGTGGTGGACAAACTGGGCACCGCCCAGACGTCGGCCAGGCCGCGCGGGCCGATCATGTCGGCCGCGATCTGGTACTGGGTGAGGAAACGGCCTTGGTACTCCAGCCATTTCGGAGACTCGGCGAGTTGGTCGACGTCGAAGCCGTGGGTGAGCTGGCGCACCGCGGTGTTCATCTCGGTGGCGGTCAGCACGGAAGCGGCGATGTCGTGCGCGGCGAGCCGGTTGGCGACCCGGCGGGTGGCGATGATCGCGGTGCGCAGCGCACCGTCGCCTCCACCGCCGCGGTTGTCCACCGCCTCGGCGTTGGCCAGCGGATCCATCCGCAGCACCAGCCAGCAGGTGCGGTGCGCGATGGCGGGCAGCGGGCCGAGGATGCGGTCGTAGAGCTGGGCGGCGACGCCGGTGCCCGCGGTGCGCGCGCCGGTGCTGACCACGTCGATACCGGCCAGGGTCAGATCGAATTGATCGAGGCAGCGGGCGATTTCCGGAAGCGGAAGCAGTTGGTCGGTGCTGAGCGATCCGCGATCCAGCAGCGTCAGCGTGTCCGGCGGCGGATCGATCCGGAGCATGGTGAGCAGCAGATCGCCGTCCCAGCGCACGCCGTAACCGCCGCCTTCGGTGAGCGGCACGTCCAGCGCGGGCGCCTGCGCCAGGCGCTCGGCCGGGCGCAGGCCGGGGCGCCTGCGGGCGATCGCGCTGCCGATGCGCCAGGCGGGCGTATGGCCGCCGATCGGTACCAGACCGGCCAGCGCGAATATCGCGCCCGCGGCGATCGCCCACCGGATCGAATCGCTGATCGCGAGAACAATCCACGCGGCGGCCGCGGCCGATAATACGACGGGCACCGTCACCCGCAAGGGAAAAATACGGAACAACCAGAATTCCGGATCGCGCAGCGTGTCATAGTCCGAACGGCGTCTATTTCCCGGCGTCGGCGTATTCGAAATTTCGCCGGCGGTTGTCCCGTCGTTCATCGTCTCGTTCACAGTTGTTTGTCCCTGCCTCACCTGCGTGCGGCCGCCGTTGTTCGGCTTCGGATTCCAACGGTTCAGGGCCGTCGGGGAATTACGGTACCGTGTCGGAGGAAATGGTGATCGATAGCTCGATGGAGACCATGTGCCGGCACAGCTGACCACCCGCGCCCAGGTCAACGGATACCGATTCCTGTTGCGCAGGCTCGATCACGCGCTGGTTCGCCGCGACGTTCGCATGCTGCACGATCCGATGCGCTCCCAGATCCGCTCGCTGCTCGTCGGCGCGGTGCTCGGCGTGCTCGTGGTGGCGGGCGCCGCGATCCTGGCCTTCCTGCGCCCGCAGGGTGCGATCGGCGATGCCCTGATCGTCTCCGGAAAACAGAGCGGCGCGCTGTATGTGGTGGTATCGGGCCCGGACGGCAACAAGACCCTGCACCCGGTGCTGAATCTGGCGTCGGCCCGGTTGATCACCGGCACCGACGCGGAGCCACACGCGGTGAAGGACGACAAGCTGAACGACCTGCCGCGCGGCCCGCTGCTCGGCATCCCGGGCGCGCCCGCCGCGCTGCCCGGGTCCGGACAGGGCAACAGCTCGGAATGGTCGCTGTGCGAGTCGATCGCGCTGTCGGAGGGCGGCAGCGCCGCGTCCTCCTCGGGCGGGACGACGACGGTGATCGCGGGCCGGCCAACGCTCACCGACCGGATCAGGACCTCGCATCAGGACGAAGCGCTGCTGGTCCGCCGCGGCGACAAGACCTATCTGGTCTACGACGGCAAGCGCGCCGAGGTCGACCCGGCGAACTCGGTGATGGCCAGGGCCTTGGACCTGAAATCGCAGCGGCCCCGGCCGGTCGGCACCGGATTGCTCGGCGCGACGACGCAGGTCCCCGCGCTCGCCCCGCCGCAGATTCCCAAGGCGGGCGAACGAGGTCCTGGCCCGCTGTCGGACCTCCCGATCGGCGGCGTCATCTCGGTGTCCGGCGTGGGGCCCGACGGCGGTTCCGCGCTGTACGTGGTGCTCGCGGACGGTTTGCAACCGGTGTCACCGTTCACCGCCCAGGTGATCAGGTACGCCGATTCGCACGGGATGCGGGAGATCGCGACCATGCCGCCCGATGTGCTGGACCGGGTCCCGGTGGTCCGGCAGCTGCCGCTAGACGACTTTCCGGTGCGAACCCCCAGGATCCTGCCTGCCGAGGACGCGCCCGTCGCGTGCGTGACCTGGTCGAAGTCCCCGGGTACCGCTCCCGGGCAGGGCACGGACAACGCGGGCGACGGGCCCGGGGAACGCGCGGCGATCAGTTTGCTGGTCGGCACCCGCCTCCCGATCGCGGAATCCGCGAAACCCGTCGAGCTGTCCACCTCCGACGGCGTCGGCGACCGGATCGACGCGGCCTACATCGCACCGGGGTCAGGTGAGTTCGTGCAGGTCACCGGCATGGAGCCGGGCAGCCCGCGCCGCGACAGCCTGTTCTACATCGCCGACACCGGTGTCCGCTACGGCATTCCGGACGCGGCCGCCGCGACCGTGCTCGGGCTCGGCACCGCCCCGCGCCTCGCACCCTGGGCGATCATCGGCCAGATGGTTCCCGGGCCCACGCTGTCGGCGCGCGAAGCGCTGGTCGCCCACGACTCACTGTCCCACCCCTGACCTGCGGGGGCGTCAGTCCGTCCGGCCGACGTTCAGCGTGCTGAGCAGCCCGGACAACGCCAGCTCCATATCGGCGGCCTCGATGCGCCGCAGCACCGCCTCATCGATATCGGTCAGGTCCAGCGATTCGTCGTTGGCCAAGCGGAATTCGCGCTCCTCCTCGGCCGCCTCGATCACGTTGCGGACGAACCGCCCGTTGCCCGCGAGGTCGACACCGCGGCGCGGCTGACCGCTCTGATCTGTGCTCTGCATCGCGTACAGGCGCTCACAGGCACGGACCAGCTGCTCGAGCGCGCCTTCGGACAGGTCCGAGTCGCGCTTGCGGGCGATGACCTGGCCGATCTGTCCCAGTTCCCCTGGGGTGTAGGAGGGGAACTGCAACCGCTTCGAGAAGCGCGACGCCAGACCGTCGTTGGCGGCGAGCAGCCGGTCGATCTCGCCGTCGTAGCCCGCGATGATCACGACGAGCCGATCGCGGTCGTTCTCCATGCGCGCCAGCAGCGTGTCCACCGCCTCGCGGCCGAACGCGTCGCCGCCTTGCAGGCCGGTCTGGATCAGCGTGTACGCCTCGTCGATGAACAGCACGCCGTCCATGGCGGTGTCGATCAGCTTCTCGGTCTTGATCGCGGTGCCGCCGAGGTTCTGGCTGACGAAGTCCACGCGCTTGGCCTCGACCACCTTGTCGGTCTTCAACAGGCCCACGCCGCAATAGATCTTCGCGACCACCCGGGCGATGGTCGTCTTGCCGGTGCCGGGCGGCCCGGTGAAGGCCAGGTGCTGGCCGCGCGGTTGGCTCGCCAACCCCTTCTCGGCCCGGATCTTCGCCAGCTGCGCCGACGACTGGAGCTTGGCCACCTGGGTTTTCACCGACGCCAGGCCGATCTGCGCGTCCAGCTCGGCACGGGCCTCGACCAGGATCTTCTTCGCCCGGTCCTGGCTCTCGGCCTGCTCCATCTGCTCCATCGACGGCGAGGACGCCGGATCCCACTTGTCGGTCCGCGCATCGATCACCTCGCGGCTGGTGACGGTGATCCGGTAGGTGCGGTCGCGCATCGCGGCCGCGTTCGCCTCGAAATCCGGCGCCTGCGAATACACCTTCTCGAACAGCGCCTGGGCTTCCTCCTCGTTGCCCGATTCCCGCAGGCACAGACCGCGGCAGAACATCGCGGTGGACCGGGCCGCCGGGATCGGGCCCGCCTCGGCCTGCTGCATCCGCCGGATCGCCTCGCCGAACAAGCCGAGCTGGGCACACGCGGTGCCCACCATCACGTGCGCGCCCGCCGCCAGGTACGGATCCTCCCAGTCCGCCGACCCCGCGAGCACCGCCATCACATCGGGCCAGCGCTGGGTGTTGTAGTGCAGTACGCCACGGACATACGCGCAGACGCGGTTGTCGATCTCGGCCTCGGGATTGCTCAGCTGACCGACGCGGAACGTGTCGAGCTCGTCGAGCACCCGCTCGGCCTCGTCGTACTCCTTGTCGGCGATCAGCTGCGCCGCCCAGGCCAGCGTGATCTCGGTGTGGTTGGCCAACGGGTAGTCGATGTACAAGCCCGGCAGGAACCGGCCCGCGAGTTCCCGCGGACGCAGACCGAGCCTGCGTTGCTCGCGATAGAGCGTGCTCGTACTGGTCTTGTACAGATTGAACAGAACGTCCTTGGTCAGCTCGCCGGCGGCGGCGCGGCCGAGCCAGGCGTCGCACATCGTGGGGTCCCACTCCGTGGCGCGTTGAAAAGCCAGTTTCGCGTAGTCGAGATCACGCGCGGATTCTTGCCCCTCGATGGACAATCCGAGTGACAGGATTCCGGCATCGAATGCCCGTTGCGCTTGACGGTTGCCGGTCATTGCTGTCGAACCCCGAAATCTTCTTTTCTCGTAGTAGAGACGTTCATCTGGATACCAGACTACCGATCGCGCGGGGCCCGGTGCGTCCGTTACATTAGGTTCAGCTGCCGGGAGGTCGCAACGCAAGAGTCGTCTATGTGTGAGAGTGCTTGACGAGTGGTGAAGTCGTTCACTCAGGACGTGTTCCAGCAAATATTATCGATGCGTGAATCGTTGTTCCGGATGAGGGCGGGGGAAGGTTGCCGTTGATCGAGTCGGCGAGCGGAACACGTGCCACCGAGCCCGTATTGAGCCGGGTTTCGGTCATCGGTGGAAACACTCAGGTCGATGTCGGATTGCCGGCCACCGTGCCGATCGCCACCTTCATCGGCGATCTGGTGGCGCTGATCGAATCGCGCAACCCGGAGCGGGCCGACGCCGAGGAGGAGTCGGCGCCGCTGGACGCGCGGCACTGGACGCTGGCCCGGCTCGGCCGGGAGGCGATCGCGCCGAGCCGCACCCTCACCGAGGCCGAGGTCTACGACGGCGAGCTGCTGGTGTTGCGGTCGGTCGCGGCGAAGGAATCGCCCGCGCTGTTCGACGACGTCATCGACGCGGTATCGCGTTTGACCGCAGAGGAATTCCGCAGCTGGTCCGGCGTGGCCGCCCGCTGGATGGGCCTGGTCGTCTCGGCGCTGACCGTGCTGGTCGCGCTGGCGGTACTGGTGGTCTCGCGCGGAAACGGCGATCCGCTCGCGCCCGCGTTCGCCCTGCTCGGCACGGGCATCGCGGCCTTCACCGCGGCGGGCATCGCGACGCACCGGTACACCGACACGGTGACCGCGACCTGGTTGTCGCTGGACGGCCTGCTGCTGCTGTTCGGCGGCGCCGCACTGCTGGTGCCGGGGATGCTGGGCAGTGCCCATCTGCTGCTCGGTAGTTCGGTGCTGCTGGTCGCGGCGCTGGTGGGTTATCGGATCACCGGTGCGGGCGCGACGCTGTTCTCTTGTGCCGCAGCGCTGGCCGTCATCGCGGGTCTCGCGGCGGCGGTCTACCTGGTGTGGCATCCGGGCCTGCCGAAGCTGGCGGCCGGTCTGCTGGTGGCGGGCATCGCGATCATCTCGGCGGTGCCGCGGCTGGCGGCCGTGCTCGCGCGGCTGCCGATTCCGCCGGTTCCCACCGCGGGCGGCGCGATCGACCCGGCCGACCACGAACCGCGACCGACCATCGAGGGCATCGGCGCCATCGGCGCCAGCGCGCTGCCCTCGGCCGCCGGGCTCGGGGTCCGGGCTCGCACGGCCAACCAGTTCCAGTCCGGTCTGATCGCGGCGTGCACCGCCGGCGCGGTCGTCGGCGCGTTCGGCGTGGCCGACCCGCTGGGTTCCGCGCGGTGGCAGGGCAGCGCCCTGGCGGTCGTGACCGCGATCATCCTCGCACTGCGCGGCCGCTCGTTCGCCGACCTCACCCAGGCCGCGACGATGATCGCGGGCGGGTGCCTGGCTTCCCTCGCGCTGACCGTCGGTTTCGCCTTGGGCGACGCGGATCACACCCTGTTCGCGGCGGGCCTCCTGCTCGCGTTCGCGACCGGCGTGGTCGGCTTCGGCGTCATCGGTCCGCACATCGAAGTCACCCCGGTGACCAGGCGGCTGATCGAGATCTTCGAGTACCTGCTGATCGTTTCGGTGATCCCCCTGGTGCTGTGGGTGATGGACATCTATTCGATGGCCCGGAACATATGACTCGCAGCGCCTTCCGCCGAAGTGTCCTGCGGATGGTCTGCGCCGCAACGATGATGGGCGCCGGACTCGCGGTGCCATGGCCGAGCGCGCAAGCGATTTCCCCGCCGGGGATCGATCCCGGCGCACTCGGCGCCGCACAAGGCTTG
Organism: Nocardia sputorum; assembly: GCF_027924405.1. Taxonomy (NCBI): domain Bacteria; kingdom Bacillati; phylum Actinomycetota; class Actinomycetes; order Mycobacteriales; family Nocardiaceae; genus Nocardia; species Nocardia sputorum. The sequence goes on along the minus strand of NZ_AP026978.1, from coordinate 6,031,497 downwards.
AGTGCGCGCCCCGCGCCGCTGGAACCGACCGAACAGCGCGCCGTCTGCGCCGAACCCCTGCTCACCGGCGCTGCGCCCAGCGAGCCCCCGATGGCGCAACGGGTGCTGGATCTACCGTCGGCGTGGCAGTTCAGCCGCGGCGCCGGACAGAAGGTGGCCGTCATCGACACGGGGGTGAATCCACACCCGCGGCTGCGTTCCCTGCAACCGGGTGGCGATTTCGTCTCCGACAGCGACGGAACGGTCGACTGCGACGGTCACGGCACCTTGGTGGCCGGAATCATCGCGGCCCAGCCGAGTCCGGGCGACGCCTTCGCCGGCGTCGCGCCCGACGCGGACCTGCTCACCATCCGGCAGCTGAGTCTGGCCTACGAGCCGAAGGACCGCAACGGCCGGGGCGACCCGCCGGGCAAGATCAGCAGCGACGGCTACGGCAGCGTGCTCACGCTGGCGGCGGCCGTCGTCCGCGCGGTCGACCTCGGCGCCACCGTCATCAATATCTCCGAAGTCGCCTGTACCGCAGCAGGTTCGGATACGGCCGACGCCTCGCTCGGCGCGGCGGTGAAGTACGCCTACGACCGCAACGTCGTGGTGGTCGCCGCCGCGGGCAACCTGCAGCCCGACGGCGCGTGCTCGAAACAGAACGAGGGCTCCGGGTGGAACTCGGTGGCCACTATCGCCAGCCCCGCCTGGTTCACGCCCTACGTGCTCTCGGTGGGCTCGGTGGACTCGACGGGCCAGGTGTCGGAGCTGTCGCTGCACGGCCCGTGGGTGGCCGTGGCGGCGATCGGCCGCAACATCGTGTCGCTGGACAGCAAACCCGGCGCCACCGGACTGGTCGACGGCGTCCAGACCACCGACGGGATCAGGTCCGTGGAGGGCACCAGCTTCGCGGCGCCCTACGTCGCCGGGCTGGCCGCGCTGGTGCGGGCCCGCTTCCCGGAACTCACCGCGCAGCAGGTGATGGACCGCATCATCCGCACCGCGCACGGACCCGGCACCGGACGCGACGACCGGATCGGGCACGGCCTGATCGATCCGCTCGCCGCGCTGACCGCGCAACTGCCGGAGAAACCCGTGAGCGCGGGCGCCGACACCGCGCGAGCGGTTGCCGCGCCGGTGTTTCCGCCCGGCCGGGACCCACGGCCGCGCCGGGTCGCCGTGATCGGCTCCATCGTGTGCCTGTCCTGCCTCGCCATCGGACTCGCGCTGGCGATCCCGTTCCGCCGGACCAGGCAGGACCTGAACGCCGAATTCGATCCGTAGCGCGGGCGACGTATCGACCGCTCGTCGCCGACCGAACGAAGGAATCATGGCTACCGAAGGCTTTGTGCGCCGCCCCCGCATCGCACCGCCCCGGGCACCCGGCGGCGAGGTGGCGCTGACCGCTCCACCGGAGATCGCCCGCGCGCTGCCCGCGCCGCTGATGATGAAGCTGATGCCGATCGTCATGGTGGTCGCCGTGGTCGGCATGATCGCGATGATGGCGATGATGGGCCGCAACCTGCTGGCCAATCCGTTCATGATGATGTTCCCGATGATGATGCTCATGTCTATGGTCGGCATGATGGCGGGCTACCGCGGCGGAGGGCCCAAACGCGCGGTCGAACTCAACGAGGAACGCAAGGACTACTTCCGCTACCTCGACCAGGTCCGCAAAGAGGTGCGCCGCACCGGCGGCAAGCAACTGGAGACGCTCCGGTGGAGTCATCCGGAGCCCGCCGACCTGACCTCCCTGATCGGGACGAGGCGGATGTGGGAGCGCAGACCCAACGATCCCGACTTCGGCCACGTGCGCGTCGGAGTCGGCAGCCACCGGCTGGCCACCAAACTGGCCCGCCCGGAGACCGGGCCGCTCGAGGACCTGGAGCCGGTGTCCACCGTGGCCCTGCGCCGTTTCGTGCGCACCCATTCGGTGGTGCACCGCTTGCCGACCGCCGTGTCGCTGCGCGCGTTCCCCGCGATCAACATCAGCGGTCCGGCCGAGGACGCGCGCATGCTGGTGCGGGCGATGCTGATGGAACTGGCCGCCTTCCACGGGCCCGACCATCTCGCCATCGCGATCGTCTGTTCGGACCCCGACGGCCCCGCCTGGTCCTGGGCGAAATGGCTACCGCAGCTACAACATCCGACGCAGCGCGACGGCATGGGCTCGGCGCGGATGATGTACCACTCGCTCGGCGAGCTGGAGACGGCGCTGGCGGCCGAGCTGCTCGAGCGCGGCCGGTTCATGCGCAACCCCCAGCCGACCCAGGGGCGGCTGCACCTCGTGGTCGTCATCGATGACGGCTACGTCAGCGGCAGCGAACGACTGGTCAGCGAATCGGGCCTGGATTCGGTGACCGTGCTCGACCTCACCGCGCCCGAGGGCGGGCTCGCCGCGCGCCGCGGGCTGCAGTTGGTCGCCGCCGACGGCGAGGTGGCCGCGCGCAGTGCGGCCGGAGTGGAGAAGTTCGCCGCCGCCGACCAGGTGAGCACGGCCGAGGCCGAGTCCTTCGCCCGCTCGCTGGCCAGATACCGGCTCGCGACGGCGGCGCAGATCGTCAGTCTCGGTGAGGGGACCACGACCGACCCGGGACTGATGGCGCTGCTGAAGATCCCGGACGCGGCCCAGATCGATCCGGCGCGGGTGTGGCGGCCGCGCACCGGCCGGGAGCGGCTGCGGGTGCCGATCGGCATCACCCCCGACGGCACCCCGGTGGAGATCGACATCAAGGAATCGGCGGAGAACGGCATGGGCCCGCACGGCCTGTGCATCGGCGCCACCGGCTCCGGAAAGTCCGAATTCCTGCGCACTCTCGTGCTTTCGCTGGTCACGACGCATTCGCCGGACGCGCTGAACCTGGTGCTCGTCGACTTCAAGGGCGGCGCGACGTTCCTCGGTCTCGACTCGCTGCCGCACGTCGCCGCGGTGATCACCAACCTGGAAGAGGAACTGTCGCTGGTCGACCGCATGAAGGACGCGCTCGCCGGCGAGATGAACCGCCGCCAGGAGCTGCTGCGTTCGGCGGGCAATTACGCCAACGTCACCGACTACGAGAAGGCGCGTGCCGCGGGCGTGCCGCTCGATCCGCTGCCCGCGCTGTTCATCGTGGTCGACGAGTTCTCCGAACTGCTCTCGCAGAAGCCGGATTTCGCGGAGTTGTTCGTGATGATCGGCCGCCTGGGCCGATCACTGCACGTGCACCTGCTGCTGGCCTCGCAGCGCCTGGAGGAGAACAAGCTGCGCGGGCTGGAATCGCATCTGTCCTACCGGATCGGCCTGCGCACGTTCTCGGCCAACGAATCACGCGCGGTGCTCGGCATCACCGACGCCTACCACCTGCCGAGCGTGCCCGGGTCCGGCTATCTGAAAAGCGATGCGTCGGATCCGCTGCGGTTCAACGCCAGTTACGTCTCCGGGCCCTACGTCGCGCCGCAGGGGACGGTGACGGACGACGGCAGCCCGGTCTCCGGACATCGGCCCGCGCTGTTCACCGCCGCGCCGGTGGAACTGCCCGAGCCGATCGAGGACGAAGAGCACCCCACGGCGCCGTCGAACCCCTTGCTGGAACTGCCGCCGCCACCGTCGGCGGTCGGCGGCGCGCCGGGCGCCGACGAGGGCATCCCCGACACGCTGCTGGACGTGGTCGTCAAGCGGCTCACCGGGCACGGCCGCCCGGCGCACGAGGTGTGGTTGCCGCCGCTGGACGAATCCCCGACGGTGGACATGCTGCTGCCGGACCCCGACTGGCGCTCGCCGGTCAACCGGCACGGCCAGTTGTGGATGCCGATCGGCGTCATCGACAAGCCCTACGAGCAGCGCCGCGACGTGCTCACCATCAATCTGGCCGGCGCCCAGGGCAACGTCGCGGTGGTCGGCGGCCCGCAATCGGGCAAGTCGACCACGTTGCGCACCATCATCATCGCGACCGCGGCCACGCACACCCCCGACCAGGCGCAGTTCTACTGCCTGGACTTCGGTGGCGGAAGCATGGCGGGCCTGTCCGGCGTGCCGCACGTGGGCTCGGTGGCCGGCCGCCTCGACGGTGACCGGGTGCGCCGCACCGTCGCCGAGCTCACCACGCTGATGCGGCAGCGCGAGGAGCGGTTCGCCGCACTGGGCATCGAGTCGATGGCCGAGTTCCGGCGCCGCAAGTTCGGCTCCGACCGGCGTGTCGCGGACGGCGCGGCCGGGACCGCCGATCCGCTTGCGGACGACAAGTTCGGAGACGTCTTCCTGGTGATCGACGGCTGGGCCGCGATCCGCGAAGAATTCGACATGCTGGAACCACAGATCAACGCCATCGCGGCGCAGGGTCTGTCGTTCGGCATCCACCTGATGATCGGCGCCTCGCGCTGGGCGGAGATCCGTCCGGTCGTCAAGGACCAGATCGGCACCCGCATCGAGCTGCGGCTCGGCGATCCGTCGGACTCGGAGATGGGCAGGCGCACCGCGCACCAGGTCCCGGTCGGTCGCCCCGGCCGCGGTCTGACCCGGGACCAGCTGCACATGCTGATCGCCCTGCCGCGCCTGGACTCCGACTCCGATGCGGGCAGCCTGGCCGACGGCGTCGGGCAGGCGCGGGCCGGACTCGAACAGCAGTACCCGGACCGTCGCGCGCCGGAAGTGCGCATGCTGCCGCTGCGTTTCGGCAGGGACGAGCTGATGTCCTCGGCGAAGGCGCAGGGCATCGAGCTCGGCCCCACCCGCGTCGTGGTCGGACTCGGTGAGTCCGAATTGCAGCCGCTGGTGCTGGATTTCGGCGTGGAACCGCACTTCATGGCCTTCGCGGACGTGGAGTGCGGCAAGACCACCCTGCTGCGCAACATCGTGCTGGGGGTCGTCGAACAGTCGACCACCGAGCAGGCCAGGATCATCATGGTCGACTACCGCCGGACCATGCTCGGCGTGGTCGAGGGCGACCACCTGGCCGGGTACTCCACGTCGTCACAGACCTGCGGTCCGATGATCCAGGAGGTGGCCGGGTATCTGGCCAAACGGATTCCCGGTTCCGACATCACCCCGCAGCAACTGCGCGAACGCAGCTGGTGGAGCGGCCCGGAGATCTACATCGTGGTCGACGACTACGACATGGTCGCCACCGGCGCGGGCATGAATCCGTTCGCGCCACTGCTGGAATACCTGCCGCAGGCCCGCGACATCGGCATGCATTTCGTGGTCACGCGCCGCAGCGGCGGTGTGTCCCGCGCGCTGTACGACCCGATCCTGGGCACCATGAAGAACCTGTCGGTGGAGACGTTGATCATGAGCGGGTCGCGCGACGAGGGCAAGCTGATCGGCGACGTGCGGCCGAGCAAGTTGCCGCCCGGGCGCGGAACCCTGGTCTCGCGCAGCAAGGGTATCGAGATGGTGCACATCGCGCACTTGCCGCCCATCTGACCGGCGCGCCGGGCACTCACGCAGGACGTGCCGCACTGTGCCCGGCCCGCGTCTTCGTCCGACGTCCTCTCGGTAGTGGTCGTCGGAACGGATCATCGTGTCGCGCCGGACTCCCGGGCCGTTCACGTGTCGCCGCTGTGGCGTTCCGATCAGTTGTTCGGCGGTGGTGGGCGCAAGAGCGCCGCAGCGGCCGGGCGACCGACGGCCGGAACTGTCACGGGCAACGCGGAATCCCAGCTGTCGGCCCTCCGCTCGAACAGCGCGCGCGACGGTCCCAGCGCCAGCGGCCCCGCGATCCGCACCAACCGGAACCCCGCGGAACGGTAGTAGTCGTGCAGGCCGGTATTGGTGGTCCAGGCGTCGAGCCGCACCCAGGCGCGTCTGTGCGAGCGGGCGAGCATTCCCGCGTGCGCGAGCATGTGGTGGCCCACGCGCTGCCCGGCGAAGCGCAGGTCGACGATCATGAAATGGACGATCACCGCGCCCTCGAGTTCCCACCGCGACCACAGACCGGCATCGGCGCGGTCGTTGACCGTGATGGTTCCCGCGGGCTCGCCCGCCACTTCGGCGATCCAGGTCTCGCCCGCGTCCAGCGAGCGTCCGACGCCGCGGGCGAAGATCTCGATCGGCAGCCCGCGTCCGGCGACCGTCCACTGGTCGGAGCCGCGCGCGGTGAGCCACGCCGTGCGCTGCACGCGCAGGCGGCAGATCATGCCGAGATCTCCGATTGTCGCCTGGCGCAGCGCGATGGTCATGGGCTAGGCCGAACCGGACCCGGACGAACCGGCGAGCGTGCTCCGGATGACCGCGGTGCCCTCGGCGTCGCCGAGTTCGTAGGCGAGCCGATTCCCGGTGGCGAGGGAACGATGCCGCGTGGCACGGGTGACTCGCTCGTGGGTGGCCCCGATACGCAGATGGTCGAGCAGGATGGTGCCCGCGGTGACGCCGAGCACCAGGGCTTCCTCGGCGGTGGCCGGCCGTGCGACGAGCGTGTCGCGGTGCGCGGTCTCGGCGTGTCCCCGGTCGGCGAGGCGGCGGGTGGTGCCCTCCGGAATGTCGTGCGGGGAGTCGATTCCGGTGGCCTCGGCCAGATCCCGGGGATAGAAGCTGACCTCCCAGGACCACGGTTCGTGGTCGAGGAACTGGACCACGGTCCTGGCCAGGACCCAGGAATCCGGCGGTACACCCAGCCAAGACGCGACGTCGGGGCCTGCGGGCTCCATCTTCGCGCTGAACTCCTTCGACGGCTCCCGGTTCGCGGCCCGCGCGATCTCCTCGAAGATGTCGTGCGGGGTCTGCGGCCGGTCGGGGCGGATAGAGTCGGTCACCACGGATTCCAGAACTTCTTGGTTTCGAACGATGGTTCCGCGGGAAGTAGCTGTATAGACCAGATTTTCGGTCACCAGCACCTGGATCGCGTTGCGCGCGGTGGTTATCGAGACCTGCATCTGATCGGCAAGCTCGGAATGACTGGGCAGTCGATCGCCCGGTTTCCACTTTGCTGCGCGGATCTCCTCGCGGAGGAGGTCTGCGATCCGGTGATAAGTCGGACCGTCCGGCATCTTGCTCCTCGGTTGGTCATGCAGGTAACGAAGTGTACTCTTCGTGACTCCATACGGCCGGTTAACGCTTGACAGGTGCCTTCAGAGGTTTATTGTAATGAAGTCCTGATCCGGTGTTGTGCGGCGATGACGGCGAGGCAACGTGGCAGGTTCGGATACAACGGTCGTAATGGCCCTCCCTGGCACACCGCGGTGTGTCGATCCTTCGGTGCGCTCTTCGGCGCCGGGGTTACTTCCCACGTCCGACCTATTGGTTCGGGCGTGTCGCGGGCACCGGGTGGTCGGTGGCCCGCTGTTGTGGTTCGCACGTGATCTGGCAGTGCTACATGAGCGCCGCCTGGTCGGCCGCGGTGGATCGGTGGACACCTCCGTGGCGGTGGTCCGCGAAATCGAGCGTCGCAGAGTCGAATTGGTAATGGCCATCGACGACTGGGTGATGCGCAGTGTGCCGCAGCATCGGCTCGGCGCCACCTTGCACACCGAAACGGTGGGTGCGGTCATCGATCGCCTCGCCGAGTCGTCGGTGCGCGCGCACCACGCGTTGATGACTCTGAACGCGCACGACGAGCTGCTGCACAACGCGTGGCATCATCTCGCCGAACTCGCGGACGCCTACGACGATCTCGTGCGCGACGTCATGGCCGGCAGGCGGCGCCTGCCCGAGTGGTGAGCGGCTGATCCGTTCGCTCCCTTGCCCGCCGGGCCACTGCCCGGCGGGTGTCAGGGGCGGTAACGACGGTGATCGGTGGCGAAATCGTCCGCGACGGTCGCGGCCAGCTCGACATAGGCCCGCTTGGTCTGCTTGTGCAGCCGATGCAGATCGATCTCGGCGCCTTCGGACATGTGCGGGTCGAACGGGATGATGTGCACCGCGCGGCACCGGGACAGGAAGTACTCCCGCAGTTGCTGGATACCGACATTCGGTGATCCGGCTCGCGGGGAGTTGATCACCACCACCGCGTTGCGGACCAAGTGGTCATGGCCGTGCAGCGACAACCAGTCCAAAGTCGCTGCGGCGCTGCGGGCTCCATCGATCGCGGGGGAGGAGATCAACACCAGCGAATGCGCTAGGTCCAGCACACCCGCCATCGCCGAATGCATGAGCCCGGTGCCGCAGTCGGTGAGGATGATGTTGTAGAACCGCTGCAGGATCCGGGCGACCGCGCGGTACTCGTCTTCGCTGAACGCCTCCGACGCGGCCGGATCACGTTCGCTGGCCAGCACTTCCAGGCGGCTGGTCGCCTGCGAGGTGTGCCTGCGCACATCCGAATAGCGCTGGATCGTGGAATCGAGGAGCAGGTCGCGCACGGTGGAGCGGGTCTGCAACGGCACCCGCTGCGACAGCGTGCCGAAGTCGGGATTGGCGTCGACGGCGATCACCCGGTCGCCGCGGATGGAGGCGAAGGTGGAGCCGAGACCCATTGTGGTGGTGGTCTTCCCGACACCACCCTTGAGCGAGAGCACCGCGATCCGGTAGTCACCGCGCACGGGCTGCCTGATCCGCGCGACCAGTTCTTGCAACCTGCGTTCCTCGGCGGACATGCCGGGGTTGATCGCGCCGCCGGACACGTGGTGCACCGCCTTGCGCCACCCGGATCCCGCCGGTGCCTTCTTGGCCCGGCGCAGTGGCACATTGTCCAGCGAAGGGTGCTGGAACTGCGCGCCCGGATGTTGCGCGGGCGGCTGGGCGTAGTCGGGCGAAGGCTGCTGGAACTGGATGCCCGGCGGCTGGGCGTAGCCGGGGGGAGCGCTCCACTGCGGAGCGGGTTGCCCCGTGCCTTGGTGTTCGGCGGGGTACGACGGCGGCGCGGAATGCGGTGGCACCGGGATCGATTCGGGCGCGGCGGACGGTGCGGCGGCATTGCGCCACTGGTCGGCGGATGCCTGCGGAGCGGGACCGGGCGTCTGGACTCCAGCGAAATGTATTGCATGGCCGGTGTTCATGCCGCTCGCGGCATGGGGACCGGGCTGCGGGCCGCCCGCGTTGTAGGCCGGATCCGGCCCTTGCGGGGGGACCGGCTGTTGATCGAGATCCGGCGCTTGTTCGACCGGCGCCTGCGGAGCCGACGGGGCGTTCGGGTCGGCGGAGAGCCGATGCCGTCCACCGGCGGAGCGCGCCGACGCAGCGCCTGCCTCATGCGCGCTGGTCCAGCCGGGCGCCGGGATCCCGGCATCTTGTTGCGCGCGCGTCGCGTCCACCGATCCAGCCGGCTGCGCGGCGGACTCCGGTGCAGGGACTGCGGTAGGCGCAGCCCCGGTCGCGAAGACGGTGTGGGGCGCGGGCGGTACTAGGGCGCCACCCTGTTCACGGTGCGGACCGGACGCGGCGGTCGGTTCGACAGGGCCGTGGTCCACGGGCCGCGGGTACGCTGCCAGTAGGTGATCGGCGGGGACGCCGGGTTCCGGCGTCGAGCGGGTGGGCGCTCGATCGGCCTGCGCGGCGGTGTCCTGCGGCGCGGGCTGGACCGGACGACCGGTTTGCGACGGTGCGGTGTGTCCGAGCCAGGGCGGCGGACCATCCGCACCGCGCGTCGGCGGACGGTGCTCGTCGTGTGCCGGTACTGGAACGCCACCACTCTGCGGCCGCTCATGCGGCGCGGGCGGGTCGGGCAGCGGCGGCAGTCGGCGGGGCGCGTCCGTCGCGGACACCTCGGCTTGCTCGGACCGCGGTGCGGCGAGCCAGGGCGGCGGACCATCGGAACTCACCGCGGTGGAATCGGGCGCGCCAGCCTGCGCCGCCGACGCCTGATGGCCGCCGTCCGGTTTCAGGTCGACTTCGCCCGCAGGAGTGCCGGTCGTGGCCGACGGTTGATGGTGGCCGTGGGGTGTCGGGTGGGCGTCGCCTGGAGGGGTGGTGCCGGTCGTGGCCGACGGTTGATGGTGGCCGTGGGGTGTCGGGTGGGCGTCGCCTGGAGCAGTGGTGCCGGTCGTCGTCGACGCTTGATGGTCGCCGTGGGGTGGCGTGCCGCCATCGATCGGTGTTGTGCCGCTGCTCGTGTCTATCGCCGACGCTGCCGAATGGTCGGCGCGGGTGGCATGGGGGGCATCAGGCGAGGGCGTGGTGCCGCTCGTTCCTGCGGCCGGGCCACCTGCCGACGTGGTCGGCTGCTGGACCGGCGCCGCGTCAGGGCTCGGCGCGGCGGCGGTGGTGGTCCCGCCGTGCGGTTGCTCCGCCGAGTTCACGCCGCTGGGCGACGTTGCGGACGGTGTGGCTCGGTGGCTTCCGGCCTGCCCGAACGCGTCCGCTTCCTCGGACGCCGAGCTCCCCTCGCCGGACGTGGATGTGGGTTCGCCGAATCGCCGGGTCTGCTCGTCGGCAGGGAAGTCGGGCCGCCCGCGGCTCGGGTCCGCCGCATCTTGCTCTATCCGGGGATCGGATGCATGCCACCCCGTGTGCTCGGCCGCGACCGGTGCCCCAGCCGCCGGTCCGCCGCCGGATGCCGCGCGAGTCGCGACCGGCGATGCGGGATGCGTGCCGGTCGGCAGCCGACCGCCTTGCCCCGCGATGTGCTCCAGGCCGGTGTCCGGAGTCTCGGCCGACGTGCCGCCGGTCGGCGCCCCAGCTGAGCCCGGGCGGGTGGTCGGGATCGCCTGGTCGCTGCCGGGTAGCACCGCGAATTGCGCACCCGGCGTCGAGTGTTCGCTCTGCCATGCCGCGTGGGTCGGGCCGGGTGGCGGAGTTGCCGGGTCGCTGGCCGGACCTGCCGGGCGGTCGCCGGTGGGCCACGTTTGATTCGGGCCGGCGGGCGACAACCCGCGCGACCCGCTACCGGGGTGGGCTGTCTCGTCTCCGGCCGGGGCCGGAGCCGCCGGTGCAGCGGCCTGGCCGGGTGCCGGCGGGGCCGGCCAGTGGTTCGGGAGCACCGCCGACAGCGCGGCGTCGAGCCGGGGATTGCCGGTGGACGGCCAACCGCCGTGCTGCGGTCCGGCCGGAGGGCGGCCGCCCGCTGCCGGGCCGGGTGTGCTCTCGGCGCGTGGCGGCCGGACGTGCTCGCCGCCCGGCGCTGGAGCGGGCCGCTCGTCGGCCTGTTGCCGGGGCGGCGGTGGCGGTGGCGGGAGATCCGGCCTGCCGGCTTGCCGGTCGTTCGGGGCGGCCTGGTCCGCGGACCTGCTGCCCAGGGGCTGGAAACCGGGTGAGGGCTGCGACGGGTTGCGGGTGGGCAGACCGTGCTGCGGAGTGCTGTGGTGCTGAGGCGGCGCTTGCCACGGGCTGCCCTGCGCCGGGGCGGGCCGGTCGTAGCCGGGTTGCTGCTGCCAGGACTCGCCTGCGAACGGGCCGGGCGCGGGCTCGTCCGGACCGGGCGCGGGCGCACGGTTCGCCACGTTCTGCCGCTGTTCCTCGTCGGAGGGCCCGTCGTGCTTGTCGCGGCGCCAGCCTTTGCGGCGCTTCTCCGGGCGCGCGGCCTCCGGCCGTTCCGCCTCTGGCGCTCGGTTCTTGAAACGGCCGCGCCTGCGGTTGGGGGTGTCCTCGATGAGTTCGTCGTGCGGGAGGTTCTGTACCGGCGCCTCGTAGCCGCTCTGGCCGACATCGCTCTCCGACAGCCACGGCGGCAGCATGGGCAGGCCGTCATTGCTACGGCTCACGACTCCGCCTCGCTGCCGCTCGGCGTGTCGTCGATCCGCTCGCTGTGCTCAGCCACGACTGCCCTCGCTGCCGCTCGGCTCGGTCGTGACCAGGAGTGCTCTGCCGGTGACTCGCTCGCTACGCTTACTCACGGCCTCGCCTCCCTGCCGCTCGCTTCGACCCGACCGAGGAGCGCCTCCGCCGGTGCCTCGCTCGCTGCGCCGGCTCACGCGTCCCCCTCGATCCGTTCGACCCAAATACCTGGACAGCGGCCAGTTTACGCGACAACCAGGGGCCGTCGCGGCACAGCGTCCGATGCCCGCCACGGCTGGGAAGTCGGCTGCGAAACGCCTGGCGACACGGGTATACAGGGAGGCATTTTTGCCCGATGCGGAACGGATCGGTAAACTGGAGCGGCGGTGCACCTACGCGCCGCCTGTTTGTGTGCGAGCGGTCCGCTCCGGCGGCCGATCCATCCGAACAGAACCAGGCAAACAAACCAGGTTGAGCGTAACCGGGATCGCGGAGGACATGGCGAAGAAAGACGGGGCCATCGAGGTCGAGGGTCGAGTTGTCGAACCGCTGCCCAATGCGATGTTCCGGATCGAGCTCGAGAACGGGCACAAGGTTCTCGCGCACATCAGCGGGAAGATGCGGCAGCACTACATTCGCATCCTCCCCGAGGACCGTGTGGTCGTCGAGCTCTCGCCCTACGACCTGTCGCGTGGCCGGATCGTATACCGCTACAAGTGATCGCGCCCGCCGCGATCGGGTCGGTGCGCACCGGCAGTCCCGGCGCGAGCCGGGGCCGAGTCGAAAGACTCACCTCAGAGCTTCCCCAGTCGCCGACTGGGGAAAAACTGTGTTCACACCCCTGTGAACCACAACAGATTGGACGGACGTGAAGGTTCAGCCGAGCGTCAAGAAGATCTGCGAGAAGTGCAAGGTGATCCGCCGTCACGGCCGGGTCATGGTGATCTGCGACAACCTGCGCCACAAGCAGCGCCAGGGCTGAGCGAAGGCGAGGGCGACCTCGTCCCACCCGCCCGAGGCTTGCCGAAGGCGCCGCTCGACGCGACACCAGCCAAGCACCGAACCGCAGTTCGGATTGGCAAGAAGAACTCCCAGCACCAGCCGCACGCTGCGGAAATCAGGGTTCGCCCTGGGGCGTGTGCGCCTACCACCGGTTCGGAGGCCGGTGCCCCACCACGACGAGGGGACGGACAGGGAGCAGACCTCCGCAACGATTAAGGAAACTGCCAGATGGCACGTCTCATGGGCGTCGACCTCCCGCGCGAGAAGCGCATGGAGATCGCACTGACCTACATTTTCGGCATTGGCCGTACCCGCTCCAAGGAGATCCTCGAGGCCACCGGCGTCAGCCCGGACCTGCGTTCGAAGGATCTCAGCGACGACGATCTGACGAAGCTGCGTGACTACATCGAGGCTTCGGAGTTCAAGGTCGAGGGTGACCTGCGCCGCGAGGTGCAGGCCGATATTCGCCGCAAGATCGAGATCGGCTGCTACCAGGGTCTGCGCCACCGTCGTGGCCTGCCCGTGCGTGGCCAGCGCACCAAGACCAACGCGCGCACCCGCAAGGGCCCGAAGCGCACCGTCGCCGGCAAGAAGAAGTAGGGATAACCGATGCCTCCGAAGAGTCGGGCCGCGGGCCCGAAGAAGACCCAGAAGTCGCGTCGCAGGGACAAGAAGAACGTCCCGCACGGCAACGCGCACATCAAGAGCACGTTCAACAACACGATCGTGTCGATCACCGACCCGAACGGCAACGTCATCTCGTGGGCGTCGTCGGGTCACGTCGGCTTCAAGGGCTCGCGCAAGTCGACCCCGTTCGCCGCGCAGCTCGCCGCCGAGAACGCCGCCCGCAAGGCGCAGGAACACGGCGTCAAGAAGGTCGACGTGTTCGTGAAGGGCCCCGGTTCGGGCCGCGAGACCGCGATCCGCTCGCTGCAGGCCGCCGGCCTCGAGGTGGGCACGATCTCCGATGTCACCCCGCAGCCGCACAACGGCTGCCGTCCGCCCAAGCGGCGTCGCGTCTAGCGGGAAAGGAATAACGAACAATGGCTCGTTACACAGGCCCTATCACCCGCAAGTCGCGTCGTCTGCGCGTCGACCTCGTCGGCGGCGACCAGGCGTTCGAGCGTCGCCCCTACCCGCCCGGCCAGCACGGCCGCGCGCGGATCAAGGAGAGCGAGTACCTGCTCCAGCTGCAGGAGAAGCAGAAGGCCCGCTTCTCCTACGGCGTCATGGAGAAGCAGTTCCGCCGGTACTACGAAGAGGCCAACCGCCTCAAGGGCAAGACCGGTGACAACCTGCTGCGTCTGCTCGAGACCCGCCTGGACAACGTCGTGTACCGCGCCGGTCTGGCGCGTACCCGCCGGCAGGCTCGCCAGCTGGTCTCGCACGGCCACTTCCTGGTGAACAACAAGAAGGTCGACGTTCCCAGCTTCCAGGTCACCCAGTACGACATCATCGATGTCAAGGAGAAGTCGCTGGGCACCCTGCCGTTCCAGGTGGCCCGCGAGACCCTCGGCGACCGTCCGGTCCCCGGCTGGCTCCAGGTGATCCCGGGCCGGCTGCGGATCCTGGTCCACCAGTTGCCGGAGCGCGCCCAGATCGATGTGCCGCTGCAGGAACAGCTGATCGTCGAGTACTACTCGAAGTAACACGGCACACGTGCTGCTGGTGCGTGGTCGCTCTGGATTGGGCGGCCACGCACAACCCCTGAGACGAGGCGTCAAATAGCGGGCGCCCAAAAAGGAGGATGATCCCCATGCTGATTTCACAGCGTCCGACGCTGACCGAAGAGGTCGTCGCGGAGAACCGCTCGAAGTTCACCATCGAACCGCTCGAGCCGGGCTTCGGTTACACCCTCGGCAACTCGCTGCGGCGTACCCTGCTGTCCTCGATTCCGGGGGCGGCGGTCACCAGCATCCGCATCGACGGTGTCCTGCACGAGTTCACCACCGTCCCGGGCGTGAAGGAAGATGTCACCGACATCATCCTGAACCTCAAGGGCCTGGTCGTGTCCTCGGAGGAGGACGAGCCGGTCACGATGTACGTGCGCAAGCAGGGCCCGGGCACCGTCACCGCCGGTGACATCGTCCCGCCCAGCGGCGTCGTGGTGCACAACCCGGACATGCACATCGCGACCCTGAACGACAAGGGCAAGCTGGAGATCGAGCTCGTCGTCGAGCGCGGTCGCGGCTACGTCCCCGCCGTGCAGAACAAGGCGTCCGGCGCGGAAATCGGGCGGATCCCGGTGGATTCGATCTACTCGCCGGTGCTCAAGGTGACCTACAAGGTCGAGGCCACCCGTGTCGAGCAGCGCACCGACTTCGACCGGCTCATCCTGGACGTGGAGACCAAGAACTCCATCAGCGCGCGGGACGCGCTCGCCTCGGCGGGCAAGACCCTGGTCGAGCTCTTCGGCCTGGCCCGCGAGCTGAACGTCGAAGCCGAGGGCATCGAGATCGGCCCCTCGCCGGCCGAGGCGGACCACATCGCCTCGTTCGGCCTGCCGATCGAGGACCTGGACCTCACCGTCCGGTCCTACAACTGCCTCAAGCGCGAGGGTGTGCACACCGTCGGCGAGCTGGTCGCCCGCACCGAGTCGGATCTGCTGGATATTCGGAACTTCGGCCAGAAGTCCATCGACGAGGTCAAGGTCAAGCTGCACGCGCTCGGCCTCTCGCTGAAGGACAGCCCGGCGTCGTTCGATCCGTCCAGCGTGGTGGGCTACGACGCGAGCACCGGCACGTGGAGCGACAGCGGCACGTTCAGTGACACCGATGGCGGCGAGCAGGACTACGCCGAGACCGAACAGCTCTAGGCCGCCGGGGTAGGCGCCCCGGCCCCGGCCTCGTACCCGCGGCGTGAGCGACGCGCCCGGAGGCGGTAGCAGAGCGTAACCACGCAGGGCGCCGGGAGCGCCGCAAAAAGACACAGGAGAACACCACAATGCCCAAGCCCAAGAAGGGTGCCCGCTTCGGCGGGTCGGCGTCGCACCAGAAGGCGATCTTCGCCAATCTGGCCACGGCGCTCTTCGAGCACGGCCGGATCACCACCACCGAGGCCAAGGCCAAGGCCGTGCGTCCCTACGCGGAGAAGCTGATCACCAAGGCGAAGGGCGGCACCCTGGCCGACCGTCGCGAGGTGCTGAAGGTGATCCGCAACAAGAACGTCGTGCACGAGCTCTTCGCTCAGATCGGCCCGTCGTTCGAGGGGCGCGAGGGTGGCTACACGCGCATCACCAAGACGCTGCCGCGTAAGGGTGACAACGCGCCGATGGCGATCATCGAGCTGGTCCGGGAGAAGACCGTGACCAACGAGGCCGATCGCGCTCGCCGCGTCGCCGCGTCGAAGAAGGCGGAGGAGGCTCCGGCCGCCGAGGTCGTCGAGGCGCAGGCCGACGAGGCCACCGCCGAGACCGCCGAGGCCGAGGCTCCGGCTGCTGACGAGGCCGTCGAGGACAAGAAGGACGCCTGACGCTGAGCGTCGGAGTTCGCGCACGAGCCCGCCACCCGCACTGGGTCGGCGGGCTCGTTCGTTTCGACCAGAGGATCATGTGACCGTGGAGGTATCGATGCCGGACCGGGCGCGCGCGGACGCGCCGGGCGAACCCGAGTCGTCGCGGGTCCGGGTGCGGCTGGACATCGCCTACGACGGCACGGATTTTCTCGGCTGGGCCAGCCAGCCCGGGCTGCGCACCGTGCAGGGCGTGCTGGAGGACGCGCTGAGCAAAGTGTTCCGCGAGCCGATCCAGCTGACCGTGGCGGGCCGGACGGACGCGGGGGTGCACGCCGAGGGACAGGTCGCGCATTTCGACACGTCCGGCGAACTGGACCCGGGAAAACTGGTGCATCGGATGGCGCGATTCCTGCCGAAGGACGTGCGGATCAAGCGGGCCGCCCCGGCCGCACCGGAGTTCGACGCCCGGTTCTCCGCCGTCCGCCGCCACTACGCCTATCGGTTGACCACCGCGCCGTACGGGGCCGAGCCGCTGCACGCGCGCAGCGTGGTCGCCTGCCGATCCGACGTCGATGTCGACGCCATGCGGGTGGCTTCGCGAAAGTTGCTGGGGCTGCACAACTTCGCCGCGTTCTGCCGACGCAGGGAAGGCGCGACGACGGTCCGGGAGTTGCAGCGCTTCGACTGGGTGCGCGACGGCGACCTGCTGGTCGCCTACGTCAGCGCCGACGCGTTCTGCTGGTCGATGGTGCGCAGCCTGGTCGGCGCGGTCCTGGCCGTCGGCGAGGGGCGGCGCACACCGGAATGGGTGAGCGACCTGTTGCGGCAGACGGAGCGTTCCAGTTCGGTCACCGTCGCGCCCGCACACGGTTTGAGCCTGATCGGCGTCGACTACCCGGCCGACGAAGAACTCGCCGCCCGCAACGCGCAGACACGGGAGATGCGGTCGGTTCCGGTTGCGGGCGGAGGTTGTTGCGGCGATTGAGGACGTCCGTGGACTACCCGCACCCGTGCGTGGGTGCGGGTAGCGGCACGGTCACTTCGACGACTGCGGATATTGCTGCTGCGACTGTCCCGGCTGCTGACTCTGTTCCTGCTGCGTCGGCGACATCTGCCCGGACCGGCTCGATTGCGCTTCGATGGTCCTCGGTTCCTGGGACGCCCCGGAGATCTGGATGCGGCGCGGCTTCGCCCGCTCCGCGATGGGGATCGTCACCGACAGCACGCCGTTGTTGTAGGTCGCGCTGATGTTCTCGACGTCGACGTTCTCCCCGAGGGACATCTGGCGCATGAAGGTGCCCGCGAAGCGTTCCGAGGCGATCCACTGGACGCCTTCCTCGCTAGGCACGGTGCGTTGCGCCCGCAGGGTGAGCGTGCCGTTGTCGACGCTGACGTCGATCGAGCCGGGGTCGACGCCGGGCAGATCCGCGTTCAAGACGTAGTGATCTCCCGCTTTGAACAGATCCATCGGCATGAATCGCGGTGCGCGTCCGGTTCCGACGCTTTCACCCAGCAATTGGCGGGCGACGGTGTCGATGTCATGGAATGGATCGAATCGAAGCACAGCAATCACCTCCATCTCCTCGTGGTGGCGACCGCCACGGCGGCGGGCGCCGATAGCTGTGCAATAGCCACACTAGCCCTCGGCAATCCGCAGAGCATCGACTCGACGGTTCCGGCAAGCGGGAGATCCGCGGAGCCGGAATAGCCGCCTCCGGGCGCGTGTTGGCTCGGGACATGGCATTCGACAGTCTCGGACGGTTCGGAGTGTGGCGGGCGTTCAACGGGTTCAGTCCGGCGGACGCACGGGAATTGGAGCAGCTGGGCTACGGCGCGCTGTGGTTGGGGGCCTCGCCCCCGGCGGATCTGGCAGTGGTCGAACCGCTGCTCGAGGCGACCGAAACGATCACCGTGGCCAGCAGCATCGTGAACATCTGGGCTTCGCCCGCGAAGGAGGTGGCCGATTCGTTCCATCGGATCGAGGCGCGTTTCCCCGGCCGGTTCCTGCTCGGCATCGGCGCGGGCCACCCGGAGCACACCGGCGAGTACCGCAAACCGTACGACGCGCTGGCCGAGTACCTCGACGACCTCGACGCCGCGGGAGTACCCGCCGAACGCCGCGCGGTGGCCGCGCTCGGCCCGCGCGTGCTGAAGCTGGCCGCCGAGCGGTCCCTGGGCGCGCTGCCCTACTTCGTGCCCTCGGCGCACACGGCGAAGGCTCGCGAGATCGTCGGCCCGGACGTGCTGGTGGCGACCGAGCACAAGGTGGTGCTGACCGACGACGCCCGCGCGGCGCACACGGTCGCCGACGAGACCGTCGCGTTCTACCTGGGCCTGACCAATTACGTGTCGAACCTGCGCCGGTTCGGCTTCACCGACGCCGACCTCACCGTCCCGCCGGGTGATCGCGTGTTCGACGCCGTCATCGCGCACGGCACGCCGGAGCGGATCGCAGACCGGCTGACCGAACACCTGGACGCGGGCGCCGATCACGTCGCGGTGCAGATCCTCGGCGACAACTACCTCCCGGCGCTGCGCACCCTTGCCCCGCTGCTGACCAAACGGTCCTGAGCGATCCGACGGAATCCTCCGGCCCCCGGCCTCGCGGCCGGGGGCCGGATCTGTTCTCCGATCGTCCTAAGGGACTGTTAGGAAGCCTCGAGAGCCATTCCGTGCGCGTGTGACTGCCGACACACTGATCTGCGACGACGTGATGAGGCGTCGGAGAAGGAGATCTTGTGACTACGACACAGCCCGTGGGCGAGCGCCGGGTGGTCGCGAACGTTTTGCGCGGCTCCATCGGCAATCTCGTCGAGTGGTACGACTGGTATGTCTACGCCGCGTTCAGCGTGTACTTCGCGAAAACGTTCTTTCCTAAGGACGATCCGACCGCGCAGTTGCTGTCCACCGCCGCCGTGTTCGCGGTCGGCTTCCTGATGCGCCCGATCGGCGGCTGGGCGCTGGGCCGGTACGCCGACCGGTTCGGCAGGCGCTCGGCGCTGACCCTGTCGGTGACCGTGATGGCGGCCGGTTCGCTGCTGATCGCGGCGACGCCCGGTTACCAGACCATCGGTCTGGCCGCTCCAGCTCTGCTGCTGGTCGCCCGGCTGTTGCAGGGCCTGTCGGTCGGCGGTGAGTACGCCACCAGTGCGACGTATCTGTCCGAGGTGGCATCCCCGGGCAGGCGCGGGTTCTACTCGAGCTTCCAATACGTGACGCTGGTGGCCGGCCAGCTCGTCGCGTTGGGGGTGCAGATCGTGTTGCAGCAATTCCTCGACGCGGACCAGATGAACGCCTGGGGCTGGCGGATCCCGTTCGTGATCGGCGCCGCCGGTGCGCTGATCGTCATGTGGCTGCGGCGGGGCATGGACGAGTCCGAGCAGTTCCGCGCCGAATCCGGGCAGCACGCGGAGCGTGCAGAGGGCGCGTCGCCAGCCGGAGCGCGGCAGTCGCGTGGTTCGCTGCGTATCCTGCTGCAATACCCTCGCGAGTGTCTGCTGGTGGTCGGGCTGACGCTGGGCGGAACGGTCGCGTTCTACACGTACACGACCTATATGCAGAAGTTCATGATCAACACCTCCGGCATCTCCAAGTCGACCGTCGCGTGGATCAACTTCATCGCACTGCTGGTCTTCGTGGTGTTGCAGCCGCTGGCGGGCGCGCTGTCGGACCGGGTGGGCCGGCGCAAACTGCTGATCTTCTT
Source organism: Nocardia sputorum (assembly GCF_027924405.1). Taxonomy (NCBI): domain Bacteria; kingdom Bacillati; phylum Actinomycetota; class Actinomycetes; order Mycobacteriales; family Nocardiaceae; genus Nocardia; species Nocardia sputorum. The sequence continues at coordinate 6,011,797 of NZ_AP026978.1, read as the reverse complement.
CGGCGTGGCCGGCACCCTGCTGACCGTGCCGATCATGACGGTGCTCGCGCACACCACCGATCCGGTCGCCGCGTGGGCCCTGATGATGGGCGCTCTGGTGATCATCACGGGATACACCTCGATCAACGCGATCGTGAAGGCCGAGCTGTTCCCCACGAAGATCCGCGCGCTCGGCGTGGGTCTGCCCTACGCGCTGACCGTCGCCATCTTCGGCGGCACGGCGGAGACGATCGCGCTGGCGCTGAAGAAAGGCGGCCACGAATCGCTGTACTTCTGGTACGTCGCGGGCTGCATCGCCGTCTCGCTGGTCACCTACTACTTCATGCGGGAGACCTCGGCCTCGTCGGCGATCGACGCGGCCGAGCCCGCCGCCGGCGCCGATACCGGGCCCGGCGCCGCGGCGGCCGAGCCGGGACGGCCGATGGTCACCGTGCGTGACTGACCGACCGGCACATGCGCCGATCCACCCCCTGTGGGAGGATCGGCGCGTGCGGCTTGCGGTGGTCGAGGACGACGACGGCGTGGGAGACGCGCTGGTCGAAGCGCTCAACGCCCGCGGGTACCGCGCCGAACGCAAGCGTCGCGGCGCGGATCTGCTGATCGCCCATCGCGACTACGACGCGGTGATCCTCGACCTCGGACTGCCCGACGGCGACGGTCTGCACGTGCTGCGCCGGCTGCGCGAGGTGAGCTCGGTTCCGGTGCTGATCCTGACCGCTCGCAGTGACGAGCGCTCGATCGTGCGGGGTCTGCGCGGGGGCGCCGACGACTATCTGGTGAAGCCGCCGCGGATCGCCGAATTGGTCGCGCGGCTGGAGACGGTCGCCAGGCGAGCGGCCGCAGCGGCGCGGCAGGCGCAGTCGGTGGTCGTCACCGGTGACGTGCGGGTCGATCTGGGCGCCCGCGTGGTGGAGGTGGCCGGGGAGCCGGTGTCGCTGACCCAGAAGGAGTTCGAGTTGGTCGAGGCGCTGGTGGAACGGCCGGGGGCGGCGGTGAGCCGCCAGCAGTTGATGGACCGCATCTGGGGTGACGCCTTCGTCGCGGTCTCGCGTTCGCTGGATGTGCACATGACCGGCTTGCGGGCGAAACTCAACCGGCCCGGCCTGATCACCACCATCCGCGGATACGGATACCGGTGGGGGCAGTGAGCACGGTTCGGTGGGCCGGAGGTAGGTCATGCGGCGTCGCCTGCTCGTCGCGCTGACGCTGTTCGCGGCCATCGCGGTGCTGGGCTTCGCGGTCCCGCTGTCGCTGACCGTCGCCACCAGCCGCACCCAGCAGCTGGTGCTGGCGCGCTCCGGGGACGCCGATCGCTTCGCCACCCTCGCGGACAACGCCGTCACCGCCGGGGACAGCCGAGCGCTGGCCGACGAGGTCCTCCGCTATCACGAGCTGTACGGCGACAACGTGCTCGTGGTCGACGCCACCGGCGCGACGACCGTGAACGCGGGCGCGGACGTGGACGATGCCGGCGTCATCGCGGCGGTGGCGGCCGCGCGCCGCAACCAGCGCCCGCACGCGGCGGACAAACTGACGCCGTGGGGCGCGCCGACCATGCTGGTGGCGCGGCCGGTCGGGACCGGTGTGCAGGTGAACGGAGCCGTGGTGATCGAGGCGTCCACCGCCCGCGCCCGGGGCGACATCGCGCGGACCTGGGCGATGATCGTGCTCGGTGGCGTCGTCGCGATGGGTCTGTTCGTGCTGCTGGCGGTGACGATCGGCCGCTGGGTGCTGCGGCCGTTGGCGGCGCTGTCGCACGGTGTGGCGGAGTTGACCGCGACACTGCCCAAACCGCGCGCCGACACTGTCGCTCCCGTATCGATCGCGGGACGCTACGGAGGGCCACCGGAGATGCGCGCACTGGCGGAATCCTTCGACGCCATGGCCTTGGCCGTCGCCGATTCGGCCGACGCGCAACGTCAGCTGGTCGCCGACACCGCGCACGCGATGCGCAATCCGCTCGCCGCGCTGACCATTCGCCTGGATTCCCTGGAGCCCGCGATCCCGGCGAGGGCGGTGGGCACCTTTCGCAGCGCGGGCGCCGAGGTCGACCGGCTCACCGCACTGCTCGACGGCCTGCTCAGTCTGGCCGTCGCCGAGACGCCCGCGGCATTCGACGTCACTCACGCCACCGAGGGAGAGAACCAGTGCGACGCCGTGCAGGTGGTGGCCGACCGATTCGACGCCTGGTGCTCGGCGTTCGAGGCGGCCGGACAGGAGCTGCGGGTGGCGCCCGCGGCGGCTCGCGCGGCGACGCTGGGCGGTGCGGTCGACACCGGTAATGCCGCGGGCGAGCACGCCGAAGTCGCGGTCCCAGCCGACGTGCTCGCGCAGATGCTCGATGTACCGCTGAGCAACGCGACGCGCTATGCGGGCGCGGGTGCGCGCGTCGAGCTGATCGTCACGACCGAACCGGGCTGGGTCACGGTGACCGTCCGCGACGACGGCGTCGGTGTTCCCCCCGCCGAGATCGACAAGCTGACCACGCGTTTCTTCCGCGGCTCGTCCGCCGGGACCGGTGGCTCCGGACTGGGCCTGCCGATCGCCGCGGCGTTGGCGCAGGCGCGCGGCGGCGTGCTCACCGTGGCGGCGGTACGTCCGCACGGCCTCGCGGTGACCGTGCGATTGCCGGCGGCGGAGGCTCGATGACCGGCCGGGAACCGATCGGCCGGCGCGGCATCGGGCGGCGCGGCTTTCTCGCGCTGGCCGTCGCGGCAGGTGCCGCGGGGTGCGCGCCGAGCGGCCGGGGCGCCACCGTGCGACTGGCTTCCGGTGAGGTAGGCGGTTTCTATCACGCCTTCGCTGGGTTGCTGGGCTTGGCCGCCGCGGACATCGGAGACGTGCGGATCGAGCGGGTCACCACCTCGGGCTCGCAAGCCAATCTGGCGTTGCTCGCGCGGGGTGAGGTCGATGCCGCGCTCACGCTCGCGGATTCGGTCCGCGACAGTGCCGGTCAGATGTTCGCGCTGGGTCGGGTCTACGAGAACTACCTGCAGTTGGTCGTCCGCTCGGACAGCCCGATCGGTTCGGTCGCGGATCTGCGCGGGACACGAGTGAGCCTGGGCGCGGAGGGATCGGGCGCGGCCTTGACCGGCGAACGGATCCTGCGCGTCGCGGGGCTCGATCCGGGTATCGACGTGGCGATCGTCCATCGGCCCTTGACAGCAGCGGTAGCTGCCCTCGACGCAGGCGACGTCGATGCGCTCTTGTGGGCGGGCGGCGTGCCGACCGCGCTGCTCGCGGTGCCGAGCCGGATGCGGCTGGTGGACTTGGGTGAACTGGCCACGCCGATGCGAGAGCTGTTCGGGCCGGTGTACGACCGGGTCGCGATCCCCGCGGACGCCTATCCGGGCGGTGCCGCGGTGCACACCATCGGAGTGGCGAATCTGCTGCTCGCCGCGGGCGGCATGCCCGACGAGGTGGCCGCTTCGATCGTCGAACTGCTGGTGTGGCACGCCGACGCGCTGGTGCCCACCGAGGCGGCGGGCACCCAGTTCCTCGACGGCCGGTCGCTGATCAGCACCGGGTCGATTCCGCTACACCCGGGCGCGGCCGCGGTCTACCGTCGCTGGCACGGGTAGTCGCGTCAGGACCGGACCAAGCGGGCGATGGCGTCGGTGGCCTCCTTGATCTTGGCTTCCGCCTCCGGGCCGCCCGCGACGGCCGCGTCCACCACGCAGTGGCTGATGTGGTCCTCGAGCAAGCCCATCGCCACCGCTTGCAGGGCTTTGGTCATGGCCGAGACCTGGGTGAGGATGTCGATGCAGTACTTCTCCTCCTCGACCATCCGCTGCAGACCGCGGGCCTGGCCCTCGATGCGCCGCAGCCGCTTGAGGTAGTCGTCCTTGGCGGTGATGTAGCCGTGCGCGGCGTGGTCGCCCGCCGTGTGGTCGTGGGGGGAATCTGCCACCGATGTCTCCTCGCTGCCTGCCGGTCGCCGGAACCGGATTCATACCCCCCTAGGGTACAGCTACCGGGTCGTCTTGTCAGGTCCGGCGGCCTGACGACGGCGCGGACCCGGTATGTGAGCAGCCTCGGGGCCGCCACGGAAGCAGGGTAACGCGGATCCCGGCGCGCGACCGCCGTCGCGGGACGAGACAATTGGACCTATGAGTTCGCACCCTCGGCCCGCGCTCGCCGTCATCGGCGGCAGCGGCTTCTACGATTTCTTCGACAACGAGGCGACCACCGTCGAGGTCGAGACCCCCTATGGCGCCCCGAGCGCCGGTATCGCCGTCGGAGAGGTCGAGGGCAGGCCGGTGGCGTTCTTGCCGCGCCACGGCAAGAACCACGAATTCGCACCGCACACCCTGCCCTACCGGGCCAACCTGTGGGCCCTGCGATCACTGGGCGTGCGCCGCGTCTTCGCGCCCTGCGCCGTCGGCAGCCTGCGGGCGGACTGGGGCCCGGGCACGGTCGCGGTGCCGGATCAGCTGGTCGACCGGACCTCCGGTCGCCCGCAGACCTACTTCGACGGCGGCGGCATCCACGTGTCCTTCGCCGACCCGTACTGCGAGGAGCTGCGCGCGGCCGCCATCAAGGCCCAGTCCGACGCACTGCACATGATGCACGCGGCCACCATGGTCGTCGTCGAGGGCCCGCGCTTCTCCACCCGCGCCGAGAGCCGGTGGTTCGCCGCGCAGGGCTGGGAACTGGTGAACATGACCGGCCACCCGGAAGCGGTGCTCGCCCGCGAACTCGAGATGTGCTATGCCGCCGTGGCTCTGGTGACCGATCTGGACGCCGGTCTGGAAGAGGGCGAGGGAGTGCACGCCGTCGACGTGTTCGCCGAGTTCAAGCGCAATCTCACGCCGTTCAAGGAGCTCATCCGCCGCGCGGTGGCCGCGGTGGACGCCACCGACACGTGCGACCGGTGCCGCGTCCACGCGGGAGTATCGCTGCCGTTCGAGCTGCCCTGAGTTCGATGCGGGTGCGGCCGGTCCCGCGTGCGGCGGCACCGAGACCTGCTCGATCAGCCGCAACGACTGGGGTCGGCCGGCTGTGCGTGCTCAGGCATGCGGCCATGTCGAACTCATGGTGCTCCGGCCGAGGTATTCGGTGCACCTGGGGGAGGTGGATCGAGGGAAGCGCGCCGGTGGGCGAGGACGGATGGGGCACGGGTTAGGCTCGCGCGGTGGATACCCCGTTGCGGCTCGAGGTCATCGTGGCCAGTGTGCGTCCGGAGCGGTTCGCGCCGGTGGTCGCGGACTGGTTCCTGCGCACCGTGCGCGACCATACCGAATTCGACACGGGCGTTATCGATCTCGCGCACACACCGTTGCCCGTGGACCTCACCGAGAACGAGGAGACCGCGGCTTATCGCGCGCGTCTGCGGAATGCCGACGCATTCGTCGTCGTCACCTCGGAGTACAACCACGGCTATCCGGCGTCGCTGAAGACTGCGTTCGACACCGCCAAACACGAGTGGCGTGCGAAACCTATCGGCTTCGTCTCCTACGGGGGCCTCTCCGGTGGCCTGCGTGCGGTGGAACAGCTGCGTCAGGTCGTCGCGGAGATCCATATGGTCTCCGTCCGCGAGACGGTCAGCTTCCATCAGGCCAAGAAGCGGTTCGACGAGACGGGAGAGACCCGCGACGGCGCCGCGATCGACGCGGCGGAACGAATGCTCCGTCAATTGGCTTGGTGGGGGCGGGCATTGCGAGCCGCGAGGACGGAAGCCCCGTATCCCGGATAGACCCGCCGCGACGATCGGGACCCTCTTCCCGAGCCGTCGGCTTTCCGGTCTCGAAGCCGCCGACACGGCTTGCCCGCCCGGTCGCGTTCTATTGCGGCTGCATAGCCCGGCGTCCACGCGGCTGGCCGATGTAGGTGGCCTCGGCGGGGATCGACACCAGCGTGAGGTCGACCTGTGCCGTCCCGGTGCGCAGCACCACGTGGTTGCCGATCGCGCCGGGCTGATGGATGGCCAGGTCGGGTCGGCTGGCGGGCCAGCCCATCGGATCGCCCGTCACGTAGATGGTGGTGACACCCGCGTGCGGAGCGGGTGCGAGCACGCCGTCTACCACCGTGGCGGTGAAACCCGCGTCGGACTGGTGGGTTTCGACCGCGATGGTCAGCCGCTCCGGATTGCCGATCGTGGTGACCAGGTTCTCCCATGCCCGCGCCCGGTCGGTGCGAATGAGAATCCGTTCACCGACCGCGAGCGCGCGGAAGACCAACTGCTGCGCCAGATACAGCTCGCCCGCGACATACACCGTCGAGATGCCCGCGCCCACGATACGGACCGCGACGCCGTTTCCTTCGTCGTCCGATCCGATCAACTGGCCGCAGCCGGAGGAGGGCAGATGCAGATCGTCGACGATGTCGATGAGGTGCTCGATCATCGGGACGGTGTCGTCCACGCCCGGAACCGCGATGGGCAGATGGGCCAGCAGGCTGTCGCGGTGGCGTCCGTTCATCGAGATCATGCCCGGAAGTTCGGAGCGTTCCGGCAGCTCTCGCGCGGTCAGGCGCCAGGCGGCGCCGATGCTCACCGAGGCTGCCGAACTGCCGGGACGCAACCGCACCGCCACCGTCGTGCCGCGCGAAGGCGCCACCCACAGCTGCGCGAGCAAGTCGGATTCCAGCCGTTTGGGATCCAGTGCGCTGCCGACGTTCACGCTGTTGCCGATCTCGGCGTAGCGCCAGCGGTGTTCGAGCGTGCGCGGGTCGTAGCCGCTGGTGATCTGCAGGACCGCCTGGCGGATCTCGGGTGCGGTCAGGATGCGGGCGTTGCAGTCGGCGTCCTCCAGCGTGCGCATGATCCGCTGGGTGGCGATGGTGACCGCGCGCGAGGCGCCTTCGGCTCCTCCGCCGCGCCGGTCCGTGGCCTCCGGGCAGGCCACCGCGTCGAAGCTGATCGCCAGCCACACCGTGCGATGAGCGGTGGCGGGCAGCGGGCCGAGCAGCGATTCGTAGATCTTGCCCGCGGGTGTGCCGGAGCGGCTGCGGTGCCCGTGGCTGATGATGTCGATGCCGCTGAGCAGGATATCGTGCTGGTTCAGGCATTTCGCCAGCTCGGCGAGCGGAAGCAGGTGCGAGGCGTGCACCGTGGTGCGGGCGATCCTGGTCAGTCCGCCGGGCGGGGGCAGCACCTCGACCACCGTCACCACGCGGCTGCCGTCCCAGAACAGGCCGAGCGAACGTCCGTCCGAGCCGCGGAAGTCGACGGTGTCGCCGATCTCGTAGTCACGGTGGGTCAGGTAGCGCCACCAGGTGGCGACCCAGTCCAGCGGGGTGCGTTTGGCGACGGGAATCAGCGGGATCAGCCCGACGACCACCGCGACGCCGAACGCGGCGAGACCCGGCAGGCCGGCGAACAGCGCGACAACCGCGGCGAGCAACCCGATGACTTGCGCGATCAGCAGGTTCTGCATCGAGACGCGCCCGAAGAGCGGTCGTGGTCCCGCGCCTGCCGGTTCCGCCATCGTCGTCCCCCAAGTACCCAATGTCGGCCGGTGCGCTGTGGCCGAGCTGAACAAACGTCCCCGGGAACTGTACTGTGTTCGGCGAACGTGAGCACTGTTCGGGGGAGGAATAATGCCTTCAAAACCCACCACACGCTGGCAGGTGAGCGGCTACCGCTTTCTGGTCCGGCGAATGGAGCACGCCTTGGTGCGCCGGGACGTGCGAATGCTGCACGACCCCATGCGTTCCCAGTCCCGCGCGTACGCGGCCGGGCTGATCCTGGCGTGCGTCGTGCTGGCCGGATGCGGCGTGCTCGCGTTGCTGCGTCCGCAGGGCAAGATCGGCGACGACAACAAGATCCTGATCGGCAAGGACTCCGGTGCCGTCTACGTGGTGCTCGACGACGTGGTGCACCCGGCCCTCAACCTCGCCTCCGCCCGCCTGGCCGCGGGCGAGGCGGCCAAGCCCGCGACCGTGAAGGAGTCCGAGCTCGGAAAGAAGCCGCGCGGCCAATTGATCGGCATCCCAGGCGCTCCCGGCTCGCTGCACTTCGACAAGGAGGGCGAGGGGCGCGCCTGGACGGTGTGTGATTCGTTGAAGACGGACGGCACCGACGACCGCAGCACCTCCGTCCTCATCGGCGACCCGGAACTCGGTGACAAGGCTTCGGCGACAGGTCGGGACAAGGCGCTGCTGGTGAAGGGCAAGGACGCGACGTACCTCGTCTGGAACAAGACACGCGCTCGGGTGGACATGAACGAGCCGGCCGTCACAGGCGCCCTGGGAATCCGCGGCATGACCCCGCGCCCGATCAGTGAGGGTCTGTTGAACGCGATTCCCGAGGTGGACGCGATCGTCCCGCCGAGGATCGATGATCCGGGCGGGCAGCCCAGCTACTCGATCAATGGCCTGCGAATCGGCACCGTCGTCCAGGTGGCAGGCAAGTCGAACCAGAACTTCGTCATCCTGCACAACGGCTTGCAGCCCATCAGCCCGTTCACGGCAGAAGTCATCCGCAGCTCGCAGCGCAACCCGGATCACGGCGCCGCCATCGGTGACTTCGAGCAGACGCATGCGCCGCAGTCCAGAGCGTTGAAGGTCGACACCTATCCCGAGGTGGCGCCGACCATCATCCAGCCCACCGCTCGACCGGTGAGTTGCCTGTCCTGGAAACCGATTCCGGGAGTCGCGAGCAATACCGACGTCGCCGTGCGTGCGGAGCTCGCCCTCATCGACGGCAGCGACCTGCCGATGTCCAGCAGCGCCAAGCTGGTTCCGCTCGCTCAGGCCGACGGAAGGGGCGACAACGTGGATTCCGTGTACTTCAAGCCCGGCTCGGGCGCCTTCGTCCAAACCACCGGCATCGAACCGGACAGCCGCCGCAAGGACAGCATGTTCTACATCGCCGACACCGGTGTCCGCTTCGGCATCAGAGACAACGACGCCGCGAAAGCGCTCGGCATGGACAAGGAATCGGGCGTGACTCCGGAACCCGCGCCCTGGCCGATCGTCGGGCTGCTCGCGAGCGGACCCACCCTGAGCCGCGAGGCCGCCATGGTCGCCCACGACGGCGTCGCCCCGGACCCGGCCCCCGCCAAACAACCGGTCGCCTCGGCCAAATAGGTGTCGCGATATCGAAATGGCAACCCGGTGAAAGCGTTGGAACGTGCAGTGCTTATGTATCGTCGCTGGTGACGCCGAATCTGCGTCGGATCGGGAATGATGCGAGCATGCCCAAGACGAGCAGTGATGCGATGATGCCACTTCCGATGAGGGCAATGTTGCGCGCGCGATGATTCGGTCGCGGTGCCGGAGCCGGTAGCGGGAGTTGAACGCTTTTGGCCGCAGCCGGTCGCTTCGGTGGCAATGTATTCACTACCTCGGCGGTCAGGGCCTGGACCGGATCGACAGCGCCGTAGCCGACATAGGGATTCCACCCTTCTGCGGGGGCGTGCGCGGTGGCCTGGATGCGCTTGATGACCTCCAGCGCACTCAGCTCCGGGAAACGGGCTCGAACCAGGGCGGCTACTCCTGAAACCAACGGGGTGGCGAAGCTGGTGCCTTGGATGGGTCCGAGCTTCCCGGATTGCTGAACGCTGCCGAGTTGGACTGCGGTTCCTTTGCTGTTCGGGTCGTTGAACAGTGGATCGAGGGAGGTGATGTTCTCGCCGGGAGCCGCTACGCCCAGCCATGGGCCGGGCACGGTGAATGTCGATGGCTGACCGTTCCCGTTGATGGAACCCACGGCGAGCACGTAGTCGTCATAGCGGGCCGGTGATACGTTCAGGTCTACCTTGCTCCATGGGTCTCCCGTGGGGTCGAGAGGATCGATGACCGCATTGGTGCCCTTGCAGCCGTCGGTGTTCTCACCGCTGTTGCCGGCTGCGACTACGACGACCACGTCCTTCTCGATCGCGGCATACCGGACCGCGGCACCCAGTTCGGTATCTTCGAAAGGCTCGGAAGTCGGCTTGCACGCGACTTCGGAGATATTGATGACGGTAGCTCCCATGTCCGCCGCGCGACGTATCGCTGATGCCATGGTGCGAGTGGTGCCGTATCCCTGGGGCAGCGCATCGGGCCCTTTGTCCCGATTCGCTCCCTCCTTCTGGTACAGCTTGCTGGTCTGGCGGATAGTAAGAATTCGCGCCTCCGGCGCGACCCCGGAGAAGCCCTGACCGTCGACCTCGGTCGCCGCGATCAGCCCCGCGACCAACGTCCCATGCGCATCGCAGTCCTCGGTTCCGTCACTATTGCTCACATAGTCGCCGCCCGCGATCAACCCCGGCAGGCGCGGATGGCGTGCGACACCGGTGTCGATGACCGCCACGAGTTGGCCTGCGCCTTTGGAGAATCGCCAGGCGTGCTGCAGGTCGAGGGAGCGTTGCGCGTCGGGGATCGAGGGCCCGTTGCCTCCCGAGCCGGTACTGACGCACGGAGTATTGGATGCCCGCTCGGTCTTGTCCGGAGGAGCGGCCGGCTCGCCTGGCGGTGGTGGCGTATTCGGGCTCACGGTGGGTTTTTCCGCTAGCGCATGCGGGATTCCGGCAGTAGCGCCCACGGAGACACCGAGCGCCAGCATGCAGACTGCCGTGCTCAACCGAACCGCTCGGAAACAACTGTCGAGCCGCTGTTTCGAACTCATCGCTGCGAGCTCACAGCCCGCGGACGATGGCGTAGAGGTCCGCTACCCAGAAGACCAGCGGCAGGACCGCGGCGACGAACGTGTACTCGAGCAGTTCGACGCCGCGGCGCATCGGTGGGGTGGCCGACTGGTTGGGGATGATGATGCCGAGAATCAGCGCCGCGACCAAGACCACCATCGCCGCGCCGAAGACGGCCAGCGGCTGGTGCATCGCGAAACCGGTGCCCACCAGCATGATCAGCACGATTCCCGCGCCGCCCGCGATGAGCACGACGGCTTGCTCCGCGCCCGCGTAGGTGCGGCTGCGGAACATCAGCACCGCCGCGCAGACCAGGGCGAGCGCGATGCCGGGCCAGTACGGGTCGTCGGCGGCCGGATCGGTGGCGGCGAGTGCGCCCGCGGCGGTGACCAGCGTGGTCGCCGCGACCAGTCCGGCGAGGTACATGCGGGCGCGTTCCGACTTCACCCGCAGCACCTCCATGGTCGGCAGCGCGCGATGATCGTCCGGATCGTCCTCGGTCGGATCGATGGGGGTGCCCGGCGAAGGCACCGGCGGCAGCGGCAGTTTCGCCAGCAGCATGGACACCCGTGGGGCCAGGGAGAGTCCGGCGAGGCCGAGCGCCGCAGCGCCCGCGCCGATCGCCCGCTCCGGCTGGTCGGTGAGCAGGCCCACCAGCGCCGCGGGCGCCGCGTACGTGGCCAGCGTGGCCACGCCGATGAACAACGCCAGGCCGACGCCGGTGACCCGCCAGGCCAGGATCGCCGTCGCGCCCGCGAGAACCGAGGCGAGCAGCACGTGCGCCCAGCCGTACTCATCCGGCACGTAGAGCATGCCCGCGCTGAACGCCGCCGGCAGCGCGCAGCCGCCGAGCACCAGTGCGGTGCCGGTGTCGCCGTATATCCTGCTCAGCACCATCGCGGACACGACGAGCAGGATCGCGACCACCAGCGCGATCGACCCGCCCACCGCGATCGGCAGCGAGCCGGGCGACAGCAGCAGGCCGAGGCAGCCGACGATCATGGTGAGCGCCGCGAGCACCGAGCCCGTGATCCGCGCGACGCGCGGGGTCCAGCTGCGGTAGTGGTCGGTGTCGGCGATCGCGACGTTGTACATGATGTCGTCGAACAGCGGTGTCGGCGCGGTGTGCGAGGCGCTTTCCAGCATCAGCAGTTCGCCGTCGCGGACGCCGTGCTCGCCGAGACTGAGCGAGTTGGAGAAGGGCGGATGACCGATCCGGGCCAGCACCCACTCCGCGGGTTCGTAACGCTCGCCCTCGTTGTCGAAGTCGTTGGTGCGGCTGTGCTGGGCGACCATGTCGACCACGCTCGGAATCACCAGCGCGACCGGCACGTCGACCGGTATGGCCATGTCGACCTGAGTGTGCTTGGCCAGAATCGTCACCCGCGCGAGGTCGGGTGCGCGGACGATGCCGCGCGAGGATTCTTCGTCGATGTGGTCAAGGCGCGCGTGCGTCAAGCTTCCCCCAACTCGGTCTTCTACCTCGTGATTCCACGGCTCAGCAGGCCGGGGGCGAGCTTGCGAACCCACGGTCCGGGCAGCAGAATGCTGGTCGAACTGTACGACATGTCGGCTGTGACCTCTACACTGAGGCCGGACCACAGCTGGCCGAAGGGGGAATCTCGTCGATGAGCACTGTCCGCTTCCAGCGCCGTGCGCGCCGCGAGATGCCTCGAACGCCCGGCGGCGAGGTCACGCTGCAGCCCCCGCCCGAAATCCCCCGGGTCACACCGGGAAACCTGGTGCTCAAGCTGATGCCGGTCGTGATGGTGATCGGCATGGTCGGCATGATGGCCCTGCTGTTCACCCAGGGTGGGGGTATCGCCTCGAACCCCATGAGCATGATGTTCCCGCTCATGATGCTGTTCTCCATGGTCGGCATGTTCGCCGGGCAGGGCGGGGGCAAGGGGCAGAAGGCCGCCGAGGCCAACGAGGACCGCAAGGACTACCTGCGTTACCTCGATCAGGTCCGCAAGGACGTCAACGAGACCGCTGCGCAGCAGCGCGCTTCCGTCGAATGGAGCCACCCGGAGCCGGGCCTGGTCTGGATGCTCGCGGGCACCAGCCGCATGTGGGAACGCCGCGCGGGGGACAAGGACTTCTGCCACGCCCGCATCGGTCTCGGCGGGCAGCGCCTGGCCACCAGGCTGGTCGCCCCGGAGACCGGCCCGGTCGAAGAACTCGAGCCGATCGCCGCCGTCTCGCTGCGCCGCTTCGTGCGCGCCCATTCCACCGTGCCCGACCTGCCGACCGCCATCGCGGTCAAGGGTTTCGCCACCATCGCGCTGGACGGCGACCGCGGCCAAGCGCGCGACATGACCCGCGCGATGCTGGTGCAGTTGTGCATGTTCCAGGCGCCGGACCAGGTGCTCGTCGCGGTTGTCTGCGGGCCGGATACGGCGCCGGAGTGGGAGTGGACCAAGTGGCTCCCGCACACCCAGCACCCCGATACGCAGGACGGCATCGGGACCCAGCGCATGTTCTACGGCTCGATCCGGGAGGCCATGGCGGGGTTGCATCCGTTGCTCGGCAACCGGGTCCGGTACTCGCGCAACCAGCCCGCCAACGCCAACATGGTGCACATCGTCATCGTGGTCGACGGCGGCCTGCTCGAGGCCGAGGACGATCAGCTGCGTGAGTCCGGCTACGAGGGCGTCACCATCATCGACCTGTGCGGTTACGCGCCGCGCCTGGCGGTGTCGCGCGGGATCAAGATGATCGTCGAGAACGGCGAATGCGTCGGCCGCGGTGCCACCGGCAATCAGGAGCGGTTCGCGCTGATCGACCGGATCAGCCCGGAGCAGGCGCAGCAGGTCGCGCGCAGGCTCGCGCCCTATCGCGCGGCCACGCAGCGCAGCAGCGACGTGGAAACCGACGACTCCGAGGTGATCTCGACCTGGGCGCAGCTGATGGGCCTCGGCGACATCGGCACGTTCAACCCGGAGCACGCCTGGCGGCCGCGCTACGGACGGGAACGCCTGCGCGTCCCGTTCGGCGTGGGCGCCGACGGCCTTCCGGTGGAACTGGATATCAAGGAGGCGGCCGAGAACGGCATGGGCCCGCACGGCCTCTGCATCGGCGCCACCGGCTCCGGCAAGTCGGAGTTCCTGCGCACCCTGGTGCTCAGCCTGCTGGCCACACACTCGCCCGACCAGCTGAACCTGGTGCTGGTCGACTTCAAGGGCGGCGCGACGTTCCTGGGCCTGGAAGGGGTTCCGCACGTCGCGGCCGTCATCACCAACCTGGAGGAAGAGGCCGATCTGGTCGACCGCATGAAGGACGCCCTGGCCGGCGAGATGAACCGCCGCCAGGAAGTGCTGCGCGCGGCGGGCAACTTCGCCAACGTCTCCGAGTACGAGAAGGCCAGGGCCGCGGGCGCCGACCTGGATCCGCTGCCCGCCTTGTTCGTGGTGCTCGACGAGTTCTCCGAACTGCTCACGCAGCACCCGGATTTCGCCGAGCTGTTCGTCATGATCGGCCGCCTCGGCCGCTCGCTGCACGTGCATCTGCTGCTCGCCTCGCAGCGCCTGGAAGAAGGCAAGCTGAAGGGCCTGGAGGCCCACCTGTCCTACCGCATCGGCCTGAAGACGTTCTCCGCCAACGAGTCTCGCCAGGTGCTCGGTGTGCCCGACGCCTACAACCTGCCGAACAACCCCGGCGGCGGCTATCTGAAGGCGGATTCCGGCGAGATCCAGCGCTTCCAGGCTTCCTATGTCTCCGGCGCGTACGTCGGCGGCGGCTCGCAGCGCGACATGACCGTGGCCACGCAGTCCGGCGAGATCGATGTCCGGGCACGGCCGTTCACCGCGACCCATGTCGACTTCCGCGCCGCGGACCGCGTTCCGCTGCCGCCCGAGCCGAGCCTGGAGCCGGAACAGGACGAGGACGGCGAGCAGCTGTCCAACCTGAACATGCTGGTCTCCCGGATCCGCGGCTATGGCCGTCCAGCGCACGAGATCTGGCTGCCGCCGCTGGACGAGGCGCCGACGCTCGACCAGCTCCTGCCGCGCTCCATCCTCACCGGCGAGTACTCCGCGGTGTCCTCGCTGCGTGCGCCGATCGGGATCGTCGACCGGCCCTACGATCAGCGCCGCGACCCGATGGTCGTCGACCTGTCCGGCGCCCGGGGCAATGTCGCGATCGTCGGCGGCCCGCAGTCCGGGAAATCGACCGCGCTGCGCACGCTCATCATGGCGATGTCGTTGACGCACACCGCCGAACAGGTGCAGTTCTACTGCCTCGACTTCGGTGGCGGCACCCTGGCGAGCCTGCAGGGGCTGCCGCACGTCGGCTCGGTCGCGAGCAGGTTGGACGAGGACCAGGTCCGGCGCACCATCGCGGAGATGACCACCATCGTCCGGCAGCGCGAGGCGCGTTTCCGGCAGCTCGGCATCGAGTCGATGACCGACTTCCGCAGGCTGCGGGCGATGGACCCGGCGAGCAGCCCGGGCGCCGCCGGAGTGCACGAGGATCCGTTCGGCGACGTGTTCCTGGTGATCGACGGCTTCAGCTCGATCCGCCAGGACTTCGAGATGCTCGAGCAGACCATCATGAATCTCGCCGTGCAGGGTCTGTCCTACGGCGTGCACGTGGTCATCGCGCTGAATCGCTGGGCGGAGGCGCGGCCCGCGCTCAAGGACCAGATCGGCACCAGGATCGAGCTGCGCCTCGGCGATCCGATGGACTCCGATCTGGGACGCAAGTTCGCCTCGCTGGTTCCGCAGGGTCGGCCGGGCCGCGGTATGACTCCCGAGTGCCTGCACATGCTCACCGGTCTGCCCCGCATCGACGGCAACTCCGATCCGACCACCCTCACCCAGGCGGTCGCGGACGCGGTCGCCACCATCGCCAGGCTGACGCCGGGCCGGCCTGCGCCGCAGGTGCGCATGCTGCCCGAGCAGCTTCCGCGCGAGCAACTGCTGTATCTGGCGGGCGATTGGCCGTCGCAGGTCGACCCGAACACGAAATGCCTGCGCATCCCGTTCGGCATCAACGAATCCGAGCTCGCCCCGGTCTACATCGACTTCGTGGAGAGCCCCCACTTCATCGTCATCGGCGACACCGAATCGGGAAAGACGACGCTGTTGCGGTCGCTGATCGAGGGCATCGCCGCGTCGAACACCCCCGATCAGGCCCGCTTCATCATCGGCGACTACCGGCGCAGCATGCTCGGCCTCGTCCCGGAGGGGTACCTCGCGGGCTACGGCTCCACGGCGCCGCAGTTCACGCAGAACATGAACGACCTGGCCGCGTACGTCGGCAAGCGCACCCCGGGCCCGGATGTCACGCCGCAGCAGTTGCGGGATCGCTCGTGGTGGAGCGGCCCGGAACTGTACGTCATCGTCGATGACTACGACCTGGTCGCCACGTCCGCGGGCAACCCGGTCCAGGCACTGCTCGAACACCTGCCCCACGCGCGCGACCTCGGCTTCCACGTGATCATCGCGCGGCGTTCCGGCGGTGCCAGCAGGGCGATGTTCGAAGCGACGTTGGCCAGGATGCGAGACCTGGGTTCGGCGGGCTTGATCCTGAGCTGCAGCAAGGACGAGGGCGTCCTGATGGGCACCAAGCGGCCGAGCCCGATGCCACCGGGCCGCGGCACCTACGTCACCCGGAACATGGAGGGCCTGGTGCAGACGGCGTGGATGCCATCGCCCTGATGTCCGAGGTCGAGCTCGTCATCACCGAGGCACGGGTCTGGGCCCGCGGCGCCGACACGCACTGGGACGCGCCGCCCACGATCGTGCTGAGCAGCAATGGTTTCGATCTCGTCGTGGGCCAGCCGCCGAATCCGCAGGCCCAGGTCGGCTCGGCGGTCCAGTTCGTGCCCGCCGATGCCATAGCCCTGCCGCCGCGCACCCCTTCGGTGGTGGACGCGATGGGCGCCGTGTTCGCGAGTGTGCTCGAGCACCTCCGCGTCGCGTCCCCGTGTGCCCGGATGACGTTGATCTGTCCCACCGAATGGGGCGCCCGCCGTCGCGGTGTGCTCGAACAGGCGGCGCGCCGCCACGCCGCGGAGGTCCTTTTCGAGGACATCGCGGTGCGCTCGGTCGCGTCGGACGAAGGCACCAGCCACAGCCGACGCACGCTGGTACTGGAATTCGGCACCCTCGCCACCACGGCATCCGCGGTGATCCGGAGCCATCGCGGCGTGCACATCGAGTCCTGTGAGCACGAGCCGACGCTCGCGCTGGCGGAGATCACCGCGGAGTCAACGGGGTTCGCCGATTTGTGCCGGCTGATCGCACGGGTACAGGACAGCGGATCGATCGACCTCGTGCAGGTGGTGAGTATCGCCGACTCGGCGAAATTGGACTTGGTCCGTGCGGCGATCGACCAGACCGTAGGCGCCGACGTCGAGTTGCGTCCAGTCGCCGGAGCCGATCTCGTCCGCGGCCGTCGGCTCGAGCCGAGCGATCGACGCGAGGTGCAGGCCGCGGCCACGGAGTGGATGCAACCGCTTCGGGCGCGCGCCGCTGCCCAGCAGCCCCGGCGTGACAACGTGCGTTTCGCCATCGCCGCGATCGCCGCGGTGGTGGTCGTCGCTCTGCTGGTGGTCGGGGCGGTCACCTTGTCCGGTCGCCGGGACAGCGTTTCCGCGGCGGCCCCCGGTACCGAAATGCCATCGATGAGTGCCGTGCCCCCGCCGATCCCCCCGCCGGCTGCGACGGACCCGGAAGCATTCGGTCGCATCCGGTTTCGGATTCCTCCTGGCTGGCGCGTTGCCGCATCGCCGGACAGTGGGCGTGCCCGCGTCGATCTGGTGCCCGAAGCCGCTGCGCGGCAACGCATCACGATCATGCAGTCCCCACTGACGGCGTCGTCCAGCTATGAGCAGGTGGCCACGAAGCTGGAGGCGCAGATCGCGCAGCGCCCCTCCGGGGTGCTGACCGACTTGAGACGCGATGTCATGTTCGGTGGCCGTTCCGGCCTGGCCTATGTGGAACATCCGGGGGACGGATCAACCGTACGATGGCACGTCCTACTGGAGTTCGGGATTCAGGTCAGCATCGGTTGTCAGTATGCGGGAGACGAGTGGGGGCAGTTGGAGGCTCCGTGCTCACACTTCGGAGACACGGTCCGCGTCGTCCCATGATGTGCGGTGCGTCCGCATCTAGGGTTGCTGTAGTACAGAATGATTCGAGCCCCCGGCACCGAAGTACCGGGGGCTCGAATCAGCCGAGACGGGATCTCAGAAGAGGCCCGCCAGCGCGGTGTCGGTGCCCTGCAGGTCGGAGTTGCCGCTGCTGACCAGCTTGCCCGCGCTTTCCAGCGTGGTGTTCAGCTGGGTGACCTGGGTGTTCCACTGGGCCTGCAGCGAGGCGAACGCGTCGTTCGCGTCACCCTTCCAGTAGTTGGTCACGAAATCGGTGACCTGCTTGTGGAAATCTTCGAGCATGGTCATGACGCTGCGCGCCTCGGCCACGATGGCCTGGGCGCCCGCCTCGACCTCGCCGAAGTTTGAGGCAATCCGACCGGGATCATTGGCTACCATGAGGAGCTCCTTGTTGTCTGTGGTGCGGCTATCGGATCAGGGAAGGTCCAGGCTGGAGGCCTGCGCGGCCACCTGCTGGGCGAACTGCTGGTCCTGATCGGCGAACTTCCGTCCGGCGTGGGCGAGTTTGTCCGACGTCTGATCCAGCTGGTCGTTCAGCTTCCGCGCCTGAGCGAAGTAGCTGTCCATGAAGGTGTCGAACGCCTGACGGGCCGCACCGCTCCAGGTGGCGGTCGTCTGATCCGACTTGCTGTTCAGTGCGGTGATCGCGGTCTGCAGATCCTGGTGCCGCTGCCGGCAGTTGTCCACAAACTTCGAGATCGCCTCTTCGCTCGCTTCGAGCTGTCCTGCCATTTCGGCTCCTTTCGGTTCCCGTCTCGGCCAACGGCGGAAGCCTCAGTTGGCCTGTACATCTGATTGGACGCGGTGCGGGTCTGATCGGTTCCATCCGACTCGAGAAAGTTCGGCATCGCCCCACGGGATCAGGGCCCTGCGCCCCTCGGCCCGGCTCGTCCGTGATTTCGGCGGCCGCGATGCGGGCCTGCTCGGAAGACCACGATGCGATCCGGGTCCGCATGACTTGTAACGCCAGCGCTCGGCTCCCCTCCTTCCCCCTGCTCGCTGCTGTAATGATCGGCGAGTGGGCTGGCTGCGGTACACCTTACCGAACGCATAAGTCCGCCGCTACCAGCAGAATGACGAGAGCCGATGGTCTCGGAACTCGAAAAGCCCACGAACGCTTGGATTCAGCGAACGGGCCTTATTACTTCACGCGATTGCGCAGCACCGGCACAAGACGGTCGAGCAAAGTCTGCTCGGACGACTCACTCCAATTGCGGAGCGCGGCGACGGCTGCGGGATCGTCCAGCGGAATCACTGTGGCCCGGGTGCCCGCCACCTGGTACGGAAGACCCAGCAGCCCACCGCCACCGGCCTTTTCGTCGCTGCGCACGGCCAGCACGTAGCCGTCCGCCGCGACCTCGAGCCGGGTGCTTCCGGTCAGCTCCCGCGGCGAGGCCTCGTCACCCTGACGTGCGTAGTTGAAGTTGTAGACGAACCCGAGATCTTCCAGGAACTTGGTCTGCGGGGTGCCGCTCAGAAAGATCGAGACCTGCGAGCTGCGCGGCACGTCCACCATCGTGATGGTCTTGCCCCGGAACACCGGATTGTCCGTGCGTGCCCGCTCCAGCGGCGACAGAGCGGCCGTGCTGCTCGGCGTGGCGACCGCGGGCCCCGGTGCGGCCTCCTCCCGGTTCAGCGCCCAGATCCCGATGCCCGCGGCGAGCGCGACGGTCACGATGCCCGCGGCCGCGGCGAGCAGCCAGTTCTTGCGCGCGCTCGGTGCGGGGGCGCTGCCCTGCCCGGAGATGGCGACGCGCGGATCGGTCGCCGGCCGCGGGTCGAAGACCTGGATCGGATAGGTGGGCGAGGTGTGCGTGGCGACAGGGTTGTAGCCGGGAGTGAGCGCGCCGGCCGCCGCGTCGGTGAATTCACGGCAGCTGTAGAAACGTTCGGCCGGGTCCTTCGCCAAGGCACGGGCGAAGACGTGGTCGATGGCCGGCGGCAGGCCGGGGTTGACCGCGGTGGCCAGCGGCGGCGGCTCGTGGAGATGCCCCATCATCACCAGCGCGGGTTGCGTTCCCGGGTAGGGGTTGCGTCCGGTGAGCAGTTTGAAGAACGAGCAGGCGAGGCTGTAGACGTCGGCGCGGTGATCGAGCGGGCTGCCGGTGAGCTGCTCGGGCGGGGCGTAGGCGATGGTGGCGACGAAACTGCCGGTCTGCGTGAGTTCGGTGGTGTCGTCGTTGGCTTTGGCGACGCCGAAATCCGTGAGAAGGACGCGTTCTTCTTCACCTTCGGCAGGCGAGGACAACAGGAAATTCGCCGGTTTGACGTCGCGATGCAGCAGGCCCTTGCGATGCGCGTAATCGAGGCCCTTGCCGACCTCGGTGGTAATGCGCAGGGCGCGCAACGGATTCA
Source organism: Nocardia sputorum (assembly GCF_027924405.1). Taxonomy (NCBI): domain Bacteria; kingdom Bacillati; phylum Actinomycetota; class Actinomycetes; order Mycobacteriales; family Nocardiaceae; genus Nocardia; species Nocardia sputorum. The sequence continues at coordinate 5,991,754 of NZ_AP026978.1, read as the reverse complement.
TGGCGTGCGGGTCGCGAGCCAGTTCGGCGGAGGCGTCGGTGCCGTCCACGTATTGCATGGCGATCCACAACTGGCCTTGTTCTTCGCCGCGGTTGTAGACCGAGACGATGTTCGGATGGTCGAGTCCGGCGGCGAGATTCGCCTCTCGCTCGAAACGGGTGCGGAACTCGTAGTCGCGACTGAGTTCACCGCCGAGCACCTTCAACGCGTCGGTTCTGGGCAGGCTGGGATGTTTGGCCAGATACACCGTGCCCATGCCGCCCGCGCCGAGCACGCGGATGATGCGGTACCCGCCGACGATGGTCCCGGGGCTCATCGCCATCTTCACGATCTCCTGACTCCACGCGGGCCGCTGGCGTTCGCCACGCAGCATACTCGACCCGATTCGCGGCGAAACTGCGGCATTATCGGCTGTTCGCGAAAATGGAATACTGTGCGGCAGCGCGTTGCTGAGCGTCCAGCAGTTGATTCGCCGCGACGAATCCGACATATTCTTTGTAGGCGACGACACAGGTGAATCGTCTGTCGTCGAAAAGTCCGGACCGATTCTCCACACATGCCGAATCGGGCACATGCTGCGGCGGCTCGGCCGGGCCCGCCACCACCGTGGGGGTGATCCGCTCCGCGACCACCCGACGCGCCTTCTCCGCATTCGCGGTGCGGATCACCAGCGTGCCGCCGGAGACCGCGAATTTCTCGGCTCCCATCGCCGTGAAACGCTGTTTCGCGTACTCCCGGTCTTCGGCGTATTGCATGATGCCGCGCAGCCCGAGCAGGGCGTTCGAATCGTCGTAGCTGGGGGACTGGACCTTGGCCGGATTCAGCGTGCGGCTCAGCAGGTGGTCGGGGTCCCAGGGCAAGCGCAGCATCTCCTCTTCGGTCAGCGGAGGCAGCTGGTCGAGCAACGGCAGCTGGACGTCGAACGCCTTTTCCGCGAGGGCGACGAGGGCGTCGCGGTCGGGCGCGTTGGCCGAGACCAGGAATGCCACCACGTAGGAGCCGTGCGCGAGTATCGCACGCAGGAAGGGCGAACCGGGACGCCAGTGCGCTCGCGCCTGCGGCTGCCGCGGCAGCGGGACCGGCTCGTTCTGGTCGCGGTAGCCGCCGAAATCGGCGTCGAAGAACTCGGCGGCGGCTTGCCGGGCGCGGTCCGGGTCGGGGAACTGCATGACGATCGTGCCGACCGTCGTGGAATTGGGCCGCGGCTTGGTCGGCCATCCCGAGGCGAGCAGGCTGACGTCCTGATCCGAGCCGTTGGTGTGGAACCCGAACATCATCCGGTGGCGTTCCGCGATCGGCTCCAGGACTTCCGGGCGCCCGAGTTCGCCGGGCAGTGTCCCTTTGCTGATGCTGGAAGGCGTCCAGCTGTATTTCATCCTCGGATCGATGTCGTATGCCGACGCGACGTGATCGGCCAGCCGCATCGCGGCGACCTTCCCCATATCGATGAACAGCGGCTGATAGTCGTCGTCGTGCGCGTTCGGCGGTTCGGTGGGGTAGTTGCCGACATCCAGACGGCGGATGTCGATCTCACCCGGCTGCGCGGTGCCCGCCAGCGTCGAACCACAGCCGGCGAGGATCGCGGCGGCGACCGTGCAGGCGAGGGCGGTGGCTGCGGTGCGGAATGTTCTCATGCGGCGTTCACCAACAATGCGTACTGGGCGGAGATGCGTTGCTGTGCGTCGAGCAGCTGATGTGACCAGGCGAATGCCGCGTAGCGGTCGTAGGTCACCGAGCAATAGAACCGGACGACCACCGTCTTGTTGCCGATGTACTCCTTGCAGTGCGCGACCGGCAGGCCTTTCGGCGACTCGGCGCCGCGGAACTTCTTCGTCAGCCCGCCGCGCTGTTCGCGCAGCTGTATCGCGGCGGCGGCGTCGCGCGCGCGGAACAGGTCGGTCCCGTCGGTGGCGTACCGATCCACGCCCGCCGCTTCGATGATTCTGCGGTCCTCGGCCGAATCGGTGGTGAAGTGCAGCGCGCCGTTGCCGGTGTACGCCCCCGGCGGATCGATCCAGGAATCTTCCCTGGGCCGCGGCAGGGCTCGGTTGAGCATGCCGTCCATATCGATCTGCGCCGTCATCAGCTGGTCGACGGGGGTCGGGGTGAACCGGCCGATCGCGGGGACGACAGCGTCGAGGCTCTTCTCGACCATCCCGAGCAACTCGGGCAGGTCGACTTTCTCCAGGTAGTTCTTCACGTAGTCGAAGACCCAGGTGTAGACGACGAATTTGCCGGTGGCGAACCACGACCCGATCGATTGGTCCTGTGGCTGCCAATGGGCGTGCGCGGCGGGATACTTCGGAATCTGCACCGGCGTGTTCCGGTTGTTGGCCTCGAAGTCGACCCGTTCGAGCGCCGCCGCGGCTGCGGCCGCCTTCTGCTCGTCCGGGAAGATCATCACGGCGTTGACCAGGTCGGTTCCGCGGTTGTCCGGGGCGTTGCCCGCGCTGCTGAGGAACCCGGCGACGAAATCCGGTGCGGCCTCGGCGAACCGGGAGACGTCCATGATCCGTCCGAGCGAACCCTTCGGATCGATGAACACCTTGGCGATGGACGGATTCGCGGAGACGAACGCGGGATCGATGTCCGCGGGCAGCGGGACGAAGTTCGCCAGCCGCTCCGCCTCGATCATGCGCGCCTGCTCGGGATTCTTCGCTGTTCCCAGCGCGCGCGGGGTCGTCGCGTAATTGCCCACGTCGAGCTGCGCGAGATCGATGGGCTGCGTGGGCTCTTTCTGCTCGGCCTCCGGGCCGCCGCACGCGCCGCCGACCAAGGCGACGGCACCGGCCAGCACCAGGGCACAGGCGGTCCGAATCGGTTTCGACATCGCGCCGTGCTGCACTCTTCCCTCCCCTGACTGCGGTAGTTGCGCCGGATCCTACTTCGGCGCACCCGCGACCCAGGCTCGCGCGAGCGCCGGGGGTCAACCGCCGCTGATCTCAGAAACTGTTCGCCAACAGTGCATACTCCGCGGCGACCTTCTGCCGTACGTCCGGTTCCTTATCACTGGTGACGACTCCGACGTACCTCTTGTACGCGACGTAGCAGCGGAACTTGTACTCCCGATCCGGGTCGCCTTTGCTGTTGAGCTGCAAGCACTTGGCACCGGGGACGTCTTTGGGCGCGCCCAGCGAATCGTAGTGCCCGCCTTCGCTCTCCAACAGGCCGGAGACCAGCTTCTGCGCCGCCGCCGCGTCGCGGGTGCGAGCGACATAGCTGTCGTCCAGCAGGCCGATGTGGTCCACGCCGGTGTCCTCGATCAGGCGCAGGTGAACGGATTCGTCGTCGGCGCGGTGCACGGTGTGGTAGCCGCCGTAGACGGCGAAGGTCGCCGGGTCGGGCGCGCGGTTCTTGCGGTCGGCGACCGCGACGCGGGCGAGCAGGTCGTCCGGGTCGGTCTTCAGGGTGTCGAGCTTCTCCACCGGTGTCGGGGTGAACTTGTCCAGCTGCGCGACCTGGGCGGCCAACGTCTTGTCGACCCACTTCACCAGGTCGTCGCCGTCCGCCTTGGGGCGCTGGATGAACAAGGAGATGACGAATTCCTTGTGCGCCATGAAGGCGCCGACATTGGGAACGCCCGGCCGCCAGTGGATGTAGGCGTCGGGATACTTCGTCGAGGACAGTTTGCGGTTGTCCGGCGAGACGGCGATGTCGACATCCTCGAGTTCGCGTGCGGCGAGCTTCGCGGTGGCCTCGTCGGGGAAGCGGAACACGGCGTTGGTGACCGCGGTGGCCTCCGGCGCCGGGTTGGACTGGCCGGTGGGGTCGGGGCGGTCGGCGCCGCTGGCGGCGTATCCCACAACCAGCTTGCGGTTGTCGAAGACCGGCCTGGACACCTTGGCGACGAAGTCGAGCGCCTGCTCGGCGTCGGCGACGACGGTGCTGCCGCGACCGACCTTCAGCACGGGGTCGATGCGCACGGTGGGGACCACCGCGTCCGACATCCGCATGCCTTCCAGCAGCGCGCCTTTGCCCGCGGCATCCTGCTTGTACTCGTGCTTGTCGATGGGATAGGTGCCGACTTCCAGCGTGCGCACATCGATCTCGCCCGCCGTCGGCGTTCCCTGCACGCCGGCGCAACCGGCCAGCATCCCTGCCAGTGCCAGGCAAGACGCGGTGAGCGCGATGCGTTGCGTCCGAACCATCTCAGGCCCCTCGTTCCTCCCGTTGCTGACACTGAAGTTACCCGACGGACGCCGGGGAGGGGGACCGATGCCGTTCGTCTTGCAATACCCTTGTCGGTGTGGCGACGACCTTGCACTGCACCTCCGGTGGAGGCCGATACCGGTGAAGGATCGGCAGGTCGAGGTCGTCGTAGGCAGCCACGCCGTGGCCGCGGTCGCGGGCGCGGTCGTCGTCGTCGCGCACCGCAAGCCTGGCAGGCCGTCGCCGGACTCGCCCGCCTTCGCCGCCCTGGAATCGCTGGCCGAACTGGTGCGGGACGCGACCGCTCGCGAGCCGGGCGGCCCCGGCGCCCTGGTGGCGCGGCAGGCGACGCGCTGGCTGATGAAACATGCCGAGCAGATCAGCCCCGGCGAACCGATCGACTTCGGCATCCTCTCCGCCGCCGAGAACGGGGGCGTGGCGATCTTCCTGCACGGGGCGGTCACCGCCGTGCTGGGCGGTGACGGCGGGGTCGAGCGATACCGCGGCAGCGACGCGGCTTTCACCGTGGATCGGGTCGCGCCGGTGCCCGCGCGGGCGGTGGCGTTGTTCGTCGACGACGCGAAAGGCCGCGTTCCCGATCTGCCACCCGAGCGCGGCATCGGCCGGCTGGTCGAGGGCGTCGCCCAGGCGGGTGGCGCGATCGTATGGTCGGAAGGTTCCCGCACGAGTGCGCCGACGAACGGCGGGGATCCCCGTGCCGCGGGTGCGCATCGCCGCCCGGAGACGCCGCTGCCGACGGCGCGCGTCGAACCCGACCCGCCCACCGAGTCGGTACGTCGGGAGCGGCCTGCGCCGCAACCGCAGCCCGTGGCCGGGCCGCCGCGGTACCCGACCGCACCGTCCACCGCCATGCTCGACGCGGAGGCCGAGCAGACGCCGATCGATCCGCACCACGCCCCCACTCAGCTGGGCGGCACCAATCCCGCGCCGCGACCCGACCCGGGCCTGCAACGCAGGCTGGAGGCGACGGCCAAGGCGACCGCGCTGACCGTCAAGGTCATGGGGTTCAAATGCGCGCGCGCCCATCCCAGTGATCCGCGGGCGGCGTTCTGCACCGTCTGCGGTATGCCGGTCGACCAGACCCAGGCGCTGATCGAAGTGGTCCGCCCGCCGCTGGGCATGCTGATCCTCGACGACGGCATGACCTACATGCTCGCCGCGGACGCGGTGATCGGGCGCGATCCGGAGCGTTCGCCCGCCGCGGAGAGCGGACTCGTCCCGCTGCGCGTCGACGACGCCTCCGGCGGCATGTCCCGGGCCCACGCCGAAATCCGGCTGGTGAACTGGGATGTGACGGTGGTGGACTGCGGTTCGACCAACGGCACCCGCACCCGTCTGCCGGGCTATCGGGACTGGGTGCGCTTGGCGCCGCACCAGTCCATGGTGCTCATGCCCGGCACGGAGATCATGCTCGGCAACCGCGTCCTGCGCTTCGAACTGGCCGCCCCGCCGCCGTTCGGCCGCTGAACCCGCGTCACGAATAGCGGGCGGCGCAGACACTCTCGCCGTTCAGGACTCCGGCGCGAAACGCCTCGACCCGGGAGAAACCGCTGGGCACGGTCTTACCTTGGGCGTCGCTCGCCGCCAAGCCGTCGGTGAGCAGGCCCGAGACCGCCTCGTCGAGATCGCCCGCCGCGAGTTTGATATCGCCCTGACTGACCGGCCGCCCGGATTCGGCGAGCTTGCCGGTGACCACTCCGGACAGACAAGCCGCGCGCAGTCCGGTCTTGGCTCCCACCAGGCTCTCACCGCGGTTCTGCTGGACCGCCAGGGTATAGCGGGAGATGAACACGACGTAGCCGTTGTAGTCGCCGGTCACCTTGAGCGGCAACGGGTCGTCCGCGGAGCTGGACATACCCCGCTCCGCGAGCGCGGGAATATCCGTGGCGATCGTGTTCTTCGCCGGGCAATACGACACCGGTTCGGTGACCACGCCGTCGCGGCATTCGATCTTCGCCTGGGAGTAGTCGTAGGTCGGCTCGTCGTCGATCGGCAGAATCGCTCGGAGGGCCTTGGTGAGTTCGATCAGGGTTTCCTTCGTGATCGGGTACTCGCCGCGGCCGGTGTCGTCGCTGAAACTCTGCGGCAGATTGGCGCGGCGCTGGTCGATCTCGTCCTGATCGATGCCCTTGCATCCCTTGGGGCCGTCGGTGAAACCGATCTGCACCGCGGTGACCCGTTCGAAGGCGGAGCCGTGCACGCTCTCCGGGTCGTCGGGGTCGGAGTCACGGATGGCGACGGTAGCCGCGAGCACCGTGTTGAGGCCGTCGGAGGTGTTGATCGTGAAGTGCTCGGCTTTGCCCTCGGCCACGTGGCGCATGAACGCGCCCGCGAAGCAATCCGCCTGCTGTTCCTTGACGATCACCGGGGTTTTCGGAGCGACGATCTTGGCCATGGTCTGCACCGCGTGCCCGTACTCGTGCGCGAGCACCATCACCACGGACATCTTCCCGAAGGTCTCCTCCATGGTGGGAAGCAGCACCGATCGGTCCCAGCCGATGGAATTGTCCAGCCGGCAGTAGGCGGCGTTCACCAAGCGGTAGGTGGTCTCCTTGCAGAACTCGACCGACTCCGCGCGCCCGGCTTTCGCGCTCCAGGACAGCAGCTTCTCGACCGGCTTGAACTCGCCCTGGAACTCCTTGCCGAACTCGCCGCGCCAGTAGGTCTGGATGTCGTCGACGGCGTTGAGCGCCAGCGTGTCCACGGCGCCGCCGTCGCCGTTGGTCGCGGTCAGCGTGCTATCCGGGACGCCGGTGCGCGGACCGCTCGGACCGCTGGTGGTGGGAAGTCCGGCGACCTTGAACGGATCGTCGTAGACGGAGACGGCCCTGCCGTCGACCACTCGGATGCAGCCCCCGGCCAGCACCAGAATGCTGAGCAGCGCCGCAACCAGCGCGCTCGCTCGGACTCTCGGCAAGGCTCCCCCTCGTCGGCCGGTACAGCGTTCACATCGGTGGCCGGATCGGGGCATATGGCGCATCGGGGGCACCGCCGATGTCCGGGTGATGGAATAGTATCCGCTGCATGTCTTCACCGGGGGCGCAGACCATCACCGTGCGCCATGATGGAAACGAACGAGTATTCGATTCGAGCCAGCAGGTCACGATGGGCCGCGCGCCGGAGGTGACGCTGTTCGTCGACAGCCCGCTCGTTTCGCGTGTGCACGCGACGCTGGCCTGGCAGGGCAGCGCCTGGGTGTTGACCGACAACAGAAGCACCAACGGAGTGTTCGTCGACGCACGCAGGCTGACCCAGCCGGTGTCGATCGACCGTCCCACGCAGGTCCGGCTGGGTGACGCGATCAGCGGCCCGCTGTTGCACCTGCTGCCCGCGAACCCGCAACCACCGCAACGGCCTTCCGTGCGCCCGCCGCAACCGGCCCCCCAACCGGCTCCGCCGCCCGGTCCGCCGCCGCACGCGGTCCGGCGGCCCGCGCAGCAGTTCCAGCGGCCGCCATATCCGCCGCCGCAGGACGCGCCCGCGCCCGCGCTGAACATCAACATGACGACCAGGGCGGATACGTCGAACATGCCGCCGGTCCGGGCCAGGGCGAGCACGGCGCCCATCGCCCGCGGTGACCGGATCCCCCAGACCGGACTGAGCATCGGCCGCACCACCGACAACCAGATCGTCGTCAACGATCCGCTGGCCTCCCGCAAACATGCCCGCCTGATCTCCTCCGCCGAGGGCCTGACCATCGAGGACCTCGGCTCGGCGAACGGCACGTTCGTCAACGGGCACCGCCAGCAACGGGCGGTGCTGCGCGAGCGGGACATCATCACCATCGGCAACGTCGACTTCGTCGTGCAGCAGGGCGCGCTGGTGCATCGGCAGAAGCCGGTCGCCGAGCAGGGTCTGGCGGTGCACGGGGTCGGTTTCACCGTCGAGGGCAACAAGCAGCTGCTCGTCGACGTGAACATGTCGGCCAGCCGCGGGACGCTCACCGCGCTGATCGGTCCCTCCGGCGCGGGCAAGTCGACGCTGTCGCGCCTGATCGCGGGCACCACCCGGCCTTCGGGCGGCGTGGTCACCTTCGAGGGGCGCAATCTGCACGCCGAGTACGAGGCGCTGCGGTCCCGCATCGGCATGGTGCCGCAGGACGACGTGCTGCACCGCCAGCTCACGGTGCGCCAGGCGCTCGGTTTCGCGGCCGAGCTGCGGCTGCCGAGGGACAACAGCAAGCAGGACAGGCAGAAGGTCATCGACGGTGTGCTGCAAGAGCTTTCGCTCACCGAACACGCCGACACCAGGGTCGACCGGCTGTCCGGCGGTCAGCGCAAGCGGGCTTCGGTGGCGCTGGAACTGCTGACCGGTCCCTCGCTGCTCATCCTGGACGAACCGACCTCGGGCCTGGACCCGGCACTGGACCGGCAGGTCATGGTGATGCTGCGGGAACTGGCCGACGCGGGCCGCGTGGTGATCGTGGTGACCCACTCGGTGGCGCACCTGGACATGTGCGATCAGGTACTGCTGCTCGCCCCCGGCGGCAAGACCGCCTACTGCGGCAACCCGGCCGGTGTCGGCGCGGCGCTCGGTACCAGCGATTGGGCGGAGATCTTCGCCAACGTCGCGGCCAACCCGGATCAGGCCTTCGCCGCCTATCGCTCCCGGCAGGCGTTCGCGCCGCCACCCCCGCCGCCTGTCCAGCCGTACGGGCCCGCGGGCAGTCCGCCGCAATCCAGTCGCGGCAAGCAGTTCTCGACGCTGGCGCGCAGGCAGGTCCGGCTGATCCTGGCCGATCGCGGTTATCTGACGTTCCTGGTGCTCCTGCCGTTCATCCTCGGCGGGCTGTCGCTGGTGGTGCCGGGGAAGAACGGTTTCCAGCGCGGCGCGCTGAAAGCGCTACCGGATGGCACATTCGTGCCCGAGGGCGGCAGTGAGACACAACAGCTGCTGGTGGTGCTGATTCTGGGCGCCTGTTTCATGGGCTCCACGCTCACCGTGCGCGATCTGGTCGGGGAACGGACGATCTTCCATCGCGAACGCGCGGTGGGGCTGCTGCCCTCGGCGTATCTGATGGCGAAGATCGCCGTCTTCAGTTTCACCGCGCTGCTGCAGTCTGCGGTCCTGGTCGGCATCGTGCTCGCGGGCAAGAAGCGCCCGGGCGAAGGAGCGGTGCTGGCCTCCGGCAGCGCGGAGCTGTACATCGATATCGCGCTGACCGCGATCTGCTGTGTGGTCGTCGGCCTGCTGTTGTCGTCGCTGGCGAAGTCGAACGAGCAGGTGATGCCGCTGCTGGTGGTGGCCATCATGTGCCAGCTGGTGATGGCGGGCGGCCTGATCCCGGTCACCGGCCGGGTGGTGCTCGAGCAGGTGTCCTGGCTGTTCCCGGCCCGGTGGGGGTACGCGGCCGGCGCGTCGACGGTGAACATTCGCGAACTGTTCCTCAACGCGCAGCCCGACACGCTCTGGCAGCAGAAGCCGGAGATCTGGGCGCTGGACGTCGGCGTGCTGTTGCTGATCACCTTGGTGCTGGCGATCCTCACCTGGCGCCGGTTGCGTCTGAAGAAGTCGTCCGCGTGACGCGGTTGGCACGGATCACGGGCGCCCCGCGGCGCGGAGGCGGCGCCGAACGGGTGACGACGAGCATCTCGGCCGCGAACCGGGCACACTTATGCCTGTGACGGTGCGAGTAGGGGCAGTGCATCTCGGCTGGGATGTGGTGTCCGTGGCAGCCGGCGGCGGTGGCGTTCCCATCCGGCCGGTACAGGTGGAGGGGATGTGGACGCCGCCGGCCTATCTGCTGGCGGATTCGTCGGGCCGGCTGCACACGGCGGGCGTGGAACGCAACCGGCCGGATCTCGGGATGGCGATCGCCGACGTGCGCGACATCCTGGGTCATCCGCAGATCGTGGTCGCGGGCGCGACTTGGCCCGCCGAGCTGGTCTTCCGTGCGCGCATGTACAACCCGCTCGCGGAGATCGGCAAGCACTTGCGCGGCAAGCCGGACCTGGTGGCGTTGCCCTTCCCGGACAACTGGCCGGACGAGAAGGTCGAGATCTACGCGTCGATGGTGGAACAGCTCGACGTCGTGGTGGAGCCGCTGCCGGAGAGCGTGGCGTTGTCCGGTTACGTCCGCGCGCTCGGGCTGGTGCACCCGCCGGACCGGGCCAGGCCGCACGGCATCGGCGCGACGGGGGTGTACTCCGACGGCCGCAGCATGCTGGTGGTCGCGGTGCACGGCGACGACGAGCAGCCCACCGAGTCGGTGGACGTCCCGGTGGACGCGGAGGCCATGCGGGATGCCCGGTCGGCGGACGACGTCGTGATCGAGGTGATGGCGGCCGCCCGTTCGATCGGCGCGGACACCTCGACGGTCCTGCTGTCGGGCAACGTGCGCTTCAACGACGCGTTGCGCCTGGCCTTCCAGAACCATCTCGGACACCGGCTGCATGTGGCCGACCATCCGATGCACGCGCTCGTCCTGGGCGCGGCGCACCTGCTGGTGAGCGACACGGAGGCGGGTGAGCCGGAGCCCGCGGGCGGGCATGTCGAACCTGTGCCCGCTCCGCAGCGCCCGGTGGACGCCCGGCCGCAGGCCGAGTACGCGCCGCCGCCGCAAGCAGCGCCGCCGCAACCGGCGGACGCGGGGCCGCGCCACCCGGAGCAGCCGCCGGTGCGCCCGGTGCCCGGCGTCCAATACGGGCCGGGCTACCCCACCCAGCCCGATGAGGAGACGACCAGGATCGGGCGCGAGGAGGTGCCGCGCGGTCTCCCGCCGAACCTCGCCGAACTGGGCAGCCGCTTCACCCGGCCGCCGAGCGCACCCGAGGATCGAACCGGTCCGCCGTCCGGGCCGCCCGGTGGGCCGGTGCCACCGCTCGGGCCGCGGCCGCCCTACCCGGGAGCGGCGGAACAGCAGTCCTACCCCGGTCCACCACGCCAGGGCGCATGGCAGGACCAAGGCCCGGAGTCCGAGGACGAGGAGCGGCACCGCAAAGGCAAACTCTGGAACAAGATGAAGGGCAACTTGTTCGGCGCCAATACCGTCGTGGGGGCGATGGCGCTGGCCGTGGTCGCGCTGCCGTCCGGTAATCACTCGGTGCAGCCGACGGCGCAGCCGGTCGTCCTCGACGCGGGATCGGTCGTCGCCGAACAGGCGGGCGAGGCCGAGCCGGTCGCGTGTCCAACTGCTCCCTACGCGATCACGCGGCCCAAACCAGGCGTCACCACCGCACGCGGTGACCAGCGGGAAGCGCAGGAGAGCTCCCCGGAGTGCGGACGGCCGGACGCCGACACCTTGCGCTACCTGATCCCCGGACCGCCCGGCGCGATCGACTTCGGACCCCCGATCGAGACCTGACGCGATTTCTTCCCGCGATACCCCACTGGTATCGTGGCTCGTCGGCGTGTGGAACGCCCGGTCGAACCCTGTGGATCGCCCGGACGTCCACCGAGGCTCGGGTCTCCACCGGCCGCCGGGAACACCTCGACCGCACGCCTGGCCGGCAACACCGACGACAGACAGGGAAGCACTGTGCCTACGTACAGCCCCAAGGCGGGTGACGTGACCCGTAAGTGGTACGTCATCGACGCCACTGACGTAGTGCTCGGCCGTCTCGCCGTCCAGGCAGCGAATCTGCTGCGTGGCAAGACGAAGCCGACCTACGCCCCGCACGTCGATGGTGGCGATTTCGTCATCATCATCAATGCCGACAAGGTCGCCATCAGCGGCAACAAGCGGCAGGACAAGCTGATCCACCACCACTCCGGGCACCCGGGCGGCCTCAAGTCGCGGACTGTCGGTCAGGTGTTGGAGACCCGTCCCGACCGCCTCGTGGAGAAGGCCGTCAAGGGCATGATCCCGAAGAACAAGCTCGGCAACGCGATCGCGGGCAAGCTGAAGGTGTACGCGGGTCCGACGCACCCGCACGCCGCCCAGCAGCCCATTCCGTTCGAGATCAAGCAGGTGGCCCAGTGACCGCTCCCGAGGAATTCAACGAGGACTACGTCGAGGAATTCGACGCTGCCGAGGCTGTCGAGGACGGTGCGGGCTACGAGGACTCCGAGGTCTCGGCGTCTTACACCCCGGTCGTGATCGACCGCCCGGTGCAGACCGTCGGCCGCCGTAAGGAGGCCGTCGTGCGCGTGCGCCTGCTGCCCGGCTCCGGCAACTTCGTGCTCAACGGCCGCACCATCGAGGACTACTTCCCGAACAAGGTGCACCAGCAGCTGGTCAAGTCGCCGCTGGTGACGGTCGAGCGCACCGAGTCCTTCGACGTGCACGCCCGCCTGGTCGGCGGCGGCCCGTCCGGCCAGGCAGGCGCCCTGCGGCTGGCCATCGCCCGCGCGCTGATCGAGGTCACCCCGGAGGATCGTCCCGCCCTCAAGCGGGCCGGCTTCCTGACCCGTGACCCGCGCGCCACCGAGCGCAAGAAGTACGGTCTGAAGAAGGCGCGTAAGGCGCCGCAGTACTCGAAGCGCTGATATCGGCAACGTCGACCTTCCGCGTCCGGCATCCTCGCGGTGCCGGACGCGGTACGGTCGACGCGGCAGCTGTACGAGAGCAGGCTCCCAGCGAACAGCTGGTCGCCTGCTCTCGCGCTGTATGAAGACAGGGCGTTCGCGGGGCCTTCGTGGTGCACGGGCCGGTGCCTCCCGGGCCGACGCCCACGCCACAGATCACCAAGAGGGGCGAGGTATGGGACGGTTGTTCGGCACCGACGGAGTCCGCGGGCTTGCCAACGAGTCGCTGAGTCCGGAGCTGGCGCTGCGCGTGTCCGGTGCGGCCGCGCAGATCCTGAGCCGGGGCAAAAAGCGTGCGCTCGCGGTGGTCGGCCGCGATCCCCGCGCCAGCGGGGAGATGCTCGAGGCCGCCGTGACCGCGGGGCTGACCGCGGCGGGCGTGGATGTGCTGTCGGTGGGGGTGCTGCCGACGCCTGCGGTCGCCTATCTCACCGGTTTGTACGACGCGTGTCTCGGCGTGATGATCTCCGCCTCGCACAATCCGATGCCCGACAACGGGATCAAGATCTTCGCCGCGGGCGGGCACAAACTCGATGACGCGATCGAGGACCGGATCGAGGCGCTGATAGCCGCCGAGTCGCCGTTCCGCCCGACCGGCGCGAGCATCGGACGGGTGCGCAACGCGGCGGGCGCGCGCGATCAAGGGCTGACCGTCCCGGATCAGTACAGCCTCGCGGGCACCCACGAACGCTATGTGGAACACCTGGTCGAGGCGACCGGTCAGGACCTGTCCGGGCTGACCGTCGTGGTCGACTGCGCACACGGCGCCGCCGCCGAGGTGGGGCCCGCCGCCTACCGCGAGGCGGGGGCGACGGTGATCGCGATCAACGCCGAGCCCGACGGGCTGAACATCAACGACGGCTGCGGCTCGACCCATCTGGACCAGGTGCGGGCCGCGGTGGTGGAGCACGGCGCCGATCTCGGTCTCGCGCACGACGGCGACGCCGACCGCTGCCTGGCCGTCGACGCCTACGGCAATGTTGTCGACGGCGACGCGATCCTCGCGATCCTCGCGCTCGCCATGCATGAGGCGGGCGAGCTGGCCCACGACACCTTGGTCGCCACCGTGATGAGCAACCTCGGCCTGCACATCGCCATGCGCGCGGCGGGAATCACCATGCGCACCACGGCCGTCGGCGACCGCTACGTGCTCGAGGAATTGCGGCGCGGCGGCTACACCCTCGGCGGCGAGCAGTCGGGGCACGTGGTGTTCCCGCGATACGGCACCACCGGCGACGGCATCCTCACCGGCTTGCGCCTGATGGCGCGGATGGCGCAGTCCCGGCGCACCCTGGCCGACCTGGCCGCAGTACTGCAGACCGTGCCGCAGATCCTGGTGAACGTGCCGGTCAGCGACAAATCCGTGGTGGCGCGCGCCCCCGAGATCCGGGACGCGGTGCTGGAGGCGGAGCGAGTACTCGGTGACTCCGGGCGAGTGCTGCTGCGGCCGAGCGGCACCGAAGAACTGGTGCGGGTGATGGTGGAAGCCACCGACCCGGCTCAGGCACGCCAGCTGGCGGACGACCTGGCCAAGCGGGTCGCGGCTGTGTAGTTCGGTCGCGCCTTCGGCGAGGACGGCGGATACGCGGTCACACTCGAAACTTGTTTGCGCCTTACCGCTCTCGCGCGTTGAGTCGAGGTCATGACGATTTTGACAGTGCCCGAACTGGAGGGCGAGCAGACGCGGTTGCGTCCCTTCGCAGAAGCCGACGCGGGCAGCGTCGTCGAGGCCGGGCAGGACCCGACGATTCCCTTGAACACCACCGTAGTCGCCCACGGTGATCACCGCGATGCGCGCGCATTCATTCAACGCCAGCACCGACGAGCGATCACCGGCGAGGGATGGTCATTCGCCATCACCGACCCCGCCACCGATACCGCCGTGGGTCAGATCGGGCTATGGCGTCGGAATATCCACCACGGCAGAGCCTCGGTCGGGTACTGGGTTCTTCAGCGCTATAGACGCCACGGGTACGCGACCCGTGCACTGCGCGTCCTCAGTTCCTGGGCCGCCGTCCACGACGAGATCTCCCGGCTCGAGCTGTTCGTGGAACCCGCGAACGAAGGATCCTGGCGAGCCGCCGAAGCAGCCGGATACCAACGGGAAGGGCTGCTGCGCCGATGGGAGAAGGTCGGCGGCGAGCCCCGCGACATGTACATCTACGCACTGCTGCCCTGATCTTGTGAGAGCGGCCGGATGCCGGATCTTTGGGCCACCTCGGACTGCAACCGGCCGGGTTGCCACAGTTGTGGTCAGTGGGTTTCGGTGAGTACGCCCGCGTTCATGTGCCAACGCCGGGTCGCTCGGACCGTGTCGAGCATGCGGCGGTCGTGGGTGACGAGTATCAGTGTGCCCGTGAAGGATTCGACGGCCTGCTCCAGTTGTTCGATGGCGGGGAGGTCCAGGTGGTTGGTCGGCTCGTCCAGCACGAGCAGGTTCACTCCGCGGGCCTGGAGCAGGGCGAGCGCGGCGCGGGTGCGTTCGCCGGGGGAAAGGGTGTCGCACGG
Organism: Nocardia sputorum; assembly: GCF_027924405.1. NCBI lineage: Bacteria > Bacillati > Actinomycetota > Actinomycetes > Mycobacteriales > Nocardiaceae > Nocardia > Nocardia sputorum. The sequence goes on along the minus strand of NZ_AP026978.1, from coordinate 5,976,610 downwards.
GCGCTGCACGTGCGGGCCGCGCAAGCCGAATTTCGCCAGCAGGGTGCGAGTGTCCGCCTCCGGCCACTCCGGGAGTTCGGCGCCGAAAGTGTCGGCCAGTGCGACGGGTCCGCGGAACAGTCCGCGCGCCTGGTCGACCTCGCCGATCCGGACGCCGGAGCCCAGGCTCGCGGTTCCGCTGTCGGGCCGCAGTTTTCCCAGTAACAGCGCCAGCAGCGTGGACTTCCCCGAGCCGTTCGCGCCGGTGAGCACGATGCGGTCCGCCCAGTCGACCTGGGTGGTGATCGGGCCGAGCGTGAAGTCGCCCCGGGTCACCCGCGCCTGGGACAGTGTCGCCACCACCGAGCCGCTGCGCGGGGCCGCGGCGATGCTCATACGCAGCTCCCATTCCTTGCGCGGCTCCTCCACCACCTCCAGCCGTTCGATGCGGCGCTGGGTCTGCCTGGCCTTGGCCGCCTGCTTCTCGGTGGATTCGGCGCGCATCTTGCGGCCCGCCTTGTCCGAGTCCAGCTTCCTGGGATCACGCGCCTTGCGGCGTGCGTTGCGGACGCCGTGTTCGAGCCAGTTGCGCTGCATCTGGGCGCGGGCCTCCAAGCCCGCTTTCGTGTCGGCGTACTCCTCGTAGGCTTCGCGCGCGTGCCTGCGGGCGATCTCGCGCTCCATCAGGTACGCCTCGTAACCGCCGTCGTACCAGCCGACCTGCTGCTGCGCGAGATCCAATTCCACGATGCGATTCACCGTGCGCGCCAGGAACTCCCGGTCGTGGCTGATCACCATCAGCGGCACCCGCACGCCGGCGACGAACTGTTCCAGCCGGGCCAGCCCGTCCAGATCCAGGTCGTTGGTCGGCTCGTCCAGCAGCAGGATGTCGAACCGCGACAGCAGGACCGAGGCCAGCCCGGCGCGGGCGGCCTGGCCACCGGACAAACCGGTCATCGGGGTGTCCAGGCCGCTCGGCAGACTGTCCGCGAGGCCCAGATCGGCGGCGATCTCGTGGGCGCGCTGGTCCAGGTCCGCGCCACCGAGGGCGAGCCAGCGTTCCAGCGCGGGGGAGTATTCGTCCGGCCCACCTTCGGCGAGGCGCTCGGCCGCGGCGTCCATCGCTCGCTGCGCCTCGGTGACACCGGTCCGGCGCCCGAGGAATTCGAAGACGGTCTCGCCGCGCACCCGCTGCGCCTCCTGGGCCAGATAGCCGACCGTCGCGTCCGGCGGACTGAGCGCGATGCTGCCGGTCGGCGAGTGCCGGTCGGCGAGCATGCGCAGCAGCGTCGACTTGCCCGCGCCGTTCACGCCGACCAGGCCGATCACATCGCCCGGCGCGAGGGTCAGGTCGAGGTCGGCGAACAGCGTGCGCTCACCGTGAGCGGCCGACAGGCCGCGGGCATGCAGAGTGGTGCTCACCAGCACGAGTCTGCCGTGCTCGGGGTTGCACCCTGAGGTCGGCCCCGGGAGAAATCAGGGTCGGAATCGGCCGCCGGGCCGATGGCGGGGCCCGCGGTGGCGGGCAGAGTGGAACTCGTAGCGATCCCCGCAACGAGAGGGAAGACCAATGACCGCCCCCACCCGCCGTTTCACCCGCTCCACCCACGACAAGTGGATCGCGGGCGTCTGCGGTGGCATCGCCGAGTACCTCGGCTGGAACGCCAACGTCGTCCGGCTGCTGTTCGTGGTGTCGTGCCTGCTGCCCGGTCCGCAGTTCGTCATCTACCTGGTGCTGTGGCTGCTGATGCCGAAGAAGTGAACTCGGGGCTGCGCGGAGCCCGCGCGGGTGTCAGGATGGAACGATGCCGCTGTCGCGGCACCGCGCCACCGAACGAGTCCTGCTGAGGAGGAGTCATGATCACCTCGAGCGAATTCCCCGGTGTGGATATACCCGGCATCGACGCGTCCTCGTCCCTCGGCGGGCTGGGTGCGATCGAACTGCAGCACCCGACCCAGGACATCGACGGCGACGGCACCCTCGACACCATCACCACCACGGGTGACGAGGCGATGCAGGTCTGGACCGACTACGACCACGACGGCTTCGCCGACCACGTCACCGTGGTAGAGAAGGACGGCGACTACGCCGCATGGGAATTCCACCGCCAGCCTGACGGCACCTCCGAATGGGTCCGCACCGACCGAGGCCGCATCGGCGGCTGACCGTCGCCGCGCGAGCGGAATTCGGGGGAACCGAGTGTCGGCGTGTTGCGTCGAAGGAAGTACGACGGCAATCTGCGCGAACGAGTTTCGCGCCGCGCGATGACACTACGAAGACGGAGGGGAAACGTGGGCGGGTCGGAAATGGTAGGCGTCCGCACCGGGGAACTGGGTGCGCTGGGCAGCGACTATCGAAGATCGGCGGACGCGGTCCGCGACCAAGCGAAGCGAGTCGCCGATCATTTGTTCGGCAGCGGCGGTGAGGCGGGCCGGAACTATGCGCCGCAGGGCATCGCGGTGCATGAAGGGCTGGAACGGATCGGCGCGTGGCTGCGGAACTGGAGTGACGCCACCACCGCCACCGCCGACGCACTGGGCGCCGCCGTGGTGGTCTACGCCGAGACCGACCAGCAGCGCGCGTCCGAGACGAACAAGTCATGAGACCGCCGAACGACCCGTGCTCGCATCGGCCGCGGCACACCGTCGAGGAGCCGGGATCATGACGATTTCCTGGCAGGGCAAGGCGATCGACGCACTCTTGGACGAGGGCAGCGCCGGACTGCAGTACTGGATCGAGTTCATGCCGCTGTACGAGGCGGCGTTCGGCGGCAACGGCGGCCGGGGTGAGCTCGGCACGCTGCTGGCCAGGTACGACGAGCAGCGCGGCACCCGTCTGGAGAAGCTCGAGCAGGCGGGCGAGGCGCTGAAAGTCGCTCTCGCCGAGGTGGATCGGCAATGGGACGCACAGCAGGGCTACACCCGTCGGCTGCCCGAGTTGTGGCAGGGCGCGGCGGCCGCCGCCGCGCTCGACATGCTCGGCAAACAGTCGGTGCTCGCCGACGAGGACCGGCAGCATGCCAGGGCGGCCATGGCCGTGATCGCCGATCTGGCGAACGCGCTGCGCTCGGCGGTGGCCGCGAAGGCGTTCGCCACTCGGGAATTGCTGGAGGGCCCGGTGGGCGGCGGCAAAGCGGTGAAGATCGACGGCAAGACTCCGGACGACGTGAAACTCATCATCGACGTGCACGATGCGCGGGAATGGATCAGCGCGGAACAGGTGCGCGAACTCGGCCGCATATTCCCCGCGCTCGCCGTGCCGGAGGACAAGATCAACAAGAGTGTGCTCGGTCTCATCAACTCCGACAGCAAGAATCTGCTCACCGGTGCGTATGGCGATCGGGTGCGCAGCGTCACCGAGGAGTGGCTGACCAAGACCTTCAAGCCGGACTTCGATCGCAAGCTGGCGTCCTACCTCGACGTCTGCGCCGAGGTCGATCGACTCTTCAAGGATCAGTACAAGAACCTCACCGACGCACTGGCGCAACTGTCCGAACAGGCTTATCCGCGCCCGGAAGGCCCGTCGCAACCACAGCCGGGCACACCGTCCGGCCCGGACGATCCCCAGGAAACGAGCGCGCCCGGGCCGCCCGGCACGCCCGCGGCCACAGTCCCGGCGAGCACCGCATCGAGCAGCGTGCCCGTATCGACCTCACCGGCGACACCGACCACACCGGAGACCCGGCCCACGCCGGAGACCCCAACCACGCCCAGCACCCTGACCACGCCCAGCACCCTGACCACGCCTGCGCCCAGGATGCCCGGGCTGGATGGGCTGGCCGCGCTCAGTCAGGTGGCGCAGGAATTCGCGCCGCTGGCAACGGGTCTCGGTCAAGCGGTGGAGCAGGGCATGTCCGCGCTGAGCGGCATCATCACGACCGGAGTCGACGACGCGATCGAAAAGCTCATGCAGAGCGTCGATCCGCAGAACGCCGAAGCCGACGACCAAGCCCACGAAGAGCGAGCCGCAGAGCCGCGCGCCGCGGCGGAATTCGACCTCGGTGGAAAGCATGTCGAGTTCGAGATGGGCCCGGACGGCCGGCTGAAACTGCTTCTCTCCGATGCCACGGGCGCGCAGCAGGAGTTCACCGTCGAACTGAACGAGCAGGGGATACCGGTCATCTCGATGGAGCCGAAAACCGATGACGCACAGCCCCCGGCGCCTGCGGCCCCGGCACCGGAGGCGCAGCGGAACGAGGAGTCTCCCGCGCCGGAATCTCAGGGGGAAGAGGAATCGCCTGGTCCGGCTCCGGAATCCGACGCCGACGACGGTCGGTCCGGTCTGCCGGGCGGAACCCTGCCCGGCGCCCGGCGCGAGGAAGACGGCGAGCACTATCCGAAGTCGCTGCCGGACCAGCGCGAGCCGGACCCCGACGCCCCGGTGGACGGCGGCGCGGAACTCGCCGAAGCGGGCCCATTGGACGCGGATTTCGCCGAGGCGGGCCCGTTGTGAGCCCCGCGGCGACGAGTCCGCACACGGAATGAACAAGGAGGCGCAGCATGGTCGACTACGCCGAGGAGGCGAGGCAGCTCGCCGCCGAGAACCAGCGCCGCATGTCGCTGCTCCTCGACGAGATCCAGGCGATCAACGAGCAGACCGCGGCGACCGGCCGGGAGTTCGCCGACCGCTTGACCGCCGACATGGACCAGTTCTGGGCGACGCACGCCGAGGACATCGACAAGGCCGCCGCAGAGGCGGAGGAGCAGCGACGGCTGCACGAGGAAGCGCAAGAGCAGCGTGCGGCCATCGCGCGGTCGATGGCCGCACGTCGGGCGAATCAAACGGTGGCACCGGTCGACGAGGAGGACGAGGAGGCCGCGTTCTATCGACGCAAGAGCTGGCTGATCTGACCGGCTCCCAGGCGTCGCGGGGGCGGGCTATCGCCGCAGCAGTGCGGCGAGCTGTCCGACCTTCAGCTTCGGTGGCTCCTTCTCCTGCGGCGCTTCCGGGTCGACGACCGCGGTGTGCGGGATGAGCTCGTCGGGGTCGGCGAAGGCGCGGTAGGTCTTGTCGCCCGCCAGCGTGGCGAGCAGGTAACCGGCCAGCAGAGCACGGGTGGTGCGCGCGGTCTTCGCTTCGTGCTTTCCCGCGCCCACGGCGGCGAGCACGCGACGGCCTTCGATGATGCCGTTGTGCGAGGCCTTGTCGATGGCGCGCAGGATCGCGGGGCCGCCCCACGCGGTGGCCAGCGGGACGGCGTTGGAGCTGACCGAGGTGATGTCGGTCGCACCGGCCAGGATCAACGCCGGAACGTCCAGCTCGGGCGCGATGTCCTCGGCGGCGGGCGCGGTGGGCGCGGGGAACAGCGCCGCGACGGTGGCGACGTCGCGGCGGCTCGCGGCGATGACGGCGGCGCCCGCGCCCATGCCGTGCCCGGCCAGGGCGAGGCGCTCCGGATGCACGCTGATCGCGCCGTCACCGAGCCGCACACCGGTGCAGATGTCGAGCGTGGTGAGCAAATCGGCGGCCAGCCCCAGATGTGACGGGATCGGCCCGCGCTCGGTATCGGGGGCGGCCGCCACGATTCCCCAGGAAGCGAGGTGTTCGAGCAGCGTGCGGTAGTGGCCCGCCCCGGTCAGCCAGCCGTGGCCGAACGCGACGGCAGGCAGATTCCGCCCCGTCTCAGGCGTGAACACCACCCCCGGCTGGCCGGCGATGGCCAGATTGCCTCGCAACACGCGGTGCGGGCCGCGGCTGGTCAGGGTGCTCAATAGCGATTTCACAGACGCCGACACGACGTGAACGTTATCCGATAAGTAGTGTGGTGAGCCATGTGCGGAATCGTGGGGTACGTCGGGTACCGAGACGCGCTCGGCGTCGTCGTTGACGCGTTGCGCCGCATGGAATATCGCGGCTACGACTCCGCGGGCGTGGCGATCCTGGACGGCGCGGGCACGCTGGCGGTGGAACGCAAGGCGGGTCGCCTGGCGAATCTGGAGGCCCAGCTCGACGAAACCGGGATCGATCGCTTCGTGGGCACCACGGGCATCGGACACACCCGCTGGGCCACGCATGGCGCGCCGACCGACCGCAACGCGCACCCGCATCGGGACGACAGCGGCAAGGTCGCCGTGGTGCACAACGGCATCATCGAGAACTTCGCTCCGCTGCGGCGCGAACTCGAGGATGCCGGGGTCGAGCTGCGCAGCGACACCGATACCGAGGTCGCCGTGCACTTGGTGGCCCGCGCGTACGCCCAGGGCCCGACCGCCGGTGACTTCGCGGCCAGCGCGCTGTCCGTGCTGCGCCGCCTGGAGGGCGCGTTCACGCTGGTCTTCACCCACGCCGACCACCCGGGAATGATCGTGGCCGCGCGCCGTTCCACACCGCTGGTGGTGGGCGTGGGCAAGGGCGAGATGTTCATCGCCTCGGACGTCACGGCGTTCATCGAGCACACCCGCGAGGCGGTCGAACTCGGCCAGGACCAGGCCGTCGTCATCACACTGGACAGCTACCGGGTCACCGATTTCGCGGGCGAGGAGGCGAGTTCGCGCCCGTTCACGATCGACTGGGACCTGGCCGCCGCCGAGAAGGGCGGCCACGACTACTTCATGCTCAAGGAGATCGAGGAGCAGCCCGCCGCGGTCGCGGACACCTTGATGGGGCATTTCAGCACCGATCGCGACGGCGCCGGCCGGATCGTGCTGGACGAGCAGCGTCTCGCCGACCAGGAGCTGCGCGACTTCGACAAGGTGTTCGTCGTTGCCTGCGGTAGCGCCTACCACTCGGGTCTGCTGGCGAAGTACGCCATCGAGCACTGGACGCGGCTGCCCGTCGAGGTCGAGCTGGCCAGCGAGTTCCGCTACCGGGACCCGGTGCTGGACCGCTCGACGCTGGTGGTGGCGATCTCCCAGTCCGGCGAGACCGCCGACACGCTGGAGGCGGTGCGCCACGCCAAGGAGCAGAAGGCGCGCGTCCTGGCGATCTGCAACACGAACGGCGCGCAGATCCCGCGCGAGTCCGACGCGGTGCTCTACACCAGGGCCGGGCCGGAGATCGGTGTCGCCTCCACCAAGGCGTTCCTGGCCCAGGTGACCGCGAACTACCTGGTCGGGCTCGCTCTGGCGCAGGCGCGGGGCACCAAGTACCCGGACGAGGTGGCCCGCGAGTTCGCCGAGCTCGAGGCGATGCCGAAGCTGGTGGAACGCGTGCTGGAGACCGCGCCGCAGGTGCGGACCATCGCGCGGGAGCTGGCGCAGGTGCCGACGGTGTTGTTCCTGGGACGGCACGTCGGCTATCCGGTGGCGCTGGAGGGCGCGCTCAAGCTCAAGGAGCTGGCCTACATGCACGCGGAGGGATTCGCCGCGGGTGAGCTCAAGCACGGGCCGATCGCGTTGATCGAAGACGGCCTTCCGGTGATCGTGGTGATGCCGTCGCCGAAGGGGCGTGCGGTGCTGCACTCGAAGCTGCTGAGCAACATCCGGGAGATCCAGGCCCGCGGCGCGCGCACCATCGTGATCGCGGAGGAAGGCGACGACACGGTGCGTCCGTTCGCCGACGACCTCATCGAGATCCCCAGCGCGCCGACGCTGTTCCAGCCGCTGTTGTCGACGGTCCCGCTGCAGATCTTCGCCGCCGAGGTGGCGCAGGCGCGCGGCTACGACGTCGACAAGCCCCGTAACCTGGCCAAATCCGTCACAGTGGAATAGCACGGCGGCCGCGCACCCACGGGTGCGCGGCCGCTGCTCCACTCCGGGGACCCCGGTGGTCTACGCGTGCACGGCGGCCAGGGGCTCGTCCGGGACGACGGGCGTCGCGCGGCGCTCGAGACGTCCGGACAGCACCGCGAGCAGCAGCGCCACCAGGACCAAGCCGACGCCGACCCAGTTCGGTGCGGTGTAGCCATAGCCCGCGGCGATCACCACGCCACCGAGCCAGGCCGACACGGCGTTGCCGAGGTTGAACGCGCCGATGTTGACCGCGGAGGCCAGGGTGGGCGCGCCCGCCGCCTGGTCGAGGACGCGCTTCTGCAGCGGCGGGACGGTCGCGAACCCGAGCGCGCCGATCAGCACCACCGTGACGGCGGCGGCGATCTTGTCGTGGGCGGTGACGGTGAACAGCGCGAGGACGAGCGCGAGTCCGCCGAGGGTGAGATACAGCATCGGCATCAGGTGGCGGTCGGCGAACTTGCCGCCGATCAAGTTGCCCGCGAAGAAGCCGAGGCCGAAGAGCACCAGCAGCCACGTGACCGAACTCTCCGCGTAGCCGGTGACCTCGGTCATTATGGGCGCCAGATAGGTGATCGCGGCGAATACGCCGCCGAAGCCGAGCACCGTCATCGCCATCGCCAGCAGCACCTGTGGGTTGCGGAACACCGCCAGTTCGGGGCGTAGCCCGGCGTTCGGGGAGACGGGCTGACGTGGCACCAGCGCCGCGACGCCCACCAGGCCGATCACGCCGATCAGCGCGACGAACAAGAAGGTCAGCCGCCAGCCGAAGTGCTGGCCGAGCAGCGTCCCCAGCGGCACGCCCACCACGGTGGCGACGGTGAGCCCGGTGAACATGATCGCGATCGCACCGGCGCGCCGGTCGGCGCTGACCAGGCTCCCGGCGACCACCGAGCCGATGCCGAAGAACGCGCCGTGGGCCAGCGACGCCACGATGCGCCCGGTGAGCATCAGCCCGAAGGTCGGCGCGACGGCGGACAGGACGTTGCCGAGGACGAGCAGCGCCAGCATGCCGAGGAGCATGCGTTTGCGCGAGACCCGGGTGCCGAGACCGGTCATCAGCGGCGCACCCGCCACCACGCCGAGCGCGTAGCCGGTGACCAGCAGACCCGCGGTGGGGATGGTCACCGCGTAGGTGCCCGCGATGTCGGGCAGCAAGCCGACGACGACGAATTCCGTCGTTCCGATGGCGAATGCCCCGAGCGTCAGGGCGAGGAGTGCGAGGGGCACGGGAGCCTCCACAGTATGTTTGCGTCAGATCCTTACGAGCGTCAACAATAATTGCAAACGCTCTTTAATTGCAAACGCGGGCTATTGTCGGCTCTGGCTATCCTGGAGGCACGAATCCCGACGCGAAGGAACGCCGATGACCGCGGATGCCGCCCTGACCGGCCTCGCCGATGGCTGGTACGCACTCTCGCTGCTGCACGACCGGATCGAGGCGCACATCGAGCGGGCCCTGCAATCCGGGCACGATCTGAGCGTTCGCGAGTACTCGCTGCTGGTGGTCCTCAGCCGCCAGCACGACGGGCCGGGCGGGCACCTACGCATGAACCAGGTCGCCGAAGCCGTGGTGCTGAGCCAGAGCGCCACCACCCGGTTGGTCTCCCGGCTGGAGGATCGCGGACTGCTCCAGCGTTACCTCTGCCCCGACGACCGTCGCGGCATCTACACCGACGTGACCCCGGCGGGCCTGGACCTGCTCGAGCAAGCCCGGCCCACGCACGACGCCGCACTCGCGGGCGCACTCGGTCAAGCCGCCGCCAACTCGGAGCTCGCTCCGCTCGTGGCCGCGGTCGAAGCGCTCAACACCAGCTCCGCTCGGGGCGCCCGGCCCCGGGACTACCGCCCGGTGTGATGCTCGGCGGTCCCGGTTCGGAGGCTCGGCGAGCTGTTGCTCCGCTAGCGGACCGTGACCGTCCCGCGCATCTCCGGATGCAAGGAGCAGAGGTAGCGATAGGTGCCGGGCGTGGTGAAGGTGTAGCTCCACTCGCCTTTGTCGAAGATCGGGCTGTTGATGCCCATCGCCTTGTCGCCGATGCCCTGCACGGAGTGCGGGACCTTGTCGTCGAATTTCCAGGTGACCGTGTCGCCGACCTCGACGGTGACCTCGGCGGGCGAGAATTTCATGTCGTCCACGGCGACGGTGGCGGCGGCGGGCTTGCGCTCGCCGGTCTGCGGAGCGGTGGTCGTCGGCCGGGCCGGTTTTCTCGTGGTGGTGGCGGCCGAATCGGGTTCGCCGCCGCCGCAGCCGGACAGCAGCAGCGCGCCGGCCAGGGCGACTCCCGTGACGACGCGGACGGTCCTGGTGCGGCGGACGCTTGGCATGATGGCCAAGCGTAGTAGGCCACACCGACGGAGGGAGCGGCATGTCCACGCAGCGGGGCTTTTTCACCGTAGACCAGGTGCGCGCGGCGGAGGCCGAGTTGTTCACCCGGGTGCCGGACGGTGTGCCCATGCGCCGCGCGGCGCACGGCTTGGCCACGGTGGTCGCGGGCGAACTGCGGGAGCGCACCGGCGGTGTCGCGGGACGGTCGGTGACCCTGCTGGTCGGCTCCGGCGACAACGGCGGCGACGCGCTCTGGGCGGGAGCGCAGTTGCGCCGCCGCGGCGTCGCGGTCACCGCGGTCTTGCTGGATCCGCGGCGGGCGCACGCCGAAGGACTCGCGGCGCTGCGCAAAGCGGGTGGTCGAGTCGCGGACGACGTCGGCCACGCCGACCTGGTGATCGACGGTATCGTCGGCATCTCCGGTCGCGGGCCGCTGCGGCCGCGCGCCGCGGAAATCGTTGCGGCGCTGGAAGCGCCGATCGTCGCGGCCGATCTGCCCAGCGGCGTCGGCCCAGACACCGGCGCGATCGAAGGACCGGCCGTCCGCGCGGACGTCACGGTCGCCTTCGGCGCCTACAAGCCGGTGCACGCCCTCGCCGCGGCGCAGTGCGGCCGGATCGAATTGGTTCCCATCGGCTTACGTCTTCCAGAAGCGGGTCTCGTCGCGCTGGAGCCTGCATCGATCGGCGCCGCGTGGCCGGTTCCCGGCCCGGCCGACGACAAATACACGCAGGGCGTGACGGGCGTATGCGCCGGTAGCGCAACCTATCCGGGCGCCGCCGTGCTGTGCGCGGGCGCCGCCGTGGCGGCCACATCGGGCATGGTGCGCTATGCCGGGAGCGCGGCCGCCGAGGTGCTCGACCACTTTCCCGAAGTGATCGCCACGGAGGAGGTAGCCGCGACCGGTCGCGTCCAGTCGTGGGTCTTCGGTCCCGGCGCGGGCACCGGCCCCGACTCCAGCGAGCGCCTGCGGGAGATCCTGGCCACCGACCTCCCGGTGGTGATCGATGCCGACGGCCTGACGCTGCTGTCCGCGCAGCCGGAATTGGTGCGCGAGCGCGCCGCCCCGACCGTCCTGACTCCGCACGCGGGCGAGTTCGCCCGCCTCACCGGACGGGAGGTCGGCCCCGACCGGGTGGCCGCGGTCCGCGACCTGGCCGAGGCCTGGCAGGTCACGGTGCTGCTGAAGGGCCGCTCCACGTTGGTCGCCGCCCCCGGCCGTCCCGTGCTGGTCAACGAGGCGGGCGGTTCATGGGCGGCGACCGCGGGCGCGGGCGACGTGCTCTCGGGCATCATCGGAACGCTGCTGGCCGCGGGCCGGGATCCCGGCTGGTCGGCCGCCGCGGCCGCACGAGTACACGCGCTGGCCGCGAACCTCGCCGCCCACGACGGCGCGCCCGAGGGAGCCCCCATCTCGGCGGGCGTCCTCGCCGCGCACGTCCGTCCCGCGATCGGCGTCCTGCGCGGCCTCGCCCATCCCTTCTGACCGGTTCGCACGCGGTCAGCAGCAGCGTGTGGCCTGTGCCCGGGCGCAGACGGGCGGCCGCGCTGGCCGTCCTCTCGGAAGAACGACTGGCCGAACTCGGCGAACCCAACCGCTCCCGCACCCTGGAAGGGGCCGCTCCAAGGCATCGGCTTTCGCGTGGGTGATGAATCAGCCGCAGGCAAAGTCCGTTCGCGCTGAGCCGAGGAACCGGGCGCCGAGCCCGAACGCGGGATCGGCACGCCCGATCCGAAGTACTGGAGAACGCCTACCCGCCCGTCTCGCCGAGGCGGTACGCGAGCCCAGAGCATGCGCCGATCAGCCCCGAAGCACGCAACGGCAAGGTCGGCTGGTGATCGGATGTGGGTCGTGTCGAAGTACCCATGGCTCGGTGAAAGCGGTGGACGATGCGTGTCGGTAAGGAATCGACGGCTGCCCGGCAAGCCAGCCCTTTCGCGCCGCGCTCGCCGCGCTACGACCTCCGTGCGGAGCCGACGGCACGCCAGCCGGGTCGAACGGGTCCGTTGGGCAGTGTCCGGCGCATTGTGCTGCGCGTACCGGCGTCGATGTGATCGGTGCTGATCGTGGCGCTCGGCACACCGGGCCGTACGCCATACGAACCGATTGGAACCTGAACCGAGCACGCCAATAGACTCGACCGGAACCAAAGCACCGACTGATTTCGAGAGCACATGGGTAACTCGCCGGGCACGCCCAGCATCCAGGCGGCACCGAACGCAGGACCTGAACGCGAATCCAGCGCGGCCGACTGGTACGGCCTGAACAGGCGGAGAGGCGGCACAGCGCAAGTGGAAACGGTCATCGACCTCGACGCCATCGCCCACAACGTGCGGATCCTGCGGGAACACGCGGGCGACGCCGCGGTGATGGCGGTGGTGAAGGCCGACGGCTACAACCACGGCGCGGTAGAGGTGGGCCGCGCCGCCCTCGCGGCGGGCGCGGCCGAACTTGGTGTCACGACCGTGGGCGAGGCCGTCCAATTGCGCGCGGCCGGGATCACCGCGCCGATCCTGTGCTGGCTGCACAACACGGACACCGATTTCGCGCCCGCCGTGGCCGCCGACGTCGAGATCGGGATCTCCTCGCCGGCCCACCTGCGCGCGGTCGAGGCCGCGGTCCGCGACACCGGTCGTCCCGCAACCGTCACGCTGAAGGTGGACACCGGCCTGAACCGCAACGGCGTCTCGCCGAGTGATTACCCGCAAGTGCTGACGGCGCTGCGCGCTCTGGTCGACGAGCAGGCGGTGCGCTTCCGCGCGATCTTCTCCCATCTCGCGCACGCCGACGAACCCGAGCACCCCAACAACGACGTGCAACGCGCCCGATTCCTGGACGCGATCGCCACGGCCAAGGAGCACGGCCTGGAGCCGGAGCTGGTGCACATCGCCAACTCCGCCGCCACCCTGACCCGTCCCGACCTGGCCTTCGACCTGGTCCGTCCGGGCATCGCCATGTACGGACTGTCGCCGATACCGGACGACGATTTCGGCCTGCGGCCCGCCATGACGTTCCAGGCCCGGGTGGCCCTGGTCAAACGCGTGGCAGCCGGCGAGGGCGTCTCCTACGGACATCAGTGGATCGCGCCGCGCGATACGACTGTCGCGTTGATTCCCGCGGGTTACGCCGACGGCGTGTTCCGCCCGTTGAGCGGACGATTCGACGTCTGGCTCGGCGGAGCATTACGCAGGAATGTGGGGCGGGTGTGCATGGACCAGTTCCTCGTCGACCTCGGTGACAACCAGGCGGGTGTCCAGGAAGGTGACACCGCCGTTCTCTTCGGTACGCGACCGCACGCCCAAGATTGGGCGAACCTGCTCGGCACCATCCACTACGAAGTGGTGTGTTCGCCGCGCGGCCGGGTCACCCGGCGCTATACCGGTGGCGTCCGATGAGCCGCTTCCGGGTGACCCCGCTGCGCGGCGGGCTGGCCACGGTCGGTGTCGTCGGTGCGCTGGCGGGCGCCCATGCCCTGCGTCGCGCGGGTGCGCGCGTGCTGTGGCCCGCCCGGGGCGACGACTACCGCGACGAGAACTTCGCGCTGATCGATGCCGACCGCGCGGGGACGGTGCTCGCCGACGACGGCGTGCCCCTGGCCACGCGGACCTGCGGCCCCGACGACGCACCGGTGACCGTGCTTTTCGTGCATGGCTTCTGCAACAGCATGGCGTCCTTCCATTTTCAGCGTCGTGACCTGGAGAAGTTGTGGGGCCCACGGGTTCGCATGGTGCTGTTCGACCTGCGCGGGCACGGCCGTTCGGGCGTGCCGAGCACGGCGAGTTGCACCGTCGGCCAGCTCGGCCACGACCTCGTCGCGGTACTGAACGCGACCGCCCCGGCCGGACCGGTGGTGCTGGTCGGGCATTCGCTGGGCGGGATGGCGATCCTGGCCGCGGCGGCGCGCTATCCGGACCTGTTCGCGGCCAGGGTGATCGGGATCGCACTGCTGTCGACCGCGGCTGCCGGAGTCGCCAGGGCCGGTATCGGGCAGCTGTTGCGCAATCCCGCGATCGACGGCTTCCGGCTGGCGGTACACACCGCGCCCGCCCTCGTGCAGGCGGGTCGCGTCACCGCCCGGCAAGTGATCACGCCTTTCCTGCACGTCAGCTCGTTCCACGGCCCCGTGAGCCCGACCCTGTCGCGCTTCACGACGCTGATGATCGACCAGACGCCGGTGGCGACCATCGTGAAGTTCCTCCAGGCCATCGAGCTGCACGACGAGTCGGCGGCGTTGCCCGCGCTGGCGGGCACTCCGGCTCTGGTGCTCGGCGGCGGGCACGACCTGGTGATCCCGTTCCGCAATTCGCGGGCGCTGGCCGCCGCGCTGCCCGATAGCGAGCTCATCCGGCTGGACGGCGCCGCGCACATGCCGCATATGCAGTACCCGGATATCGTCAACGCCGCGCTGGATCGACTGCTCGTGCGGGCGGGCGCGATCGACCCGTCGGCAGACGCCTCGGAGGTGGCCCGTGGCTGATCCGGGTCATCGGGTGTTGCCAACGGTCGCCGACACCGAGGCACTGGGCCGGGAACTGGCGACGAATCTGCGCGCCGGGGACCTGGTGGTGCTGGACGGTCCGCTCGGCGCGGGCAAGACCGCGCTCACCCGTGGCATCGCCGCGGGGCTCGGCGTGCAGGGCCGGGTCAGCTCGCCGACGTTCATCATCGCCCGCCAGCACCGCGCCGGGCAGCGCGAGGGCGGCGGCCCGGCGGTGCCCATGGTGCACGTGGACGCCTACCGGCTCGGCGGCGACCTGGACGAGCTGGACGCGCTGGATCTGGACACCGACCTGCATCAGGCGGTGGTCGTGGTGGAGTGGGGCCGCGGCGTGGTGGAGCACCTCGCGGAGCGGCACCTGCGCGTCGTGCTGTCGCGCGAGCCGGATTCGGATGTGCGCACCGCGATCTGGGAATGGGTGGGTTAGCTCTCAGGTAGCTCTGCATCGGTGCCGCCTACCACCCGGTATCGTTGGCCCAATCATGCTTGTACTAGCCGTCGACACCGCGACACCCGCCGTCACAGCGGGACTGGTGGACCTGGAGCAGGGCGCCGGCGCGGCGGATCCCGTCCGGGCACGCACCGTCGCCTCCCGGGTGCGGGTCGACCCCCGTGCCCACGCCGAGGTGCTCACGCCGCAGATCCTCGAATGCCTCACAGAGGCAGGTCGTTCCAGAACCGACATCGACGCGATCGTGGTCGGCGTCGGCCCGGGTCCGTTCACCGGCCTGCGGGTCGGCATGGCCACCGCGGCCGCCTTCGGTGACGCGCTCGGCATCCCGGTGTACGGCGTGTGCAGCCTCGACGCGATCGCCGCCGACGCGGCCGTCGACCCGGCCGTGCCGCCCCCGGTCGAGCTGTCGCCCGAAGCCGAGCTGCTCGTGGTGACCGACGCGCGGCGGCGCGAGGTGTACTGGGCGCGGTACCGGGCGGGCGCGCGGGTGGCGGGACCGGAGGTCTGCAAGCCCTCGGACTTGGACGCGGGCCAGGCCACCGCGATCGCCGGATCCGCTTCGCACGTCGACTTCTTCGATCTGCCGGTCTTGCCCGCCGAGACGCCCTCGCCCGCCGGATTGGTGTGCGTCGCCGCGCCCGGCCTGCTGTCGCGCAGCGTGCCGGAGCCGCTGGTTCCGCTGTACCTGCGCAGGCCGGACGCGGTCGAGAACGCCTATCGCCGGCTCGACCGGATGGGAGCGTGAGGTCCGTGACGATCCGGATCGCACCCATGGTGGCGGCCGACATCACGCGCTGCGTGGAACTGGAGCAGTTGCTGTTCCCGGAGGACGACCCGTGGGCCGCCGTGGCATTCCAGTCCGAGCTGGCCGGTCGGCACAACCGGTACATCACCGCACGGGACGAGGACGGGCGAATGGTGGGCTACGCCGGTATCGCCCTGCTGGGTGACGCAGAACACCCCGAGGCGGAGGTGCACACCATCGGCGTCGATCCGGGCCGTCATCGCGCCGGCGTCGGCACCCTCCTGCTGGAGGCGTTGCTCGCCGAGGCGGACCGGCGCGGTGGACCGGTGTTCCTCGAGGTCCGCACCGACAACGCCCCGGCGATCGCGCTGTACGCCAAGCACGGCTTCCACATCATCGGATTGCGCAAGAACTACTACCACCCCAGCGGCGCGGACGCGTACACGATGCGCCGACCCGCGCTGACCAGCGACGACCGGTGGCGTACGCGGGACGAGGTGCTGTCGTGATCATCATGGGCATCGAAAGCTCCTGCGACGAGACCGGTGTCGGCATCGTCCGCAGGCACCCGGACGGCACCTGCGAACTGCTCGCCGACGAGGTCGCCTCCAGCGTCGAGCAGCACGCGCGCTTCGGCGGCGTCGTCCCCGAGATCGCCTCGCGCGCGCATCTGGAGGCGATCGTGCCCGCCATGCGCCGCGCGCTGTCGGCCGCGGGCATCGCGAGGCCGGACGCGCTGGCGGTCACCATCGGACCCGGCCTGGCCGGTGCGCTGCTGGTCGGCGTCGCCGCCGCGAAAGCCTATGCGGCGGCGTGGGATGTGCCCTTCTACGCGCTGAACCATCTCGGCGGGCATGTCGCGGTCGACACCCTCGAGCACGGGCCGATGCCGCCCTGCGTCGCACTCCTGGTGTCGGGGGGCCACACTCACCTGCTGCACGTCACGGATCTGTCCGAGCCGATCGTCGAGCTGGGCAGCACCGTCGACGACGCGGCGGGTGAGGCGTTCGACAAGGTGGCACGCCTGCTCGGGCTGGGTTTCCCCGGCGGTCCCGCGCTGGATGCCGCCGCGGCGAACGGCGATCCGCGCGCCATCGCCTTCCCCCGTGGCATGACCGGGCCGCGCGACCCGCGCTACGACTTCTCCTTCTCGGGCCTCAAGACGGCGGTGGCCCGCTACGTCGAAGCTGCCCAGCGCGACGGCGTCGCGGCGGAGGATCTGCCCATCCCCGATATCGCGGCCTCGTTCCAGGAGTCCGTCGCGGATGTGCTCACCATGAAAGCGGTGCGCGCGGCTCAGGACGTCGGCGTCGGCACGCTGGTGCTCGGGGGCGGCGCTACGGCCAACTCGCGAATCCGCTCGATGGCCGAGGAGCGTTGCGCGGCGGCCGGTTTGACCCTGCGGGTGCCCAAGCCCCGGTTGTGCACGGACAACGGCGTGATGATCGCCGCGCTCGGCGCGCATGTCATCGCCGGCGGCGCGGCTGCCTCCCCGCTGACGGTCGCCACCGACCCTGGTCTGCCGGTGTCGGTCAGCATGGTCCGCTGACCTGCGCGGCCCGGCCGAACGGCCGGGGTGGCGAACCGGCGTAGCAGAGGTGCGGCCGGATCAGTTCGGTGCGAGCAGTCCGGGATTCGACGCGGATCCCGAATTGCCCCGCAGCGGAAGCGGCAGGCTCGATCGCGCGGGCGCCTGGGTGGGACTCGTGCCCGGCGCCGTGGCGGTGGGCGCCGCGGACGGCGATGTCCGGCTCGACTGCGGCGCGGGCGAACCGCCCAGTGTCGCATTCGGGTTCCCGAACATCGGACCGAACAGCTCCGGGAACGGGATGGGCGGAAGGTTGGGATCCGGGCGCAGCGTGGGCTGCGTGGGCGTGGTCGCCTGCGTGCCCGACGGCCAGCCGGTCGTGCTCTGGGCCCCGTGTTCCGTGGTCGCCGGCGCGCTGCCGGTGCTGTCCGGCGTGCGGCCGTGCGGCGTGGTGGCCGCCGCGGTGGCGGACGGTACGGACGTCGCGGTCGGCAGTTGCGAGGCGCTGCTCGTCGTCCCGGCGGGGGAGACTTCGTCGTCCGCGGTGGGGGCGAACGTCTTGACTCCGTAACCGACGATCAGTCCGACCACCACGATCGCACCGGCCAGGGTGCCGAACACCTTGGTGACCGTCCCCGCGGGCGCGTCGCCGCCGAGCGCGCCCACCGGGAAGACCGAGGGCTGCGCCGAATCGGCCACCAGGGCCGCGCCTTTCGCGGTCACCGCCTCGGGGTCGGGCACGGTGAACACCGGGACGTCCAGCGCGGCGGTGAGCGTGTCGAGCACGGCGGGGATGTTGGCGCCGCCGCCGATGACCGCGACCGCCTGCGGCTGGCGCGGCGCCCGGGCGAACGCCGCCGTGACGAATCGCGCCAGGTCGCGCAGCAGGTCGGCGATCAACTCTTCGAAATCGGCTCTGGTCAGTTTCAGCGGGCGCCCGGCGACGTGGTCGATGGTGACCGCGGGCGCGATGGACAGGTGCTCCTTCGCCGCGCGGCCGCGGTTGGTGAGCATGCCGCGGTTCGGGCGGGTGCCGCGCCGGGCGAAGTGCAGGTCCACCAGATGGTGGTAGATCAGTTCGTCGATCGCCTTGCCGCTGACGGTCGCGGTGCGATCGGAACGGAGCAGGGAGCCGTCGGCCCGGTCGGCGACGGTGACGCTGAGCCCGGAGGCGCCGAGGTCGACGATGGCGACCGTCTCGTAGCGGTCCAGCAGGCCGGTGTGCCGCAGGTACGTCAGCGCGGCGGTGCCCTCCGGAATCAGCCGCAGCTCACGCTGTTTGCCGGTGGCCGAGCGGATGATCTGCGCCTGCTCCTTGGTGCGGTAGGCGACCGCGACGCTGGTGGGCGGGTGCCCGGTGATCGGCTCGAAGCCGCGTGGCCCGCCCGCGAAACGCCCACCGGCCGGGCGGATGATCTCGCGCGGAGGCTGCGTGGTCGGTAGCTGGGTGGTCATCAGCTCGATCGAGGAGGCCACCAGGTCACCGAGATCGGAATGGGCCGCGTCGGCCGAGACGACGCGGTAGTCGAAGCTCTGCATGCCGTTCGGCGCGGTGGAAACCAACGCCGAGCACACGACCTCGGCCCCGGCCGAGATGCCGAGGGACGTTCGCATGTTCACCTCCCTTCGAGCGGATGGTCATGGTGTCGCCGACCATCTCGAATGGACTGCCGGACCGCCGTATGGATGACGCGCGACCCGGACCGGGAAACGAACCGGCCCCTCGTCCGGGTGGGTCGCGGGGACCGGCCATGGATCACGTGTGTTTGCTCTCTGGTGAAGCTGGTGGTGCAACGATCTGCTGCGGCGCTGCGAGTTTCGGCGACGCTGTGGTACCCCTCCGCCGCCGCGCCGCCGCCCGCTGAGCGACGAACCTGGCGGCCGGACCGCAACCGTCGTCAATAGTGTCACAATCCGTTATCCGAACGTTACTGTTTCCCCGAACTTATCGCCAAGCCCGGAGCGTCGCCGGGCGCGCCGCGCAAAGTTGGCACCGCCCAGCCTTGAGCGCTGGCACTCTCATGTATAGAGTGCTAGTCGGCACTGTGTGTAGTGCTTGTGCCAGCAGCTTGACCACTGGGCAGGGGTCCCGGCACCCGCGACGACGGGGCTATGCGCAGGGTCAGCATCGTGACCAACCGACGAGTCCGGAACAACGGTTCCGGACGACCGAATCCCCTGAAAGTGGAGGGCTCAACGTGGCGAGCGTGAACATCAAGCCGCTCGAGGACAAGATCCTCGTCCAGGCCAACGAGGCCGAGACGACGACGGCCTCCGGCCTGGTCATCCCCGACACGGCGAAGGAAAAGCCGCAAGAGGGCACCGTTGTCGCCGTCGGTCCCGGCCGGTGGGACGACGAGGGCGAGAAGCGCATCCCGCTGGATGTCCAGGAGGGTGACACCGTCATCTACAGCAAGTACGGCGGCACCGAGATCAAGTACCAGGGCGAGGAGTACCTCATCCTGTCGGCGCGCGACGTGCTGGCCGTCGTCACCAAGTAGCCGATCGGGCACGCATGCGTTCCGCCCCGGTGTCTCGTGACCCGGGGCGGAACGCGTTCGGCGCCCACCCGGCACTGAACCCGCGGTGCGAGCGACGGGCCCGTAGGCGGCAGCCTGTGTAACCACGAAGGGCCCCGGGAGCACCGCTCATTGGCACAGCGGTGCGAGCGACGGGCCCGTAGGCGGTCCGGAGCGCCGCAATCCACTACAGGAGCGAATTCCATGGCAAAGCAGATCGAGTTCGACGAGAAGGCTCGCCGGGCTCTGGAACGCGGCGTCGACAAGCTCGCCGACGCGGTGAAGGTCACTCTCGGCCCGCGCGGACGGCACGTCGTGCTGGCGAAGTCCTTCGGCGGTCCGACCGTCACCAACGACGGTGTGACCATCGCGCGCGACATCGAGCTCGAGGACCCGTTCGAGAACCTCGGCGCGCAGCTGGTCAAGAGCGTCGCCACCAAGACCAACGACGTCGCGGGCGACGGCACCACCACCGCCACCGTGCTGGCCCAGGCGCTGGTCCGCGCCGGACTGAAGAACGTTGCCGCCGGCGCCAATCCGATCGCGGTCGGCTCCGGCATCGCCAAGGCCGCGGACGCGGTCTCCGAGGCGCTGCTCGCGCTGGCCACCCCGGTCTCCGGTGAGCAGGCCATCGCGCAGGTCGCGACGGTGTCCTCGCGCGACGAGGAGATCGGCGAGATGGTCGGCAAGGCGCTGACCACCGTCGGCAAGGACGGCGTGGTCACCGTCGAGGAGTCCTCGACGTTGCAGACCGAGCTCGTCGTCACCGAGGGCGTGCAGTTCGACAAGGGTTACCTGTCGCCGTACTTCGTCACCGATCCCGACAGCCAGCAGGCCGTCCTGGAGGACGTGTTCGTCCTGCTGCACCGCGAGAAGATCAGCTCGCTGCCGGACTTCCTGCCGCTGCTGGAGAAGATCGCCGAGAGCGGCAAGCCCGTCCTGATCATCGCCGAGGACGTGGAGGGCGAGGCTCTGTCCACCCTGGTGGTCAACGCGATCCGCAAGACGATCAAGGCCGTCGCGGTCAAGGCGCCGTTCTTCGGCGACCGTCGCAAGGCGTTCCTGGACGACCTGGCCGTGGTCACCGGCGGCACCGTGGTGAACCCGGATCTCGGTATCTCCCTGCGGGAGGCGGGCTTGGACGCGCTCGGCAAGGCGCGTCGCGTCGTCGTCACCAAGGACGACACCACGATCATCGACGGCGCCGGTTCCGCGGCCGACGTGGAGGCGCGGGTCGCGCAGCTGCGTCGCGAGATCGAGTCCACCGATTCCGACTGGGATCGCGAGAAGCTGGAGGAGCGGCTGGCCAAGCTGGCCGGCGGTGTCGCGGTGATCAAGGTCGGCGCGGCCACCGAGACGGCGCTCAAGGAGCGCAAGTACCGCGTCGAAGACGCGGTGAGCGCCGCCAAGGCCGCCGTGGAAGAGGGCATCGTGCCCGGCGGCGGCACCGTGCTGGTGCAGGCCGCGGGCAAGCTCGTCGAGCTGCGTGACTCGCTGTCCGGTGACGAGGCTGTCGGCGTCGAGGTGGTCCGCACCGCGCTGCAAGCGCCGCTGTACTGGATCGCCACCAACGCGGGCCTGGACGGCGCGGTGGTGGTCAGCAAGGTGGCCGAGGGCAAGGACGGCTTCAACGCGGCCACCCTCACCTACGGTGACCTGCTCACCGACGGCGTCGTCGACCCGGTGAAGGTGACCCGTTCGGCCGTCGTGAACGCGGCGTCGGTCGCGCGCATGGTGCTCACCACCGAGAGCGCAGTGGTCGACAAGCCCGCCGAGGAGCAGAACGAGCACGGCCACCACGGCCACGCGCACTGAGCCGGGCGCCGGGCAATCCGACCGGCAAGGCCCCCGAACCGCGTGGTTCGGGGGCCTTGCCCGTTCCGGCGAGAGGCCACGGCCATGATTTCCGGCGACACCGAGAATGTTCCGAGCTCGACACGCTGTCCGCCGCGAAACCGAAAGGTTGTGCGGGACGATTCAGGGCCGTTCGGCCCGAACGCGCGGAGCGGGAAGACCTGGCGGGACGCCGGATTCAGCTGGCGACCGGCGGCTGTTCGGCGGCGATGGCCGCGAGTAGGCGAGCACGCAGCGACGGCGGCGGAGGGGCCGCCGTGGCTGTGGCGAGAGCGGAAAGCGCTTCTTTCGTGTCTCTGACTTCCTGGATGAACTCCGCGCGTAGCACGGGGTCCTCGCTGTCGAGCAGTTCCTGCACTTCCTGATGGTCTTCGTCGTCGATCGATCCGAGCGCGACGGTGTGCGCGAGATCGATCTGGCGTTCGTTCATCTCACGTCACCCCCAAACTTTTCTTCAGTCGTGTCAATCCGTCCCGAATCCGGGACTTAACCGTAGGCAACCCTACGTCGAGGTAGGTGGCTACCTCCGCATAAGTGCGCCCACCGTAGTAGGCGAGCGAGATGGCTTCTCGCTGGGTTTCGGTGAGTGTGGCGAGACCGGCGAGGACCGCCTGCTGTTCGAACCTGCGCTCGACCTCCTCGGTGACCTCGTCGAATTCGTTGCCGAGCACCCGGATGCCGTAGGCGACCTCGCGCTGGGTGTGGGCTTGCTCGGCGCGCACCCGATCGACCGCGCGCCGGTGGGCGAGCGTCATCAACCAGGTGACCGCGGAACCCTTCGCCGGATCGAAAGTCGAGGCCATCCGCCAGATCTGCAGATAGACCTCTTGCGTGGTCTCCTCCGCGTAGCCCGGATCGTGCAGGACGCGCAACACGAGACCGAAGACGCGCGCACACGTCCGGTCGTACAGTTCGGCGAATGCTTCCTGGTCGGCTCGGCCGCACCGATGTAAAAGCGCGGCGAGCTCGATACTTTCGGCTGCGCGTGCCGTAACCGCAGAATCCACCGTGGGTGGGAAGGCTTCTCTTCGGAACGAGTCGCCCTCTGCGGCCGACGGCCGCGTTGTCACAACGCTCCATTCTGTGTCATCGGTCACTACCGTAGCGCGCCGCTATGACCTCCCTTCCGCTGGGGTGCCCGCGAGTCCGTCACGCATCGGTGCCGCGTTGCGAAAAGCGTCGAGATGCCGGACATCTCGGAGGGGACACGCCGTGACACGCCGAGCGCTGTCGCGCCGTGCCGCGGAAACGGCAGATGCCCGGTTTCCGGCCTTCGCTCGGCGGCCGGCCGATCGAGGGTGACGATCGGAACCCACGCGCCGACCTCGGCGAGGAACCGATCACCGTGTCGCGTGAGCGGCCCGGCCGAAGCGTGTTGCAGTGGCCCGTTGTTTGCTAGGAATTCGACGCCCGGTGGCGTGCGGATGGGAGGGATTGATTCAGACGGCCATGCGGCGGCGGTTGCGCCGCGCGTGCATCTCGCGCTCGGTCTCCGACATCCCGCCCCAGATACCGTAGGGCTCGCTGACTTTCAGCGCGTGGGCGCGGCACTGCATGAGCACCGGGCAGGTGCGGCAGATCTCCTTGGCGCGCATCTCGCGCGCGGTGCGGGCTCGGCCACGTTCGCCATCGGGGTGGAAGAACACCGCGGAATCCTGCCCGCGGCACGATCCTCGCATCTGCCAATCCCAGACATCGGCGTTGGGTCCCGGGAGGTGGGTCGGCATGGGCATGGTGAACTCCTCGTGGTGCGAGCTCGTCAGCGTTGTCGAGCAGTTGTTCTGCAACAGTTGTGGGCCACGACGCCGGTCGGCGGGGGTACCCGGGGGGCTCGCCCTTCGTGGTCGCTGCAATTTCGCGCGGCGCCGTCCGTGGCGATGAGCTACGTTAGGTCCAGCCGCGAAATTCCGTCAATAGTTCGACGCAGCACTTTTCCAAATCTCGCGCTGTGAAATTTAACCTCCGAACTGTTTACTTTTCGCGCCGCTTCCGGCGATACTGTTCGGTTGGCCGGAGGCCCGTGGCTTCCGCACGGGCTGGGCGTCTTGGCATCTCCGCAGGTAGAAGCGTTTTCTGTGTCGTGGCACCGCTTCGGTGCGGACGTCGCGCGTATGACAGCGGTCACCGCGGCGGCCGACGGCCTTCCCGGCGCGTGGATCCGAAGATGGCGGAAACGGGGCGCGCAGGTTAATTACGCGAAACGCGCATGAATTCCCGGCGCGGCCGCTCGGCGATTGCCGGGCCGAGATTTACCTAATGGAAACATCGGCCCGGTGGGGGAAATCCCGGTGGTTGCCGGCCTGTCGTCGATCACCTTTCGTCGTCCCGGCCCGCGCGGCGCACAGGATAGAGTGCGCCCGTGTTCGCGCCCGCTCCGTTCGCAGACCCTCACGTCGCGGTCCTCGCCGAGGCCGCCTTCGGCGCCGATCCGGGTCGCGCCGCCGCCGATCTACCGCCCGCCTCGGACGCGCTCGGCGGTTGGTATCGAGCGGTGGTCCTCGGCGGCCAGGGACGTTATGCCGCGGCGCGGGCCGAATTGCGAAGGGTATGCAACCACAGCCGCGACCCCGTTCTCCTCTCACTGGCGGGAAGTACGGAGGGTTCTTTCCTGCGTCAGCTCGGCTGGCACGAGCGCGCGGCGGCGTTCGACGGTCGGGCCGCCGCCACGATCCTCACCGCCGACGCCGGGACGGAGGCCGCGCCGGCGGGCGACGCTCCGCCGGAAGCAGGCGGATACCTTCCCAGCCGCGCCGACGCGATCTGCGACGCGCTCACCGGGCTCGCCGCCGACGCGCTCGGGACCGGGCGGCCGGCGCTGGCCGCGCGGCTGCTGCGCCGCAGCGCGTCGGCGGCACGGCAGTACGGAGCGGGCTGGCGTCCCGCGATCCGGCTGGGCTGGGTGTCCGCGGAAACGGCCTTGGCGGCAGGGGATTTCGAGTCGGCGGCGGAGCACGCGGCGGGCGCGCTGGAACTCGCCGACCGATCCCCGTCGGTCCGCCATCAGGTCAAGTCCCGCCTGCTGGTCGCCGCGGCCGACGTGGCGCGCGACGCGCGCGGCGCATCCGGCGTCTCGGCCGAGGACGTCGCCGAGCAGTGCCGCGAGCACGGGCTGCTGCCGTTGCGCTGGGCATGTGCCATGCTCCGCGCCGGATCGGGCGCGGAGAACGCCGCGGTGGAGGCGGCCGAGTGCGCCGCCGTCATCGGCCGCGCCGGCGGCGCGTTGCGGCCCCTGGGCGACCTGCGGTGATCACGGAGTCCCCCGTGTTGCCCAGCTTCGGCCAACGGGTCGCTATTGTTAGATCCGTTCCGCCCCTTCGGTGGAAGCACTGGTCGTCACCGGACCGTGCCACTTTGTAACGCCAGGAATATCTCTGACGATGACGCACACGGGCGAAGAGTTGGACCTCGCCGTCGCTGCCGCTGCGCAGGGCGACAGATCCGCTTTAGCTCAGGTACTGGAGATGATCCGCCCGCTGGTGGTGCGCTACTGCCGCGCGCGGATCGGAGCCGCGGAGCGTGGGCAGCTCTCCGCGGACGACGTTGCGCAGGAGGTTTGCCTGGCTGTGATGACAGCCTTGCCCAGGTATCAAGACCAGGGCAGGCCCTTCATGGCCTTTGTTTACGGAATCGCTTCGCACAAGGTCGCCGACGCACATCGCAACGCCGCCCGTAACAAGGCGGAGGCGATGGCCGAAGTACCAGATGTCATATCCACCGACCAGGGACCGGAACAACGAGCTCTCGAATCCGAGACGAGCAGGCAGATGAACCGTCTGCTCGCGACGCTTCCCGAGAAGCATCGAGAGATCTTGATCCTGCGCTTGGTCATGGGTTTGTCAGCGGAAGAAACCGCAGTCGCCGTGGGCAGTACGGCGGGTGCGGTACGGGTGGCCCAACACAGGGCACTCGCGAAACTCAAGTCACAAGTGGCGAGGGCAGGTGAAATGTATGGCTAGGGATGGCGAGCGCGGTCGGGGTGACTGGAAGGCGCGGCTTGGATCGCGGAACAGCGGTCCCTACGCCGAGGCGTCCGGTGACACCGGCCCGGTCGACATCGCCGCGGTACGCCGCGACGATGCTCTGATCGATGCCATCGCCAGCGATGGTCCGGTGCACACCGACAGCGCCGAGGAGTATCAGCTCGCGACGTTGCTCGCGGATTGGCGAGCGGAGTTGCTCGAGGCTCCGATGCCGGCCGAACCGGACCTGGATGCGATCGTGGCCGCGGTCAACCAGGAGATCGGCGCGCGGCAGGTTCGCATCGGGGCGCACAACGGCGGGCGGCTGCGGCTTGTCCGTCCGATCATGGGCGCCGCGGCCGCGCTTGCCCTGGTCATCGGCGGTATGACGGCGTTCTCGTACAACGCGGAACCGGGCGATCCGCTATGGCGGGTCAAGGAGGTCGTGTTCAGCGAGCAGGCCCAGACGACGGTGGTGCAGCGTGCGGGCGACGATCTGAACGAGGCGTCGACACTGGTCACGCAGAACCCGTCGCAGGCGAAGGTGCGCCTCGAGCGCGCCAAGGAGAACGCCGCGCAGGTCAGCGATCCGGAGAAGCGCGCCGACCTGATGGCCGAGTGGGAGCGGTTGCTCGCCGAGCTGCGCAAGGTGAACAAGGAGCTGGCCGACCAGCTCGAGGCGACGGTGCCCAAGACCACCGATCCGCGCGCGACCCCGGGCACCAGTGCGACCACGAAGCCCGGCTCGTCGACGGGCTCGACGATCGTGCAGCAGCCGGGTGAGCCGACGAAGCCGTCCACCACCGTTGATGCGACCGCTCCGAACGGAGGCGGAACATCGAACAACGGCGGGACTCCGAACGGCGGAACTACGAACGGCAATGCGCCGACCACGGTGCCGCCGGTGACCACGGCCCCGCCGGTGACCACCCAGCCGCCGGCGACGGTGGAACCGACGGCGCCGCAGGAACCGCCGGTCACGGAGGTCAAGCCGCCGCCAACGGGCGGACCCACGGGAGACACCGGTAATCCGACGGCGCCGCAGCAGCAGCCGCCCACCGCACCGACACAGGGCAACACCGGCACCAACATTCAGCCGCCGACCTTCAGCGTGCCGGTCATCCCCAACCCGGGCTCGTTCGTGCCACCCGGTCGCTGACAGAAGAAATATCGGGCAAGGCAAGAACCGATCGCCAGCCAGGCGGTCGGCTTTTTGTCTTCCTGGAGCAGGTCTTCCCCGGCTAGGCCCAGCGAAGCGTGCTTCATCGGCGGGTCGGCCCGCTCGAGAACGCCGCCTTCGGCTTGTCGAAGTGATCGTGTGCGTCGAAAATCACAGTGGCAAGCGTCGAGTACGCGCGCCTCACAAGGCCCGCGTGCGTCTTGGTCGGTCCGGTTTCAGCCGTCGAATCCGTCGAACCCGTCGCCGTGGAAGGCCTCGTTCATCGAGGCGTCCGCGTATCCCCGGCAGTAGTCCCAGGTGACATACGCTTCCGGCGTCGGGTCGTAGGCGGGCTCGTGCGGGCGGACCGTGCCGTCGACCAGCAGTTGCAGCAAGTTGGCGCGCAACATGTCCCAGTCGTGGTAGTGGTCCTGCCTGCAGTCTTCGCAGCTGACCACGAGTCCGCGGATACCGCGGTGGGCCAGCAGCGCCTCGTACACCGCGAGGTCGGCGAGATCCTCCTCGACCGCAAGGCGCTCGTGGGGATCCAGCGGTTCGCCGGGCTCGATGGCGTCGAGCGCGGCGGACGGGTCGGAGGGGTCTCCGGCGAACGGATCCGGCGGCAAGCCAGGTGGTAGATGGTCACGCACATCCCCACGGTACGCAGAACAGGGTGGTCTGCGCCAGCTATGCGGCCTGCCAGTTTCGGTGGTGGCCTCACTTCGTCGGCGAGTTCACCGGACAGATACCATGGAGCACAGGCTACGGCGGGTCCCGACCGCACCGCCGCCGCACCCACGTCCATCCCATCAGCCGTCACGGCGCCGGTTACCCCGGCGCCGGTCGCTATCGACGTCCAGGAGGGGTCGATCCGAATGAGTAATCCCGTATCGGGCGAACGAATCGCAGTCCGCCCTCCTACGGGTGGCGACGATCCGAACAAGATCGCCATGCTCGGCCTCACATTCGATGATGTGCTGTTGCTGCCTGCCGCCTCGGATCTCATCCCCAGCTCCGTGGAGACCTCCAGTTTGCTGACCAGGGAGATCCGCCTGCGCACCCCGCTGGTCAGCTCGGCCATGGACACGGTGACCGAGGCGCGGATGGCGATCGCCATGGCCCGCGCGGGCGGCATGGGCGTGTTGCACCGCAACCTCTCGGCGGCGGACCAGGCCTCTCAGGTGGAGACGGTCAAGCGGTCCGAGGCCGGCATGGTCACCGACCCGGTGACCTGCCGTCCGACCGACACCCTCGCCGAGGTCGACGCCATGTGCGCCCGGTTCCGCATCTCCGGTCTTCCGGTGGTGGACGAGACCGGTGCGCTCGTGGGCATCATCACCAACCGCGACATGCGGTTCGAGGTGGACCAGAACCGTCGCGTCGCCGACGTGATGACCAAGGCCCCGCTGATCACCGCGCAGGAGGGTGTGACCGCCGAGGCCGCGCTCGGGCTGCTGCGCAGGCACAAGGTGGAGAAGCTGCCGATCGTCGACGGCAACGGGCGCCTGCGCGGCCTGATCACCGTCAAGGACTTCGTCAAGACCGATCAGTACCCCAACGCCACCAAGGACCGGGACGGCCGCCTGCTGGTCGGCGCCGCGGTCGGCGTCGGCACGGACGCCTGGTCGCGCGCCATGACGCTGGCCGACGCGGGCGTCGACGTGCTGGTGGTGGACACCGCGCACGGGCATCAGGCGCAGGTGCTGCAGATGGTCACCAAGGTCAAGGCCGAGGTCGGCGATCGGATCCAGGTGGTCGGCGGCAACGTCGCCACCCGCGCGGGTGCGGCCGCCCTGGTCGAAGCGGGGGCGGACGCGGTCAAGGTGGGTGTCGGTCCCGGCTCCATCTGCACCACCCGTGTCGTGGCGGGCGTCGGCGCGCCGCAGATCACCGCGATCCTGGAGGCGGTCGCCGCCTGCAAGCCCGCGGGCGTCCCGGTGATCGCCGACGGCGGCATCCAGTTCTCCGGCGACATCGCCAAGGCCATCGCCGCGGGCGCGTCCACCGTGATGCTCGGCTCGTTGCTCGCGGGCACCGCCGAGTCGCCGGGCGAGCTGATCCTGGTCGGCGGCAAGCAGTTCAAGAGCTACCGCGGCATGGGTTCGCTCGGCGCCATGCAGGGGCGCGGCCAGGCGAAGTCGTTCTCCAAGGACCGCTACTTCCAGGACGACGTGCTGGCCGAGGACAAGCTGGTCCCCGAGGGCATCGAGGGCCGGGTGCCGTTCCGCGGCCCGGTCAACCAGGTGATCCACCAGCTGGTCGGCGGTCTGCGCGCCGCGATGGGCTACACCGGTTCGCAGTCGATCGCGCATCTGCAGGAGGCCCAGTTCGTGCAGATCACCGCGGCGGGCCTCAAGGAGAGCCACCCGCACGACATCACGATGACCGTCGAGGCCCCTAACTACACCGGACGGGGTTAGCCCACTAGGTTCATGTACAGGACCAACCGGTCCGTGCATGATGGAGCTTGCCCATCAACTGTGGCGGTGAGCAAGCTGTGCGGCAGTCGGCGGTGCTCTGTGCTGCCCGCCTGCCCCCACAAGTGACCACTGAAGGCGCGAGTCTTACGAGCGCCGTTCGCGGCCCGGCTCGTGTGCGAGCGGGCGAAGCGCGTGCGCCGCAGGCGCGAGTCTCGCTCGCTCGGACACGAGCCATAAGAGGGCCGCGAACACGCAGCGCCGCAGGCGCTGCAAATTAGACAAGGAGATTTCGCGTGCGCGACATGGTGGAGATCGGCATGGGCCGGACCGCCCGGCGTACCTACGAGCTGGACGACGTCGACATCGTCCCCTCGCGCCGGACCCGCTCGTCGAAGCAGGTCTCGCTGTCCTGGCAGCTGGACGCCTACCGCTTCGAGATCCCGTTCCTCGCGCATCCCACCGACGCGCTGGTGTCGCCGGAGTTCGCCATCGAACTCGGCCGCCTCGGCGGTCTCGGTGTGATCAACGGCGAGGGCCTGTGGGCGCGGCACGCGGACGTCGGCGCGAAGATCGACCAGCTGCTCGAGCTGGTCGGCAAGGGCGGTTACGAGCGCGCGGTGGCGCTGCTGCAGGAACTGCACGCCGCGCCGATGCAGCCGGATCTGCTCGCCGCCGCGGTCGCGCAAGTTCGCGCCGCCGGTGTGACCGTGGCGGTGCGGGTGAGCCCGCAGAACGCGCGCACACTCACCCCTGCGCTGCTGCAGGCGGGCATCGACCTGCTCGTCGTGCACGGCACGATCATCTCCGCCGAGCATGTCGGCGACGGTGAGCCGCTGAACCTCAAGACCTTCATCGCCGAGCTGGACGTGCCCGTGGTCGCGGGCGGCGTGAGCGATCACCGCACCGCGCTGCACCTCATGCGCACCGGGGCGGCGGGCGTGATCGTCGGCTACGGCTCCTATCCCGGGGCGACCACCACCGGCGAGGTGCTCGGCATCGGCGTGCCGATGGCCACCGCGATCGCGGACGCCGCCGCCGCGCGCCGCGACTATCTGGACGAGACCGGCGGCCGCTACGTGCACGTCATCGCGGACGGCGACGTCGCCACCTCGGGGCAGCTGGCCAAGGCGATCGCCTGTGGCGCAGACGCCGCCATGCTCGGAGTCCCGCTGGCCGTGGCCGCCGAGGCGCCCGGCCGTGGCTGGTACTGGCCGTCGGCGGCCGCCCATCCGTCGGTGCCGCGTGGATCGCTGCTGCACGTCGACGATCCGTGGGATCTCGGTGGCGAGCCGGTCGGCGAGACCGTGCGCCCGAGTCTGGAGCGTGTGCTCTTCGGTCCGTCCGACGATCCGTTCGGCTCGCTGAATCTCGTCGGCGGGTTGCGCCGCTCGATGGCGAAGGCCGGTTACTCGGATCTGAAGGAGTTCCAGAAGGTCGGCCTGAGCGTTCGCGCTTGAGCTGGGTCTGATTTGCAGCGCCTGCGGCGCTGCGTGTTCGCGGCCCCTGGATGGCCCGCGTTCCAGCGGTCGAGACTCGCGCCTGCGGCGCATGCGCTTCGACCGCTGGAACGCGAGCCGGGCCGCGAACGGCGCTCGTAAGACTCGCTTCTCCGGTGGTCGCCTAGTGGCTGAGAGGGCGTGCAGGGCTGGTCATCGCACGGTGTCAGCCCGGTGCCACGGTCGCAGTCGGGGAAGGCATTCGGACCGTTTGTGCACCGCGAAGATCGCGGCATGGTTGCGTACTACCGATCTCGAGCATGCTTCGTTCGGGGTTGGGGTGTAACGGTTTCGATGACTCATCACGTGAATGGTTTCACCGTACGCGAGTGGGTTTCGTTCTGGCGCGCAGGAATTGCTGGATCGCGTGGTTCACCGGTTCGGGGTGGGTCATCGTGACGGCCAGTCGTGCTTCGGCGATTTCGATGAACGTGGCGCCGGACAACCCGTACGCCAGTTCCTGGGCGCGTCCGCGGTCCATGCCGCTGTGCGTGGGGTGGATCACCAAGGCGGGACAAGCGATTTCGCGCAGGCGATCCAGCACCGAATCGCGGCTGAGCAGGCAGCCCGCCGCCACCTCGATGCCGCGCCGGTCGCGCACCAGCCAGCGCTGGGTCCAGATCGAGCGATACCACTCGTCGTCGCCGATCAGCCAGGACGCCAGCTGGTGCACGGCCCGTTCGCGGGAGCCGTCGTCGTACCACTCGTCGAGGAACTTCTGGGTGGCGGTGGACTGCTCGGGGGTGGGACCGTGTGCTTCGGTGCTGATCAGGATGAGCGCGGAGACGCGTTCGGGCGCGATCAAGGCGGTGCGCAGCGCCGTGAACCCGCCCTGCGCGGTGCCGCCGACCACGGCCTGCTCGGCGCCGAGATGATCGAGGACGGTCAGCGCGTCGCGGGCCGCGGTCCAGTAGGTGAAGGGTAGGCCCTCGTCCCGAGTGCGGCCGTGGCCGCGGGCATCCCAGGAGACGATCCGGAACTCCGGTGCGAGCGCGGCCATTTGGGCGGCGAACATGGTGCGGTCCATGAAGAACTCGTGCGCCAGCAGTACCACCGGGCCGTCCCCGCCGCTGTCCTCGTAATGGATGTCGGCATCGATCGCGCGGGCGAAGGGCACGAGCAGAAGGATAACCAGCGAGCCGGTCCCCGGGTGACGATTCGGGCGGTCGGCTCGCCCGCCGCCCGAGCCGCTGTGCCGATGATTCGCTCGTTCGGCCGCTCACTAAACTGGATGGGTGGCACAAACCCAGAGACCGGTCCTCGTCGTCGACTTCGGAGCACAGTACGCCCAGCTGATCGCGCGGCGGGTGCGCGAGTCGAGCGTGTTCTCCGAAGTGGTCCCGCACACCACGACGGTGGAGGAGATCGCCGAGAAGCAGCCGCTCGCGGTGATCCTCTCCGGCGGCCCGGCCAGCGTCTACGCCGAAGGAGCGCCGCAGCTGGACCCGCGGCTGTTCGAGTTGGGGCTGCCGGTCTTCGGCATCTGCTACGGCTTCCAGGCGATGGCCCAAGCGCTGGGCGGCACGGTCGCGCACACCGGCACCCGCGAGTACGGGCGCACCGAACTCAACATCGACGGCGGTTTGCTGCACGGCGGCCTGCCCACTATCCAGCCGGTGTGGATGAGCCACGGCGACGCGGTCACCGACGCCCCCGACGGCTTCGAGGTCACGGGCACCACCGCGGGCGCTCCGGTCGCCGCGTTCGAGGATCGCGCGCGCAGGCTGGCCGGTGTGCAGTACCACCCGGAGGTGTTGCACTCGCCGCACGGGCAGCAGGTGCTGAGCCGGTTCCTGCACGAGCTCGCGGGCATCCCCTCCAGCTGGACACCGGCGAACATCGCCGATTCGCTGGTCGCCTCGGTGCGCGAGCAGATCGGTGACGGGCACGCGATCTGCGGGCTGTCCGGTGGGGTGGACAGCGCCGTCGCCGCCGCCCTGGTGCAGCGCGCCATCGGTGACCGGCTGACCTGCGTGTTCGTCGACCACGGCCTGCTGCGTGCGGGGGAGCGCGAGCAGGTGCAGCAGGATTTCGTCGCCGCGACCGGTGCCAAGTTGGTGACCGTCGACGCGGTCGACAAGTTCCTCGGCGAGTTGAAGGGCGTGACCGATCCCGAGGAGAAGCGCAAGATCATCGGGCGGGAGTTCATCCGCTCCTTCGAGGACGCGGTGGGCGAGGTGGTGCTCGCGCACGGCGAAGCCGACGGCGTGACGCCGAAGGTCGAGTTCCTGGTGCAGGGCACGCTCTACCCGGACGTCGTCGAGTCCGGCGGCGGCAGCGGCACCGCGAACATCAAGAGCCATCACAATGTCGGCGGCCTGCCCGACGACCTGGAGTTCGACCTGGTCGAACCACTGCGGCTGCTGTTCAAGGACGAGGTCCGCGCGGTCGGCCGTGAGCTGGGGCTGCCCGAGGAGATCGTTGCCCGCCAGCCGTTCCCTGGTCCGGGCCTGGCCATCCGGATCGTCGGTGAGGTCACCGCGGACCGTTTGGAGACGCTGCGCCAGGCCGACGCGATCGCCCGCGAGGAGCTGACCGCGGCCGGCCTGGACGGGCAGATCTGGCAGTGCCCGGTCGTGCTGCTCGCGGAGGTCCGCAGCGTCGGTGTCCAGGGCGACGGCCGCACCTACGGTCATCCGATCGTGCTGCGCCCGGTCTCCAGCGAGGACGCCATGACCGCCGACTGGACCCGGCTGCCCTACGAGGTGCTCGAACGCATCTCGACCCGCATCACCAACGAGGTGGCGGAGGTCAACCGGGTGGTCCTGGACGTGACCAGCAAGCCGCCGGGCACCATCGAGTGGGAGTGATCGCCCGGCTGCGCGCCCGGCGGTAGCTCGTCACCGAGCCCGCTGACGAAGGTCAGCGGGGACGGTGGAAGGCGCTGTGCAGGATCAAGTGGCCGAGGAGTGTGCCGCCCGAAGCGCCGGGACGGGGATCCGGCGGTGTGGGCCGAGCGGGGGGAGGTGCTTGGTCGGTGGGTTTGTCGGAGTTCATTCGGTTCTCCTGTCGGACGTGGTCCGGCTCGCCTGGCGTTCGGGGATGAAACGAGAAACGGCCCGTCGCGGGGACGGGCCGTTCGGCGTGCTCAGGATCGTTTGCGCGGGGAGACCACCAGCGCGATGCCGATGACGATCGCGGCGAGCACGATGATCCAACCGATCGGGATCATGCTGGCCGCGGGCCAGGACGCCGGGCCGACGAAAGCCCACACGCTGATCGCGAGGGACAGCAGTCCCGCGACGAGCAGCGACGCGGCCGGGCCGCGGCGGGAATCGGTCGTCTCCTTCTGCTCGGTATCAGCCATGCTGCACCTCCACGTTTCCGGCGCGGACGTCGACGTTCAGATCGAGGACCGGCGCGCCGGGGGTATTCGGACCGCTGACGCCGTCGACGCAGCGCGCTTCGGCCATGGTCGCCGTGCAGTGGGTGCGGACGGTCATCTCCGCGGGCAGCAGGACGCGGGCTTCGCCCATCCGGACGTCGAGGTCAACGGTGCGATTGCCGGTCAGTTTCACCGACCGCAGATCCAGCGTGCCGGAACCCATGGTCACCCGGTAGTTCGATGCGAGGTCGGCGACGGAAGCCGGCGCCCAGGTGTGGTCGCCCATCGCGCCCTGCTCGAACTCGATCGGACCGACCGCGGAGGCGAGCAGCACGAACCCGGCGAGCGGCGCGGTGAGCACCAGCAGGCCGTAGCCGCGCCGCAGGAACGCCCCGAGCACCAGGCCGAGGCCGATCACGGCGAGCGCCGCCGCGGCGATCCGGCCGGGTGTCATCCACTCCGCGCCTGAGGCCGCCGCCGCACCAGCGCCCGCTGCCGCGAGGATGGCCAGCCCGATCACCACCGGGGTCAGGCGGGAGCGGGGACGCTTCGGCGGCGGGGCGACGACGGTGCGGGCGGGCGTCGGCTCCGGGAGGTCCCAGGCGAGCGGAGCGACGCCAAGCGGATCCCAGGAAGGTGGGGTCGAGCCGCCGATGATCGCGGGGTGAGCGGCCATGGGGCGGTGCGGGCTCGCGGCGGGCCCGGACACCGGAACGTCTTTGCCGAGGGCGACCGGACCATCGGGTGAGGTCCTGGCGACCGATTCGCGCCGGTCAGTCGTATCGGGCGCGGTTCGGACGCCTGCCTCGGCTTGCCCGCTGCCGGCCGTAGCCGGTCCCTGATCATCGACCGCGGTAGGCGAATCGGCCTGGCCTTTTTCGTCGGCGGACGAACTCGTCTCCGCCCCCGCGGCGGGCATTGCCGACGCCTCCGGAACCACGGTCGCGTCGTCGGTCGCGGGCTTGTGCAGCGGGACCGTCGTCGCGGCGGCGGGCCCCTCCGGAACGTAGGCGTCCGGCAGCTTCGTATACGGGGTGTACACGCTGGTCGGCGGTACGTACATGTCCCCGACGGTGCGGGGCGCCCCCGGGGGGAAGACCGCGCCGGGGTAGCCGGTGGCGGTGATCCCGCCCTCCGGGGCGAATCCGCCGAACGCCTCGGTGGTTCCCGGCGGCGGGTTGGGCGTGCGCAGGTGCAGCATCCACCAGCCCGCCAGCATCAGCGCGAGGCTGATCAGGCCGGATCCGCCGAGACCCACACCGACCGGGCCCATCGTGCTGACCGCGATGGCCAGCGCCACGATCAAGACGATCGTCTTGGTCTGCGACTGCGAGCTGTGGCCCTTGCCGACCAGCGACTCGGCCGCGGACGCCTGATCGCCCGCCGCGCTCAGCAGCAGCCAGGCCAGCAGGTAGAGCACCATGCCCGCGCCGCCGAAGATCGTCGAGACGACGAACGCGACGCGCACCAGCACCGGGTCGATCTCGTAGCGGCGCGCGAACCCCGCCGCGACGCCCGCGATCGGTCCCTGTCGCGGCAATCGGACCGGCCGGGTCTGCCATATCTGCTGGACCTGGTCGCCGAAGCTCGTTTTCGTCATGTTTCCCATGGTGTGCCGCGCCACGGAACCGGCGCATCGGGGGGAACCCTGAAAAACGGCCTGAACACTTTGGACCGATCCACTGATGTAGCAATCACTCAGCTATGCCTGTGTCCGGGTGGGATGGATCGCTTCTGCCCTGGTCGGCGCGGGTGTCGCCCCCCAAGATCAGGGTGAATCCGGATGGCTGGCAGGTCTGTTGTCGGGCAGTATCGAAGACATGTACCCGTCTGTTCCCGCGTTCGACACTCGGGGGTTCGACGCTGCCCGCGGGCTGGGACCCGCGACGGTTCCCGGGCCGCCGCAGGCGCGGATGGTCCGCCGGTCCGGCGGCCGGATCGTCGGCGGAGTGGCGGGCGGTCTGGCCGACCATCTGGACGTCGACGTGTTCAAGGTGCGGATGGCGTTCGTGCTGCTGTCCGCGCTGGCCGGGGCGGGCATCGTCGCCTACGGGCTGCTGTGGATCTTCTCGCCGGGCGGGTCGGACCAGGCGAAACCCTCCGGTGCGGAGCGGCGGCAGGCGATCGGGCTCGCCATGCTCGGGCTCGGCCTCGCGGTCGCCGTGTCGTGGGTGTTCAGCGGGACGGCGGCGAAGGTGATCGCGCCGATCATCGTGGTCGCGGTCGGTGCGGCGCTGGTGTGGCGGGAGTACGACGTCGACGGGCCGCGTTCGCTGCTCGGAATGCCCGCGCGGCCCTCGGTGGTCACCTGGTCGCGCATCGTCGCCGGTGCGACGCTGATCGTGGCCGGTCTCGGCGTGGTGGTGCTGGCTCGGATCGATCTGAGCTCGCTCGGATCGGCGCTGCTCGCGGTCGCGGTCACGCTGGTCGGCGCCGGGCTGCTGACGGTTCCGCTGTGGCTGCGCATGATGCGCGCGTTGAACGCCGAGCGCGCCGCGCGCATCCGCAACGAGGAACGCGAGGAGATCGCCTCGCATCTGCACGATTCCGTGCTCCAGACGCTCGCGCTCATCCAGCGCCAGGCCGACGACCCGCAGGAGGTGCTGCGGCTGGCTCGCAGCCAGGAGCGGGAGCTGCGGAAATGGCTGTTCGAGGATGCCGGCCCCGCGCAGTCGAGCTTGGCCGCGGCCCTGCGCACCATCGCGGGCGAGGTGGAGGATCAGCACGGCGTGAAGGTGGCGCCGGTGACCGTCGGCGACGTGTCGATGGACATCGACGGCTCCGGATCGGGTCTGCCGAAAGAGCACTTCACCGCATTGCTGGGGGCGAGCAGGGAAGCGCTGGTCAACGCCGCGAAGCACGCGGGCGTCCCGGAGATCGACCTGTTCGCCGAGGTGGAGCCGCATCAGGTGAGCATCTTCGTCCGTGACCGCGGCTCCGGCTTCGACCTCGCGTCCGTGCCGGAAGACCGCCGCGGCCTGGCCAAGTCCGTTCGCGGACGGATCGAGCGCCGCGGGGGCCAGGTGGACATCCTGTCGACGCCGGGCCGCGGCACCGAGGTCCGGATCATCATGCCGCGCAGTGACTCCGGTTGCCCCGCCACGGACGAAGAGCCCGCCCGCGCTGCGGGCACCGCCCGCTAGGACGCGGCCCCTTCGATTCCGCGCGGTCAGCACAGCGGACGCGAGGACGTGACGTCTGCGCGGAGCGCGTGGGGGACGAGTGTGGTACCGGTTGGGGGTCATGGGTCGGTTAGGAGAAGTAGGTGACCGTGCGGGTCTTTCTCGTCGATGATCACGCCGTTTTTCGGTCGGGTGTGCGTGCCGAATTGAGCCGGGAGGCGGACATGGAGGTGGTCGGGGAGGCCGGCGGGGTGGCGGAGGCGGTGGCCGGGATCAACGCCGAGCGCCCGGACGTCGTCCTGCTCGACGTGCACATGCCCGACGGCGGCGGGGTGGCGGTGCTGGCCGGCATCGAACCGGGACCGGTGTGCCTGGCGCTGAGCGTGTCCGACGCGGCCGAGGACGTGATCGCGGTGATCCGGGCCGGCGCCAGAGGGTATGTGACCAAGACGATTTCGGGGGCCGAGCTGGCCGACGGCATCCGCAGGGTGGCGGGCGGCGACGCGGTCTTCAGCCCGCGATTGGCCGGATTCGTGCTGGACTCGTTCACCGGGAGGTCCCCGGTGCCCGAGCCGCCCCTCGACCCCGAACTCGACTCACTGACGCCGCGCGAGCTGGAGGTGCTGCGCCTGCTCGCCCGCGGCTACACCTATCGCGAGATCGCCGAAACCCTGTTCATCTCCGTGAAAACAGTGGAGACGCACGCCTCCAACGTGCTGCGCAAGACTCAGCAGTCCAACCGCAACGCCCTGACCCGCTGGGCCCACCGCCGCCGCATCGACTGACCGCCGCTCGCATACCCGCTGG
The DNA here is from genome assembly GCF_027924405.1 of Nocardia sputorum. Lineage (NCBI taxonomy): Bacteria > Bacillati > Actinomycetota > Actinomycetes > Mycobacteriales > Nocardiaceae > Nocardia > Nocardia sputorum. Next base: position 5,938,747 of record NZ_AP026978.1, on the reverse strand, counting down.
ATGCGCGCGGACGTCAGAGGACGGCGACGATGATCGCGATGATGATGATCAGGCCGATCAGCAGGCCCACGGCGATGGCCAAGGGGGCGTTGCTCGGCTGCGGGTTCCTGGCGCGCTGCGGAGGTGCGGCCGCGGTGGCGCCCACATGGTTGCGGTGCGGGCGGGGGAGCGGCGTGGAGTGGGGGCTGCGGATGCCGGACGCCGAATTGCGGGCGGCCCAGAACGGGATGGTTCCGTCCTCGGTGCGGACGGGCGCGCCGAGAATGTACGGTCCGGTGCCGGGGCCGAAAGCGGCGGTGAGGATTTCGTCACGCGCCTCGGCCATGGTCGGGCGGCGCTGCGGCGCGGGCTCCATCATGTGCAGCAACGCCTGGGTGAGCGCGCCGCTGCGGGTCGGCGGGATGATCTGCGCCATGGCGGCGCGGTGCACGATGACGTCGCTGTCCTCGTCGAAGCCGTACGGCGGCTGCCCTTCGATCGCGGTGTAGAGCGTGGCGCCCAGGGAGAACACGTCGCTGGCCTTGGTCGGCTGCGCCCCGCGCGCCACCTCGGGCGGCAGGTAGGAGGGGGTGCCGGTGATCACACCGTCCGGTTCGTCGGACAGATCGCCCGCACCGCGGGAGATGCCGAAGTCGCTGAGTTTCGCCATGCCCACGCCGGGGCCGCGATCGGCGACGAGGATGTTGCCCGGCTTGATATCCCGGTGCACGATGCCGACCGCGTGCGCGGCGGCCAGCGCGTCGGCGACCTGGGCGCCGATCTGCGCGACCTCGATCGGCGGCAGGGTGTCGACCAGCGCGAGCGCTTTCGCGACACTGCGGGAAGGTAGGTGCTCCATCACCAGCCAGGGCTCACCGGCTTCGAGCACCACGTCGTAGACGGCGATCGCGTGGTCGTGCGAGAGTTTCGCGGCGACCCGGCCCTCGTGCATGATCTGGTTGCGGACGGCGTTCGCCTCTTCCTCGTCCAGCCCGGCCGTGGTGAGCACCTGTTTGATGGCGACGTCCCGGTCGAGCAAGCGGTCGTGCGCCAGCCAGACCGCGCCCATGCCGCCGCCCCCCAGCTTCGACTGGAGGCGATAGCGGCCTGCGACGAGATACTGGGGGCCGACAGTGGGACGAGCGCGTTCGGTCACGGGTGCAGGGTAGCGGAAAATGAGGCTAGCTGGCCTGATTCGTGTTCGCGCATAGGCGAGACAGCAGGCGCGGCCGTACGCCGAGGCCGCCTGCTGACGCTGGGTCGGATGTGTGCCACACACCATACCGATGAACGGGTGCTGCGGTGCTGTAGCCGGGCGCACGCCGGATTCTGCCCCGTCTGTTCTCGCATCGGGAATCGCGTCACTCGGCATGGGTTGCCGGGAGGAGTCGGGGCGATCCCGGTTTGCCGGTGAGGTCGCTTTCCCGTGGACAGGACGCGCGTCCGCCGGAGCCGGGTCCTGTCTGCGCGCCCGGCCTGGTGGAGCAGGGCGGGATCCGCTCGAGGCACCGTTCGGGCGACACGAAGCACTGCGCCCTTGACGAAACCCGGGGGTCGGTTTCTACTGGGTCGGTATCGAACGTATATTCGATACGAATCGATAGCTAGATCGGTGCTGACACTCCAATCGAGGGTCGCTCCGCACGCTTCGCCTCGGGTCCATCGTGGGAAGTAGGTGGTTGGGATGGGTTCGGATGCGATCTCGCAGGGAGGGGTGAATCGGGACGCGCTGACGCGCGGTGGTGGGCGGGGGGACGCTCCATCGCTGGCTGAACTGCGCAGACGCATGGCCGCGGTACCGGGTCGCGGAGAATCGGCGGCGCATCGGGTGCCGCTCGGCACCGGATCGCGGAGGGCGGCACTGCCCGTGCCCGCAGCGCTCGCGCCGCTGTTGCCCGATGGTGGCCTGACCAAGGGTTCCGTCGTGGCGTACACGGGGGCGAACTCGCTGCTGGCCGGTCTGCTCGCCGCGGTGACCGAGGGTGGTGGGCATGCCGCAGTGGTCGGCATGCCCCGGCTCGGTCTGCTCGCCGCGGTGGAGATGGGCGCGCAGCTGCGGCGGCTGGCCGTGATCGCCGACCCCGGCCCTGACCCGGTAGAGGTGGCCGCGGTGCTGCTCGACGGGCTCGACCTGGTCGTGCTCGGGCTCGGCGGCGGCGCCGTCGCGCCCGCGCGCAGCCGGGTGATCGCGGCCCGCGCCCGCAACAAGGGCGCCACCCTCGTGGTCGCCGACGGTCGCTGGCCAGGCGCGTCCCTCCGGCTCGACGCCCGCGTCTCGGGGTATGCCGGGCTCGGCCGCGGGCGTGGACGCTTGCGTTCGCTCGGCTTGACGGTCGAGGTGCGTGGCAAGGCGGGACCGCCGCGGCGCGGACGGCTGGATCTGTGCCCGAACGCCGGGCGTGTGGAATGGGTGCTGCGCGAAAAAGCCGTTCGAACAGTCGAAGCCATCGACACACAGGAGGCGGTGTCGTGAGTGTGCCTGCGGGCTCCGCGGCTTTCCCCGGCGTCTCGACGACTCCTGCTCACCGCTGCCGGGAGCCGATCCGGCCCGGCGCGCCGACCGAACGTTTCGGCACGGCCGGCCGCGACGGCCGCAGGCGCGATCCAGGGGTGCGGGCGGGCGGCAGCGAGCGCGCGAGGGTCCGGTGGGATGATCTTGCTCCCGAGTGCATGTCGGGCGATGCCCCGGCCCGTTCCGCCGGAGCAGGGCGTTCGCGCGGACGCGCTGGTCTCCGGAAACCGCGGATGGTGGAAGGTCGTGCGGCGCCGTGATCCGGCCGGGGTCGAAGCGGGTGCTCGCCCTGTGGTGCCCGGACTGGCCCGCGGTCGCCGCGGCGGCGGTGGCGGGACTGCCCGCGACGCGGCCGGTGGCGGTGTTGTTCGCCAACCGGGTAGTGGCCTGTTCGGCGATCGCGCGAGCCGAAGGGGTGCGTCGCGGCCTGAAACGCCGAGAAGCTCAGGCGCGGTGTCCCGAGCTGTTCCTCGCGCAACAGGATCAGGATCGCGACGCGCGACTGTTCGAACCGGTGGTGGCGGCGGTGGCCGCGACGGTGCCCGGGGTGGAGGTGCTGCGCCCCGGGTTGCTCGTGCTCGCCGCGCGAGGTGCGGCGCGGTTCTTCGGGTCCGAGGAGGCGGCGGCCGAACGGCTGGTCGACGCGGTGGCCGCGGCCGGGGCGGAGGCACAGATCGGGATCGCCGACGAGCTGTCCACGGCGGTGATCGCCGCCCGGCGCGCCGCGATCGTGCCCGCGGGGGCGGGAGCGCGCTTCCTCGCACCGCTGCCGGTCGGGGAACTCGCGGTCGAGCCGAGCCTGGCCGCCCCGGAACGCGCCGATCTGGTCGATCTGCTGCACCGCTTGGGTTTACGCCGGATCGGGGATTTCGCCGCGCTCTCGGCGGCGGAGGTCGCCTCCCGGTTCGGGACCGACGCCGTGCTCGCGCATCGCTGCGCCAGGGCCGAGCCGGAGCGTCCGCCGTCCGCGCGGCAGCCGCCGCCGGATCTGGTGGTGGAGTACCGCTGCGATCCGCCGATCGAGCGGGTCGACGCGGCGGCCTTCGCCGGGCGCCTGCTCGCCACCCGGCTGCACAGCGCGCTGGCGGCTGCCGGGCTGGCCTGCACGAGACTTTCGGTGCACGCGGAAACCGGGGCTGGAGAAGATCTTTCGCGGATCTGGCGCTGCGCCGAGCCGCTCACCCCGGAGGGCACGGCCGATCGGGTGCGCTGGCAGCTGGACGGCTGGCTCACCCGGCGCGACGGCGCGCGACCCACCGCGCCGATCACCGTGCTGCGGTTGGAACCCGTCGAGGTGATCACGGCGGGCGCGCTGCAACTCGGATTGTGGGGTGGAGACGGGGAAGAGGACGAGCGTGCCCGTCGTGCGTTGATCCGGGTTCAGGGGTTGCTCGGCGGGGAATCGGTGCGGGTCGGCGTCCTGAGCGGCGGGCGCGGGCCCGCCGACCGCATCACCATGGTCACGCTGGGGGATGAACTCGTTCCCGCGGCCGACCCGGCGCAGCCCTGGCCGGGGCGGCTGCCCGAGCCCGCCCCCGCCGTGATCCTGCTGAACCGTCCGCTGGTGCGGCTGGAAGCCGCCGACGGCGCGCTCGTCAAAGTCACCGACCGCGCCCTGTTCGACGCCGACCCCGCACTGCTGCGATGGGGAAGCAAACAGTGGCGGCTGACCGGCTGGGCGGGCCCGTGGCCGGTGGACGAACGCTGGTGGGCGCCCGATTCGGGCGACGCGGAGTACACCGCCCGCGCACAGGTCCAACTCGACGACGCCCCTGCCGCAGACAAAGTGCTGTTGCTGATCTATCACGACGAAACTTGGCGCGCCGAGGGGCTTTACGACTGAGGACTACTCCGGGCGCGACCACACCGTCGCCAGCGTGAACGGATGGCCGCGCAACGCGGCCCATTTCGGCTTGCGGGCCAGCCAGGCGTCGTCCACCAGGGCCTCGGCTACTTCGGTGAGCACCCAGCCCGCGGCCAGGCCTGCCGTCAGGTGCTCGCTGATCAAGTGCAAGTGGGTGCTGATCGCCACCGGTTCACCGGACGGGTCGGTGTAGTGCGTCGGCATTCCGGACACCATGATGAACTGCGGGTGGTAGCTGACCAGTACGCATCGCGCGCCCGGCGCGGCCAGCCGCCATGCCTCCGCGTAGAACGGCGCAAGCTCGGGTAGGTGCTCGTCGATCAGTGACGCGATCACCAAGTCGTAGGCGCCGCCCGCCAGTCCCGTGGCGCGCACGTCCGCGCGGGTCAGCGTGGTGTGGGCGCCGCGTTCGGCGGCCAACGCCAGCATCCCCTGGCTCACGTCGACCCCGTCGATGTGCGTTAACCCGCGCTCTCGCAACCAAGTTCCGGTTCGGCCGGTGCCGCAACCGAGGTCGGCCGCGCGCCGTACTCGGCCGAGGTCCAGGTGCAATCGCCCGAGCAGGGCGAGATCCATTTCGTCCAGGACCGTTTGCTCGTAGGTGGGCGCCCAGCCGTCGTACCCCGTGGCGACGTCGACGGTGCGGTAGTCGCGGCGGTCGAAATCGGCGAAGGAGGGCATGCGGCGAGTATTGTTCCGAGTTCGCGCCCGCGCCAGGCATTTTCCGAGCTACTCGAAATACGGACGGGGACATCGCAGTTCGTGACGTCTCGCTGCCTGTCCCGGCAAAGTACCACTCGAACTGCGTCTTTGCGGTGGGTGATCAGCGCTACACCGCGCGGAGTCGGCGCATGACTGCCGGTATCCTCGTTGGTCGTGGATCTGACGCTGGGCCAGGTGACATTCGGAGACGTGCGGATCGCCTATCGGGACTCGGGGGTGGGCGCGGTCAGCGACATCCCCGTGCTGCTGGTGCACGGGATGGGCGGCGACGGGCATACGTGGGACCGGTTCGCGCGCGTTCTGGTGCGGTCCGGACGCCGTGTGATCATCCCCGATCTCCGCGGACACGGCCGTAGCTCACACGCCGATTCCTATCTCTTCGACGACTTCGGCGACGATCTGCTGCGCCTGTGCGACCATCTGGAGCTGCCCGCGGTGGACCTGGTCGGGCATTCGCTCGGCGGTTACGCGGTGTCGCGCGTCGCGCAGGAGCGGCCGGAACTGGTGCGCAGGCTGGTCATGGAGGAGTGCCCGCTTCCGCTGCAGTCCGGCGCCGAGGAAGTGCGTCTGACCCGCCGGTTTCCCACCGTGCCCGAACTCTGGCACGCCACCTCGAGCCTGGTCCGGCACCCGCGCGCGGTGCTCGCGTTCGACCGCTCCATGACGAAGACGGCGCTCGAGCAGTTCCGCAAGCCGAACCCGGAGTGGTGGGACCGGCTCTCCGACATCACCGCACCCACCCTGGTGTTGTGCGGCGGCCCGGGCGGCATGGTGGATCCGGAGAAGCTCACCGGCCTGCAAGCCGGCCTCGCGGACTGCACGGTCGCCACCTTCACCTGCGGCCACAGCATCCATCGCGACCGCTACTGGGAGTTCGCCGCCGCCGTCCGGCCGTTCCTGGCGGGCTGACCTTCTTTCGGTTCACCAATGGGTGCCGGGCACCCAGCGGGCGGCGCGGCGTAAGGCCGTACCCGTGACGCGGCGCGCGGTCGACCGGGTGCGGGGTACGGGGAGCGCAGCAGTGGGGTCGGCCGGCTCGCCGGGCGCGTTCGGTTCGCCTTTGGCCGCGGGGGAGTCGGGCAGGGAGCGGTAGTAGCGGTGCAGGACGCGGTCGCGGATCTTCGGGGCGAGCAGCGCGCCGTATTCGGCGATGGTGCCCAGCGGTACGTCGATGCGTTTGGGCCGTTCGGTCAGCGCGCGCACGATGGTCGCCGCAGCCCACTCGGGGGACTCCGCGGGGCCCTGGTCACCGCTCGGGGTGATCATCGGCGTGCGCACCAGCGGCATGTGGATGGTGGTGAAGGTGACGCCGTCGGCCATGGTCTCGACGGCCGCCACCTCGGTGAACTTGTCCAGCGCCGCCTTGCTGGCCAGATACGCCGCGAACCGCGGCACGGCCATCTGCACGCCCGCGCTGCTGATGTTGACGATGTGCCCGAACTTGCGTTCCCGCATCCGCGGCAGCAGGGCCAGCGTCAGCCGCAGCGCGCCGAAGTAGTTGACGGCCATGGTGCGTTCGAAGTCGTGCAGCCGGTCGGTGGAGCGGTGGATGGCGCGGCGGATCGAGCGGCCCGCGTTGTTGACCAGCATGTCCACGTGGCCGTGTTCGCGCAGGATGGTCTCGACCACGTGGTCGACCGAGCCGGTATCGGTGACGTCGCAGGAGTATCCGTAGGCCGAGCCGCCCGCGGCCCGGATCTCGTCGACGACGGCGGCGAGTTCCTCGCCCCGGCGCGCGAGCAGGAAGACGGTGGCGCCCTTGCCCGCGACCGCCACCGCCGCCGCCCGGCCGATTCCGGAGGACGCTCCGGTGATGAGGACGTGCCGTCCGGTGAGGTCGCGGTCGCGGCGCCGGGTGGGCTCAGCGGATGCGTCGGTCATCGCTGCTCCTTTGCAGGTCTGGTGGCGATGAACTTACTCCGAAGTAAGTTCGCTGCCAAGTGGCCCCGGTCACACTCGGATCGGTATATCCCCCATCGGCGCGCCTGTATCGGCGCGTCCGAGAACCGCTCGGGCGTGGGGTTTTCGGGTGCGCGAAACGCATCGAACAACTCTCGAAACGTTCGAACATATGTGCGATACTTCACCGCATGTCGGACGATCGGATGGCGGAGGTGTTTGCCGCGGTGCGGCTCGGTGGCGTCGACCCCGCGGCGGGGCGACGGGCGTTGGAAAAGCTCTGGGACGAACTCGGCGAACGCGGCGGAGCGTTGCAGCGCTGTGTGGTCGCCCATCATCTCGCCGATCTCCAAGAGGAGCCCGCCGAGGCGTTGCGCTGGGATCAGCGCGCGCTGGCCGCGGTGTTCGGCCCCGGCGTGCCGCTCGACGAAGGGCTGCGCGGTTTCTTGCCCTCGCTCTATCTCAACCTGGCCGACAGTCATCGCCGGGTCGGCGAGTTCGAAGTGGCCAGGATGCAACTGGCGATCGCTCGCGGGCATCTCGACGTTCTCGCCTCCGACGCCTACGGTGCGCTCATCCGCGCTCGGCTGAAGGGCGTCGAGGCCGCGCTGGCCGCCGGTTCCGTCGAGCGCCTGTCAGTGGCCTGACCTGCCTGTACATCGTCGCTTATCGAATGTATGTTCGAGGCGAGGAGGTGAGTCGTGGGCTGGGGCAACGGTCCGCCCAGCTGGGCGGAGATGGAGCGGGTGCTGTCCGGGCGGCCCGGGCGGACCAACCCCGACGCGATGTATCCGGGCGACGGCGGCGACAGCCCGGCGTGGTCGCGCAAGCGCGGCGAGTACCGCGCCGAGCCGGTGCGCGGCGCCGAAGCGCCGCCGGTCCCGTACGCGGAGCTGCACGCGCATTCGGCCTACAGCTTCCTGGACGGCGCCAGCCCACCGGAGGAGCTGGTGGAGGAGGCGGTGCGGCTCGGCCTGACGGCGATCGCGCTCACCGACCACGACGGCTTCTACGGCACCGTCCGCTTCGCCGAGGCGGCCAGGGAATGGGGAATGCCCACCGTCTTCGGAGCCGAGCTGTCCCTCGGCACGGCCGCCGAGCCGCGCGTTCCCGGCTCCGCGAGCGGGCACGCCGTCGCCCCCGACTCGGCGCCGCGCACCGGCGCGCCGGACCCGGCCGGGCCGCACCTGCTGGTGCTGGCCCGCGGCCAGGAGGGCTACCGCAGGCTCTCCCGCGAGATCGCCGCCGCGCACATGGCCGCCGGGGAGAAAGGCATCCTGCGCTACGACCTCGACACTCTCACCGCGGCCGCCGAGGGGCACTGGCAGATCCTGACCGGGTGCCGGAAGGGACACCTGCGTCAGGCGCTCGAGCTCGACTTGCGCACCGGCAGCACCCGCCTCGAACGGGCGGAAGCCGCGCTGCGTGAGCTGACCGACCGCTTCGGCGCCGACCGGGTGAGCGTGGAGCTGACCCAGCACGGCATCCCGGAGGACGACGAGCGCAACGCGCATCTGATCGCCTTGGCCGATCGCGTCGGCCTGCCCGTGCTCGCCACCACCGGAGCGCATTTCGCCGCACCGAGCCGGCGTCGCCGCGCCATGGCGCTCGCGGCGATCCGGGCCAGGCAGAGCCTGGACGAGATAGCGGGCTGGTTGGCCCCGGTGGGCGGCGCGCACCTGCGGTCCGGGGCGGAAATGGCGCGGTTGTTCGCCGACTGCCCGCAGGCGGTGGCGAACGCGGCGGCCCTGGCCCGCGAATGCGCCTTCGACCTGCAACTGATCGCGCCGCACCTGCCGCCCTTCGACGTGCCCGCCGGGCACGACGAACAGTCCTGGCTGCGCGAGCTCACCATGGCGGGCGCCGCGGCGCGCTATGGGACCCCCGAGCAGAACCCGGAGGCCTACCGGCAGATCGAGCACGAACTCGCGGTGATCGACAAGCTGGAGTTCCCCGGCTACTTCCTGGTGGTGCATGACATCGTCAGCTTCTGCAAGGACAACGACATCCTGTGCCAGGGTCGCGGTTCGGCGGCCAACTCCGCGGTCTGCTACGCCATCGGCATCACCAATGTCGACCCGGTGCGCAACCACTTGCTGTTCGAGCGTTTCCTCTCCCCGGAGCGCGACGGTCCGCCCGACATCGACGTCGACATCGAATCCGACCGCCGCGAAGAGGCCATCCAGCACGTCTACCGCAAGTACGGCCGCGAATACGCCGCGCAGGTGGCCAACGTGATCACCTACCGCGGCAAGTCCGCGGTCCGGGATGCCGCACGGGCGCTGGGGTTTTCACCCGGGCAGCAGGACGCGTGGAGCAAGCAGGTGAGCCGCTGGACGGGCGTCGGCGCCGAGACGAACACCGACATCCCCGCCGAGGTGCTGGAACTGGCCGCCGATATCGAGGGCCTGCCCAGGCACTTGGGCATCCACTCCGGCGGCATGGTGATCTGCGACCGGCCGATCGCCGACGTATGCCCGGTGGAATGGGCGCGCATGCCCGGCCGCAGCGTCCTGCAGTGGGACAAGGACGATTGCGCTGCCATCGATCTGGTGAAGTTCGACCTGCTCGGCCTCGGCATGCTCTCCGCGCTGCACTACATGATCGACCTGGTGCGCGAGCACAAAGGCGAGACCGTCGAGCTGCACTCGCTGGACCTGGCCGAGCCCGAGGTCTACGAGATGCTCGCGCGCGCGGACTCGGTCGGCGTCTTCCAGGTCGAGTCGCGCGCGCAGATGGCGACCCTGCCCAGGCTGCGCCCGCGCAGCTTCTACGACCTGGTGGTCGAGGTGGCGCTGATCCGTCCCGGCCCGATCCAGGGCGGCTCGGTCCACCCCTACATCCGCAGGCGCAACGGTGTGGAGGACGTCGTCTACGACCATCCGGCGCTGAAGAATTCGCTGGAACGCACGCTCGGCGTGCCGCTGTTCCAGGAGCAGCTCATGCAGATGGCCGTCGACGTCGCCGGATTCACCGCCGTCGAGGCCGATCAGCTGCGCCGCGCCATGGGCTCCAAGCGGTCCACGGAACGCATGGAGCGCCTGAAGGCGCGGCTCTACCAGGGCATGCGCGAGCAGCACGGGATCACCGGCGAAGTCGCCGACCGGATCTACGAGAAGCTCTACGCATTCGCGAATTTCGGCTTCCCGGAAAGTCATTCGCAGAGCTTCGCCGCGATCGTCTATTACTCGGCCTGGTTCAAACTGCATCATCCCGCCGCCTTCTGCGCGGGTCTGCTGCGCGCCCAGCCGATGGGGTTCTACTCGCCGCAGTCGCTGGTCGCCGACGCGCGCAGGCACGCGGTCGCGGTGCACGGTCCCGACGTCAACGCCAGCCGGGCCGAGGCGACGCTGGAGGCTCAGGGCACCGAGGTGCGCCTGGGCCTCGCCGCGATCCGCCAGATCGGCGACGACCTCGCCGAACGCATCGTCGCCGCCAGGGGCGAGCGGCCCTACACGTCCTTCCTCGACCTGACCGGCCGGGTGGAACTGACTGTGGCGCAAGCCGAATCGCTCGCCACGGCGGGCGCGCTCGGCAGTCTCGGGATCACCCGCCGCGAGGCGCTCTGGGCGGCGGGCGCGGCCGCGGGCGAGCGCTCGGACCGGTTGCCAGGTACCGGCGCGGCCACCACCGCGCCCGCTCTGCCCGGGATGAGCGACCTCGAGCTGGCGGCCGCCGATGTGTGGGCCACCGGCGTCTCGCCGGGCAGCTATCCGACGGAATTCCTGCGCCCGCACTTGGACGCGCTCGGCGTCGTACCGGCCGCCGGCCTGCTCACGGTGCCCGACGGCTCGCGTGTGCTGGTGGGCGGCGCGGTAACGCACCGGCAGCGTCCCGCCACCGCGGAGGGCGTCACCTTCCTCAATCTGGAAGACGAGACCGGCATGGTGAACATCGTCTGCTCGCTGGGGCTGTGGCGGCGCTACCGGCGCCTCGCCCAGGGCGCTGCCGCTCTGCTCATCCGCGGCCGGGTGCAGAATGCCGAAGGCGTGGTCAGCGTGGTCGCCGAACATCTCCAGCGCATGGATCTGCGGATGGCGTCCAAATCGCGCGACTTCCGTTGAGCCCATTGCTTTAAAGAAGTATTAGAAGCGCTCTAGGAAACCGTTATGCGGGGCTGTCCGCGCAGCGTAAACGGCTACTGTGCCAGGCATGAGGAAGCTTGCTGTGCTGTGTGTCGGCGTGCTGGGGTTGGTTCTGCTCGCCGGTTGCGGTGACGACGACGCGAGACCCGCGCGGGACCGGTCGTCGACGGTGGTCACCGGTCCCGCCGCCCCAGCGATCGTGCCGCCGGGAGCACACGAGCTGGCGCCGCCGAAGCGGGACAACAACTCCGGCGGCGAACCGGTGTCCACGCGCAAGGAGGTGGTGACCGGCAGCGTCGAGATCACCGCCGACGCGCCGGTCGCCGCGGCGGGCACGATCATCGACCAGGTGCGCGCCGCGGGCGGCCGGGTCGACAGCCGCACCGAGCAGCCCGGCACCGACGACACCGAGCCCAGCGCCACGCTGGTCGTCCGCCTGCCCGCCGACAAGACCGACGCGTTCATCACGGGTCTCGGCGGGGTCGGGCAGGTCACCCGGGTCACCACCAACCGCGACGACGTCACCATGCAGTGGGAGGACCTGGACGCGCGGATCAGGGCCTTGCAAGCGTCGGTGGAGCGGCTGCGCGCGCTTATCGCGGGCGCCACCAGCACCTCCGACCTGCTCGCCGCCGAGCAAGCGCTGTCGGGCCGCCAGGGTGAGCTGGACAGTCTCACCGCGCAGAAGCGACGCCTCGATGACCAGGTCGCCTTGTCCACGCTGACCATCGAGATCACCACCGACCGCGACGGGCCCGGCGACGACCCGGACAATTTCTGGGACGGCATCGTCGCCGGCTGGAATTCCCTGGTGGACTGGCTGCAGGACGCCGTCGTGTTCAGCGGCAAGGCGATTCCGTGGCTCGGCTTCCTCGCTGCGGTGGCCGCCGTGCTGTGGGGTGTCGCCCGGCTGGTGCGGCGGCGTCGGAAGCCCGCGCCGCGTAGGGAAGAATCGGCGCAGGCTCCCGCGGAGCCCGCGAGCAGCGCCGCGGACGGCGCGCAGACCAGCGCAGGAGGCAAGAGTGCCGACGGTGGTAAGGGCGACGATCAAGCCGAACAGCCGTAAGGGCCCGCTGGTGGAAACCCTCGACGACGGTAGTCTGCGGCTGTACGTGCGGGCTCCCGCCGTCGAGGGGAAAGCCAACAAGGCGGCCGTCGAATTGCTCGCCGAGCACTACCGAGTCCCCAAGTCCGCCGTCCGGCTGGCCGCGGGCGCGACATCCCGCTTCAAGCGCTTCGAAATCGACCTGCCGTGACCACGCCTATACGCCGCCGGGAAAGCCCAGTTGGCGCCACGCTTCATAGACGGTGACCGCGGCCGCGTTGGACAGGTTCATGGAGCGGCGGCCGGGCAGCATCGGGATGCGCAGCCGGTCGGTGACGTGCGGGTCGGCCAGCACCTCCGCGGGCAGGCCGGTGGGTTCCGTGCCGAACAGCAGCACGTCGTTCTCCTGGTAGGCCACCTCCGTGAACCGGGTGGTGGCCTGCGTGGTGAACGCGAAAACCCGCTCCGGTCGCAACGTCTCCCACGCCGCCGTCAGATTCGGGTGCACCGTCACCGACGCCAGATCGTGGTAATCCAACCCGGCCCGGCGCAACTTCGGCTCCGACAGATCGAACCCCAACGGCTCGATCAGATGCAGATGACACCCGGTCCCCGCGACCAACCGGATCGCGTTGCCGGTATTCGGCGGAATGCACGGCTCGTGGAACATCAGATGGAACACGGGTGTCAGTCAATCAGGTCTCTCGGCCCGGCCTCAGCCGAAGCTGCCCGTGCTCGGCTTGCCGACCACGTCGACGGTGACGATGTCCGTCGTCGCGGTGTAGCCCTCGCGGGGATCGCCGGTGGGCCGTTCCCAGGCGCACGCGCCACGCACGCGCATCTGCCCGGCGGGCAGGGACCCGTTGCCGAGCGACGTCTGAACCATCTTGCCGTAGGCGATGGCGAACGACGTGGGGTTGTTGCCGCCGAAGATCTCCCCGGTGTCGTCGTTGTACACCCAGCACACACCCTCGGCGTTGGGGTTGTGGAATTTCGCCGACACGGTTCCGGGCACCGAGAAGACCTCTTCGAGCACCGGAGCCGACAGCGGAGGCGTCGCGGTCGCGGTGGCGCCGGAACCCAGCGCCACCGGAAGTGCGGCGAGCGCGAGAAGGGGGAGTCGTCGAAGGATCATGATCGAGATGATGCCAGCTCACCGGCCCTGGCCATATTTCGTGGCCCAGCAGTGTTCCTCGGGCGATCGCGGCGACGCTTCGCGCGCAATCGTCACTGCCGAGGCGCTGACCTGCTGCGGCTGCCCGCTGCCGGTCGGTGGCGGGTGCGTCTGCAAGAATCGGGGCGTGACCGATGCCGACACGCCTGTCGCCGGGCGACGCAGTCCGGGGGCGGAGTTCTTGCGTTCCCATCTGCCGATGGTGGTTGTGACGCTGGTCATCGTGGTGGCGGTGGTGTTCGTCGCGTCCGATCGGTGGCGGCGCGGGGCGTTCTTCTTCGGTGGGGCGACGTTGCTGGCGGCGGCGTTCCGGCTGTGCCTGCCGACCGCGCGGGTGGGGCTGCTGGCGGTGCGCAGCAAGCCCTTCGACGTCGGCGCGCTGACCCTGCTCGGGTCGAGCATCCTGTTTCTCGCCGCCACGATCAACACGCTCGGCGTCGGCTGAGACTTGGGCGACCGGGCCCGGCCGGGCCGCCCTAGCGATCAGTGGGCAGCGGGATATCGCTCGGCGAAGACCGTTCGCTCCCGCGGGCGGCGGCCGGGGTGCGGTGGGACGGTGTCGCTGTAGCCGACGGTGACCAGCACCGCGATGGCGAGATCGTCGCGATCGCCGATGCCGATGGCTTGTTTCACCAGCGCGGGGTCCCAGCCGTTCATCGGCGCCGAGGCCAAGCCGAGGCCGGTGGCGGCGAGCATCGCGTAGGTGGCGGCGATCATCGCGTTCTTGACGGCGTTCTCCCGCAGCAGCCCGTGCCGCTCCAGTGCCAAGTACTCGGCGCGCGTGTCGAACATGGCGGTGAACTCGGCGTTCCACGCGCCGTTGCGGCCGGCCAGTTCGGCGATGTCGGCGTTGGCCGCTCGCCAGGCGGCGGCATCGGCGACGAAGACCAGCACCACCGGCGCTTCCTTCGGCTGCGGCTGGCCGAACGCCGCCTCCGACAGCGCGGCGCGGCCGGATTCACTCGTCACCACCACGATCGACCGGTCCTGCATGTTCCACGCGCTCGGCGCTTGCATCGCCAGCTCGAGCAACTCCTCGATCAGCTCGGGCGCCACCGGGTCCGGGCGGTAGTGCCGTACCGTGCGACGCCCACGGATCGCGTCGGCCACCGAAAGTGTTTGCGTTTCCATATTTCTAACTATCGGAGAGTCACACTCCAATAGGAAGAAGGCACTGATAAGTGCGCTACACTCCGATAGGTGTCCACCTTCGTCGCAAGTTCCGGCCTGCCCTCCGACGTGTACTCCGCGAAGTGCCCGACGCGGGAGGTTCTCGACCACATCGCGGGCAAGTGGACGGTGCTCATCATCGACGCGCTCGCCGACGGCACCCTGCGCTACACCGACCTGCGCCACCGCATCGAGGGGATCTCGCAGAAGATGCTGACGCAGACGTTGCGGCAATTGGAGAACGACGGATTCGTCACCCGCACGGTGCATCCCACCGTCCCGCCGCGGGTGGACTACACGCTCACCGAACTCGGCCACAGTCTGCGCACGCCGATCGCCGCGCTGCGGGAATGGATCGAAACCAACATCAACCAGATCGAAGCCGCGCGGCGGGGCGCGGCGCTCTGAGCACAAGGCGACGCGGACGGCGCTCGGAACGCCGCCGGGCACTGTTCGGCGCTGGGCGGCCGGGCGGAACCGCTCAGCGTTCGGGCCGCACCACGTCCCGGGCCAGGCGCATGGTCTCGGTCAGCAGCTTCGACACCGCCGCCGCTTCGGTGAGGAATCCGTCGTGCCCGTCGCGTGAGTGCACGACGTCCAGCCCATCGCAGCCGGGCAGCAGATCGGCGAGTTCCTGCTGGGTCCGCAGCGGGTACAGCCGGTCGGAGTCGACGCCGCCGACCACGCACGGCACCGGCGTCGCCGCGAGCGCCGCCTCGATGCCGCCCCGGCCGCGACCGACGTCGTGGCGGTTCATCGCTTCGGTCAGCAGCACGTAGGTGGCGGGATCGAAACGCTTACAGAGCTTTTCGGCCTGGTGGTCCAGGTAGCTCTGCACAGCGTAGCGGCCGCCGTGCCACGGGTCCTCGTCGTCCTGCGGCTTGTTCTCGAACCGGTGATCCAGCTCGAATTCGGTGCGGTAGGTCAGGTGCGCGATCCGGCGGGCCAGGGCCATGCCCGTCGTCGGGGCACGGCCGGTGCCGTGATAGTCGCCGCCCTGCCAGTCCGGATCGGCCTTGATCGCCGCGATCTGGGTGGTCTGGGTGCCGATCTGGTCGGCGGTGGCGCGGGCGCCGACCGCGAGCACCAGTGCTGCGGCGACCCGCTCCGGCGACCCCACCATCCACTCGAGCACCCGCATGCCGCCCATCGACCCGCCGACAACGGCGGCGAGCCGCTCGATGCCGAGCAGGTCGAACAGAGCCGCCTCGGCGGTCACCTGATCGCGAATGGATATTTCGGGAAATCTTGCGCCCCAGGGCTTTCCGTCCGGGGCGAGGCTGGAGGGCCCGGTGCTGCCCTTGCAGCCGCCGAGCACGTTCGTCGCGATCACGCACCATTCATCGGTGTCCAGCGGCGCACCAGGTCCGACCATGCCGTCCCACCAGCCGGGCATCGGGTGCACGTCGTCGGGCTTTCCGACGACGTGTGAGTCGCCGGTCAGCGCGTGTTCGACCAGCACGACGTTGTCCAGGCCGGGCGAGAGCTCGCCCCAGCGCTGCACCGCCAAGTGGACGTCCGGGATCACCGCGCCATTCTCCAGTCGCACGTCCCCGATGGCGATGGTGCCGAGCCGCCCATCCGGGGGCGGCAGGGCGACGCCGGAGGTCCGTGCGCTCGCTTCGGTGCCCACGGTCACGTCGCCGCCGTCGCGAAACCGGCGTGTGTATCCGCGATGTCCACGCTGCGGAAAGACCACTGCGCGGGCTCGGCCCCGGGCGCGGTGAATTCACTCATGGTTTGCTCCCAAGCAGGTGTTCGCCGGTACAGCAGGGGTTAGCGGTGTGTGGGTGACGAACAACAACACATGCCGGCGACCTCCTGTTACGCGCTTGCTCCCGGCTTTCGGGAGCCAGGTCATCACCCGGAGCACCCCACCGCGGCTGGAGGGTTGCCGACCAGCGAGCCGGGGCTTGGCGCTGGTACTCATGACCTGCCCGGCATCATAACCGGCGGGCGGTCAGCGCTCGAAATCCTCCACCGAACTCACTGGTCCGCGGCGTTCTGCGCCCCGCAGCAGGCGCGGACGAACTCGTCGTAGGCCTCGGTGAACGCGGCGCGCCCCGCCCTGGCCGCGGCCGACAGGTCCTCGTCCAGGAATGTGTCGTCCGAGCATTCCATGCCGATGTGGCCGATCAGTTGCCAGGTGCCGACGATGAGCCGCACGGGACGCGCGTCGGGTGTGGTGCCCAGACGCTCGGCGACCACCGCCGCGATCGCGGTGTTCTTGTCGTCGGCGTGTTCCATGCTGCGCGCGCTGACCGAAGGGCTGCTGCGCAGGATGCGCTGTATCTGCTGGAACTGCCGGAACGACAGCGGATCGGCATCGCCGGCCTCGGCGGCCCGATCGACCACGTGCAGGAAGGCCGTGCGCAGCGCCTCGAGTTCGTTGCCCGTGCGGGGCAGCTCGCGCAGCGTCTCGGCGATGGTGCGGCCGAAGTCCTGGACCGGCCCGAGGACGATGTCCTCCTTGTTGTCGAAATAGCGATTGATCGTGCGCGGTGAGACGTCCGCCACGTGGGCGATCTGCTCGATCGTGGTCGCGTCGAAGCCCTGCGTATCGCACAGATCCAAGGCGGCCGCGATGATGCGCAACCTCGTCTGCTGCTTTTTGCGTTCGCGCAGCCCTGTGGTCGGTGGGGCGCTCGCGGCGCGGTCGGCCGCTGCGCTCGCGCCCATCGGCGCCGATGACTCGAGCATGTCCCCATGCTAACGCAACCTGCTGTTTTCCTGTCCTTAACGGTCAAATGTCGTAATGCGACATTTTTCTCTTGACGACAAATGTCGCTCGATGACAGGATGGCTCGGACGACGAAGACGAGGAGATGACCGTGACGGAAACGGCAACGGCGGTGCAGGCGCCGCGGACAGCGGCCGGTTCGGCGCGCTGGCTCGCGCTGGCAGTGATCGCATTGGCCCAGCTCATGGTGGTGCTGGACGCCACCATCGTGACCATCTCGCTGCCGTTCGCGCAGCGTGATCTCGACATCAGCGACGGCAACCGGCAATGGATGCTCACCGCCTACACGCTGATCTTCGGCGGCTTGCTGCTGCTGGGCGGCAGGTTGGCCGATTACCTCGGCCGGCGCCGCATCTTCATCATCGGCCTGATCGGTTTCGCGGGCGCTTCGGCGCTGGCCGGTCTCGCGCAGAACGGCGCGGAACTGTTCGCCGGGCGCGCGTTGCAAGGCGCGTTCGCCGCGCTGCTCGCCCCGGCGGCGCTCTCGCTGCTGTCGGTGACCTTCACCGAACCGGGTGAGCGGGCCACCGCGTTCGGCGTGTTCGCGGGTATCTCCGCGGGTGGTGCGGCGCTCGGCCTGATCGCGGGCGGCGCGCTCACCGAATACGCCTCCTGGCGCTGGTGCTTGCTGGTCAACACCCCGATCGCGCTCATCGCGCTGTTCGGTGCGCTGGCCTGGGTCGCCAAGGACGTGCCCGCGCCGCGCAGCGGGGGATACGACGTGCCCGGTGCCGTCACGGTGACGCTCGGCCTGATCGCCATCGTGTACGGCTTCAGCCGCGCCGCCGACGACGGCTGGCTGGCCGGCAGCACCCTCGCGCTGCTCGTCGCCGGGCTGGTCCTGCTCGCCGCCTTCGTCGCGATCGAACGGCGCTCGTCGAACCCGCTGCTGCCGCTGCACATTCCGGGTGAGATCAACCGGGGCGGCGCGTTCCTCGCCGCGCTGCTCATCCCGATCGCGATGTTCGCGATGTTCCTGTTCCTGAGCTACTACTTCCAGATCACGCTGGGCTACTCCGCGCTGAAGGCGGGCTTCGCGTTCCTGCCGTTCCCGGCGGGCATCGCGATCTCGGCGGGTGTCACCAGCGCCCTGCTCCCGAAGCTCGGCCCGCGGCCGCTGATGCTGGCCGGCGCCGTGCTCGGTGTCATCGGCCTGCTGCTGCTGGCCCAGCTCGGCTACGGCGACAGCTTCCTCGCCGGGGTGCTGCCGGCTCAGGTGCTCATCGCGCTCGGCATGGGTCCGCTGTTCGTCGGGATGCAGACGGTCGCGCTGCATCAGGTGGAGGAAGAGGACTCCGGCGTCGCCTCCGCGCTGCTGAACGCGGCGCAGCAGGTTGGCGGTGCGGTCGGGACGGCGCTGCTGACCACGATCTCGGTGCAGGTGGCCAAGTCCTTCGCGCAGGACAACCCGGGCATCGACAACCTGGCCGCGCGTGCCGCGATCCACAGCTACGACGTCGCCTTCTATGTGGGCGCCGGGTTCTTCCTCGCGGCCATCCCGATCATCGCCCTGATGATCCGGGACCGGCCGGAGAACCTCATCGAGGGTTCCGAGGAAGGAACCCGGATTCCGGTCGCGGTCTGATCCGCCCGCCCGAGAGGTCCGCGCAACGTCACGACGTTGCGCGGACCTCGTCGTCTGCCAGACGGTTGCCGGGCCGGGAAGGAAGGCGGATCATGGCGGCGACGGCGGTTGCGCGGATGCCCCGAGAGCCGTCGCCGACCTACCAATCGGTAACAAAGGTGGCGCAGCTCACTCCGGGGGCTGCCCGTGCGGTGAGGACTCGGGCAGCAGTACGCTTGTCTTGTTTGCACCACACGTCTCGCCGACAACGCGGGACATATACGTTGTCTGTTGGAACAGCTGGGGTCCGCTCACAAGCGTGTTCGCCTGGCCGTGCAATGAGGGCACCATCCTAGGAGGACACGAAGATCCATGTCCAAGATCAAGGTTGAAGGCACCGTCGTAGAACTCGACGGCGACGAGATGACCCGGATCATCTGGCAGTTCATCAAGGACAAGCTGATCCACCCGTATCTCGATGTGAACCTGGAGTACTACGACCTCGGCATCGAGTACCGGGACAAGACAGACGACCAGGTCACCGTCGACGCCGCCGAAGCCATCAAGCGGCACGGCGTCGGTGTGAAGTGCGCCACCATCACCCCGGACGAGGCGCGGGTCAAGGAATTCGGCCTCAAGAAGATGTGGCGCTCGCCCAACGGCACCATCCGCAACATCCTGGGCGGCACGATCTTCCGCGCCCCGATCATCATCTCGAACGTTCCCCGGCTGGTTCCGGGCTGGACCAAGCCGATCATCATCGGCCGCCACGCCTTCGGCGACCAGTACCGCGCCACCGATTTCAAGGTGTTCCAGGGCGGCACCGTCACCTTGACCTTCACCCCGGACGACGGCAGCGAGCCGATCGTGCACGAGGTCGTGAAGATGCCCGAGGACGGCGGCGTCGTCATGGGCATGTACAACTTCCGCAAGTCGATCGAGGATTTCGCGCGGGCGTCGTTCAACTACGGCCTGCAGCAGAACTACCCGGTGTACATGTCGACGAAGAACACCATCCTCAAGGCCTACGACGGCATGTTCAAGGACACCTTCCAGGACATCTTCGACGCCGAGTTCAAGAGCCAGTTCGACGCGGCGGGCCTCACCTACGAGCACCGCCTGATCGACGACATGGTCGCCTCCTCGATGAAGTGGGAGGGCGGCTACGTCTGGGCGTGCAAGAACTACGACGGCGACGTGCAGTCCGACACGGTGGCCCAGGGCTTCGGTTCGCTCGGCCTGATGACGTCGGTGCTGCTCACTCCGGACGGGCAGACCTGTGAGGCCGAGGCCGCGCACGGCACCGTCACCCGGCACTACCGCCAGCACCAGCAGGGCAAGCCGACCTCGACCAACCCGATCGCGTCCATCTTCGCCTGGACCCGCGGGCTCGAGCATCGCGGCAAGCTCGACAACACCCCCGAGGTGATCGGGTTCGCGCAGACCCTGGAAGACGTCGTCATCAAGACCGTCGAGGGCGGCCAGATGACCAAGGACCTCGCGCTGCTCGTCGGCGGTGACCAGGGCTACCTGAGCACCGAGGAGTTCCTCGGCGCGCTGGACGCCAATTTGGCTCGCGCACTGCGCTGAGCCGCTCCGGCGCCGCGTCGTCGCGGGGCCGGGTCGCGGGGCCGGGCCGCGTCGCGGCCGACTCCGGCGCTGGGTGCCCAACCCAGCGCCGGGCTGAATCTCGGGCACCCGCCCCACCTCGGTGGAACGGGTGCCCGGACTGTTTTCGCGACTGTCGTTCACGCCCTTGCGGTGGGCGAACTCACCTTCGCCCGGGAAGCGAATGCGGGCCGTGGCCGGTTACATGAACACGTGACCAGCCCTGTGATTACCAGTGCCGCCGCTCCGCCCGGACGCACCGATTGGCACGTACCCGCCATGCTGGCGCTGGCCCTCGGCGGATTCGGGATCGGGACGACCGAGTTCGTCACCATGGGTTTGCTGCCGGACATCGCGTCGGCCGTGCACGTCTCCGAGCCGACCGCGGGACATGCGGTGTCGGCCTACGCGCTCGGTGTGGTGATCGGCGCGCCCCTGATCGCGGCGTTGTGCGCGCGGGTGCCGCGCAAGCGCCTGCTCGTGGCGCTCATGGTGGCGTTCACCGTCGGAAACGCGGCGACCGTGCTGGCGCCCTCGTTCGGGATGTTGGTCCTGGCGCGGTTCGTCTCCGGATTGCCGCACGGTGCCTATTTCGGCGTCGCCTCGCTGGCCGCCGCCACTCTCGCCCCGGTAGGGCAGCGAGCCAAGGCAGTTGCTGGAGTTATGCTGGGATTGAGCGCCGCCAATGTCGTCGGCGTTCCCGCAGCTACCTGGCTCGGCCAGCATCTCGGCTGGCGGGACGCGTTCGTAGTGGTCGCGCTGATCGGGGTGACCACCGTAGCCGCGCTACTGCGCTTCGTCCCCGAACTCACCGGTGTCACGGTGACCGATCCGATGACCGAACTCGGCGCGCTGCGCCGTCCACAGGTGCTGTTGACGCTGCTGGTGGGCGCCGTCGGATTCGGCGGCATGTTCGCCGTCTACACCTACATCGCGACCACGCTCACCGACGTCGCCGGTCTGCGCGCCGGCGCGGTCCCGTTGGTGCTGATGTTGTTCGGCGTGGGCATGGTGATCGGGAACATCGCCGGCGGTGTGCTCGCCGATCGCGGTGTGGACCGGGCCATCTCCGTGTCGATGGTCGCGATGACCGTCATCCTCGGCGGCTTCGTCGCCGCCGCGCACAACCCGTACACCGCGGCCTTCGGCGCGTTGCTGGTCGGCGCGTCCGGGGCCGCGCTTGCGCCCGGCCTGCAAACCCGCTTGATGGACGTGGCAGCCGACGCCCAGACCCTCGCCGCCGCCCTCAACCACGCCGCTCTGAACATCGCCAACGCCGCAGGCGCCTGGCTGGGTGGCCTGGTCATCGCCGCGGGCCTGGGCTACACGGCGCCAGCCGTGGTCGGCGCCGCCCTGGCCGCGATCGGCTTCTTGTTGTTCACGGCGACCGTCTGGACCGCGCGCGGATCATGCTCGGCCGGGCACAAGGAGCGAGCGGCGCGGTAGCGCCCTGCCGCACGCGGGCACTGTAAAGCGACGTCGTCTTCCCGATGCGCGACCCGGCGCGTGACGACCTTCCGAAGGGTCACCCGCGGTGCCCGTCGGAATCCGGACGCGCCGGGTCGGGTGAGGAAGGTTCGGAGCGGGCGGCGAGGGCCCGACCGGCGATCTCGTGCAGGTGCGCCGAGGCGCGCCGCCATCGGCGACGGGCGCGCTCGTCGTCGGGGTCGATGAAGTTGGAGATCAGGATGCCGCGCAGCGCGTCCATGGCCGTGTAGATGAAGTCGCGCGCTTCCTTGCGGCGCACGTCGTCCGGCACGAACCGGGCGACCGCCAGCAAGACGGCGTTGTTGACGAACGGCTCGACCTTCTCCATCGCCGCGGCGAGCACCGGGTCGGTCCGTCCCGCCACCCACAGTTCCACGGTCGCGATGAACAGCGGACCTTGATGCAGGTCCCACAGGAACTCCAGTGCCGCCGCCACCGGATCGTCGCCGGTTTCGACCCGCGACATCTCCCGCATGGCGGTTTCGGCGCGCAACTGCGCGAGATGACTGATCGCGGCCACCACGAGATCGGTTTTCGAGCCGAAGTGATGCACTTGGGCCCCGCGGGTCACCCCGGCGCGTTCGGCTACCCGGGGCGTCGTGGTGCCGGAGTATCCGTACTCGACCAGGCAGTCCACCGTCGCGTCCAGCAAGCGGGTGCGCATCTCGGTGCTGCGCTGCTCCTGCGTCCGGCGCTGCTGTTTCGCGACTACGCTCCTGGCCATCGCTCGATCGTACACTTACATACACTGCTGTATGTTCCGGCTCGGATACGGATTGCCGATGGGCCGGGAACCGTTCTCGACGGCAGGGTGGGGCGAGTTCGCTGTCTTCGGCAGGCCAGCATCGCTTGCTCCCCGTTCTCGACGGGAGGCGAGGGTATAACGGCTCGCATCGGCCCTGTTCTCGAGGCGGTGATCGAAGAACATGCATGTCTCACTGTATGTAGCAGGCGAGACGCAATCAGCTGGTTAACCGGCCTCCGGTTGGACCCTTGCGGAATCCCTTGCCTAATTTACATACAACCTTGTATGTTTGTTTTCACTCGATCGGCCGCCGCGCGGCGTACGCACAGATGTGAGGAGTTCGATGGCGAACAAGGTCTACGTCGTCGGTGTCGGGATGACGAAGTTCGAGAAGCCGGGCCGCCGCATGGTCGAGGAGGCCGACGGCACCACCCGCGCGTGGGACTACCCGGACATGGCCAGGGAATCGGGCACCAAGGCGCTCGTGGACGCCGGGATCGCCTACGACCTGGTGGAGCAGGCCTACGTCGGCTACGTCTACGGCGAATCCACCTCGGGCCAGCGTGCCGTCTACGAACTCGGCATGACCGGCATTCCGGTGGTCAACGTGAACAACAACTGCTCCACCGGCTCCACCGCGCTGTACCTCGCGGCGCAAGCGATCCGCGGCGGTCTGGCGGACTGCACGCTGGCGCTGGGCTTCGAGAAGATGCAGCCCGGATCGCTCGGATCCACCTGGGACGACCGCGAGCAGCCGATGGCCAAGCACGTCATGGCGCTGGCCGAGATCTCCGAGGTGCTCTTCCCGGTGGCGCCGTGGATGTTCGGCGCGGCGGGGCGCGAGCACATGAAGCAGTACGGAACCACCGCCGAGCACTTCGCCAAGATCGGCTACAAGAACCACAAGCACTCGGTGAACAACCCGTACTCGCAGTTCCAGGACGAGTACACCCTCGACGACATTCTCGCGTCGCGGATGATCTACGACCCGCTGACCAAATTGCAGTGCTCGCCGACCTCGGACGGATCCGGTGCGGTGATCCTGGCGAGCGAGGCTTTCGTCGATGCCCACGACCTCGCCGGACAGGCGGTGGAGATCGTCGGCCAGGCGATGACCACCGACTTCGCCTCGACCTTCGACCAGACCGCCAAGAACCTGATCGGCTACGACATGAACGTCCAGGCCGCGCGAAAGGTCTACCAGCAGTCGGGCCTGGGCCCGGAGGACTTCCAGGTCATCGAGCTGCACGACTGCTTCTCGGCCAACGAACTGCTGCTCTACGAGGCGCTCGGACTGTGCGGCGAGGGCGAGGCCGGGCAACTGGTGGACGACGGCCGGACCACCTACGGCGGCACCTGGGTGGTCAATCCATCCGGCGGCCTGATCTCGAAGGGACATCCGCTCGGCGCGACGGGGCTCGCGCAGTGCTCGGAGCTGACCTGGCAGCTGCGCGGCACCGCGGACAAACGGCAGGTGGAGGGCGTCACCGCCGCCCTGCAACACAACATCGGCCTCGGCGGCGCGGCCGTCGTCACCGCCTATCAGCGCGCCGATCGCTGAACGCGGCCCGGCCCTGAACGAACTCGACGAGGAGTCGACATATGGGACACATCGAAGCCACCAAAGACGTGAACGCCGCCCCGGAGGCCCTGTGGGCGGTCGTCTCCGACCCGCAGACCTGGGACAAGTGGTTCACCATCCACGAACGCTTCATGGAGGAGCCGCCCGCCGTGCTGAGCGAGGGCGCCAAGCTGGTCGCGAAGATCGTGATGCTCGGCATGGCGAACAAGCTGGAATGGACCATCGTCGCGGTGGACGCGCCGCACAAGCTGACACTCGGCGGCACCGGCATGGCTGGAGTGAAGACCGAATTCACCTTCGACATCCGGCCCAACGGCGAGGGAAGCACCGTCCTGGTGTCCGGCGATTTCGAGGGCGCTCTGATCAAGGGCGCGCTCGGCAAAGCAGTGGAGAAGGACGGCATCAAACAGCTGGACCGATCCCTCGAACAACTCGACGCCCTGGCTGTAGCGGCATGAGCGGTCAGGCCCGGAGGCGGCAGCGCAGCGTGACCACGGAGGGTCCCGCTCATGCCGGAATCGGAAACAGCATGAGCGGTCAGGCCCGGAGGCGGCAGCGCAGCGTTGCCGAAAGGGACAGAGCATGAGCGGTCAGGCCCCGGGGACCGCCCGGGTGGTCGAGTTCGACGACAGCGGCTTGGAGACCTGGTCCGACGAGGAGCGTTTGGAGGTCACCGCCGAGCGCATCGCGGAATACGCCGCCGCGACGAACGATCCGATCGCCGCGCATCTGGCCGGGACGGTGGCCGGGCCGGTCTTCGCCATCGTGCCGGTGTTCGAGGCCATGATGATGCCCGTCATCGATGTCGCGCCGATGGACATCTTCGGCCGGGTTGTGCACGGGGAGCAGGACTTCCACTTCCACCGCGCGATCCGGCCCGGCGATCGGCTGGTGTCGCGGGCGAAGGCGATCGGCTACACCAGCCGTCCCAACGGGACGGCCATCACCATCCGCATCGAATGCCGCACCGAGGCGGGCGAACCGGTCAACGACCAGTACCTGACCGCCTTCTTCCGCAACATCGATGCGGGCGCGACGGTCGGCCAGGCCGCTCCGGCGCACAAGTTCGACGAGCGGCTGCGCGAGCACGACCCGGTCGCCGTGGTGGCGCAGCATGTGGACCATGACCAAACCTTCCGCTACGCACCGGCGTCCGGCGATCCGGTGCCCCTGCACCTGGACGAGCAGGTCGCCAAGGACGCCGGGCTGCCCGGCATCATCGCGCACGGGTTGTGCACCATGGCGTTCGCGTCCTGGGCGGTGCTCACTGAGGTCGCGGCCTCGGATGTGCACCGGCTCCGGCGCTTCGCGGTGCGCTTCGCCAAACTCGTCTTCCCCGGTGACGATCTGGAGACCCGCATCTGGAAGGCGGGCTCCGCCGACGGCGTCACCCGCTACGCCTTCGAGACCGTGCGCGGCGACGATGTCGTGCTCAGCGACGGACTGGCCGAGATCGCCGACTGACCAACGCGCGGCGGCACCGACACCGCCGCGTTCTTTCCCATCGCCGGAATCGGCGCGACTTCAGGAGACAACACATGGGCGTACTGGCCGGACGGGTCGCCGTCATCACCGGCGCGGGGCGCGGCATCGGCCGCGAGCACGCACTGCTGTTCGCGAAGGAAGGGGCCGCGGTGGTCGTCAACGACCTCGGCGGCAGCAACGCGGGCGAGGGGACCGACACCGGCCCCGCCCAGGAGGTGGTGCGCGAGATCGTCGCCACGGGCGGCAAGGCGGTGGCCAACACCGACGACGTCGCCACCTGGGACGGCGCGCAGAAGCTGGTCGACCAGGCGGTCGCCGAGTTCGGCGGGCTCGACGTCGTGGTCAACAACGCGGGCATCCTGCGCGACGCCTTCCTCGCGGGCATGTCCGAGGCACAGTGGGACGCGGTGATCGCCGTGCATCTCAAGGGCCACGCCGCGGTGCTGCATCACGCCGCGGCGTACTGGAAGCAGCAGTCCAAGGCGGGCAACCAGCCCAAGGCCGCGGTGATCAACACCGCCTCGGCGTCGGGCACCACGCTGCCCAATCCTGGTCAGGCCAATTACGGCGCGGCGAAGGCCGGGATCGCCGCGCTGACCCTGGTGGCCGCCGACGAACTGGCGCGCTACGGCGTCCGGGTCAACGCGATCGCGCCGATCGCGCGCACCCGGCTCACCCTGGCCACTCCCGGTATGGGGGAGATGCTGGCGGCCGAGGCGGAGTCGTCCGAAGGCGGGTTCGACGCGTTCGCGCCGGCCAATATCGCGCCGCTGGTCGCCTATCTGGCCGCCGAAGCATGCCCGATCACCGGGAAGGTATTCGCGGTGCAGGGCGGCGCGATCTCGGAGCTGGCCGGTTGGCACGATGTGAAGACCATCGAGACCGAGGGTCCCTGGCTGATCGACGACATCGCCGCCCGGCTGCCCTGACCTCGGGGAATGTGAGGAGAACGACGATGTTCGAATGGTCCGAGACCGATCTGCTGATCCGCGACGCCGTCCGGGCGTTCATCGACAGGGAGATCCGCCCGAATCTGGACGCGCTCGACAGCGGCGATTTGCCGCCGTACCCCGTCATCCGGAAGTTGTTCCGCGAGTTCGGGATCGACGTGATGGGCGGCGAGGCTGTGCAGAAGATGCTGGCCAAGCAGGAGGCGCGCGCGGCGGGGGAGCCGGAACCGGAGCGGAAGAGTTCCGGCGCGAGCCCGTTCGCCGGACAGGAATCGCTGATGGCGGTGCTCATCGGCGAGCTGTCGGGGGTGTGCATGGGCCTGGTCTCCGCGATGGGGGTGAGCATCGGTCTGGGCGCCACCACGATCATGTCGCGAGGCACCCTGGCTCAGAAGCAGCGCTGGCTGGGGGACATCGTCACCATGCGCAAGGTGGCGTCCTGGGCGATCACCGAACCGGACTCCGGTTCCGACGCGTTCGGCGGCATGAAGACCTACGTCAAGCGCGACGGGGAGGACTACCTGCTCAACGGCCAGAAGACCTTCATCACCAACGGTCCGTACGCCGACGTGATGATCGTCTACGCGAAGCTCGACGACGGCGCGGGCGGCGACAAGCGCGACCGCAAAGTGCTCGCCTTCGTGCTGGACAAGGGCATGCCCGGCCTCACCCAGGGGAAGCCGTTCAAGAAGATGGGCCTGCATTCCTCGCCGACCGGTGAGCTGTTCTTCGACAACGTGCGCGTCGGCCGGGACCGGCTCCTCGGCGAGACCGAGGAGCACAAGGGCGGCGACGGGCGGGAGAGCGCGCGGTCCAGCTTCACCGCCGAGCGCGTCGGCGTGGCGTTCATGGCGCTGGGCATCATCAACGAGTGTCATCGGCTGTGCGTGGAGTACGCCAAGACCCGCAAGCTCTGGGGCCAGGAGATCGGGCGATTCCAGCTGGTCCAGTTGAAGCTGGCGAAGATGGAGATCGCGCGGATCAACGTGCAGAACATGGTGTTCAACACGCTCGAGCGCGGCCGGGCGGGCAAACCCCCGACCCTGGCCGAAGCCTCCGCGATGAAGCTGTACGCCTCCGAGGCCGCCACCGAGGTGGCTATGGAAGCGGTCCAGCTCTTCGGCGGCAACGGCTACATGACCGAGTACCGCGTGGAGCAACTCGCCCGCGACGCCAAGTCGCTGATGATCTACGCGGGCAGCAACGAGATCCAGGTGACCCACATCGCGAAGGGATTGCTGGCGCAGTAAGTCGACAACTTCGCTCGACGGGGAACGTGGTTGTGCGCCCCTCATCTCGGCCGCTTCAGTCGCGTGCTCGGTGCCTGGGGTTCGATTGCCCAACGTTCCCAGCGCACCGCAACCACGTCTTTCGAGCGAAGCGAGACCGAGCATTGCCCGTTCGCGGCCCGGCTCGCGTTTGCGCGGCCGTCGCGCAGGCGACGAAGTCGCAAGCGGCGGTCGCGCAAACGCGAGCCACAAGGGGGCCGCGAACACCCAGCGCCGAAGGCGCTGGAAAATCACACAGCCCGTAACCGTGTGCGGCTGGCGTAGACGTGCTCGGCGATGAGGGTGGCGATGCGGTCGGGCGCTTCCAGCATCGGTACGTGGCCGACGCCGTTGACCAGGATGCGGTCGGCGGATTCGGGCAGTTCCTTCAAGTAGCGGCGGGCGTACACGCGGTTGGGGATCACCCGGTCGTACTCCGAGAGCAGCAGCCGGACCGGCGTGCGCAGGGTGGAGAGGTCTTCCTGGGCCGGCGCCCGCATCGCGCCGAGAATCATCGGCACCATCGCCGGGCAGTGCAGTGCGGCGGCGAGGGCGGCGGCAGCGTCGCGCCGGGGCACCGCGGCGGCCTGCTTGCTCAGGGCGAGCAGCGCGATCCGCTGGGCGAGCCTGTTGCCGATCGCGAATCCGCCCAAGCGCTTGCCGATTTCGACGATCGGCACCAGGGAGAGGAATTTGAGATTGACCCGCCACTGCGTCAGCGACGGCGCGTGCCAGCCGCCCGCGGGCGCGATGAGCGTCAGGGTGCGGGCACGTCCGCGGCGGGCGAGTTCGACGCCGACCAGACCGCCGAGCGAGTTGCCCGCGATATGGCAGGTGCGCCAACCCAGTTCGTCGAGCTGTTCGCAGATCCGGTCGGCCAGCGTCGACACGTTCACCGCCGGGCCCTCGGCGGGCGCACCGCCCCAGTGGCCCGCGAACGCGGGCGCGAACACTTCGCAGTGCGTCGACAGTCGCGCGGCGGTCTGCTCCCAGCAGTGCGGCGACATCATGAATCCGTGCAGCAACAGCAGCGGGTCGCCGGAACCCACATGCAATGCCTTGATCGGCTGGGGCTGTTTCGCCCGGGTGGATCCGCGCACGGCGGCGGAGGAGGACTGGGAGGTGTCGGACGACATCGTCATCACCCCTTCCTGGACGGCAGTGTCCGGGGGACTTCATCTGACCAGCATTGTACGGTCGTGGGGTGCCGTATATCTCGACAGTGAACGTGAACGGTGTCCGCGCGGCCGCGGGCAAGGGGCTGCTGGCCTGGCTCACGGCCACCGAGGCGGATGTCGTGTGCGTGCAGGAGACCCGCGCCACCGACGAGCAGGTGAGGGCCGCGCTGGCCCCCGCCCTCGACGCGGGATGGCAGTTGTCGCACGCCGAGCCGGAGTCCAAGGGCCGCGCCGGTGTCGGCATCCTGTCCCGGCGGGCGCCGAGCGCGGTGCGAGTCGGCTTCGGCAGCAGTGAGTTCGCGGCCGCGGGCCGCTATCTCGAGGCCGACTTCGACGACGTCACCGTGGCCAGCGTCTACGTGCACTCCGGTGACGCGGGCACGGTTCGCCAAGACGAGAAGTATCGCTTCATGGCCGAGCTCGGCGCGTACCTCGCGACCCGAACCGGGGATTTCGTAGTCGCCGGGGACTGGAACATCGCGCACACCGAGCGTGATCTGAAGAACTGGAAGGGCAACCTGAAGTCGGCCGGGTTCCTGCCGCAGGAGCGGGCGTGGATCGATGAACTGCTGGCCGCCGGATACGTCGACGTGGTGCGCAAGCTGCATCCCGAGGTCGACGGTCCGTACAGCTGGTGGTCCTACCGTGGCCGCGCGTTCGACAACGACAGCGGCTGGCGCATCGACTATCACCTGGCCCGAGGCGATCTGGCCACCCGCGCCAAAGCCGCGATAGTGGAGCGCGCCGCCGCCTACGACCAGCGCTGGTCCGACCACGCCCCCGTCACGGTGCAGTACCGATGAACCGGGCGCGATTGACGCGTGGTCTCGGCGTCCTGGGCGCGGTCGCTCTGGTGCTGCTCGCCGCGGTGCTGGCGCTGTACGACGGTGGCGATACCACCCCGGCCGCGCCGTCGAGTCGCGCGACGACCGTCGCGGTCACCCCGACCGCCGCCCCGCGCGGTGGGGACACCGCCTCGCCGGTCACCCAGGCGGCCGGCGTCCCCGAACGCGCGTACGTCACCCTGCGGGAGATCGATGCGGGACGGTGGCCGGACTCGGCGAACGCCCCGGGCACCAAAGGGGGCGAGCGATGGCAGAACCGCGGCCGCGACCTGCCCACCACCGACGGCTCCGGTAAACCGATCACCTATCAGGAATGGGACGTCAATCCCAAGCAGCCCGGCCGATCCCGCGACGCCGAACGCATCGTCACCGGCAGCGACGGCTCGGCCTGGTACACCGGCGACCACTACCAGACCTTCACGAGGATGCGCTGATGACAAAGACCGTCACGCTGTCGCAGTTCCTTGCCCGTCCCGACGCGGACGACGCGCCGCCCAGCGCGGAACTCGCGCCGCCGCGCGTCACGTTCGGCGCGCTCGCGGTCGACGCCGCCGAGTTCAGCGCGGTGCGGGACAAGGCGCCTTCCGGCTACCTGGTGCGCGAGCTGCGCGGCGCGAAGATGCCGACCACCGCCCGGCTGTTCGACGAGTTCGCCGCCGCGTTCCAGTTTCCGTACTACTTCGGTGAGAACAAGGACGCATTCGACGAATGCCTGCGTGACCTGGACGATTTCCTCGGCGAAGGCGCCGGATACGTTGCGGTGGTGCGCGAGTCGGCCGAGTTGCTGGCCGAGGAGCCGATCGAGCGCGACTGGTTCGCCGAGGCCATGCGCGACTGCGCCGCCTACTGGTCGCGGCGGGACGTGCTCTTCCGGGTCGTCCTGCAAGGCGACGCGCCCGATCTGCAGGACGTGTCGCTGCGGCTGTGACCGGGGCCGTTACCGCAATTTGTCGGCCAGGTCCTCGCCGAGCAGGACGAAGACGTCGACCGTGTGCTCGATCAGTTCGTCGCGGGTGAGGTTCAGATCGCCCTGGAGCCAAGCGGTCAGCGTCTGCACCAGCCCCCCGACCAGGTAGAGGGCGCGGAAGTCGACCGCCGAGGCGGGGGCCGAGTCGGGCATCCGGTAGAAGTCGGTGCCCTCCGCGGCCACCATCCGCGCGAATCCGCGGACCGTCTCGGTGGTGCGGGCGCGCAGTTCCGGGGTCGCCATGCCCGCGATCAACGCTGCCTTCGCCTTGCGTGGGTCGTCGGTGAGCAGATGTACGCCGGCGGTGATCGCGGCGTGCGCGGTGGCGCGTGTGTCCGGCGCGGCGGTGCGCACGGCCGCGAGAATGGCCGCCGCGAGTTCTGCGGCGATTCCGTCGATCAGGGCGGTGAGCACGGCGTCGCGGCTGTCGAAGTTCTCGTAGTAGTACCGCTCGTTGAGACCGGCCCGCGCGCACAACCCCGACACGGTGAGTTTCCCCAGCCCCTCAGTGCCGATGATCTCGAGCGCGGCCTCCAGCAACGCGCCGCGCCGCTGGGCCCGGCGCTCCTCGGCGGATATGCCTCCATAGGTTCGTTGCGCCGTCACAGTTCGATTCTTACAGGTGCCTCAGGTCCCAGCGTCTACCTCGCCGTCCACGCCGGACGCGGCTCGGCAACATTCTGGAGGTATCTCTTGCCAGAATAGCGGATTCTGGTGGATGCTATTGCCAGATGTTCTCGACGAGGAGGCGGCGATGTCCGAGCCCGGCTATTTCAGTGACCACTCGATGGTCCGGCGGGTGATGAGCAAGCGCGCGGTGGGGCTGACCTACGGCTTGCGCGCGCTGGTGATCGGCGCGGTGCACCCGCTGCTCTACGTCGGCACCGCGGAGAACACCGAGCACCGGATGACGCCCTACACCCGGCTCGCGCTCACCGGCCGCCTGTTCGAGGCGGTGTTCCTCGGCAGCAGAGCCGAGGCCGACCGCGCGCTGGCATTCACCAGGAAACGGCACGTCAAGGTGCGTGGCGCGCTCCCGGAGGACGCCGGAGCCCACCATCCGGCAGGCACCGGATACTCCGCGCTCGACCCGCACCTGATGTTCATGACGATGGCCTTCACGTTCGACTCCGCCGAGGTGATGTACGACCTGCTGGTGCGCACCATGACCGATGGCGAGCGGGAGGGGCTCTACCAGGACTACGTGCGCTGGGCCGAGCTGTTCGGGATGCCCGCGGACGCCGCACCGGCCGATTACGCCGGGTTCCGGGCCTACTTCGACGACTATCTCGCCTCCGACCAACTGTTCCTGACCGACGAGGCGCGGCTGGTCGGTTCCTACCTGGCCGGACAGCGCGTCCCGTATTCGCAGGGCGTGCCGATGCAGCAGGTCACCTCCGCGTTCTACCTGCTGGTGCAGGGCAGTCTGCCGGCCCGCATCCGGCGGATGTACGGCATGCGCTGGGGCGCGGTCGAGGAGGTCGCCTACCGGGGGCTTTCCCAGGCGGTCCGCACCGCGCACGTGTCGGTTCCGCTGGTGCCCCCGGTGCTGCGGGACACGCTCGCCGGCCCGAGCGCGCCGGTCTACAAAATGCTGTCCCGGCGTGAGCGCGAACTGGTCAGCGGCGGCAGGCCGAGCATGCCCGGAGTGGACCCGCGCAACTGGGTGCAGCGAAATTCGGCTTGAGTCGCATGCGAAGATCGGGGTATGTCCAGTCCTGCGCCCAGCCCGGCCGCCGAACGCAAACAGCGGGTTCTGTCCGGGATCCAGCCGACCAGCTCCTCGTTTCATCTAGGGAACTACCTTGGCGCGCTGCAGTACTGGGTGACCATGCAGGACGACTACGACGCGCTGTATTTCATCCCGGATCTGCACGCGATCACGGTGCCGCAGGAGCCCAAGGAGCTGAGGCTGCGCACCAAGGCCGCCGCCGCGCAGCTGCTCGCGCTGGGCATCGACCCGAAGAAGTCGACCTTGTTCGTGCAGAGCCAGGTACCCGAGCACGCCGAGCTGGCCTGGGTGCTGAGCTGTCTCACCGGTTTCGGCGAGGCCAGCCGGATGACCCAGTTCAAGGACAAGTCGGTGAAGCAGGGGGCGGAGAACGCGACCGTCGGTCTGTTCACCTACCCGGTGCTGATGGCCGCCGACATCCTGCTCTACCGCGCCCATCAGGTGCCCGTCGGCGAGGACCAGCGTCAGCACCTGGAGCTGACCCGGAACCTGGCCCAGCGCTTCAATACTCGGTTCAAGAAGACGTTCGTGGTGCCGGAGGCGCACATCGTCAAGGGCACGGCGAAGATCCACGACCTGCAGGATCCGACCGCGAAGATGAGCAAGTCCGCCTCCACCGACGCGGGCCTGATCAACCTCCTCGACGACCCGAAGGTCACCGCGAAGAAGGTGAAATCCGCGGTCACCGACACCGAACGCGAGATCCGGTACGACCCGGAGCGCAAGCCGGGCGTCAGCAACCTGCTGGTGATCCTGAGTTCGCTGACCGGTGCGCCGATCGTCACCCTGGAGAAGGACTTCGAGGGTAAGGGCTACGGCGAGCTGAAAGCCGACGTGGCGGACGCGCTGGTCGAATTTGTCACGCCGTTGCGGGCGAAGGTGCAAGAGTACATGTCGGATCAAGGTGAACTCGACCGTGTACTCGCCGCCGGAGCCGAGCGCGCGCGAGAGATCGCCGGCAACACCCTCGCACAGGTCTACGACCGGGTCGGCTTGCTGAGCCGCTAGGCTGCCGCGCCTTCGCTGGGCGGTTGTCGCGCGCCCGGCCGGGTAACACCGGTGTGAGGTCTCTTGGTCGAAGGGGCGAATGGTGCAGGTGATCGACAATGTCAAAGCCGGGATCGAACGCCGGATTCAGGCGCAGCCGTGGCTGGACCACTTGGTCCGCACCGCGGGACGCTATCAGCGGCAACGCGGCGACTACTACGCGGCGGGTATCACGTATTTCACTGTGCTGTCGTTGTTTCCGCTGCTCATGATCGCTTTCTCGGTCGCGGGCGTGGTCTTGTCCAGCAATCCGGAGCTGCTGGAGGAGTTACGGTCCAAGATCGTCGAGAACATTCCCGGCTCGTTCGGCACCCAGCTCAACGACCTGGTCGATCAGGCGGTGGAGTCGCGGCGCACGGTCGGCGTGCTGGGTCTGGTCACCGGCGTCTACAGCGGGTTGGGCTGGATGGCCAACCTGCGTGCCGCGCTCACCGAGCAATGGGAGCAGAAGTCCCCGGACGGCAATTGGCTGATGACCAAGCTCTCCGATCTGGGGGCGCTGGTCGGTCTCGGGCTCGCCTTCGCCGTGTCGCTCGGGTTGTCGGCGTTGGCCTCGAGCACCCTCGGCAGGCGGCTGCTCGAGAGCATCGGCCTCGATGAAGCGCCCGGGGCGGGCGTGCTGCTGTGGCTGTTGTCCACCTCGCTCGGGTTCCTCGCCTCCTGGGCGGTGTTCGCGTGGGTCATCGCCCGATTGCCCCGGGAGCCGGTGACGCTGGCCAGCGCCGCCAAGGCGGCTGCCATGGCCGCGCTGGTGTTCGAGGTGTTCAAGATCGTCGCGTCGATCTATCTGCGATCGGTGCTGAGCAGCCCCGCGGGCGCCACATTCGGCTCGATCATCGGCCTGATGGTGTTCAGTTACGTCACCTACCGCATCGTCCTGTTCGCCACCGCGTGGGCCGCCACCGCGGCGGAGAACGAGCCGGAAGCGGAGATTCCCGCACCCGGACCCGCCGTGATAGCGCCGCGGGTCAGCGCACGCGAGATATCGGCGGGCGTGGGCGCCGCCTACTTCGGCGCGGGCGCGCTTGCCGCCCTCGCGCTTTCCGGCCTACGTAAGTTGCCCGGACGTCGCTGATCTGTCCACCGCGCCGAGTGGCTCGTGCGCGGGTTCGATCAGCGCCGCCGGTTGACCTGCCGTGCGGCTAGCAGCAGCGCGGCGACCACGAGGACGCCGCCGATGATCAGCAGGGTTCTGGCGCCGGTCCGGCGATCCTCGGCCGCGGGCATGGCGGACGGGTCGCTGCCCGGCACCGAAGGCGTGGCCCGGTCGCTGCCCGCCGTGGGCGGCGCGGCCAAGGTGACCGCGCTCTGGTCCCGCTGGG
The DNA here is from genome assembly GCF_027924405.1 of Nocardia sputorum. Taxonomy (NCBI): domain Bacteria; kingdom Bacillati; phylum Actinomycetota; class Actinomycetes; order Mycobacteriales; family Nocardiaceae; genus Nocardia; species Nocardia sputorum. Next base: position 5,903,775 of record NZ_AP026978.1, on the reverse strand, counting down.
GCACCACCGCACCGGGCAGGTTGCCGATCGCGGCGCCGCGGGGCAGGGCGAATCCGTAATCGAGCAGGCGGGCGGCCTGTTCCCAGGGCCGCAACGGTTGCACGTCGGCCTTGAGCAGGGTGACGGTGAGTCTGCGGCCGCCCCGCTGTGCGGCGGCGACGAAGGTCTGGCGCGCGTCGTCGGTGAAGCCGGTCTTGCCGCCGAGCGCGCCGTCGTAGTTGTAGAGCAACTGGTTGTCGTTGCCGATCGGGTAGCCGGGACGGTCGGTGTCGCCGGGAATCGCCGGGTCGGCCGGGTAGCCCGGGAAGTCGACCTGCTCGGTGTGGATCAGCTCGGCGAACAGCGGGATGGTCATGGCCTCGCGAAACAGCACGGCGAGGTCGTAGGCCGAGGTACTCATCCCGGGCCCGTCCAGCCCGGACGGCGTGGCCGTGCGAGTGTCCATGGCGCGCAACGATTTCGCCAAGTCGTTCATCTTCGCGACGGTCGCCGCGTCGCCGCCGAGCTGCGCGGCGATGGCATGCGCCGCGTCGTTGCCCGAAGCCATGATCAGCGCCTGCATGAGCTGCCGGTTCGTATATCGGCCGCCCGGCCCGATGCCGACGCGGGTGCCGTCGACATCGGCGTCGGCCTGCGTGCCGACCACCACCTTGTCCAGCTGCAGCGTGCGCAGCGCCAGCGTGGCCAGCAGCACTTTGATCGTGCTGGCGGGCCGGTAACGCCCGTGCGGGTCCTTCGCGGCCAGCACTTCGCCGCTGTCCAGATCCGCCACCAGCCAAGCCGTCGCCGAGATGTCCTGCGGGGCGGGTGGCGCGGCTTTGGGAAGCACCACGCCGCACTCGCCGAGGCGCGCGCCGCCGATCGGCGGGGAGGGGATCGGCAGCGGGGCCGGGGTCGGTTGTCCGGGCGCGGGCACTTCGGAGGCGTCGATCGGCGCGGGCGGCAACGTCTTCTGCGGGCAGCCGTCGGTGTTCGGGGTGGTGAACGGCGTAGTGGTGCCGGGCTCGGCGAGCGACGGCGCGGCCGTCGCTCCGATCGCGGCGACGGCCAGCACGACGCCCACGCAGAGCAAGGCACGGCGAGTGATCTTCATCGCCGATGAGCCTAGCGAGCGATCCGGTGATCGGCCGCACACGCTCGGCAGGTCCGGACAAGATATTGACAGACTCTACTAAATGACAGTTACTATCAAAAGGTTGCAACTCCCATTTTTGGAGGCGTCATGAAGAACGACTCGCCCCGGCGCTGGCTTGCCCTCGGCGCGCTGGCAGTGGCGATGCTGACCATCGGGCTCGACGTCACCGTGCTGACCGTGGCGCTGCCCACGCTCGCGGTCGACCTGAACGCGAATACCGCCGCGCTGCAGTGGTTCAGCAGCGCCTACACGCTGGCGCTGGCCGCCGTGATGCTGCCCGCGGGCGCGCTCGGCGACCGCTACGGCCGCAAGAAGTTCCTGCTGGCGGCCCTGGCGCTGTTCGGCATCGCGTCCGTCGCCTGTGCCGTGGCCGGCTCGCCCGGTGAGCTCATCGCGGCGCGGGTCGTGCTCGGTATCGCGGCGGCGGCGATGATGCCGCTGTCGATGTCGGTGCTGCCCGCGATGTTCCCCGAACCGGCCGATCTCCAGCGCGCGCTCACGATCTGGATCACCTCGACCGCGATCGGCTTGCCACTGGGCCCGATCGTGGGCGGCTGGCTGCTGCGCAACTTCTGGTGGGGGTCGGTGTTCCTGATCAACGTGCCGATGGTCGTGATCGGTGCGCTCGCCGTCGCCGTACTCGTGCCCGAATCGCGCAGCGCGCAGCGCTTCCGGATCGATCTGCCCGGAGTGGCATTGTCCGCGGCGGGCATGCTCGGGCTCACCTACGGCTTCATCCGGATCGGTGAGCAGGGCTGGAGCGACGGCCCGGCCTGGGCGACCGTCGCGACCGGTGTGCTGCTGTTCGGCGCGTTCCTGGCCTGGCAGCGCAAGACCACGCATCCGCTGGTCGACCTCGGGTTGTTCGCGGCAGATGGATTCCGTTGGGGCACAGCATTTTCCATCGTGGTGAACTTCGCCATGTTCGGCATGTTCTTCACCGTTCCGCAATACTTCCAAGCGGTGCTCGGCGTGGACGCGCTGGGCAGCGGCCTGCGGTTGCTTCCGCTGATCGGCGGGTTGCTGGTGGGCAGCAGGCTGGTCGACAAGGTGCTGCCGAAACTTGGCCTTCGCATCGTCATCACCGCCGGGTTCACCCTCTTGGCCGGTTCGCTGGTGCTGGGCGCGCTCACCACGGTGGACAGCGGCTACGGCTTCACCGCCCTGTGGCTGACGCTGCTCGGCGCCGGAATGGGGTTGGTGATGCCCGCCGCGATGGGCATGGCGATGGGTGAACTGGACGCGGAGCGCTCCGGCTCCGGTTCCGCGCTGTTGCAGGCCCTGCGCCAAGCGGGCGGCACGATCGGCGTCGCGGTGCTGGGCACCGTGCTGTCCACCCGGTACCGATCGGAACTCGGCGCGCTGAACCGCGAACCGATCGACGACGGCGTGAACGCGGGGGTCGCCACGGCACGCAAGCTGGGTGATCCGTCGATGCTGCACCAGGTGCAGACGGCTTTCCTCGGCGGCATGAGCGCGATGCTCTGGGCCTGCGCGGGGCTGTGCCTGCTGGCGGCCGTGCTCGCGGCGACCGTGGTGCGTGCCCGGCAACCCGCGCGGGCGGCGGAGCCGGGTGCGGCAGAATCAATACATGTCGGTTGAGCTACCCGCGAACGGGACGGCGCAGGGTTTGCGCGAGCGGAAGAAGGAACGGACCCGCCGGACGATTCGTCTCGAAGCATTCCGGCTGTTCCGCGAGCAGGGCTACAACGAGACGACCGTCGAACAGATCGCCGCGGCCGCCGATGTCTCGCCGAGCACCTTCTTCCGCTACTTCCCGTCCAAGGAACAGTTGGTGCTCGCCGACGACCTGGATCCGCTGATGCTCGAGGCGCTGCGGCGTCAGTCGCGCGATATCAAGCCGATGGCGGCCTTCCGCAACGCGGTGCTCGAGGTCTTCGGGAATCTGCCCGCCGCCGAGCTGGCGTTCGAACAGGAGCGGCAGGCACTGCTGTATCACGTGCCGGAGCTGCGGTCGGCCATCGGCTTGGAGATCATCCGCAGCATCGATCTCATCGCGAGCCTGCTGGCCGATCATCTCGGCCGGGCCGCCGACGACTTCGAGGTGCGGGTGGCGGCGGGCGCGATGGCGGGCGCGGCCCTCGGCATGGCGACGATGACGCCGTTGAACGTCGAGAACATCACCCGCACGTTGGATTTCCTGGACGCGGGCATGCCGCTCGCGCCGCGGCCCGAGTCCTGAGGTCGTGACCCGGCGCTACCGCGCTGGGGCGGTGCCCGCGTGCCGCAAGCGATCGGGTGTTTCGTCGTCCATCGTCGCGAAGAAGCCGCCGATCACGTCCTCGATCTCGGCGATCGAGTCCGCGCAGTAGAGAACCGGCTGGTAGTGCGTGATGTCGTAGGTCGCGGTGCCCATCTGGGCGATGTCGAGGGGGCGCAGCTCGGCGTGCCGGAACTCCTCGATCTCCCCATAGGACGACAGCAGGCCCGCGCCGTAACAGCGGACCTCGCCGTGTTCCCGGACGACGCCGAACTCCATCGAGAACCAGAAGACGTCGGCGAGGAATTTCAGGGCGCGGTCGGTGGTCAAGCGCGCGACCGCCGCACCGACCGTCGCGTAGATCGCCGCGAAGCGAGGGCTGGCGATCTGGTTGGCGTGACCGATGATCTCGTGGATGGCGTCCGGCTCGGGGGTGTACAACGGCGCGGAGTGATGCCGGATGTACTGCGTGGAGTGGAAGATCCGATCGGCGAACGAACCGAAGAACTCCCGCAGCGGCACCAGGCCCGCGGCCGGGGCGTAACGGAACCCGGTCAGCGGTGTCAGCGCGGCGGAGACCTCGTCCAGTTGCGGGATGTGATCGGTGGGCAACGCGAGCGCCTCGGCGGCCGTGAGCACCTCCGCGCTGGCATAGTTGCGATGCTTGCGGGCGAGTTCGGCCGACACGATTCGCCACACCTGCTGCTCTTCGTCGGTGTAGGAGATGTGCGGGAGCGGCTTTCCCGGCGCGTAGTCCAGCGCCAGCGCCGCGATGGCGTTGCGCCGGGCCCGGTATACCGGGTCGTGTACGCCGGGGTGCTCCTCGCTCAGGTGCACGGTCACATCGCCGTCGCCGGTGCGGGTCACCGGCGAGTACAGCTGCGCCTCGGTGAACATATCTCGATGCAAGCACCGCCGGAACCCGCCGACAACAAAAGCCCGTTCAGCTGAGCAGTCTGCCTAGCTGAACGGGCATATAGCCGACAATCCCGGCACTGGAAGGCGCGGATCCGGCGGCGTGCTGATCAGTGCGCGCCGTGCAGCGAATGCACCACCGCGTGGCCTTTGCTGCGGCCGATCATCCACTTGTTGACCGGCGTGGTCACCACGAAAGCCACCGCGAACGCGACGGCGAGGGTGGCCCAGAACAGCACGGTGTCCAGGTGGGCGTCCATCGCGCCCGGGACCGCCAGGATCACGGCGTTGTCCACGATCTCCATGACCGTGATGGACACCGTGTCGGCGGCCAGTGCGGTGCCGACCGCGGCGGCCAACGGCAGGCCCGCCCGCAGCACGCCGCGCATGGTGAACGCGTAGCCGAACACGAACGCGAGCACGATGGCCAGCACCATCGTCGAGGCGTTGTTCCAGCCCAGCGCGGTGCCGATCACCATGCCGAGGATCTCGCCGACGGCGCAGCCGGTGAGGCAGTGCAGCGTCGCCATGGCCGCCATCCGCCAGGTAGCGGGGGAGTGGTGTCCGGCGTGCTGTGCGGTGTGCGTGGCGTGCGTGGCGTGCTCGGTCGACGGGTGGTGCCTGTGTTCCATGGGTGGAACTATACCCCCGTAGGGTATGAATGCAAGGCCGAGTTCCGGATTTGCCGGACATGAGCGGGCGCCATGCCGCAAGATGGCGAAAGTACGAAGGAGGGCGCATGAAATCCGTGCGGATCGATCTCGACCAGGACTTACTCGCCGCGGCTGCCGCCATCATGGGCACGTCGACCAGCGACGCCACCATCAACGAGGCCTTGCGCCGGATCGTCGTGCACGAGCGCCAGCTGCACAATCTGGCGCGGCTCGCCGCGCAGGCGTTCGTGGGGCTACCGGACGTCGCGGTGGTGGACCGCTAGGACGGGGCTATCGGGGCGAGGTCGGCCGTTGCTCGTCGAGAGCGTGCCGCCAGACCTCGTCGAACTCCGTGGCGTCGATCTGGAGTGCGGTGAATTCGGTCTCCTCGCTCAGCTCATCCGGCGCTGGAACCGGGATCTGACCGAGTTCGGTGGTGCCGGTGCCGCGATCGGAATCGGCCCAATCGCGGTGCCCGTCGCGGAAGACTTCGACCTTGCGCACCTCGAAACCGTCGTCACCGATCTCGCTGAACAGCTCGACCGGTTCGTCGTCGAAATCGTGGTGCCATTGCGCTTTCAGGTACCACATCGCCATCAGCTCCCCAGTTCGCGACCGCCTCGGTTACCGAACCGCACATCAGCCAGCATATGGGCGCGGCGTCGCGCTGCCGAGTCGTCCGTACGGTTCGTGGGAAGGAACGGGGCGGACGTGCCTCGGCGTCTGCTGCTGAGCTCTCGGGTTGGTACTTCGAGGAACCGGCGAGGCAGGTGCGGCCCGGTCCGGTCCTGGCCGAACTGTCGGTGGCCCCTGGCAGAATCCCGGGCACTGTTGGCGTGACCGAGGGGTGGGAGTCATGGCGGTCTCTCTAGTCGACGTACCGGTGGCGCAGCGGCCGCGGGAACGGTTGCTGGCACTGGGGCCGCACGCGTTGAGCGACGCGGAGTTGCTGGCCCTGCTGTTACGACAGGGCAGGCGCGGTGCGAGCGCGCTGGACCTGGCGGTGGAGTTGCTCGTCGAGCACGGCGGGCTCGCCGGGCTGGCGTCCGCGCGTCCGGAGGAGCTGTCCCGCCGGGCGGGCATCGGCGTGGCGAAGGCCGCCGCGATCATCGCCGCCTTCCACCTCGGGGCACGGGCACGCGGCAGGCCGGACACGTCGACCCGGCTCACCAGTTCCGCCGACGTGGCCGCCGCCGCCCTCCCGCTGTTCGCGGGCTGCCGGGTCGAACGCCTGCTCGTGCTGGTCTGCGACGCGCAGAATCGCCTCCGTCAGAAGGTCTTCGTCGCCGAAGGCGCCGTCGACCAGGTCGCCGTCCCCGTCCGGGAAATACTGAACACCGTCCTCCGCCACGACGGCCGAGCCTTCGCCATCGTGCACAACCACCCCTCCGGCGACCCGACCCCCAGCTCCGATGACCGCCGCACCACCACCCTCCTCACCGAAGCGGCCCACACCGTAGGCCTCCGCTTCCTCGACCACGTGGTGATCGCGGGGGAGAAATGGTCGAGCGTCCCGAGATTCGCTTGACCTTCGCACTGTGTGAAGGCCTTCACTGGCTGTCGGAGGTGGTCCCCATCAATTCGACACACAGGAATCCACAACACACCCGGTTGCTCGACGCATTGGCAGCCGCGAACTCGTCGACGAGGCTCCAGGCGGCGCTGGCGATAGGCACGCATCCCGCACCCGGTTTCGTCGATGTCCTGGTGGAGCGGTCCGCGATCGAGCCCGACTTCTTCGTGCGGGACATGCTCACGTGGGCGCTGACTCGGCTCCCGTCGGAGCTCACGGTTCCGAAACTGCTCACGGAGGTTCGTTCCGAGCGGGCCCAGGCCCGCAGCCAAGCGTTGCACACGCTATCCAAGATCGGGGATCCGCGCGCGTGGTCGGCGATCACGCCCTCGTTGCTGCACGATATCGACGATGAAGTCGCGCGAAGTGCGTGGCGCGCTGCCGTCGTGCTCGTGCCCGACGAAGCGAAAGAATGGCTCGGCGTGGAACTGGCCAGGCAATTCGGCCGGGGAGACCGGGAGGTACGGTTGAGCCTGAGCCGCGCCCTCGTCGCGCTCGGGGAGGTGGTCGAACCGGTTCTCCGGACCGCGATGGCGAATCCCGACCCGACGGTCCGGGCGCATGCGCGCGCCACGGAGCGGCTCCTGCGCGACCCGGACGCCGGATTCGACCTCGCCGTCGACGAGGCGCGGCGGGTCGCCGCGCTCGGCCCGGATCGGGAGGAGACGACTGCGTGCTGATCGGTGAGGTGGCGCGCCGCTCGGGAGTGAGCGCCCGCATGCTCAGGCACTACGACTCCCTCGGGCTGGTCCGACCGACCGGCCGCACCGTGGGCGGGTACCGGGAATACTCCCCGGAAGACATCCGGCGGATCTTCCACGTGGAGGGCCTGCGCTCCCTGGGGCTGTCACTGAGCCAGATCGGACGCGCTCTCGATGATGCCGGATTCACCCCGTCCGCGCTGGTCGGCGACCTCATTCGGAAGACCGAAGAACGACTGAACCGGGAGCGAGAACTCCTGGAGCGGCTTCGTGCGGTCGATTCGGCCGAGCCCTCCGGCTGGCAAGACGTCCTGCGCATCGTCGAGCTGCTGCACGGACTCGGTTCGCAGAGCCCCGCCCGGCGGCAGCAGGCCGTCCTGGCCCCGGCCGAGGACGTAGCGGTGCCTGCCGAGCTGCTGGCCGAGGCGGTGCTCACCGAATCCGATCCGTATGTGGCCGGGGCCCTGCGGTGGGCCCTCGCGCGGGCCGGCGGCGACGGTGTGGTGGGCGTGGCGTCTGGCATGGGCTCGGCCGACGTCGACGTCCGGCGGCGCGCGGTGCTCGCGCTCGCCGAGCTGCCGGGCGACGAAACGACCGCGGTACTCACGGACGCGCTCGACGATGAGGACGCGACGGTCCGCAGACATGCGGCGCTCGCACTGGGTGCGCGGGGCGTCACCCGGGCTGTACCTGCACTTGTCCGCACGGTGGTCGAGGGCCCGAACGATGTCGAGGCGGCCGAGTTCTTGGGAATGTTGGCGCGGGACGCGGAATGGGCGGACCGGATCGTGAGTGCCCTGGCCGGCGAACTCGTCGCCCACGCAGCGGACTCGGCGGTGCGGATACGACTGACCCAGGCGCTTGCGGAGATGCCGGGGACCATCGCCCTGGATACCTTGCGGCGACTGGCTCGCGACGAGGACCGCGCCGTGGCCCTTATCGCCTCGGCTTTGGTGGAAATGCTCGGAAAGCGGTCGGAACAGAAGTAGCCCGTTCGGGTCGGCGGATCGCATACTGCACGTCATCGGTCTCGCCAGTTGCCGACATCTGCCTGATGTCCCAGGCGGGCCGAGGTCGATGACGACGGGGGCTGCGCGGCCGATGTGCTGGTCGCGGGGTGCGACGGCAGGGGCTATCGGCGGGGTGCGATTCGAACCTCGAACCATGTGACGCGCCGCGCCGTGGCGTCGACAGCGTATGTGCCGCTGTCGTCGACGTCGATCGATTCCGTCAGATCACGGTCCGGGACGGCATTGTCGGTGACTTCCACCCGCACCGGATCGGCCGGTCCGGAAACTGTTACGGCGATCTGTATCTCGGCGCGGCTGTGCTGCAGCGGCTCGGCAACTACCGTGCGGAGTGCGACTGCCACACGTGAAATGTCTACGGCGGTTCCCCATCCGAATTCGCTCAATCGGTCGACCAACCAATCCACCGTGGGCTCGGTGCTACGCATCCGAGCGGCGTCCGAGAATCGGGATTGGCCGATATGCATGTCGGCTTGCCAGCCTGTGCCGGTCGGCCGCCAGTACGCCTGCGGCGACGTCATCCGCGAGGCAGAGGTCGGGGGCGTCTCGGCATCCCCCTCGAAGCTTTCGACGACCAACACCGCGGCGCCGGAGCTGCGCTCGAGGAGTGCGGCGTCGATCGTGGCGCGGATCAGACGGAAGGCGTTGCCTGGCAGAGCCGGGTGGTTGTACATGACGTAGGCGTCGATGAACCCGTTGTCGTGGACGACGTATCTGATCCGGCATTCCGCCGTCACGTCTCCGACTCGCACCTGGAGGTAAGGCAGGTGCAGGGCTTCTTCCACCTCGTCGTGCCATGCGGGTGTTTCGACCGTATGCAGCGACAGCGAAGTTCGGGGACGGTGGTCGGTGCCCGCCTGCGCGACGAGTGTCGTCGATACGGTGGTGTCCGCACCGACCGCGAAGACGACGCCGGACATCTCGCCGTCAGGCCGTCCCGGCTCCAGATCGGCAAGCTCGTCGAATTCATCTACACCGTGGACGACGACCGCGCCAGCCGGCTCGGGTGGGGGTTCGTGTCGTGGCGGCTCGAGCGAGCGAGCGGCGCTGCCCTCGCGGGATGTGTCAGCCGGACGGGCGGTCTCGGCGTTGTCGGATGCGCCCGGTTCATCGGGATCGAGGTCGATGGCGACGGGGTCGATCCGGGCACCGGATGGTGCTTTGCTCGCGGCTGCTTCCGGTTGCTCGTCGGGGAAGCGGAGATCGATTCCGGCGGACCGTGCCGCCTGCGCGAGCTGTGCCCGGTTGCCTACCCGAAGCTTGCGGTAGATGTGCTGGGCGTCCGTGCGGACGGCTGCCGGAGTGATCTCCAGCGTCGCGGCGATCTCCCCGAAGTACATGTCCGCCAGTAGCATGCGGAGGATCTCGATCTCCCGATCCGATAGCGCCACCGGGCGGGGCTGCGTCTCGGTCGTTGCCGGTGTGTCGGTGGTTGGGCGGGGCTGCGTCTCGGTCGTTGCCGGTGTGTCGGTGGTTGGGCGGGGCTGCGTCTCGGTCGTTGCCGGTGTGTCGGTGGTTGGGCGGCGCAGTAGTTCGGCGACGGCGCGGATCGCGCGGGACTCCCGCATCTCGAACGCATGAGTGCTGACGCCGGCCTCCTCCGCCGCCTCCGCGCGCGGCAGGTTGCGCACGAACCGTAGTTTCAGCGTCTGTCGATGCGTGGCGTTGGTGAGTCGGTAAAGGGCGAGTATGAACGCTTCCTGTGCGGCCTGCTGAACCAGTTCCCGATCGGCTTCTGCCCCGGGACGCGCATGGGCGTCGCCGAGCAGCAGAGACGAAAGTCGTTGAATGCCACGGTAAAACGTATTGCGGTGGTCTTCTCCGTGGGCTTCGGCTAGTTCGGAGGCAGTGTGCCCGAGGACGAGCCGGTCCCTGACGACGGCATGTTGCTTCGGCCCGAGGGCGGTCAGACAGCGTTGGAATGCGTCGAGATCGTGTTCCTGAGCCTCCTCGACCACCGACAAGGCTTGATTGCCCGCATGCTCCTGCAGCAGACGAGCGAGACGAGCGAAGGTGGCGTGCTGGGCGGTGCGGACCGCTCCTGGAGTGCGATCCAGCCAATCCGCGGTCCGGTCGGGTGACATCTCGAGTTCGAAGCGAAGCTGGAGGATCTGTCGCTGCGACGGGGCGAGTTGTTCGATGCAGTCCTCCAGCGCCTGCCGGTCGGTCTGCAGCGCCTCCCGAACGATCGGTGGCAGGTGCCGGGCATTTGCGTTGCGGGCCAGCGCCACCACCAATTCCGCGGCCGTCGTTTCGGCGGGGATATCCGGTAGGACAGCCGCATTGCCCGTCGGCTCGGAACGAGGATCCGGTGTGCGGGAAAGGTTTCCAGGCTCGTCCCGGGACGCGGCGGTTGGCCCGGGGATGGATTTCGCACGCTGCGGACTCGGTGCATCCGGGAGTGACGCCTGCACGCCGCCCTCTTCGGCAACCGCCGTGGCCAGTTCGCAGACCGCATGCCACAGCGATAGGGGCTCGGCGGCGGGGTCGCCGGGCATCACGAACCGTGCATCGGGACCCGAACGCCTCGAAGCGAATCGGCGTAGCTCCTGCTGCTGGGCCGGGGTGAGCGCGCGCATGTGTTGCCGCACCTGCACGGTATCCGCCGCGGCCAACGCCGTGGCGAGCGGATCCGAAGCGCGCAATAGTGCACCGCGGACCACGAAATTGTGAACGCGCCGCCAAATTTCGGCGATCTCGCGGTGCTGGGCCATGATATTTCTGGCGTTGAGGACAACCCACTCCTCGACGTCGCGCTGCCCGATCCGGCCGAACTGTCCCACCGCATGCGCGCACGCCTCGTCGAAGACTTCCCGAGCTACTCGCGGCATTCGCAGGTTCGCCTGAATCCAGGGGAATACGTTGTGCGCGAAGCGCTCCCGGAGCAGGGCGACGGCCTGCTCGACATGACGCTGCGCGACAAGCTGTTCCAGCTGCTGTCGGAGCTGTTCCGGTGGGAGGTCGCCGGGCCGCCCCGGCGTCGCGCTGCCGTCCGCCCTCGGCTGTGGCTCGGAATCCTCAGGCGAACCCGGCTCGGACCGATGCGTGTCGGGTCCGGCATTGTCGATCGGTGGTTCGGGTTCGTGCTCGCTGTCGCCGAGGTCGATCGCGACGGGGTCGGCGCTGTTGCCCGAGGTCGTTCCTGTGTTCCTCGACGGATGTGCGGTGTTCGGAGAGCCCGGCCGGATCGCCACGGCGTCACGCACCTCGGCGGACAGGTCCCGACCGGTCTTTGACAGACCCACTGCAGCGCGCACCCTCGCTGTGGCCTCTTCGAAGGCCGTGATGGTCCGCGCGTCTTGCTCCCCGAACACGTACCCGCGCACCGCGGCTTCGGTGTAGCTGCGCAACACCGCATTCTCTGCCCGGTGCACGGCTTCCCGGACGACGCCCGACACACCCAGCGGCGCAGGGAATCTGGCGATGACGGCATTGATGACGTCATCTCGGCTGAGCCGGCCTCGGGCGAGTTCCGATAACAGCGGCAGCAGCCGATCATCAGGGATGCGGCGCCACGCGTCGGTGATGGCCCGTCGAGCGGCCTCGGCAGCGGACAGCATCGAACGGCTGTTGTCGAGCAAGCGTTGTACGGTCCACTCGGAGCCACTGCCGGAGTAGAACTTCCGCGCCACATCGTCGACCGCGGCACGGAGGCCTTGGAAGAATTCGCTGACAGCCAGGTCCACGGCCACGCGCGAGGGCCGGTCGGCGTCGAGATCCGCGAGTAGCGAACGGGCCGCCGCAAGCAGCGCTTGGACGTAGCGATCATTCGCCCCGGCCCACAACCCTGACACTCGGCTGCGTTTCATCGGGACGATCTCGGCGAGCCTTCGGACATCGCTCTCGGCGAGGTCCGAGCGAGAGGTCACATCCCGCAGCGTGGCGATTGTCTGATCGTGCCGGCGCGCGGCATCCGGGCGGGCTGCCAGCCGGTCGTCCACGAGGACGTTCAATTCCGCACGGATATGAAGCAGCACGGTCGGGTCGATCATTCCAGCGCTGTCGGCCAGTTGCCCGAGCGCACTCTCCAGGTCGCGCATCTGGCCGATGACCCGCGTAACTTCCTGCTCGGGCTCGGGGGGCGGTGAGTGGTACACCTCGCCGCTGTCGGCCGTTGTTCGGTGTGCAGCGACGGAGTCCACCAGCAGGTCGTAGAGCAACCCCACCGGTTCGTTGACACGGTCGCGGCCGTTGAGCACGACATCGACGAAGGCCTCGGCCAACGCCTCGGTCGGATTGAAATTGCCGTTCTTGTCGAAGCTGTAGACGGTCAGGTAACGGTGCAGCCAGGCCGTGAACGCCGTGTAAGTATTCTTGCCCAGGCGATTTGCCTTGTAATGATCGAACAGCGTTTCCTCGGCACGGTATCGTGCCTCCCGCCGTCCCGCGTAGTCGAGCATGTGGCCGTACTCATGCACGACGATCGCATACACAGGACGGTCGGCCATGCTGGGATGCGCCATCCCAGAGGCGATTCGGTCCTGAATCCACCGATGGAGCTTGTTCGGATTCGCGGCGAAGTCGGCGTTGAATGTCATCCATTCGGTTGTGACGGAACCGGTGATGGGATCGGTCTTCGACATAGTCGCTGCGCCCGTCTTCGACGAGAGCCAGCCGATGTCGATCCGGTCGATCTCGACCTGCGGGTGCTGGGAGGCCATGTCGACCAAAGCGCGGGCGATCTCACGGATAGTCTCCGGATCAAGGTCGGGCCGGTCGAATTCTTGGACCTCGACGTAGGGATTGCCCGTCAGTCGGCGCAGTTCGTCGCGCAGCCATTCACCGACCTCCGCCGGGCTCAACCGCGATACCGCGTCCCCGCCGACGTCCTCGGGTCGACCGAGGAACTCCACCGGGTGTTTGCGGGTCGGGTGCTGTGGTGTGGCGGACCACTCAGCGGGCTCCTTGCCCGCCGTCTCGTCCGGATCACCGAGATCGATGGCGACGGGGTCGATGCGGTTACCGGTCGACGTCGGCTGCGTATCGGAGGTAGTGGATCGCGCCGTCGGCGTCACGCTCGCTGGTTCGATCGGCTCGACACCCGTCTCGGTCACGACCACGATGCCGCGCCGCTGCTGCGTCCAGCCGAGTTCGGTGGCGGCGGACTGCACCCGGTTCGTCGTCTCGGGATTCGCTCCGCCGCGGTCGTTGAGCACGCGATCTGCCTGTGCCTTGCTTACCTGCGCCCGAGTGGCCACATCATCGAGCGTCACTCGCCGGAGCGGGCCTCGGCTCAGCACCCGCGACAGCAACTCTGGTGGGAGTTCCCCGGCCAACACGTGCGCTATCCGATACAGCGCGCCTTTGACGGTGCTCTGGCTGCGGCCCGTCGCTCGAGCGACTTCGGGTTGCGAGAGCCCCTGCACCAGATACAGATCGGCGTATTCCCACTCGGTGCGTGAAAGCTGCGAGTAGCACGGCCTCAGCACATCCGGGTAGTGCGCCGCGATCGCCTCGATCAGGAACATCGCCGAGCCGTCGGTCAGCAACACGCCGGCGGACAGCAACGTCGCCAGCCGTGGCGCGGCAGCCTGCCGCAGCGCGGCGACCCGCGCCGGGGACAAACCCAGTGCCTTCGACTTCTCCTCGATGGTCAGCTCGTCGGAGTACAACAGGGCGCCGCCTGTTTGCAGTCCCGGCGGAAGTTGACCGATGCATTCCGTCAGCACTTCCGGTGGTGCTGATCGGATGATCCGAAACGCCCTGCCGCGACGCGGGTAGTCGGCGGTGCCCTCGTGGACCGCCGGGACCGGTGACTTCTCGTCGGGATGGTCCACCACGACGCCGGGACGCCTACTCGCCCATCCGAGCCGAGCGGCCTCCGTCCGAATCTGCCGCTCTGTCTTCGGATCGGCGTGTCCGCCGGCGAGTACCCGGCGTGCCGTCCCCTCCGTCACTCCGGCCCGAACGGCGATGTCCATCAGCGTCACTCGACGAAGTGGGCCCGCCCGCAGATAACGCCGCACCAATGTGGGCGGAAGTTCTCCCGCCAGTATGTGGGCAATTCGTCGCAGCAGCTTGTTGACTGTCGTCTGCTGGATGCCCCGGGCACTCGCTATGTCATGGGTCGAAAGCCCCTGTACCAGATACTGATCGGCATACTGCTGCTGGAGACGGGTGAGCCGTGGGAAACACGCAGCCAATATCACCGGCTCCTGCGCTTGGACCGCCTCGACCAGCAGTAGTTCCCAATTCTCCGACGACAGCATCGCGGCCAGCAGGACGGCGATGTCATGTTGGCGTTGTTGCACCGAGCTTGCCGGGCGATTCAATCGTTCCGCCGTGACGGAGACGGGCAGTCCCTCCAGGAGCAGCAGGGTTGCGACGTTCTGGTCTCCCTCGGAAAGGAACGGGATCAGGCGCCGCAACTCGTTCTTCGACGTCGCGCGGACGAGCTGTAGCTCACTACCTCGCTGGTGGTACGGCACTCGATCGTGATCGGTGCGTACCGAGGGAACCGGCGAATTCGACGTCTGTTCGTCGCCATCGGCGACAATCCCGATCCGTCCACGTCGCACACCGAGGCGGCGCGCGGCCGCCCGGATTCGCTCGATCGTCTCCGGTCCGGCCTCCGGATGCCCAGCGAGAACTCGTTTCACAGTTATCGTGCTGACTCCCGTTTCCCGGGCGACATCGGCCTGGGTGGCCCGCCGGAGCGGTCCGCCACTCAGATACCGCTCCACGAACTCCGGCGAGAGCGTAGAGGTTATGCGCCGTGCGATGCGGTGCAGCATGCGGCGAACTCGCTTCGGCCGCCAGCCAAGCGCCGTCGCGATTTCGGGCACTGTCCGACCGTGCCGGAAATATGGCTGGAAAACTGCCTGCTCGGCGTCGGTTACCAGCGCCGTCGCCGGTTCCAGCAGATCTCGGTCGTGCGCCCAGACCGCCTCGACCAGCAGCAACATCTCCTCATCGGTGAGTCCGCTGGGATGCGGTTCGGAGCGCCGCAGAGCGGGCGAGTCGACGTGGGACAACGCCATCGACACGGTGCGAACCGCATTGTGCAGCCGCTTGCGGATGAGGTCCTTCTCGCGCCCCGTGGCGGCCGCGATATCGGCCACTGTCTGCCCGATGAACCAGCGGACGAAGTATTCCCGCGGTCCGGGGCGAAGGCGTCGAACTACGCTGCCGAGCAGTTCGAGCCGCTCATGCTGGGCTGTTCGAATCACGGCCACATCCGGGGCCAGGCGTTCGTCATCCATCGCAAGCGTTTCGCCGCCCTCGGCGAGCACCGAGGTGAGGCCTTCGTTGTCGGCCGCGAGCGCGGCCAATGCCCTGACCAGCGGGCCGTGCTGCGGCATTTCCGCCGCGAACTTCCGGCCCAGTTCGGCACGTGCGCGAGCGATCAGCTCCTTCACTTCACCCCGTGCAGACCCCAAGTGGTCAGCTACTTCCTCCGGGGAATAGCCTTCGACCGCGGTGAGCCAGAGCACGGTGCGAAATTCCTCCGGCATGGATTCGAATGCCAGACCGATAGGGGTGTCCTCGGAGATCTCCGGTGCTCGGTCATCGCCCAGCTGGATTCGATCGAGTTTCGCCATATCGTCGGTGGGGACCTGACGGCCGGCGCGAGCGCTGGCGGTGTACGCCCGGTGACGAACGGCCGTACGCAGGTAGGCGCCGAAACTGACCTGTGGACCCTCACCTCGGCGGATCCTCACGAGCAGGTCGGCGAAGCAGTCGGCCACGACGTCCTCGGCGTCGGACCGGTCGCCGAGAACCTCCATGGCGGTAGCGATACCCCATCCGTAGTACCGCTCGTACAGCTGGTGGTAAGCGCCGAGGTCGCCCGCGCGAACCGCGGTGATCACCTCTTGATCCCAGGCACGTTCCCGGCGCCACCGCTCGGGGATGTTCGCGTCGTCCCGGGCTTCGTGCGTGTTCGGCTGCGCGGGTGCGGGATGCTCGGACTCGGTGTCATCGCCGAGGTCGATCGCTACGGGGTCGATGCCACCGGGGCGGCGCGCTGGGTCCGTCTGCGGTGTCTGATCGGTGGTCTCGGTCGGCGCGGCCGGATTGCGGGGGTCGGTGTTTCCGGCGTGGCGGGCTCGGATCGCTGCTTCCAGCTCGTTGCGCCCCTCGATGCCGAATCCGGCGTAGAGCGACGTGGCTTGCCGCTGCACCGCCCACGGCGTTATTTCGAGTTCCGCCGCGATTTCTTTATAGGTCTTGCCTTGCACGAGTCGCCTGAGCACCTCTTTGCGAGTGCTGGCTGCGTTCCGCGCGGCCTCGGGACGGGACGCTGTGGCCTTCCAAGGTGTCCACCCGACTCGATGCAGCAGTGGACCGGGCCGTGAAACGCTCGCATCGAGCGCTGCGGTTCCCGGCGGTGTCTTGCTCTGTCCGGGTCGAGCCCATGGGGTGGCGCCGGGCGTCGCGGTGCCTTGCGCTGACTGCTCCGCGGGTCCAGCGGCGCGCGACGGTTGGGGTGTGACCGGCGCAGCTTCGTCGAGGTCGCCGAGATCAATGGCGACGGTGTCCGGTCTGCGGGGCGCGCTCGGCGCGGTGCCTTCGCTCGCGGCTTCGTCGAAGGCTCCCAGCCGCAGGGCTTTCATCAGCATCGGAGTTCGCTTCGTCTCGCCGAGTACGGCACCGATCCGGGCTCGGCGGCGCTTGACGGTGAGCGTGGCCACCCCCAGCACCTCGGCGATGGCCTGATCCGTGAGGCCGTCGGCCATCAACTGGAGAAGTTGGCGTTGCTCGCCGGACAGGCGGACGGTACCGGCCGGTGGTCGATTCCCGTCGTGGACGAACCCCTGCCGCTTGGCCGCCAGGACCGTCCGGATCGCGCCGGTGGTACCGAACTTCTTGGCCGCGTTCCTCTGGTAGTTCGTGACCGCCTTCGTGTCGACATCCAGCCGTCGCCCGATCTCCGCGGGGGTCAAACCCTGGTAGATCAGGTTGAGCACCTCGAGTTCCCTGCTGGTGAGCCAGGGCGAGGACGTCGTCGCGGTGGGGATGCTGGGCCGGGCGATCCGAGGTGTGCTGCTTGCGGCCCGAACCGGTAACTGGGCAGGGAAGTTCGCCGCGGCCGCCACCGCTGTGGCCA
This sequence comes from Nocardia sputorum, assembly GCF_027924405.1. Classification (NCBI taxonomy): domain Bacteria; kingdom Bacillati; phylum Actinomycetota; class Actinomycetes; order Mycobacteriales; family Nocardiaceae; genus Nocardia; species Nocardia sputorum. Next base: position 5,886,500 of record NZ_AP026978.1, on the reverse strand, counting down.
TTTGGCGGGCTGCGACCCAGAGCGCATCACGATCGGATTCGGTGCCGTCGGGCGCGGTGGGTGGCGTGCCCATACCCGTGGGCGGCCAGAAGGCGCGGACCAAGCGGTCACGCCGGTGCCTCGGCAACCCCTCCAGGATACGCCGCACATCCGTGGTTCGGGCTTCGGCCAGCACCCGGACCAGGGGATCGGTCTGCTCGAGTTGTGCGCATTCGGAGACGAACTCCCGGATGCTGCGCCAAGGCCCCGCGATACGGCGATGATGCCAAATAGTCTGTCGCGCAATGTCATTCAACCAGAACTGAATATTCCGGCGATCCGCCCGACTGAGGCGGGCGATTGCCGTAGCGCACACCTCGTCAGCGATGTCGTGCGCTGTCCGCTGGCCGAACTCCGCTGTGAGACGTGGTATCTCGGCCTCGAACCGTTCGCGGAGCAGGGCGGTCGCGAGTTCCGGTCGCCCGCTCGCGACATGCTGCTCGAGAACCTGCCGCAGCCCCGGTGCGCTGTCCCACGGGGTGCCGACTCTGCCGGCGGTGTTCGCCTCGTCGGCCGTGCCGTGCTGTGGGTCCGGCCGTGTCCCGGTGTGTTCCGGCGAGTTCCGCGGCGGTGTGGTTTCGGGTTGTCGCGACCCGACCGGTGTGGGATCGGCTTCGTCCGGACCGAGGTCGATCGCGACGGGGTCAGCGCCTCGATCGGCCGGGGTCGCGGGGCCGTCGTGGTCCGTCGCGGTACTCGCGGGGGTGTCGACCTTCGCGGCCGACAGGAATCCCGCCGCGGCGGTCACGTCGTCGGCTGTGCCCGCTTCGATGCCTGCCCGCACCAGTGCGCGCGTGACGGCGCCGAGATCGCCCGGCGCCTCGGCGAGCGACTGCCGGACGATGGCCGCGACTGGTTCGGGGTCGTCGGGGCTGATCGGTTCCCACACACCGTCCGTCACCGCCAGGACGACACCGTCGCCGCGTATGTCTCGGGCCTTCTCGCGCGGTTTCAGCCCGTCCAGGGACCGGCCCAGGTTGTGGGTGAGACCCGGCCCGCCGATCGGCGAGTGTTCGGCTTCCTCACGAGTGGTGTCGTCGAAGACGTCCAGCACATCCTGGACCTTCGAGTCGTCCCTGGTCAGCTGGATCGCCGGGCCGCCGTCCAGCGGAATCCAATACGCGCGGCTGTCGCCCACCCAGTCGACGGTGAGCCGTCCCGACTCCAGCAACGCGACCACGATCGTGGTGGCGGGCGGCTTGTCTGCGGGAGACTCCGGGGGCAAGGCGAGTACCGCCTCCTGGGCGGCGGCCACGGCGCCCTCGACTATGGCCACCGGATCGATCCGGCCGTCGCGGTCGGCCTCCCGCAGTGCCGCCACCACGAAATCGTGGGCGGCTGCCTTGGCGGCCGCGGAGGCGCGGTGACCGCCCTTCGGCCGGGAGAGACCGTCGTTCACGATCAGTGCGGTGGCCTCTTCGCCACCGACATTCACTCGGATCAGGGCGAAGGCGTCCTCGTTGTGCGCGTGCCGGCCCCGATCGCTCGCTGCCGCAACCGCACCCAGATCCTCCACCGTCAGGTTCTGTTCGACATAGCGCCGCGGTGCGGTTTCATCGGAGCCGCGGCGTTCCTCGACATGGTGTCCCCGTGGGTGTTCCGATCCGGGCTGCGCTGCGCGGTCCCCGGGGGTTCGATCGCGCGACACCGACTCGTCGGGACCGGGCTCGGTGAGATCGTGCTGCCGGGGCTGGGTCTGTGCGATGAAGTCGGGTTGTCCGTCCGCGCCGGGCCAGACGACGGGTGCGCCGGGTTGCGCCGCCGGAGGAGTGGCCGTCGCCAGATGCTGCGGTTCGCCCAGCATCTCCGCGATATTGCGGACCGCGCGGTCGGCCATGCCGTAGGTCTCGGCGGCTTGCGCGAGTCGTAGTTCTCGATCGGTCGCACCGGCCAAGGCGGCGGCCGCAGTGTCACGCAGCTCGGTCGCCGCCAACAGCTCTGAGATCGCGCGGAAGTGGTCGAGCAGGAACGAGAGGCGCTCCCGGCCTATCCGGGCCGTATCCCATTGCTCCGCGAAGGTCAGTAATTCCTCGAGCCACTGCGACATATCTCGCAGCGTGTTATAGCGCCGCGTGTCCTCGGCGAGCTGTTGGGCGTCCTTGGTGCTCACCTCATCGACCGCTGCCCCTGCGGCCACCATCTCCCCGAAGATCGTTTCGGAAACCTTGCGCAGCCGTTCGGTCTCTCCTGGCCGGAGGTGGTCCGCGGGCCGGGTCACGATCGGCGTGTCTGTTCGGGGGCGGGTCCGCGCCCAGACCTCCGCGACGGCGGCGAGAGCCGATCCGAGCCGGATCTCCGCGGCGTCCTGCCGAGCCCGCAGGACGGCCGACGTCCCTTCCCGCAGCCCCTGCTCGTAGGCGGCGTTTGCGTCGGCGGCTTCGTCCGCGCGGGCCAACCACGCCGACGTCTGGTGCGCGAACTGCTCCAGCAACCGCAGCCGTTCCACCGGGACCTGCGTATCCGGCCGGCGCCGCGCGGCCACCAATTCATCGATCAGACCGGGCGCTCGATTCAGTACCGGATCGTTCGAGAACTCTGGTGTGCCCGCGAGTCTCGCGGCAACCGCGGCACGCAGTGTCCCCAGCTGTTGGGTGTCATGGAGTTCCGCGTTGCCGGGCTGCCGGTCCGCGGGTGGGTTTTCGTCAGAGTCGAGGTCGATAGCGACGGGGTCGGGTCCGTGGGCGGTGGTCGGCCTGGCGCCTTCCGGCTGATCCGTCCCTCGAGCGGCATTGGCTTTGTGTTCCCGGTGTTGGCCGCGGACTTGTTCGGCGTCGTCGAGGAGACCGGACTTCTCGCGATACTCCTCGACCAGCGGGAGTGCGCGGGCCTGGCGAGGGTTCAGCTTGCCTTCTCGCTCGAGTTGCAGCAGCGCCCCCAGCAACCTGTCCACCGCTGCTGCGCTCGACAGATCCGCGCGCCCGTTGCTGAGCTCGAGGAGTTGCCGCCGCAGTGCGTCGACTTCCTGCCGCAACGTCTTCAGCTTTCCCGGATCCGCGACCAGCTCCCGGATTGTGGGCAGCGGCGCGGGGTCGGGTTCGTTCAGGTCGGTCGGCGCCTGGTGGGTAGAAGCCGTCGAATCGGGCGTTTCCGGTTCGTCGGGATCGAGGGCGAGTGCGACAGGGTCGATTCGGTTGCCGGGCGTGGGTGGGCGCCGGCCGTCGGTGTCCGTGGGCGCGGTGGAGCGGTTCCGCGTCCCACCGTTCGCGTCGGTGGGATCGGGGTCCGAACTGGTGGTCGAAAGGTCAAGGCCGAGTCCGGTCAGGTCGATGGCGCCTAGGTCGATGCCGATCGATTCGGGGGTGTCCGGATCGGATGCGGGTGTGTTCGGCGGTTGATCGGTGCTGGTGCCGGGCGCCGTAGGTGGCGGCATCGGCACTTCGAACCAGATGGTTTTGCCGCCGGCGCGTTCCAGGATCACACCCCAGGCCGAGGCCATCGCTTCGAGCATGCCCAGGAAGAAACCGTGGGTGTCGGCGACGATCCCGGTTTCGGCCCATTCGGCGGCTTGGTCATCGGTGAAAGCGGCGGCGCTGACGGTGCCCTGGGTGGTTGCCTCTTGTCGTGCGGGCAGGCCACGGCTGGTATCGGTGATCCCGACGCGAATCGTGTTTCCGTCGAGCCGGATGCGTACCCGGGCGTCGCCTTGGTCGGCGTAGCGGTAGACGTTTTGGACGAGGTCGGATACGAGGACGGTCAGGTCGTAAGGATCAGGGTGGCCGGCCTGTCGCAAGCGCTGTCGCACTGCTCGCCGCGCGAGGCCCGGGCCCTGTTGCAAGGAGTCCTGCGGTATGCGCAGGTCGAGGATGAGGTCGTGGGGTGGTTGGGAGGGGTCGCTGGTGTCGGCGGTTTCGAAAAACTTGAACCAGACTCGTTTTCCGCTGTTGCGGGGGAGCACCCATCCCCAGGTTTCGGTGTGTGCGTCGAGGAGGTCGACGGCGCGCCACCCGGAGCGGTCATCGCTCTCGCGCGCCGGCAAGGTGCGGCTGTCGTCGCCGACGTGGATCTCGATCCAGCGTCGACCTGGTTGTCCGTGGATGGCAGCGGAGATTTCGGGTGTCCCGCCGCCGTCGGCGCGGGCTTGCAACGCGAGTTCCCAGGCGATGGCGGCGGCCCGGTCGATGTGTTCGGCGATGGGCCAGTCGGCCAGCGCCCCGTGCAGCGGTTCGACAGCTGCGGCGATGTCCTGCAGATTCAGGCAACGGGTGGCTGTGTCGACCAGGTGACGGAGTTCGGCGGGAGCGTCCGGGCGGCGCGTGAGCGCGCGGAGGTGGTGCAGCGGGTCGCTGCTGATGCGGTCGGTCCATCCGGTACCCGGCTGTGGCAGGCCGAGGATGTGAGCGAGTTCGTGGTCGAGTCGTTCTGCCCGGCTCTGCCATTCGGCGCGCTGCTCGGGGCTCGTTGTGTCGAGGGCGAGCTCCTGAGCCTTGGCTTCATGGGCGAGGCGGTCGACCACCCAGCCGGGAAGACGGGTGAGGTCGGCTCGGGTTGCGGCGTCGCGGCGCTCGACATCGGTCATGGAGCGCAGCTCGACATCGATCTGGTCGAGCACCTGCTTGACCGCGCCAGGCAGGCTGTTCTCCAGGGCCGCAACGACATCTGCGGGGGTATGCGTGGCCGCCGCAGCGCTTTCGTCGGCCTCCGGCATCCGTGCGCCGGAGACGGATTCATCTGTACGGTCGGTCGAAGATGCCTGCGGGTTGTTCGGTGGCTCGCTCGGTGTGCCGGACGGGCGCGCAGCGCTTCTGTGCAGCCTGCTCGAGGCGGCAGATGGCGCGGCACCGTTGCGCGGATCGGGCTGAACCGCTCCGAAATCGGAGGCGTCGACGGGTGCCGGGTCCCTGTCAGGCGACAGCGCGTCTTGGTGGGCGTTGACATCTTCCAACGCCTCCACCAGCTCGGTGGTTGTCTCGCGCAGCTCCGGAGTGGGCGTCACGGCTGACCGCAGTTGCCCGGCTTTCTCCCGTAGACGGTCCAAGAGCAGTTCACGAAGTACCCGCAGCAGGTCGGGCGTCCGCGCGGCGTCTACCAGACTCTGTGCTTTCGCATCGGCGCGCAGCACGCCCTGGGCCGACTCTCGGCCATCCTGTGTCGGTGAATCCGCGTCGGCGGCGGCGAAGACGAGCCGCGTGAGCCGTGCCGATTCCTCGCTCAGCCGGTGGAACTCCCGCGTGAATCGCGCGGTGTTGCCCGTGGCGGAAACGTGCGCCGCGTGGATTCCCGATTTCGACTCGTCGGTGGCGGAGTCGATCAGAGCGGCCAGCCGGTCGCGTTCGTCGCGCCACCGGTCTCGTGCGGCTCGCGCACGTTCGCGCGCGGCCACGACGGCATCGCGCCGACCGAGCAACTGTGGCGATGGGATTCGATCGCCTGGCTCCACCGCGTCGGCCGTGGCCTGCACCAGGAGGTTTCGCAGCTCCTCGGTGAGCATCTCCATGCGTGCGAGCAGCTTTCGCTGCCTGGATTCGTCGGCGGGCGTCATCCGGTTCGGGTCGACCGGCGTGGGGAACACTCGCGCCCGGACCGCGGCCGTGCGCGCGAGCTTGTCCTGTACGGCGGCGATCCGCGCACCCCGAGCGGGCTGCACCCCCGGCGGCACCACGGCCGGTTCGGCGGTGCTCAGCTGCCACAGCCGATCCTGGCGCCGCGTGGTCGCCGCACGTACCGCTTCCGGGAGCTCCTCGACCAGGATCCTGCCGGTCGGGTCCACCCGCACCTGCCGGGTGATCATCGGGATTCCCTGCTGCCGCAGTTCGTCCCCCAATTCCTCGTTCAAGGAGACGGGTTGGTAGGGGGCTTCGAACACCTCCAGCCGGACTCCGTCGATGATCCGCCCACGCGGACCGAACTGTAGACCGCCCCGGGCGGCCGCGACCTCGCGGACCGCCAGCTGCTCCGCTTGTGCGCGTGCGAGGATCAAATCGGTGTCGAGACTCTCGCATCGTTGCTCGACCGCCTCGAGATGGTCGAGCAGCGTCTGCAGCCCGGCCGCCCTTTCGCTGTCGATTCCCGGACGGGACTGCGCATCTTGAATCCGGGTGAACAAGTCGGCCACGTCCAGATAGGCCTGGCCGGCTCCGGTTGCGGCCCAGGCGCCGAGGCCGAGGAGCTCGGCCAGGCCGTCGGTCTGTACCAGCAGCCGTCTGACGTCCTTCAGGAGGTCGGCCCGCTGCCCGGCCAGGAAGGAAATATGGTGAGTCCATTGCCCCAGCTCGCCGGTGGGCGGTTGCTCCCACTCCGCGAATCCCGGCAGCGGCTCGACAGCGGCCGTTTCATGGCTGCGAGGGGTGGCACCGTACCTTTCGGCGTGTTGACGTTCCACGAGCCGGGCCAGCTCATCGAACGCGCAGAGCTTCCGGCCGTCGCGTCCGGTAACCACCATAAGCGTGTCCGCGGCTTCGAGGGCCCTTTGCTCATCGGGACGCATATCGCGCCATTTCCGCGCCAACCGCGCCAACACGCCATCCGGTGACGTGCTCGGGTGGAAGCCGGATGCCGCGGGGACCGGCTCGCGGTCGTTCGCCCGGTCGGTGCGAATCCGCACCTCCCGCCAGACCTGTGCCAGCGGGATGCCCCGCAGGAGTGCCTGCAATACGTAGACCGGATGTGTGAAATCCTTCGGCGCGCTCTTGCCGAATGCGTTGTTGGCCTCGGCCAGGGCTTCCGTCGGGTTGAAAACCGCGTTCCCGCCCAGGCCGAGGTCTACCGTGCCCAGGTTCAGCTGGGTGGGTTGTTGTCCATAGTCCTCACCCGCCAAGATTCGGCTACGGGTATCGCTGTCGAGCTGGCCGAGCCAGGTGTCGTATACGGATTTCAGATCGACCCAACCCGTGCCGTCGGTGTCCGCATCCCATGGATGCTGATAGGTCCGTCGCCGCGCGCGGGCAGCCCCGCCATCGTCGCTCCGGGAGAGTCCGGACTGTCGTAGCCATTCATCGAAAGCCGCTCGACTCTCGAATTCGTTCAACCAGAGGTCGAATGCCGCGAACAGCCGGTCTCCATCGCGCCGCGTCTGTACGACGCGGCTGTAGCCATTGAGCTGTCCCAACCAATCGTCGAATCGGGTCAGCGGCGGTAGCGCACCGGCCCTCCGGAACTCGATGAAATGCTGATACAGAAACCCGAATGCCTTCGCGTCCAACCAGTCGGTGTAGTCATGCCTCCGGTCGAAGCGGGAATCCCCAGGCAGGGCGCCTGCCTGCCGCCGCTCCGCGAGGTGCTCGTACCGGAAGTTTCCGTCCTCCCGCGGAGTGTCTTTCGGCGCCCGTAAGTGCGCGAGCTCGTGCCGGACGATATCGTAGACCGGGTCTCCGGTCGGCGCGTTGAGTCGGCCGGATCGGTAATTTCGTTCGAACAGCTCTCGAATATATTCCGGATTCCCGAAGTAGGTTTCGTTGAGCAACACATAGTTCTCTGGTTCGTCACCGAAAATCCGCCCAGCGGCAGCGAACGTATCACTCTCCAGAGGCAGGACCACCACCGCGTCGGGGCAGATGGCGTCGGCTTCCTCCAACTCGTCGAATATCGCTTTCCGAACCGACATCGCCATATCGACGGAAAGTTTCTCCAGGCCCAGCACCTCGATGCCGTAGGTAGCGTAGAGATCTCCGGCAATCGCCTGTTTCACGCCGCGTTCCGCATCCGAAGTGGTGCTCAGTGCACGGGATTCGGGCAGGGCAGCGGCGGAATAATTCTTCCACACGGTGGTCGGACCGGACTTCCACACTCTCGCCCGGCCCAAGGGATTGCTTTCCGCCGTCGGCGACGGTGCCCTTGGGGCGGCCGTCGCGGCGACTGTCGACGGTGGCTCGGGACTGCTCGGGCCGTCCGGCTCGTCAGCCATACCGAATTCGTCGGCGAATGCCGCTCGGATCCTCTCCTCCGCCTCGGCAAGGTATTGATCGACGAGCTGCGTTGTTATCCCCAACTTGGCGGCAGCCTGATCGGTCGACAAATCGGCCGAGCGGACCAGGTGCACAATTCGTTTGGCCAGGCCGGGATTCTCCATGCCCGACAATGCTCGGTCGAACTTGTCGGCGAATTCCACATCGGTGAACTGAGGCTCATCCGTCTGATTTATATCGCCCGGTCCGGACCTGCCCTCGACCGGAGCATCCTTCGATATCTGTCGGAGGAGCGGAAGGGCGGTGATCACCTCCTCGCGGGTGAGATTCAGTGCCGAGCTGATCTCGGCAATGTCGGGATTGGCGGTACCGACGCGATTCGCGCGAATGTATTTGTCCACCTTCGCGAGAATGCTTTGCGCTTGCGGCTTCATGCCCGGATAGCGCAACTCCAGGCGCGTCCGGATAACGGAGTAATGAGCGGCCATCAAGGCGGCTGGAAAGAAGCTGCCAGGTGGGACGAAGTTCCGGGTGGCCAGCAGAATTGCTACGGCTGCCTGTTGGGCGTACTCGTTGCGGTGTTCGGCCGGGATGGACCGGCGGGCAGCGACCTCGTCCGCGAGCCGAATGTATCGTTCGAATATCTTGTTTCGAATACTCTTTTCCTCGGCGGAACCCGGTCGCGTTGCAATCAGATCCCAGAAGAGCCGCTCTTCCTCTGGATCGCGCTCCTCGGCGTCCGTGCGCGAGTAGTAGGTCATCAGTGCTGATACGAGTGTGTCATTGGGGATTTCGAGTGCATCCCGGATTCGCCGGAGATCTTCGACGCCAGGCTTGTGGTTGTCTTCGGTGAATCCAACCCAGGCGTCAGATCTTCCAATTCTCCTGGCCAGCTCGAGCGGTGGGATTCCTCGGAAGATCCGGACGCTTCGAATCCAATCGTGTATGGAATCGAAGTCGGTGGGATGGGGAACCGATCCACTGTCGAGGTCCGGAAGGTGGTGCAATCCCCATGCGGTGGCGACATCACTCCAGCGGCCGGCGCGATGCAAGGCGCGACGGTAGATCCGCACCACGGTGAGGTCGAGTGGATCTCGCACCCCGGTCTCCAGGCTCTGGACCGCACCGGCGGAGATGCCGAATATGTTCCCGACTTCCGACCAGGACAGCCTGTTCACGTGCCGGAAATGGCGCAAATACGCGCCGAGAGATTCCGAGTCGAATGGGCTGGGATAAAGAATTGTACCTCTTGGTAGATGTGGGTAGCACTCCGAGATCTCGTCGTACAGCACATCTTCTTCGGTCGCTGTGGCCTCGAGTAGTGCAACTATGTCATCTTTTGCTGGTCTGCTCTCTCCGGATTCCCAGCGGGAGACCGTGTTTTTCCCCTTCATCAATCGGCCGGCAAGCTGTGACCGCCTCAGATTGTGGGATGTTCGACGGAATACTACATAGTCGCCGATGCGGGCATACCCCTCGGGATACGCGGGCGCTCCATCCGTGGTGAGCAGAGCAGGATAGAGCCGGGCGACATCGCGGTACAGTGCGCGAGCACCGGGAATCCGGCGCAGGGCTGCTCGAACATGCCGGACTTCGAGGTCGCGTTCCCCCCGTTCTGCCGCCTCCCAGGTGCCGGAGGCGGCGCCGACCAACTCGTCCATCCGGGCCGGTGTTGTTGCAAGGAACCGGCGTAACTCGATGTGCCAGGTCGTGGTGTCCCCATCGGGTTGCGGAACAGTCCCCACCGGCGCTGTGTCATGCCCGTTCGGGTCGATTCCGGCATATTCGAGCCAGCGGTGCAGCTGTGCCGGCTCGAGGAAATTCATCTCGGCGTAATCGGTGAGACTTTGGATCGGTCGACCGGATCCGTCGGCACGTCGTGCTCGATACCACTCCAGGAACTCGTGCTCGCTGCTGGAAAGAGCGACCCACGGAAGGTCACCATTCTTTTCGGCAATTACGGCGAGCTGGGCTCGTGAACCACGACCGTACACCTCGCGGGCATTATCCAGATGTGCTTTCACGGTCTGCCCCGTGATGCCGAGGATCGCCGCGATCTCCCGAGTCGTTCGACCGGCGGCCACCAGCGCCAGTATGTCCAGTTGGCGGGCTGTCGGTGCGGGTGGCTTCGCTCTCGGCTCCTCCGAGGGCTTTTCGTCCGGATCCTGGGCGGTCCAGTTGTGCTGCTCTGCGGAATCCCCGGCTCGAGGAAGGGCGCCTTCCTTTTCGGCGATGGCGGCAAGCCGCGCGCGGGAACCGGACCCGTACAGCTTGCGGAGGTTGTCCAGATGCTTTTCCACGGTCCGCTTCGATATGTCGAGAGCGGTGGCGATTTCGTGGTTCGTCAGGCCGGCGTCGACGAGTGCGAGTATCTGTTGCTGGCGGGCCGTCGGCGCATTGACGTTGGCCGGGGGCACCGGGGGCTCCGACGCTCGATGATCCTGGCTGGTGGATTGCGGCTTTCGCGCGGGTCGTGCGGTGAGAGGAATGGCACCGTCCTGTTCGGCGGCCGAGACCAGGTGCCACCGCGATCCTGGCCCGTAGACGGTGCGGAGGTTGTCCAGGTGCTTCTCCACGGTCCGCACCGAGATGCCGAGGAGCGTTGCGATTTCTTGGTTCGTTCGTCCGGCGGCGACCAGGACGAGTATCTCCCGCTGGCGGTCGGTCAGAGCGGCGCGGGGTGATGCCGAATCCCGGCTCGACCGATGCGTGGGGAATTCGGTGCTGCCGTGCCTGCCTGTCCGGGATTCCACCGATTCCGAGTCGAGTGCGTCGGGGTCGCCGAGGTCGATCGCGACAGGGTCGGGACCGGACGCGCGACCGGTGGTTGGCGCGAGTGGATCCAGGCGGGACAGAAGCTTGTTGAGCAGGTCGATTTCGACTTCGCTGATGCCTGACGCGGCGGCCCTTCGTTCCTCCTCGGCCTCACGACGACCGCGCTCGAAGGCGGTTTCGCCGGGTGGTGCCTGGGCGACTGCGCTGCGTCCAGCCGTATGCCGCTCACGCCCGAATGGCATCGCGCCACTCGAGTGTGCGTCACTCGGCGGTGCGGAGACGGGTATTCCGGCCAGGTGCTCTCCGAGTTGCCGGAGTGCGTTCATCACGAACGACTTGGCTGTCGCCTCATCCCGATAACCGAGACCGGACACCATGGTTTCGACCGACAGCCTGCGCGTGAAGACAGCGCGGATGATCTTCCGTTGCCGGTCTGTGAGCGTGCCGAGTGCTTCCTCCAGTTGGTCGGGGGTAGCCTCGGCGAGGAGCCGTGCCAGTTGGATGTCCGACGTGTGCTGCTCGACGACGAGAATCGAAGTCAGACGTCGAGCGGCGGCGACGGCCGGACGGACGGACGGATCCCGCGGAATTGGTTGTCTCGAGCGGAGTTCCGCCAGCAATTGCCGCTCGGCGGAGGATAGCTGGCGACTGGCCTGCGCGATCTGATCGGCAGTGGCCTCGGCCAGCACCGCGGCAGATCCCAGCTCCCTGGTCCTTGCCGCCAAGGCATGTGCCAGTGCGGAGCGGTAGGCGTCGAATCGTGCGGCGCCGTCGTCGCGGGGCCGGTCACGCCCGGGGGTGGCCGGGCTGTCGGCGTACACATCGATCCCTCTGCGCCGTGCCACCTCCAGCATTTCCGCCCAGTGCGGGGTTCCCAACTTCACCGCGATCGAACGGACGGCGGCGCCGACCTGGCGATCCGAAAGTGCCAGCACGGTGGCGATGTCGCGGTGGGAACGACCTTTCGCGACGAGGGTGAGCACGGCGATCTCGTGCTCGGTGATGCCGGGATGGGCTGTACCGGAGTTGGTTTCGGCCACGGTCGACGTTTCGGGTTCCTCCCGGCCGGTCCGCGAGGCTCCGGAGGCGATCTGTGGCGAGGCGTCCGGCAGCGGTGGCGAGACTTCCTCCGCACGCGTGATATCTGCGATCCGCAGCACACTGTTCTTTTCCTGCCGCGACAACGAACCTATGTCCCGGCCGTGATGCAGACCGTCCGCCAGCTCGAGAAACACCCAGCGCGTAGTGACACCGATCTGGTCGAGGTAACTGCGGAGTTCGGTGACCGTCAATTCGGCGAGACGACCGTACCTGGGGTCCGATTCGGTGATGCCATCGGAGCGCAGCACTGCCAGCATCTTCGCGCGGAGAGGGTGGAACCACTTCTGCTCCAGTAGCTCCCGCGCAGATTCGCGCAGGCGTTGAGCGATGTCGCCGCCCGATCTCGAGTCCGAGAGCCGGAATACATCGTCATTGATCTCCAATGCCAGCCGCACGGCGCGCGCGAGCCGTTCGCTTCGCCGCCCGCCCCTCGCTGATACCCCGAGCAGCGATAGCACGTGTCCGAACGTGTCGAGCCCGTACTGTTCCCTCAATTCCGCCGGGTTTGCGGGAGGGGCGGGAGCCGCTTCGACCGTGTCCGCGCCGGGCAGAATGCCGGCGCGGAGAGCCACTGCCACCGTCTGCGGCCGGTTGCGGGTGCCGAGTTTGTCGCGAATAAGGGCGAGCGCCTTGTCGACCGCGCTCGACGAAATCTGGAGGTCGTCCGCGATATCGGCGTTCGTATCGCCGTTCGCGATCCGCGTGAGCAGATCGATCTCGGCGGTAGTCCATCCGGGAACTTCCACAGCGGCTCGGGTGGTCTCCGGCAAGAGTCCGGTGCGGATGGCGACGGCTATCATCGCCGCCCGGTTGTGCACGCGGAGTTTTCGGCAGACACGCATCAGGTACTCGTCCACGGTGAGCGAGGACATGCCCAGCGCCTGCGCGATGTCTTTGCTGGTCTCACCGTTCGCGATCCGGGTGACCACGTTGGTTTCGTAATCTGCCAGCCATATTCGGCCGGTGCCCGGGACGGCGTCGGCAGGGTCGGCGAGCGGGAGATCGCCGATTCTTACGGCGGCAGCCACGATGCCAGGACGGTTGCGAGCGCCCAGTCTCCGGCCGACTCGACCCACCAACTGGTCCACGCTTTTCGGAGAGATCTCGAGGTCTTGAGCGATGTCGTCGCTGGTGTCACCGTTCGCGATCCGCGCGAGTACGTGGATTTCGCGACTGGTCAGCCGGAGATCTTCGCGACCAGGTGTCTCGCCGTCGGCGCGGGGACTACCGGGGAGGATGCCTGTGCTCAGTGCGATGTACACCGCTTCCGCCCGGGTACGGGCACCGAGCTTCTGGCGAACCTGGGTCGCGTAGATGCTCACGGTCCCCGGGGACAACCCCAGCTCCTCCGCGATCTCAGGGCTCGTCATACCCGCGGCTATCAACTCGAGCACCGTGAACTGACGGTTGGTGAGCCCACTATCCGTCTGCTGTGACGAGTCGGTCGCGTGCGTTTCGGCGTCTGTTATAACCTGCTCGCCGGCGTCGACCAATCTGTTGAGCGCACCTCTTTGCACCAAGCTGATCGCTGCACCACGCCGCATTGCGTCCACCGCCTCGGTGACGTGTTTGCGCTGCGTGGCATTCAACTCGAACCAGCCGTCTACCAGACCTCCCACGATGCTGTGCAGCCATTCGCTGGGCTTCGTGCCCGCATCGGCACGCCATCGGTGCGCCTCCGCGATCCCGAACGCCATGCGGTTGAGCTCCTGTGCCACCTGCAGAAGCGGCCGGAAGTCGCGGCCGACCGGCGAAGCCGGAACACCTAGCCGGGCAAGCACTTCCCGGAGTGAGGCCCGGCCGTATCGCTCGCGCAGCTCGTTGAACGCCGTCGCATCCCCCTGCCGCGCGCGCTGCACAGCGGTGTCCGGCTCGTCGGAATCACCGAGGTCGATGGCGACAGGATCGATGCGGGTGCCGGATGTCGTCGCCCGGTCGCCCTCCGACAGGGTGCTTGCGTCGACTGCCCCCATCGGCCCGTCCGGGTGATACCAGAACCCGATCTCGTCGGCCGCACTGCGCACCAGCCGCAGGTCATCGGGCGTGCCCGAGCCTTTCACCGCATCACGGACCGTGGCCTTGGCCGTGCCCGCCGCCTCGGCCAACTTGTCGCGAGGCGGCTGCGGCTTGATATGCGCGGGGACGAACTCGTTGCCGATCCAGCGCGCCGGACGAACGCGCCGCGTCACGAAGTTCGGATCGGTGAGGGCCGCGATGTCCGCGCGGTCCGGCGGTACGCCCAACTGGTGAGCCGCGGCCAGGACGCGTTGCGTAGTCTCGCCGTGCCACGGCTTCTTCGCGCCGAACCGTCCGTTGAACACACTGCTGACGTACGAGTCTCCTACACCCGCCAGCCGGGCGATATCGGCACGGTTCGGTTTCTGCTCGGTTCGGCTCGGGAGCAGGGTGAGGTAGCGCTCCGCCAGACGGCGGGTCTGTGGCGCAACGGTCTCGTCGGCGGCCAGCACCTCGGCGTGCGTGCGGGTCAGTTCGTCGTCGGCGACGCCCACCTGCCGCGCCAGCTGGTTGCGCAGCGTGTGGATCTGGACCGTGTCCAGCGGGACTGCCGCCGGCGGTTCGAGAGTGGCGCACAAGAAGGTCTCACTCGCGGCGACAAGGTGTTCCAGCTCCGGTGAGTCCGTCAGGCTCGTGATCCAGTACAGCTCGGCCAGCACCTCGCCGGTGGTCATCGGCTGGGGTGGGCTCAGGTCTGGCAACCCCAGCAGTGCCCGCAATTCCTGGTCGAGGGCCCGGCGCCGGTTGTCGAAACCGTTCTGGTCCAGCGGATCAGCCTCAGGGTCGGCGGCATCCCGGAGACCGGATTCTTCGCCGTCGCGCCGCTCCAGCTCGGCGAGCGCCCCCTCGTGAGTGGCCGCTTCCTGATCCGCATGCAGTTCGAGCTGGGACCGGATCCATCGACGCATCGCCTGACCGTCGATGCCGGTCACGGCGGTGGGCATGGCGTGTGTCTGTTCCGCGACGAGGGCGAGGGCCAGGCGCACAGCTCCCCGTGTCACCGCACCCGGTGGCAGCCCGAGGTGCTCGGCAAGCGCGGTCTGGGCCGGGTCCGAGGCCGCTTCGGCGGGCTTGGCCGATTGTGTCTCGCCGGATCCGTCGAGGTCGGCGGGGATGGGCGAGGCCTCGTGGGAGCCGGGTGTTGCCCGCCGCAGCGCGTCCGTGACGCGCGCCTGCAACTCCGGGTCCGGGGCGTCCGCGGGATCGTCGACGGCGATACCGCTGTGCAGCGCCCAGGCGACCAGCCCGGCGGTGTCGTCGATACCGAGTTTTGCACGTAGGCCGCGCCGGATGTACTTCACCAACGGCACCGAGATGCCCAGCTCTGCCGCGATAGCCGGGTTCGTGAACCGCCGGGCCACCAGGCGCAGGACCTCGGTTTCCTGCGATGTCAGGCTGACGTCGGCCGTTGGTTCGGGTATCGGTTCCGGGTGGTCGGCCGACCATGCCCGCTGCGCCGCCATCAGGAGCACGGCCCGATCCGGGGTGCCGAGCTTCACCGCGATGCTGTCGAGCTCGTTGATCACGGTGGCGTGCGATCCGCCCAACGTCCGAGCGATCGCTTTGAGTGACAGGCCTTGTGCGGCCAGCCGCAGCACCTCGGGTTCACGCCCGGTCAGTTCGGACGGGTGGGTGGCGATCCGGGATCGGAAGGCGCGCACCGTGGCCCACGACACCGCTGCCGGATCCCGGCTCGTGCCGGGTAGCGACTCGGCGAGCGCCTCCAGCCTCTCACGCTGCGATGACGGTTCCTGCCGCTGCGCCGACACCCGAATCGTGCCACGCGTGCCGATCTTGTCGGCCAGCCGTGCCAGTACGGGATCCAACCCACTGTTCGGCAAGCCGAGCGCTGCTGCGAGGGTCTCGTGTGGCACGCCCTTCGTGACCAGGTGCAGGAGCAGCGCTTCGGACTCGGTCAGCTGCACAGTCCGTGCCGTCGCGGCCGACGACTCCAGGCTGCGCGCCCGGGCCGCTAGTTCCTCGTGATCCGAGGTGCCCAGCTTGGCCTGTAGCTGGATCCGATAGCCTCGCGCTGTAGCTGCTGTAACTCCTAGCTGGTCACCGATCGCCTGATCCGTGCGACCGGCCGCAACCAGGTCGAGAACCTCGCGTTCGCGGGGAGACAGGTCGACGTGCTTCCGCGTTGCCGCGGAGTGGGGATCGCCCGGCTGGA
This sequence comes from Nocardia sputorum, assembly GCF_027924405.1. Classification (NCBI taxonomy): domain Bacteria; kingdom Bacillati; phylum Actinomycetota; class Actinomycetes; order Mycobacteriales; family Nocardiaceae; genus Nocardia; species Nocardia sputorum. The sequence goes on along the minus strand of NZ_AP026978.1, from coordinate 5,870,555 downwards.
ACGCCCCCTGCCGCTGTGCCGCCAGCAGACCGGGCAGCCTGCCCTCGACACCCAACCGGCCGGGGAGCGCGGCCATGAACGTCCGCACTCGATACCGCGTCGTCGCCAGCTCGGTAGCGATTTCGCGATTGTCCAGGCCGTTCGCCGCCAGCTGGAGGATGGCGACCTCGTCCGGAGCGAATTCGGCGTCGATGTGCGGGCCGGATGGTTCGTCCAGCCATCCCTCCCGATCTGCCGCGAGGACCGCGGGAATCACACTCGGGCAGCGGAGTTTGGCACACGCATGCCGGGCGTAACTCTGGACGGTTTTGTGCGAGATCCCCATCAGAGGGCCGATTTCGGGGTACGACAGGCCGCGCGCACTCAGGCGCAATACCTCGAGCTCCCGGGGAGTCAGCCCGCCTCTGTCGGGGATCGAAGCGTCGGATTCGGTCCGATCTGGTTCCAGAACCACCTGTGCGGGAGATTCCCCGGATGCCCGGACGCGAGCGACTGCCGAGGCGAATTTGCGAATCGGAGCCCACAGCAGAGGGTCCATGTCCTCGCCGGGAGCCGGTAGCACCGCTGCGGCCGTCCGGTCCGACTGGCCCGGCCAGAACTGGCGGAGTACCCGCTGCTGGTTCGGGTCGAGCCCGGCCTCGCGGAGAGCACGCCGCAGATCCTCGGGCGCGGCGTCGGCCAGGGCGCGGGCTACCGCGTCGCTCCGTTCGGTCGACGGACCGGCGACGTAGATCGCCATGATCTGCCGCCGGAAGCTGTCGAAAGCGGCACGCCCCGACGCCTGGACCGAGCGAGGCGAGTCGGGGTCGGGTTGCGTCCGGTGCGGCTGCGCGTCGTCGGGGTCGCCGAGGTGGATCGGGGCCGGGACAGGTGCCCGCGCGTGGGACTCACTGTGCTGCTGCCAGAACTCCGGTGGGAACGCCGACCTGCCGTCAGATCGTCCGGGCACCGCACGTGATGAGTCCGTTTGGGGCCCGGGCTGTCCGGGCGTCTGCGCGGTGCGATCCCGGGTGGATGCGACCATGGCGCGGTACTGGGCCTGGAGCCGGGCCAACTCGTCGAGCACGAAACCGGTGTCGGGGTTCAAGTACGCGATTTGCTGTTCCGCGTAGTCGGCGCGGGCGGTGAGGGACATGGCGCGCCATCGCGCGGCCAGGGATGCGGACGGTCCATTCGAGGCGATGCTCGTGCCGAACCCGGACGCAGCCGGGACCGGACCGCGATAGTCCGCCTGCGCCAAGGCATTGCGCTGTTCGGCCTCCCGCAACACCTGGAAATACGGAATGTCTCGAAGCAGGGCTTGCAGGACGTACGCGGGGTGTGTGCGATCGGCCGGTGCGGTTCTGCCGAACGCATTGTTCGCCTCGGCCAGTGCTTCTGCCGGATTGAATACCGCGAGGTCACCCATTTTGGGCTCGTAAGGGCCTATTTCCGTTCCCTGCGACTCTTCACCCGCAAGTATTCGGTTGTATTCCTCTGCCTGTTTCAGCTTCTTCCTGCTGCTGCTGTACGAATCGAGCTGGCCCAGCCAATCGTCGAAATCGAGGTCCGGTGGCAGCATGCCGGCTTTTTTGAACTCAGCGAAGTGGGTGTACAGGAATCCGAATGCTCGTGCCTCTTTGGAGTCTTCGTAGTCCTTTCCCTGGACGGCTCCGTCTCGTAGATGGGCAATCGGCTTTTCGTCGTAGAGCCCCTTCCGCGCGGCTCGATCCTGCAGATGGCCCATCTCGTGACTGACGGCGTCGTATGCGGGATCGCCGGTCGGGGCCATCAGGCGGCCTGCCTGCACCGCCTTGCGCATGGTGTTCCGGAATCTCTCCGGGTCACCGAAGAGGTTCTCGTTCAGGACCATGAAGGTCGGGGCGTCCTTTTCGATGCCTTCGGGAGTCCAGATACAGGCACCGGTATTGCCGACCATGGGGGCGACCAGTACGACGTCGAGCTTGATCTCCTGCCCCGCCGCGAAACCGTCGACTATCGCATTCCTGATCGACAGAGCCGTGTCCACGGTGATCCCCGGCTTGTCCAGGCCGAGCACCTCGATGTCGAACGTCTCGAACAGCTGCCGGGCGATGGCCTGCTTGGTTTTTCGGTCGGCCTCGGCCGTCCTCGCGGAGTTCGCACGGTCGCGGCTCTCGGCCGAGGGTTTCCGTTGCCGGGCCGCCGAATCGGCCGCCCCTATTGCGATCTCCTGCGCGACCCAACCGAACAGGGTGACCTGAGCGTCGGTGAGGTCGTCGCTGCGGGATCTGGGATCGAGCGCTTCGTTGACGAGTCGGCGTACGGCGGGATTCAGGTGATTGAGGCTGTCGAGCCACGTGTTTCGCGCTCGGCCGAGCAGCCAGTCGCCGATGTCGACGCCCGGGGGGACTTGCCAGCCATCGGCTTCGGCGGCGCCGAGCGTGGCCCGGGCGACGGCGTGCGCCAGGAGCTGGATGCGCGTTGGTGGGGTGCCGTGCTCCGCATTCCCGCTGAGTACGGCACACATGGCCTGGGCGGTGGCGGGGCCGAAATGGCGGTCCAGGGCCTGCGCTGCGGACCGGTCGCCCTGCTGCGCGCGCTGCAGTATCTCGGTGCGGTCGCCGGCAGGCAGCTGGTCGAACGGGACCGTGGTGTCCGCGGCGGCCGCGAGGACGGGCTGGGCGGTCGGTACCTGCGCGACCAACTGGGCGACGGCTGCGGTGTGCGCGTCGTCGAGCCTGCGTCCTTGTTGCAGCATCGTCCCGGCGTCGGTGACGAGTTGACGCTGCGCCGGATCGAGTTGATCCAGGCTCCTCTGCAACAGATTCCGCGCGGTCTCGCGCACGTGGTCGGCGACGTCGGCGCCGATGGGGAGCCCTTGCGACTCGACCTGATCGAATGCCGCGTCGCGGACGGCCTGCGCCACCGGCAGCAACGGTGCGGCCGCCTGTCCGCCAGGTGCGTCCAGCACCTGCAGGAGGTGGCGGAGGGTGCTGTCGCCGTGCTCGTCACGCAGGGCGGGTGCGACCGGTGGGTTACCGGAATCCAGGTTGGATGCCGCCCCGGCGGCGAGGCCGGCGGCGGTCGGAAGGGGGGCGCCGTTGTGGGTGGCGGCAGGCGCGTGCGGCGTCGCATGCGGAGCCGTGGTCCCTGCGGATCGGGGAGGGGGTTGCTGGGGTTGCCGGTGCGCGGTGCCATGTGCGTCCGCGGGTGGGGCGTTGGCTTGGTTGGCGCTCGCGTACTTGGAGGCGAGCTGATTCTGCTCGACGGCGTCCTTCATCGCCGGGACGGCATGCTTCCACAGGTCGGACTCGGCGTTTCGCAGCGCCGTTTCGGTCCTGTTGAGTTCGATGCGCGTCGCCTCGGTGTTGAGGGCCTCGTGCTGTTCCTGGGCGGCCCGGTGGGCCTTGACGGCTTCCGTGTACTGGACGATCTGCCGCGTGACGCCGTGGTCGGTGACCCGGCCCAGGAAGTCCTCGGGGGAGACGTAGTGCACCGCCGAACCCGGGGTGCCACCGTGCTCCCGGTCGTCGCCGGATCCGCCACGGGCGCCACGACCATCGACCTGGTCGTTCACCCGCTCGGAGTACGACGGACCGCCGCTGACCTTGACGTCGACACCGCCGAGATCGATCACCTCCTGCGACGGCGTCGGGTCGGCGCCGCGGCCGCCGTCCTTGTTGGTGATGTAGATGGTGCCCTTGTCGCCGAATTCCTCGATCTTCTGCCTGACCAGGGCCTCCGCGCCGGCATTGCTGCCGCCGTGCTCGGCGTAGAATTCCGCGTCGACCACCTCGAACTTCAGCTCGAATGCCTCGCCGTGTTCTTCCTTCGCCGCTGTGCGGAGCAGGTCGATCAGTCCGATCCGCCCGGCATCCGGGTCCCCCCGGATCTCGCCGTTGTCCATGCACACGACCCACTGCGCACGGCCCGTTTGCTCCCCGTCGACCACATGGGCATCCCGCACGATGTCACGGGCCAGCTGGGTGAGTTTCGCATGCGTGTTCTCGTAGAATTTCGGCGGTTCCACGACCCGTTGCGAGGTATAGAAAGTCGGAAGCTCCGGCACCGGCCCTACGCCGTACAGGTCGTAGGTGATGCCCTCCACGCCCTTCATGGTCCCGGACAAACCAGACGGATCGAACAGCAATTTGCTGCCGATCAACTGCTGATCCGACATGCGCAGCGAATGTTCCTGATTCGCCCGGACCGGCAGCCCTTCCTTGAGGTCGACGAACTGACCGACGTCCTGCCAGCGCACCTCGGTCGACTTCGTCCTGTCCCACATCGCCTTGTCGTTGGTCTCGTGAGCGAGGATGCCGATCTTCGCGCCCTCGCCGTCGTCCGCCCGGGTGATGTAGTGCGTGCCCTTCTCCAACCCCCAGCGGGCGTTGGCGGCATCGGCGTACAGCTTCAGCTCCGAGTCGGTGACCGGTCCACCCGCCACCTTCTCCAGCTTGGCCACCGCCGCCGGGGTCGTTTCCGCGGCCCACATCCCTCGGGTGTTCTCCGGCCGCTTGAAATCCGCTGCCGTCAAACCGTGTTCGCGCTCTGCGGTCGTCAGCCGATTCCAGATTCCCTGCAGTTCGGCGACCACCTCGGGTGTGGCCTCCTTCGCCGCCCCGGGGGAAAGTACGCATTCGGAATTGCCGTCGAAGATGGTGTCGAATTCGTCGATGGTGAGCTTGCCCGCCGGGAACGGGTCGTACCGGAGGTCGAGGCCGTGGTCGGATGCCGCGGTATCCAGCCTCTCCTTGATCAGATCGATCGATGGTTTCGTGTTGAGGAATTCTCGCAGTGCCGTCACCTCCTGGTGCGACATGCCACTGGCCGCGAGCTCGTTCATCATCGAATCCGCGACCTTCAACGCGCGGAACAGGTAGTCCTCTTTGGTGCCCACGACGATCCGGCTACGGCCGGGTACCGGATCCGGCAGCGGACCGTCCTGATTCATCCGGACCACATCGACCCCGGTATCCGACTCCGGCCGCACCACGAATGCGTCCAACTCAGCGGCCAGCTCACCGGCCAGCAGATCACTACTGGTCCATGCATGTGCGGTGCCGTGATCGATGGCGTCGGACACCTTCTTCATCACCATGACAATGGTCTTGCCCTCACCGGTCTTCATATCGACCGGACCGTGCTCGAGCAGCAGGAACGCCGCGGCCTGCGTCTCACGCACCAGCCGATGCCGGTCGTCGCCCCGGCGAATCCATTCCGTCATCGCCGCGACGCGTTCCTCCCTGGATCCCCGCACCATCGTGTCGGCCAACGCCTCCGGTGATGCGTTCTCCAACGGGCTCCTACCGTCGGCCGTACTGCCCGGCTTTCGCAACTCCCCGATCGCGCGACCGGCATCCAGCGCCGCGCGTACCCGATCCTGGGCAACCACCTCGAACACGGCCTCGCGATCGATGAGCCTTCCCGCCTTGTAGTCGTTCATCAGCGATACACCCGCGTTGTCCGAGATTTCGACCAAGTCACGGGCTCTGGCGTGGGCTGCGGCGTCATGCTGGGCTACCGCCGCCTCGTACGCATCCCGGCACTCGGCCAACATCGCCTGAGCCTGCCGGAGCTGTTCCTGAGCGGCCCGCGCGGCTTCGACGGCCACCCGATCCTCCGCCGTGCCCGACCCGAACAGATCGCGCATCTTGTCGCCGAAGCCGACGCGGGTGGCCCGCTCATGCTCCTCCGCGACCCGTACGGCCTTCTCCTGCCGCCGCAGCTCGGCAAGGGCGGCCCGCTCGCGCTCGGCCGCCGCTTCGACACGCTGCCGGTGGTGTTCGCGCACCAGCTCGTTCTGCTGCCGCTCGGCCGCATTACGCTGCTCTACTTCGGCTCTCGCCCTCGCACGCGCGTCCGCGGCGGGGTCCTCATCGCGAGCGGTGGGCGGCGAATCCGAATCATTCTGTGTGCGAGAGGTCTCGGACTCGGGCGATCGCGCGTCCGTGTCGTCGGGGTGATCGGATTTCGTCTTCGCTTGCTGCTCACCCGCGGCATCGTCGCCCGCACGACCGCCGGGGACATCGTCTCCGCGGGTATCGGACTCGCCGGGCTTCGGTTGCGATGTTCCCGCCTCGTCGACTACATCGGGATGATCCTTGGCCTGTGGCCCATTCACGTTGTCGTCGGCCGCGCGTGCGTGCTCCGGTGCCTTCACCTCATCCGGTTGCGTGGCTCGCGCGGTTTCATCGCCTGTGGTGCCGTCAGCTGTGCGACCATGCTCCGACTCCGGTTCGGCGGAGCCGTGCGGTGTGTTCCGGTTGTCATTGTCGGGGGCGGTCGCCGACCTGGAGGGGTTGTGGCCGTCCTCGGCCGGCCCGCGCGGTCCTTCGACCGGTTCGACGGCCGGAGGGCGCTCCGCGGCGGCAGTCTTCGGGGCCGACACACGTGGCGGCCGATTGCCTCCGGCTGCAGCGGGCGAACCACCGGCAACGGGTGCGCCGGGCTGGCCGCCGGCGGCCGGTCGCGCCGGGCCACCCGACGGCTGCGCGGTCTGCCGCTGCTGCCCGCCCGCGTCCACGAGCCTGTCCCCGCCGGGGGAGCGCGGACCGGAATCACCGCGCTGTGGAGCGGGCGACGGGTCGATGGTGATCGTCGCACTCGGGGACACGTCGTGGTCCGATGACAGGCCGTCGACCGAATCCTTTTGTGCCACCGTCGGTACCAGCTCGGACACGGCCGGTTCGGGATCGGTGGCCCCGTCGGCAACCCGGGGTGCCCCCCGACCCTCGGTCGCCGGCGCAGTCGGGCTCTGTTGCGCCGATGCGTCGTGCGGATCGGCCGCGACGGGTCGCGGACCGGAGTCCTCGTCCGCTGCGACACCTCGTTGCCGAACCGATGACGACGGCCCGGCCGCCGGATCGTCGCCTCGGGCCTCCGCGATGGCGCGGCCTCGCCCGGCTGCCGGATCGTCGCCGCGGGCATCGGCGACGGCGCGGCCTCGCCCGGCCGGCCCCTCGCCCGCCGTGTCCCGGCCGCCGGGGTGCGGTCGGGCCGTGGCGGCGGCGTTGTCCGGCACCGCGGCGTGCTCCGGCGTGGAACGCGGTGCCGACGAGGTGCTTTCGGAGCCGACTCGGTTGCCGTGAGCCGACCCGGGCGTGGCATCGGCCGGTCGAGCGCTGCCCTCGCCCGTATCCATGGGGCGTGGCCGCACCGAGTGGTCGGGCCCGGCCGCAGGGTGATCATGTTCGGTGGTCTGCCGTGCGGCGCCCGCGTTCTCGGCGGTGCTGTTATCCGAGTCGTGCGGTGCTGGAGGCAGTTCCCCCTCGGCAGGAACCTTTGCGGTGCCATTGACCTCGGAATCTGCCTGTGCGGCAGGAGCCTTTGCGGCGCCACCGATCTCGGAATCCGACTGGGCGGCAGGAACATTCCGTGACCCAGGCGCCTCCGCCGACGTCGGATCCGTCCCGATGTTCGGCACGCCGACCGGGTTGACAGTGGACGCGATGGCGGCCGCGGGGAAGGTGACCGTCTTGACGGGATTGACGTTGTCGATCAGGGCGCCGGGCATGCCTGCGGGTGCTTCCCAATCCATGCTGTTGTTCGGCACGGAGAACGGCTGTTCCGGAGCCGGCTTGAACTCCTTCGGCGGCGACACATCGGGTGGTTGATTGCCTCCGTCAGCCTTCGGCGTTGTCCCTGCGGGGGTCGGATCCGCGGGTGTGGCAACGGCGTCGGAGGGTGGCTTGACGGACTTGGCCGGGTTGAGGTTGTCGGCCAACCCATTCGGCAGATTCGCGGGCTGCCAGTCGGCATTGTTCAATGGGAGTGTGGGACGGGCTGGCGCGTCCGCGGTGGCCCCAGCTTGGCTCAGCAGCGCCACAAGATTGTCGATTTGTTGTTGCTGATGGGTGGGGGAGGGGTTGTTCGGATCGAAGTCGGCGGTGACGATGCCATGCGAGCGCAGTGCGTCGACGAGCGAAGCAGGCGACGCTTCAGCCGTGGCATCCGGTGCGGCGGCGGGGACGGCGGTCGTGTCGGGAAGTGGTGCCCGGCTGCGCATTCCCTGTGCCGCGAAGCCTGCCGCGCCGATGAATCCGCTGCCGATACCGGGGATCAGGCCCTCGGTGAAGGCCTTGCGGCTGAACGGCTGGTCCGACAGCGCAAGCGAGACGGCGGTGCCGCCGAGAGCGCCGACGGCTCCGGCTCCGGCGCCGACCATGGTGGTGCCGGCGAGCTGCAGGGCCACCCGTCCGGCGGTGCTGTTGGCGTTTGCGCCGATGGTGGCGACCTTCGGCCCTGCCCAGAGTCCGAACATCATGCCGAGCAAGCCACCGGCAGCGCCGGCGGCCGTTGCCACGCCGACCGACGTCCAATCCATCTGTTCGCGATCGCCCTTGGCGACCTGAACCGCCTGGGCGCCGGCTTGGGTGCCGCCGCCCAGGGCCACCCCCATCACGATTCCGTTGCGCAGCAGCACCATCGAGCCGCGTTCCGCGGCCAGTTCCGCACCGCGTCCGGAAAGGAATGCCACGAATCTCATCCACGCGCGCTGCGCCGCGGTTCGGGTCGCCATCTGCGCTATGGCGGCCTGGATCGGACCACCGGCCGCGAACATCAGTGCGCACCGGGCCAGCTGGATGGCCAGGATCACGGCCATGCTGATGATGACCATCTTCTGCAGCTCGGTGGCGTTGGCGCTCTCGTAGAGCTGCCTGGCGAGGCTGTCGCAATTGGTGGCCAGCTGTCGGAAGCGTTCGGCCGTGCTCCGGTGCTTGTCAGCGATCGCGGTGACGGTGGCGCCGTGTTGGCCCTCGGGCGGCTTTGCCTTGGCTTCGTGATATTCGGCCTGCCCACGACACCATTCGGCCTGATCCGACCAGGCATCGGCGGCGCGTCGTTCCGCGTCCTCGTCGCCCAGCGGGAAGTGCCCGGCGACACACATCACTACGACCGGGGGGAGCCAGTCCGGCAAACGCAGCGTCATGTGTGCTCGCGTCCGTCGATGCGTATCCGGCAAGCGGCTCCGTGAACGCTACTGCTGCCGCCGTCGCACGGTCGCACCCGAATCCCATGCCCTTCCGCCGGTGGGAAGTTCCACTGCGGTCGTCGGCAGGTACGCAGTATCGTCTGCACTACGCGCCCCGGTGCTACCTCGGGGAGTCTTTGTTGTCCCCGCGGAAGAAGGCGCGAATCTCGTTGAGGCTGGGAGCGCCCGGGGAGATATCGGGCAGGTCGGGCAGGTCGTCGAAGTCGGCGTCGAGGGGTGCGGCGAGGGTCTCGGCCTGCTGCTGCGCCCGGTGCGCCGCGGCCCGAGTGGCGTCCACGATCGCGCTGCTCAACTGCTCCGGTGTCTGGCGCATTGCCGCGGCCGTGAGGCGCAGGTCCGTCAGCACGCCCGCGGCGTCCACGGTCACCTCTACCGATTGGTCGGGAGAACTCGCCTGCGTGCGGGCATTGTCCAATTCTCGGAACACATCGGCGAGCCGGCCCTGCTGACGTTCGAAGGAGTCGAGGAGATGTTCGAGCTGGTTGCGCATGCCGTTGTTGGCCGAGCGTAGGCCTTCGCGCTCCCATCGATCCATGCCACAACCTTCCGACTCGAAATCGTCAGCGGGCAGCGACGACCGCGGACCTCCGAACGTGCCCATAATGATGACCGACAGGTGCGTGGCAACTTTCACCGCTGGTGGGAAGGGGGAAGGGCCAGACGGCGTCCGCCCAGGCGGCAACGGGTCTCATTGCCGGTCCGGCAACGCCGCACGCGACATCACCACCAGCAGCCGACCCAGCACCTTCTGCGGTCCGTTGGCCTCGTCCTCACTCGATTCGACCGCGGCGAATCCCTCGGCCAGCGCTCTGCCCGGAACGAACAGACCCTGCTCGAAACAGGTGTCGCCGAGCTGCGCCCGCCATCGCTTGTAGCCGGCGACCACCCGGCTCAGCGTCTGGCCTCGGGGGTCGTTGATCCGCACGTATTCGGTGATGAGCGCGCGTTGCGCCTCCTTGTGTGCCCGGAACCCGCCGGTGAGGTCGATCGCGGCGCCGAGTTCCCGCAGGATCGCGGCATACATCGGACGCCGTGGAGGACCGGATCGGGTCGTCGCCCGGTAACCGCCCGCCAACTTCCGAGGATCGATCACAGCAGCCTGAGCCAGCACGATCCACGGCGCCACCTCCCCTGATTGCTTTTCCGTGCCGCGATCCTCGACGGCAGAGAGCGAATCCGGCGCGTCCCGGATCTCGATTCCGCGCACGACCGGGATCCGCGGAAGGACGGTGTCGACAGCATCGGCGATGTCCTGGACCGTTGCCGCGGCGATCCCCGCCGCGTCGAATCCGACGATTTCGATGTTGTGCCGAGCGGCCATCTCCCGCGCGATCCGCATGGCCTCGGCATCGGTTGCTCGGCCCGTCCGCACGTCCGCAGGTTTCGGGGCCCGTTTCCGCGGGGGCCGAGCTCGCTCCGGCTTCTTGCCCGCGGGCGGGCGGTCCGGGGTGCGTGGAGGAGATACCCGAGGCGGGGTTTCGTTCGCCGGCGCGCCCGAAGGGCTCGGCGCCTTTGCCCAAGGGGTGCCCGACCCGTTGCGCGTCCACGGCGTATTCGCCGACGGCTTGCCAGAGTCGTTGCGGCCGCCCGGCATCGTCTGTGGACCCGCCTGCTGCCTGGTCGGTGTATCCGCCGGCGCTCCCTGTCGCTCTACGCTGTTACGGGGCGTCGTCGGCGATCCGGTCTCGGCTGCCGGGGGTTGGTCACCGGATTTCTCCCTGGAGGATTCGGTTTCTGGGGAATTGCTCGTCGAGTCGTCCTGCTGTCCGGATTCCGGAGGTTGCTGTCCGGACTCCGCGGGCTGCTGGCCTGATGATGGGGGCTGCTGGCCGGATATCGGGGGTTGCTGGCCCGATGTCCGGGGTTGCTGTGTATCGACGCTGCCGCGGTCGTTCGGGGCGCCCGGCTGCGGACGGGCGGAGTCTCGGTTCGCCGGGCGATCGGACGTGCCCGGCGCCCGTGCGGCATCGTCTGTGTGGCCGAGGGATTCGCTGGGCGCCTGCGGAATGGGTCCTGCCGGCCGGTTCTGGCTCGGTGCGTTCGGGTACGGGATGCCATCGTCGGCCGAGTTCCGGATGTTCTGCCTGCCGTAGTGGTCCCCGTCCTCGAACGCATCGGCCGCATGCTTCATCGCGGAACTCATCGCGCGGATGTCCGCGACGAGGTCGTCGAACCCCTCCAACGTACGGTCGGCACCGGGCTTGTAGGTGTGGGCGAACGTCTCGCCGGCTTCGTCGTCACCCCAGAACTCACCCTCGTCGGCGAGTGCCGCCTTCAGTTCGTTCGCCATCCGTTCGGCGTCTTCGGCCGCCTGCCGCAGCTCCGCCGCCGATTCGCGTAGCTGGGCCAGGTCGACCGACAGCGATTCGGCCACGCAACCCCCTAGGTCGATATCGAGACGGCCCGGCCCTCTCCGGCTGCTGCACGGGCCGTCGCGCATCGGTGAACCGCCACGCGCTAGGCCGACCCGAGCCGAAGCATAAGCGAGGTTCGCCGGTGTTCCCGTCGGCGGGAACGTGACGGCCGCTCGCCTCGTCCGACGTTCGTGCCCCCGGGCAGCGCCAGACGCCTTCGACGTCGTTGAGGATGTCGAGGCGTTCGCGGGCGCCTTTGTCGCGGCTGTCGAAGATGAAGCGGTGGGCGTTCATATTCGCGGCCGGGTCGAAGTAGGCTCCAGTACGCAGGGGCAAGGCATGGGGCTGCTGCCCTGTAGATGGTCGTATGTGTATACGGTCGAACCGTGGCCCGGACGCAGTGGACAATCCACGGTGAGCACGTCGTGGACGAGAATCGCCATATCAAGTTGTCGACCGTCGACGTCGAGCTACCCGATGGAGTGAAGTTCACCCAGTATGTGGCACGGATGCCGCGGTGCGCGATGACGTTGGTGCTCAACGAAAGACGCGAGGCGCTGCTCATGTACCGCCACCGCTTCATCATCGACCGTTGGGTGTGGGAACTACCGGGCGGCTATGTGGATCATGCCGAGGACGTCGCCGCCGCTGCGGCGCGGGAGGTGGAAGAAGAGACGGGTTGGCGTCCACGGTCAATGGAACGGCTGGTTACCTATCAGCCTGCGATTGGCACCTTGGATCAGCCGCAGGAGGTCTACCTTGCGCGCGGTGCCGACCTGACCGACACCGAACCAGATATCAACGAGGCCGAGGACATTCGATGGATTCCGCTCGAGGAAGCGGCCGCGATGATTGATCGCGGCGAGATTGTCGGCGCGGCGACAGTAGTGGCGGTGTACCGGGCGCTCAGTCTGCCCGCCTAGCGATCGAGAGCACCTGCTGTCGGAATTTGCTGACTTCCGGGAGCGTGGCGTACGGAGCGAGTCGATGGCGAAGTTCTCGCAGGTATGCGAGCGTCCGCTGTGATTCCAGGCCGTTGGCGATCTCGAGGGCCTCGGTGCCGATCCGTACTGCTTCTCGCGGGTCGTCATCGGCATGGGCGGATGCCAGAAGACACAGGTTGAACGCGCGCCCTCGGACGTAGCCGTCTGACATGTTCAATGACCGTTCGGCGAAATGGGCCGTACGGGCAGTGTCGCCGAGGTCACGGAAGCAGTGTGCGGTCTTGGCGGACAAATAGGCATCATCGAAGTACTCCAGCCAGGGAGGGCGGGTGCTTTCAGCGCGGGCGAAGGCTCGTTCCGCCGCATTGAGGGAACCGGCGCATGAGGAACTGTCTGCGCGCGCCGCGTGACCATGTGCCTCGATCACGTGGCATTCGGATTCAAGAGCCGCCAGTCCAGCGGTGCGCGCTGAGATACGCGCCGCTCGAGCGAGATCGATCGCGTCGCCCGGTCGGCCGACATAGATGGCTTGATGACTCATCGCGGCGAGGATCTCAGCGCCGAGTCCGGCGTCTCCTGCGGCGCGGGACATCCGTAAAGCTTGGATCAGATAGCGCTGTGCGAGGCCGTGCTCTTCCAAGTCATACGCGGCCCATCCTGCGAGCTTGGTGAGTTCAGCAGTGGTAGCGAACAACTGACGTCCGATCGGCTCGGTGTAGCTGCCACGCAGTAGTGGCGCTACCGAACTGTGGAGATATTGAACGATAGTCGAGCGAACCTTGCCGCCACCGACACGATTGTCCAAGTCGCGGAAAGCGGCGTTCATCTTTCGCACCGCGTCGATATCGGACTGGCCGATCCGGCGAAGACCTGAGCAAGAAATCGGATGTTCCGGCGCGGGCATGGTCAGCCATCGCATCGACGCGGCCGGATAGACCGCCGCAGCGTAGGACGCTCCTATCAAGAAACGCCGTCGCTCCACATCACTCCTCCATAGCGCAGTCGCGGCAGCTGTTGCCTCCGACAGGCTCAACGAAAATTCCAATCCGAGGTCGGCAGTGCTCGCCCCGCCGGACATTCCACAGTCGGACGGGATTACACGGCGGCCCACTACTTCGGTGAGTACTTCGGCCACCAGTTCCGGCCCCGGCGGCTTCGGCTGCTCACCGGCCAGCCACCGACTTACTGCGCTGTGGTCGTAGCGAAGTGCGACCCCGACCGCGCTCCCATGCTCGACTACGCGGCGTGCGAGACCTTTTCGACTCAGACCGGCTTCCTCCAACAGTTCCGCGAGGTGCCTGTTCGGCTGCTTGGGCTGACGTCCCATGTCCGGGAGTGTGTCACGGAAAACAGCACGGACGCCATGATCACGCCCGCGTTCACACACCCCTTGCACACACCCGCCCGAGTTGCGCGTCTTACCAATGACGGGATGTGCACGGTCTCCTGGAACTGTCCGGCGGCGTTCGGCTTTGTCCGCGTCGCACCACAGCGCCCACAACACTCGAGGTCAGTCATGCACCCTTTTGTCCCTATTTTGGTCGTCACGATCCTCGCCACTGTCGCTGCCTTTTGCCTGGGTTTGCGTTACCTCGAACGAGAGGATCAACCCTCTGCTGCAACGGAACGAATCACGGATGTCTTACCTGGTGTCTCCGTCGCGGAAGCGCACCGGATCATGCAGCAGTATCGCGATTGCCCGGCCGAAACCTGTGACATCAAGCGGCTTGCCTACTGGACTTTGGTTGACGCCGGACACATCACGCCGTCGCTGCGGGCGGAACGGATCGCCCGATGACCATCACCTTGGCCGACGCCGAACAGTGGCGCCATTTTCATCGCAACTGTTTCGTGGAGGGCGCTTTTCGTTCCCTCGATGAGGCTAGGTTCGTCCTCAATGCTCATTCGGGGCACGGCTCGAACTGCCTGCAATACCTCGCGGCAGCGGCGTACAGCAGCGGCTTGGCGGACGAGGCGCTGGCATGACCCGCATCGGTTGGCTGCGTTGGGATGACGGGACCTGGGCTGCGGTCGATGAGTATGGAATCCCGCATCCGATCGGTGCCGACGACTCAGAAGCTGTCGACGACTGCGACGCAACAGCGGATTGCCCGCCACTTCGAGTGCTAGCAGAAGATGAGTGCCGACAGTCTCCTGCGAACGAGCGGCCGTGACGAATGCGGTGCGCTCCAGGAAACACGAAGGCCGCCTTCACCGGGTGGTGAAAGCGGCCTTCGTTTACGACCGAGCCGGGAATCAGCGGGTGAACAGGAGCGCTCGTTTGACTTCCTGGATGGCCTTGGTGACCTCGATGCCGCGGGGGCAGGCGTCGGTGCAGTTGAAGGTGGTGCGGCAGCGCCAGACGCCTTCGACGTCGTTGAGGATGTCGAGGCGCTCGCGGGCGCCTTCGTCGCGGCTGTCGAAGATGAAGCGGTGGGCGTTCACGATCGCGGCCGGGCCGAAGTAGCTGCCGTCGCTCCAGTACACGGGGCAGGAGGTGGTGCAGCAGGCGCACAGGATGCACTTGGTGGTGTCGTCGAACCGGGCGCGGTCGGCCTGGCTCTGGATGCGTTCGCGGGTGGGCTCGTTACCCGAGGTCATCAGGTAGGGCTTCACCGCGCGGAAGGCGTCGAAGAACGGCTCCATGTTCACCACGAGGTCCTTCTCCACGGGCAGGCCGCGGATCGGCTCGACGGTGACGGTGATCGACTTGCCGCCCTTGGGCAGCATGTCCTTCATCAGCACCTTGCAGGCCAGCCGGTTGACGCCGTTGATCCGCATCGCGTCCGAACCGCACACGCCGTGCGCGCAGGACCGGCGGAAGGTGAGCGTGCCGTCCAGGTAGGACTTGATGTAGATCAGCACGTTCAGGAAGCGGTCGGTCGGCAGGACCGGCACCTGGAACGACTCCCAGTGCGCGCCCTTGTCGTCCTCCGGGTTGAACCGGGCCACCTTGACGGTGATCATCACCGAGCCCTCGGGGACCGGAGCGGGCTTCTGCGAAGAGGGTGCTTCGGCAACAGCAGTCATCAGTACTTACGCTCCATCGGCTCGTAACGGGTCTGCACCACCGGCTTGAAGTCGAGGCGGATGTCCGAAAGGAGTTCCGAGCCGTCCTTGTAGGCCATGGTGTGGCGCATGAAGTTCACGTCGTCGCGGTCCGGGTAGTCCTCGCGGGCGTGGCCGCCGCGCGACTCCTTGCGGTTGAGCGCGCCGACCACGGTGACCTCGGCCAGTTCGAGCAGGAAGCCGAGCTCGACGGCCTCGAGCAGGTCGCTGTTGTAGCGCTTGCCCTTGTCCTGCACGGTGATCCGCGCGTAACGCTCCTTGAGCGCGTGGATGTCGGTGAGCGCCTGCTTGAGCGTGTCCTCGGTGCGGAACACCGAAGCGTTGTTGTCCATCGAACGCTGCAACTCGGTGCGGATGTCGGCGACCCGCTCGTCGCCGTGCTCGCTCAGCAGCTGGGCCAGCCAGTCCTGCACCATCTGCGCCGGGTTCTCCGGCAACTCGACGAACTCGCTGCGCTGCGCGTACTCCGCGGCGGCGATGCCGGCGCGGCGGCCGAACACGTTGATGTCCAGCAGCGAGTTGGTGCCCAGACGGTTGGCGCCGTGCACCGAGACGCACGCGCACTCGCCCGCGGCGTACAGACCGGGGACGATGTCGCTGTTGTTGCGCAGCACCTCGCCCCGGATACGGGTGGGGATGCCGCCCATCACGTAGTGACAGGTCGGGAACACCGGCACCAGTTCCTTCACCGGGTCCACACCCAGGTAGGTGCGGGAGAACTCGGTGATGTCGGGCAGCTTCTCCTCGAGCACGTCCTCGCCGAGGTGGGTCACGTCGATGTAGACGTAGTCCTTGTTCGGTCCCGCGCCGCGGCCCTCCAGCACCTCGAGCACCATCGAGCGGGCGACGATGTCGCGCGGCGCGAGGTCCTTGATGGTGGGAGCGTAGCGCTCCATGAACCGCTCGCCATCGGCGTTGCGCAGGATGCCGCCCTCGCCGCGGACGGCCTCGGAGATGAGGATGCCGAGCCCGGCCAGGCCCGTCGGATGGAACTGGTGGAACTCCATGTCCTCCAGCGGCAGGCCCTTGCGGAACACGATCGCCATGCCGTCGCCGGTGAGGGTGTGCGCGTTCGAGGTGGTCTTGTACATCCGACCCGAGCCGCCGGTGGCGAACACGATCGACTTGGCGTGGAAGACGTGCAGTTCGCCGGTGGCCAGCTCGTAGGCGACCACGCCGGTCGCGACCGGGCCGCGATCGGTCTCGCTGAGCACCAGGTCCAGTACGTAGAACTCGTTGAAGAACTCCACGTCGTGCTTGACGCAGTTCTGGTACAGCGTCTGCAGGATCATGTGGCCGGTGCGGTCGGCGGCGTAGCACGCCCGGCGGACCGGGGCCTTGCCGTGATCGCGGGTGTGGCCGCCGAAGCGCCGCTGGTCGATCTTGCCTTCGGGGGTCCGGTTGAACGGCAGGCCCATCTTCTCCAGGTCGAGCACGGCGTCGATGGCCTCTTTGGCCATGATCTCCGCGGCGTCCTGGTCGACCAGGTAGTCACCACCCTTGACGGTGTCGAAGGTGTGCCATTCCCAGTTGTCCTCTTCGACGTTGGCCAGCGCGGCGCACATGCCGCCCTGGGCCGCGCCGGTGTGGCTGCGGGTCGGGTACAGCTTGGTCAGCACCGCCGTCCGAGCACGCGGGCCGGCCTCGATCGCGGCGCGCATGCCCGCGCCACCCGCGCCGACAATGACGACGTCGTAGCGGTGCTCCTGGACAGGACGAGATTCACTCATGCGAGGGGGCCTGTTCCTAACTGATGTTGGGGTCGAAGGTGAAGATGACGTAGGTGCCCACGCCCATGATCAGAATCATCGAGACGGCCAGCAGGGTCTTGAGCCAGAAGCGGGTCGAGTCCTTGCGGGAGTAGTCGTCGATGACCGTGCGCAGGCCGTTGCCGCCGTGCAACTGCGCCAACCACAGCATGGTCAGGTCCCAGAACTGCCAGAACGGGCTGGACCAGCGGCCTGCGACGAAGGCGAAGTTGAGCCGCTTCACGCCGCCGTCGAGCAGCAGCATGATCGCCATGTGGCCGAGCACCAGCACGATCAGCAGCAGGCCGGAGAAGCGCATGAACAACCAGGCGTACTTCTCGAAGTTGTTGTTCGAGCGCGCGCGCGGCGAGCGCGGCAGGTCCAGGCTGGCCGGACGGTCGTACGACTTTCCGATGACAGGTGCGCTCATGCCTGCACCTCGCTGGCGCTCGGCTCCGGCATGACCGCACTGGCGGCTGTGTTCATGGGTCGCTCGCTTCGCTCGCTCATTGTCAGTGCTCCGTGAACAGGTAGAAGAACTGGCGCCCGATCGCCGGAACGGCCAGCAGGAACCAGACCGCGAGGATGATCCAGAGCATCAGGCGCTGGTACTTCGGGCCCTTGGACCAGAAGTCCACCAGGATCACGCGGACGCCGTTGAGCGCGTGGAACAGGACGACGACGACCAGGCCCATCTCCATCAACGCCACGATGGGCGTCTTGTAGGTCTCGATCGCTTCGTTGTAGGTGTCCGGGCTCACGCGCACCAGGGCGGTGTCCAGCACGTGGACGAAGAGGAAGAAGAAGATGGTGACGCCGGTGATCCGGTGCAGCGCCCACGACCACATTCCGGGGTCGCCTCGGTACAGCGTCTTCCGCTTCGGCTGGGCCGGAGCTTCAATCGTGGTCATAGAGTGCGGTGCCTCCAACGTCGTTGATGGACCCGGTCGCAGGTCCGACGCCGACGGCGTGGCGGGCGAATGCCCAGGTGGCTGTACTCCGGCCCGTCGCAGGAACCTGAACCGATCTGTTCTGGACTCTAATCCTCCAGCAATCGCGGAACTAATTCGGCGTACCGTGCGTTGCGCGACAGTCGATCGGGTTAGGCTTACCTTTCTTGATGGGTGCGGGGTTCCGTCGTGGCCCTCGCGCGGCCGTGATCGGGTCGGTGGGAGAGAGGTTCCCTGTGCCGGAAATCGACTGGAACTTGTTGCGTGACAACGCATTTCGAGTTATGCGAAATGCCTATGCGCCGTACTCGCGGTTTCCGGTCGGCGCCGCCGCTCTCAGCGCCGATGGCCGCGTGGTGAGCGGTTGCAATGTGGAAAATGTCTCATACGGATTGGGCCTGTGTGCCGAATGTGTACTCATCGGTAACTATATTTCGGGCGGCGGAGGTCGTCTGGTGGCCGTGTCGGTGGCGGATTCGCGCGGGGAGATCCTCATGCCCTGCGGGCGCTGCCGCCAACTGCTCCACGAGCACGGCGGCGGCGATCTCCTGGTCGATCACAAGTCCGGGCCGGTGCCCTTGCGCGCGCTGCTGCCGGACGCGTTCGGCCCCGACGACCTGGATGCCGGGCAGGTGTAGCGAGTCCCTTCAGCTGCGTCCCATCGGCGAGAACCCGGTGCGCGGCGGCGCGTGCCAGACTTGGCGACCGTGACGGCTCTGGACGCGGTTTCGATCATCACCACCAAGCGCGACGGCGGGGAACTGTCGGACGCGCAGATCGACTGGGTGGTCGACGGGTTCACCCGCGGCGCGGTGGCCGACGAGCAGATGTCCGCGCTGGCCATGGCGATCTTCTGGCGCGGGATGACCCGCCGTGAGACGGCGCGGTGGACCGCGGCGATGATCGCCTCCGGGCGGCGCATGGACCTCACCGACCTGCCCCGCCCGACCGTGGACAAGCACTCGACCGGTGGGGTGGGCGACAAGATCACGCTCCCGCTGGCCCCGCTGGTCGCCGCGTGCGGCGCCGCGGTACCGCAATTGTCCGGGCGCGGTCTCGGCCACACCGGCGGCACCCTGGACAAGCTGGAGTCCATTCCCGGCTGGCAGGCGGACGTGCCGACGTCCCGGATGCGGGATCTGCTGACCGACCCTGCCATCGGCGCCGTGATCTGCGCGGCGGGCGCCGATCTGGCGCCCGCGGACCGGCGGCTCTACGCCTTGCGCGACGTCACCGGCACGGTCGAGTCGATCCCGCTGATCGCCAGCTCGATCATGAGCAAGAAGATCGCCGAGGGCACCGCCGCGCTGTTGCTCGACGTCAAGGTGGGCTCCGGCGCGTTCTTGAAGACCATCGACGGCGCCCGCGCCCTGGCGACCGCCATGGTCGAACTCGGCGACGACGCGGGAGTGCGCACGGTCGCGCTGCTCACCGCCATGGACACCCCGCTCGGCCGCACCGCGGGCAACGCCCTGGAAGTCGCGGAATCCGTCGACGTGCTCGCGGGCGGCGGTCCCGACGACGTCGTGGAGCTGACCATCGCCTTGGCCCGGGAAATGGTCGCGTTGGCCGGGCTCGACGTCGATCCCGCCGACGCGCTGGCCGACGGCCGGGCCATGGACCACTGGCGCGCGATGATCCGCGCCCAAGGCGGCGACCCGGACGCGCCCCTGCCCACCGCGAAACACGCCGAGACCGTGCGCGCCGACGCCGATGGCGTGCTGACCCGGCTCGACGCGCTGGGTGTCGGTGTCGCCGCGTGGCGGCTCGGTGCGGGCCGGGCCCGTCAGGGCGATCCCGTGCAGTTCGGCGCGGGCATCGAGATGCACGCGAAGCCGGGCGATGCCGTGACAGCGGGGCAGCCGCTGCTCACCCTGCACACCGACACCCCCCAGGCCTTCCCCGGAGCCATCGCGGCCTTGCGTGACGCCGTCACCATCGGAACCGATGCCGCGCCCGCTCCGGATCCGCTGATTCTCGACCGCATCGTGTCCTGAGCGATCCGCGAGCGCAGGGTTCAGCGCTGTCGCGGGAATCGTGGCTGCTTCGCCGCCCTTCTCGGCTGAATGCCTGCTCGTATGCCGCCTGCTCGGTCGTGCTGTCCGCCGCCGTCGCCGGGCATGGCGTCGATAGTGTCCGTGTGCGCCGGTCTCCCGGCATCGAGGCAGCGCACGCCTTCCGACTACGGTTCGCCGCCCCGGCCCGCGACTCGCCCGGCGCGATGGGCGGACGGTGATCACGGCGCCAGGTCCAGGCATCGCACCGCGCGGGATGTCCGGGGACGACCGCGGTCGCCGCGTCGCACCGGGTGGTTGAGCGAGCCGAGCGGGCGGCGAGCCTCCGGTCGACGACCGAGTCGCGAAGCCGTGCGCGTCCCACGAGTGCCGGAGCGGCTCGCTGGTGGTGCAGCAACCTGCCGGTGTCCGGTGGTGGACCGGCCCGCATCCGGCGGGCGACGAGATGGTTGTTACGACCGGACCAGGCTGCCGTTTCGGCGCGCTGCGGCTACCGTCGATACATGACTGGACCGATGCCTCTGACTCTCGCCTCGATCCGCCAAGCGCCGAAAGCGCTGCTGCACGACCACCTCGATGGTGGTCTGCGGCCCGCTACGGTGCTCGAACTGGCCGCGCACAGCGGCTACGACGACCTACCCGCCACCGACGAGGCGTCCCTGGCCGCCTGGTTTCGCGACGCGGCCGACAGCGGGTCGCTGGAGCGGTACCTGGAGACCTTCGCCCACACCGTCGCCGTGATGCAGACACCCGAGGGCCTGCGCCGGGTCGCCCGCGAATGCGCCGAGGATCTGGCCGCCGACGGCGTGGTGTACGCGGAGGTGCGTTTCGCGCCCGAACAGCACTTGGAACGCGGGCTGACGCTGGACGAGGTGGTCGAGCACACGCTGGCCGGATTCCGCGAAGGCGAGGCGCTCGCCGCGGAGCGGGGGCACCCGATCGTGGTGACCTGTCTGCTCACCGCGATGCGGCACGCGGCGCGCTCGCGGGAGATCGCGGAACTGACGGTGCGCTTCCGTGATCGCGGGGTCGGCGGCTTCGACATCGCGGGTGCGGAAGCCGGTTACCCGCCGAGCAGGCACCTCGACGCGTTCGAATACATGCGCGCGAACAGCGCGCACTTCACCATCCACGCCGGCGAGGCTTTCGGCCTGCCCTCGATTCACGAGGCGCTCGCCTTCTGCGGCTGCGACCGGCTCGGCCACGGCGTGCGGATCACCGACGACATCAGCGTGCCCGGCGCGGTCGAGGACGCAGAGCTCGGGCTGGTCGCCAACTATGTCCGGGACATGCGCATCCCGCTGGAGCTGTGTCCGTCGTCGAACGTGCAGACCGGCGCCGTGCCCTCGCTGGACAAGCACCCGTTCGACCTGCTGGCCCGCCTGCGCTTCCGGGTCACGGTCAACACCGACAACCGGCTGATGAGCGACACCAGCATGAGTCAGGAGATGCTCAAGCTGGTCGAGACGTTCGGCTACGGCTGGAGTGACCTGGAACGGTTCACTATCAACGCCATGAAGTCGGCGTTCATCCCGTTCCCGGAGCGGCTGCGGATCATCGACGACATCATCAAACCCGGATACGCGGTGCTCATCGGATAGCGGTCACGCTCGAGAGTGGGCGGTGGCGAAGCACCGGGCGGCAACGGCAGCGGTCGGCTGTGCGGTTCCACAGCCGGTCGGCAAACGGTTCGCTAGCGTGGCGATCATGGCGACTTTGCGCATCCCCCGCCGTTTCAACGGTCCGCCCGACTCCGGCAACGGCGGTTACGTGGCCGGTCTGCTCGCCGACCAGCGCGACGAGCAGACCGTCACCGTGATCCTGCGCAGTCCACCGCCGCTGGAGACGCCGCTCGCCGTGCGGGATGAACGGCTCTACGACGGGGACAGGCTGATCGCCGAGTCCAAGAGCGGTGAACTCGAACGCGACGCACCGCATCCTGTCGCGTTCGACGACGCGGTCCAGGCGACGCGCAGCTACACGAGCATCGAGATGTTCGCGTCCTGCTTCGTCTGCGGCAGCGGCCGGGCGGACGGGCTGCGCATCGAACCCGGCCGGGTCGACGAGCGCCGAGTGGCCGCGCCGTGGGTGCCCGACGACACCGTGCCGCTGGGGCCGCCGCTGCTCTGGGCCGCGATGGACTGCCCCGGCGGCTGGTCGCTCCCCGGCATGCTCGAGCGTCCCGCACTGCTCGGCTCGATGACCGCCACCGTGCACGGCATCCCCGAGATCGAGGAGCGCTGCGTCGTCGTGGGCGAGTTCCACGGCGAGCAGGGCCGCAAATGCTGGGCCTCGACCGCGGTCTACGGCGCCTACGAACGCCTGCTCGGGCAGGCCGAGCAGGTCTGGATCCGGCTGAGCTAGTTACTGCTTGTCGAGCCGGGACTCCAAGTTGCGTTCCAGTTCGCGCCAGGCCTGCGCCTCGGCGGTGAACGGCGGGTTCGGCGCCAACCGGGTGGGGTCGGGATTCAGCAGGTAGGAGACGTACCAGCCCAGCGGGGTGGATTGCGCCAAAGCTTGCTCCACCGTGGCGTCGTCGGCGTAGTCGGCGGCGTCGGTGAACAACTCGACCGCCAAGTCGAGTTGCTCGATGTCGACTGCTTCCGGGCCCTCGGCCAAGTCCTCGGCCAGACCGGGCAGCACGTAGACGTTCTCGTCGGTGACCTCGACCTCCAGCGAGCCGTCCACCGCCGCGGTCTGCACGTCGGCGAAAGTGCTCACCCGGGCCAAGTCGTGCTCGTGATCGTCGGCGAGGTAGCGGGCCAGCGCGCGCTCGGAGGAGAACACCGTGATCGAGCCTTTGGAGCCGAGGAAGATCGGCTCGTCGTCGAGGTAACAGCGCAGCGTGAAGACGCTGCCCTCGGACGTGACGATCTTGACCGGGTCGATGCCGACCTCGTGCCAGAACGACTCGTCCTCGTCTTCCTCGACGTCGTCTTCCTCGTCTTCCTCATCGTCGTCCAGGTCGACGGGCTCGAACTCCTCGTCCTCGTCGCTGTCGGCCGCGTCGTCGGCGTCGACCACGTTCTCCTCGGCCGCCAGCAACTCGGCCTCGGCGACCGCGACCGCCTCGGCGTCGACCTCGGGCGTCTGCACGACGGAGTCGATGGCGTCCAGCACGTCGTCCCAGCCTTTGGCGATGGCCGCGCCGATCTGGTCCCACAACTCCTCGCCGTCGCGCCCCACGAACGCGCTGACGCCGCCCGGCAGCGCGCCGAGCACCGGATGGGAACCGAAGAACTTGGTGACGGTCTCTAGTTCGCACACCTCGCCGATGTTGCGCACCATGCCGAGCGTGTCCTCCAGCTCGGCGATGGTGTCGACGTCGGGATCGCCCGCCGCCAGCTCCGGCACCGCGACCAAGTCGAAGGTGAAGTTCTCCTCCGGCTCCAGTTCGACCGCGGAGAGACCGGCGACGACCTTCCACGCCGGATGGTCCACGAGGTCGTTGTCGGCGTTGGTGCGGATGAACGCGGCCAGCTCCGCCACGGACTCGAAACCGTAGAGGGCGTCCTCGTGACCGAGGAACGCCTCCCACTCGTCGTCACCGTCTCGCCAGCGCGGTGCCCACAGGGTGACGAGATCGCCGTCGGTCAGGCCGAGCTCGATCGGGACGATGTCTCCAGAAGCCATGTGCGGAAGCCTATCGACCTTCCGCGTCAGGCACTATCCGGCCCGCCCCCATTCGTGCCCGCGGGCGGCTGCCCGGCCGGGACGAACGACTCGTTCAGTGTCGCAACGACCTTGGATCGCTGCGCGCCGGCGTCCTCCGCGGCCTGCCTGCACGCCCAGACGATCAGCTGTCCGACCTCGGCCGGCGGCAGCGACGTGACCGATTCCGCCAAGGTCAGGCCGACCAGAGCGCCGTCACTGTTCACCTCGACGCTCACCGCGCCGTCCTCGGAGGTCCACCGTCCGCGCACCTGCTTCAGCCCGTACAGCGCGGCTTCCAGCGCCTCCAGTTTCTGGGTGGCCGACGCGACCAGGGCGTCCATTTCCGCACTCATACCGGCCTCATCCAGCTCGTCGGTCCCGTGTCCGCGTCATCGATCCGGTCGAGCTCGTCCACCGCCTGCTGGCGGGTGGGCAGGCCGAGCCGGTCGAGGATGTCCGAGGGCATGCCCGCCTCGGCGAGCAGCTCACGCCGTCGCGCCCGCGCCGCGATCGCGGACCGCTGGGTCAGCCGCAGGATCTCCTTCGCGAGCGACTGTGCGCCGTAGCGGTATTCGCTGCGCTCGAACTTGATCTCCACCGGCATACCCTGATCGGTCGCGCGCACCGAGATGGTGCCCGAGCGGTTGCTGCTGGCGGCCACCGTGACGTTGGGGACTTGGGGTCGGGTCATGCCGTTGGCCTGTAGAAACCGTAGAAGTCCATGCCTGAGTTCTCCGTTCGAATCGAGCTGATCTGGACCGGGTCACCCGCCTCGACCAACTGTCCGTTGCCGATCACCATGGCCACGTGGCCGTCCCAGATCGCCAGGTCGCCTGGCATCAGGTCACCGGCCGACACCGGTGTGGCCCCGTTGCCCTGGTCGCACGCGAGCCGGGGCAGGTCGACGCCCGCCTCGCCGTAGGCGTACTTGGTGAGCCCGCTGCAATCCAATCCCGAGCCCGGGCTGTTGCCGCCCCAGACGTAAGGCGTGCCGACGGCCCCGATCGCCGACCGGACCGCCGTGGCCGCCTGCTCGTTGGGCGCCTCCACGACGCTGCCGTCGGGCAGCGTGATCTTCACGCCCTTGCCGTCGTCGGGCGCTCCCGACGAACCGGTGTCCGGTTTGGGCGTACCCGTCGTGCCGGGCGTGCCACTGGAACTGCGCGAGGACCGCGAGGACGTCGACTGCAGCGGCGTGGCCATCACGGTGCTCAGCAACGAGCCCGCACCGTTGAGCACGCCGGACGCGGCGGACGCCGCCTGCTGCACGCCCGCGGCGGGCACGCCGGCGAGCGAGGGAGTGGTCGGCGGCGGGGTCAGGTCGTTCATGGACGCGGTGTGCGTCTGCAATTCGTTCTGGACGCGGCCGACGACGGTGAGCGCTTGGTTGAGATGGTCGATCGCGGAGCCGACGAGCACCGTCAGACCTTCCGGCGTCGCCAGGACCGGACCCATGCTCGCCGCGGTGTTCATGAAGGACTGCGCGATGTCGGTGAGATCCTTCTGTCCCGTCTCGACCTCGCCCGCGGCTTGGTTGACGACCGTCGCCATCTCGTTGCCGCGATCGGAAATGGTGGCCGCGGAGGTCTGCACGCGCAGCGCCTTGGCGGTGGCCGCGTCGGCCGCGCGGCCGTCCCATGCCGTGTTCATCGCGTTGATGCTGTCGCGGCCCATCTGGTGGATCTGGTCCACCACGGACGAAGTGCTGCGCAGCGCGTCGGTGGGACCGCCCGCGGGCAGCACACCGCTGCCGAAGCTGGCGAGCAGATCCAGGATCGGTTGGGCCAGCGCGTTGACATCGATCACGAGCTCACTCCAGTTCGCCGGCGGCGTTCCGCAGCGCGCTCGCGTGGGTGGCGTCGGTCTCGGTGAGGACGGCCGCCGCACCGGTGGCCGCGCCGCCCATGCTGGTCAGCACCGCCGACAGCTGGCCGATCGCGGCAACGTGACCGGCGTGCGCCGCGGCATAGGCGGCCATGAAGTCGCCACCGATCAACCCCATGATCGGGCCGAGCAACGCGGGCTCCGCCGCCGCGGCGCTCGCCCCGGCCGCCGCCATCTCACCCGCCATGACGTGGGCGGTCGCGCCGTAGGCCGCAATGCCTTCGGTGTCCGCCGACATCTTTCGCATCAGAGCTTCCCCCATCTGTTGTTCCCAGGCAGAGTACGTCATCCACTTGGTTCGACGCGCGCTGTTCCGTTTCGGTTCCGCCGCTTCGGAAAAAAGTCCGGTGGCGTCCGGCGGCGCACCCGCGACCGACCTTATCGTTCCCTCATGCGCACCCACACCGTGGACCATCCACTCGTCGCCGCCCTGCTCACCACGATGCGGGACGAGCGAACGCCGAATCCGGCTTTCCGTGCCGCACTGCGTGATCTGACCGGGATCCTGATCTACGAGGCGCTGCGCGACGCGGAGGTGGAGCGTTTCGAGATCGTCACGCCGGTCGCACCCACCGAGGGCATCCGGCTGGCCCGGCCGCCTTTGCTGGTCCCCGTACTGCGCGCCGGACTCGGCATGATCGACGCGGCTGCCGAGCTGATCCCGGACGCCAGAATCGGGTTCGTCGGTCTCGCCCGGGACGAGGACACCCACCTTCCGGTGCCCTACATGGAATCGCTGCCCGCCGATCTCGCCGGGCTGCCGGTCTTCGTGCTCGACCCGATGCTGGCCACGGGCGGCTCGATGCGGCACACCCTGCAGCTGCTCGCGGCGCGCGGAGCCACCGACATCACCGCGGTGTGCGTCGTCGCGGCACCGGAAGGTATTGCGACACTGGCGGACTCCGGTCTGCCCGTGCGGCTGGTCACCGCCGTCGTCGACACGGGCCTGAACGAGAACGCCTACATCGTTCCCGGCCTCGGCGACGCGGGCGACCGGCAGTTCGGCCCGCGCTGAATCTTTCGCGTAGCCGGGTCAGAACTTGTGGCAGTAATCGCGCAGCGCCGAGAGGCGTTCGTGTGCGGCGGCTCGCGCGGCCGGAAGGCCGGCCCGCGAGCCGACCGGCTCGACCACCTCCAGATAACACTTGAGCTTCGGCTCCGTCCCGGACGGGCGGATCACCACGCGAGACGAAACGCCCTCGAAGATCAGCGCGTCGGTGCGCATCCGGCCGCGCACCCGGAGTTGATCGGTGTATTCGACCGGCTCGCCGGCGATCTCGTGCGGCGGGTCCGCGCGCAACCGCTCGACCACCGCGGCCGCGTCGGCCGCCGAGGCGAGCCGCAGCGACACCTGGTCGCCCGCGTGCAAGCCGAATTCGACCGCGTAGCCGTCGAGTTCGTCGTTCAGATCGCGGCCCGCGGCTTTCAGCCGGGCTACCAGGTCGGCCACCAGCACGGCGGCGGAGATGCCGTCCTTGTCCCGGACCGCCGCGGGGTCGACGCAGTGGCCGATCGCCTCCTCGTAGGCGTAGACCAAACCGTCGCCCGCGCGGGCCAGCCACTTGAAGCCCGTGAGCGTTTCCGCGTAGCGGCCGCCGCGCGCGGGCGCCAGCTTCGACAGCAGCCGCGACGACACGATGGTCGTCGCCACCAGCGCGTCGTCCGGGGCGGTGCGCAGCACGCAGTCGCCAAGGAGCACGCCGGTCTCGTCGCCGCGCAGCATCCGCCAGGCACCGTCCGGCCCTCGGACGCCCACCGCGCACCGGTCGGCATCCGGATCCAGTGCGATCGCCACGTCGGCGCCGACCCGGGCCGCCGTCGCGAGCAGCAGGTCGGCCGCACCGGGTTCCTCCGGGTTCGGGAACGCGACGGTGGGGAAGTCGGGGTCCGGTTCGAACTGCTCGTCGACCACATGGACGTCGGGAAAGCCCGCCGCGCGCAGTGCTTCGACGGCGAGTTCACCGCCGACGCCGTGCAGCGGCGTGAGTGCGATCCGGATACCGGCGCGTTCGCCCGATCCGCCGATGCGAGTCGGTATTCCGGCGACCCGGCGTAGGTAGCGCCGCACCACGTCGTCATCGGCGGGGGTGACCGGCACGCGGTCGATCGGCTCGGCGACCGCCTCGATACAGCGCTCGATCTCGAAGTCGGCCGGGGCGATCAACTGCGACCCGCCGTCGAGATAGACCTTGTAGCCGTTGTCGGCGGCCGGATTGTGCGAGGCGGTGATCTGCACACCCGCGACCGCGCCCAGCTCACGCACCGCGTACGCGACCACCGGCGTGGGCAGCGGACGTGGCAGCAGCGTGACCCGGAAGCCCGCCGCCGCGAAGATCTCCGCCGTCGCCGTGGCGAACTCGGCGGAACCGTGCCTGGCGTCGCGTCCGACGACCACCGCGCCGCCGCCGAGACAACGATCGCGCAGCCACGCCACGATCCCGGCCGTCGCCCGGCTCACCGTGGTGACGTTCATGCCGTCCGGACCGTCGCGCAGCGGCCCCCGCAGGCCGGCCGTGCCGAAACGCAGCATCTACACCCGTTCCAGGACGCCGCGCAGCAGTTTGCCGAGCCGGGGAGCGGCGGCGTGCCCTTCGGCGAGCACTTCCGCATGGGACAGATGCGCGCCGGTGACCCCCGCGGCCAGATTGGTGACCAGCGAAATGCCCAGCAGTCGCGCACCGAGCGCAC
The DNA here is from genome assembly GCF_027924405.1 of Nocardia sputorum. Classification (NCBI taxonomy): domain Bacteria; kingdom Bacillati; phylum Actinomycetota; class Actinomycetes; order Mycobacteriales; family Nocardiaceae; genus Nocardia; species Nocardia sputorum. The sequence continues at coordinate 5,842,293 of NZ_AP026978.1, read as the reverse complement.
GGCAGGCGATGGCTTCCAGCACGGTGGACATGCCGACCAGATCCGCGCCGATCGTGCGCAGCATCCGGATCTCGGCGGGCGTCTCGTACTGCGGCCCGGTGAGCCCCGCGTAGACGCCCTCGGTCAGGCTCGGGTCGATCTCCCTGGCCAGCGCGCGCAGGTCGGGATCCCAGGCGTCCACCAGGTCGACGAAGGTCGCGCCGGCCAGCGGCGTGCGACCGGTCAAGTTGAGGTGATCGCTGATCAGCACCGGCTCACCCACCCGGAGGCCGGATCGGATACCGCCCGCGGCGTTGGTCAGCACCACGATCTCCGCGCCCGCCGCCACGGCCGCCGACACCGGATGCACCACATCGGCGGGCTGGTACCCCTCGTACAGATGCTGGCGGCCCATCAGCAGCAGCACGGGATTGTCGTCGACCTGGACCGAATGGATCACGCCGACATGGCCCTGCGCGGTCGGCGTCCCGAACCCGGGCAGCTCCGGCATCGGCACCGACGCCCGCGGCGCCCCGATCTCCGCGGCCGCGTCCTGCCAGCCGGACCCCAGCACCACCGCGACCCGATGGCGTGACACTCCCGTACGTTCGGCGATCGCCTCGGCGGCCTGTTCGGCAAGCATGATCGTCACGATAGTGGATCTCCAGCGCCTTCGGCGCTGGGTGTTCGCGGCCCTCTCGTGGTTTGGACGGCGGCGAACGGTGGATTCTGTTCGCGCCGGCTTCGACCCGGGTCGTTTGCACGGGAGTCTCGCGCTCCTGGTCTCCCTTCCCGTGGTAGGGCGATTGTGGCCGGTGGGAGGGTGTCGTCACGAGAGTGCTACCCGTGAGTAGGGGATCGGCCGCGGCCCGTTACGCTGCACCGCATGCCGTATCTGGAACGCCAAGGGGAAGTGTTCGTCGTCTACCTCGGCGGTGAGGGACAGACGGACAGCGAGAATCGCTTCCACCCGGACTGGATCGACGCGTTCCACGGGCTGCTGGACGAGGTCGAGAGCTCCGAGGGCCCCGCGGCGCTGGTGACGACCGCCACGGGGAAGTTCTTCAGCAACGGCCTGGACACCGACTGGCTGTTCGGAAATCTGGACAAGATGCACGGCTACCTCGACCGCGTGCACTCGCTCTACACCCGCCTGCTCGCCTTCCCGCTGCCGACCGTCGCGGCGATCAACGGCCATGCCTTCGGAGCGGGCGCCATGCTGGCCACCTCGCACGACTTCCGGGTGATGCGCGCCGACCGCGGCTTCTACTGCCTGCCCGAGGTGCACTTGGGCATGCCGTTCACCATCGGGATGAACGCCTTGCTCACCGAGCGGCTGACCAACCAGGTCTGCGTGCAGGCGATGACCACCGGCCACCGCTACCCGGCCGACGAGGCGATCGCCGTCGGCATCGTGGACGCGAAGGCGGACGCCGCCGAGTTGCTCGCGACCGCCGTCGAGCGGGCAGCCGCACTGGCGAGCAACCGCAAGCCCAACCTCCCGGTGATCAAGCGCGCCCTCCACGCGAAGGCGCTGGCCGGCCTCGCCGTCCCGACCACCCCGGAAAACCTGGCCTTCGCCACGAGCTGACCGCCAACGGCCCACCCCGCTCGCGCACCGCGCCGCTACGTCGGCGAGGAGCCGCCGCGTCACCCCGCCCCGCCCCGGGTCCACGATGCAGCGAGGAGTGCATCCCACTCGCATCGAGGGCACACGACGAACACGCGAAAGCCGCTGGCGACCCGCCATCCCGAATCGGGCCTACATCGCGGGCGGCCGACGCTTACGGATATGGCAGCTGCCCCACCCGCTGAAGTCTTCCGAGACGGCGTGCCACGGGCGTGACGCTCGGCCCGTGACGCGCCCAGCGCACCGCAACCACGTCTTTCGAGCGAAGCGAGACCGAGCATGCGCCGTTCGCGGCCCGGCTCGCGTTTGCGTGGCCGCCGCGTAGGCGACGAAGGAGCAAGCGGCGGCCGCGCAAACGCGAGCCACAAGAGGGCCGCGAACACCCAGCGCCGAAGGCGCTGGAAATCCAATACAGTGCGAGACTGTGTTGCATGCCACCACCGCGCAGCGGGCGCCAGGAAGCGCAACACGACGGCAACGCCGTATGTGAGGTCGACGCTGCCGCTCGCAGTGACGCCGCGATCCGCGCGGCGTCGGCCGAGCTGATCGGGCTTTCACACGCGATCCACGCCGAGCCGGAGCTGGCGTTCGAGGAGACCCGCAGCGTCGCGAAGACCATCGCGCCGCTCGCCGAGCGCGGCTTCGAGATCGAGACCGGGGTCGCGGAACTGCCCACGGCGTTCCGCGCGCGCTACGGCAGCGGGGCGCTGACCGTCGGTCTCTGCGCCGAGTACGACGCGCTGCCCGAGATCGGGCACGCGTGCGGGCACAACGTCATCGCCGCGGCCTCGGTGGGCGCGGCGCTCGGACTCGCCGAGGTCGCCGACGCGCTGGATCTCACCGTGCTGGTGTTCGGCACGCCCGCCGAGGAGAGCGGCGGCGGCAAGGTGCTCATGCTGGAGCACGGGGTGTTCGACGACGTCGCGATGGCGATGATGGTGCACCCCGGCCCGCTCGACATCGTCGGCGCCCGTTCGCTGGCGCTGGCCGACGTATCGGTGGTCTTCCACGGGCGTGAGGCGCATGCCAGCGCGGCCCCCGAGCAGGGCCGCAACGCGGGCGACGCGGTCACCGTCGCGCAGGTCGCCCTGGGGTTGCTGCGGCAACATCTCCTGCCCGGCCAGCAACTGCACGGTATAGTCGGCGACGGTGGCGTAGCTCCCAACATCGTGCCCGGACGTGCGGAACTGCTGTATTACCTACGCGCAGTCGACTCCGCATCCCTCGACGATCTGATGCGACGAGCGTCGGCTTGCTTCGAGGCGGGCGCCCTCGCGACCGGCTGCACCCACGAAATCCGGACGCTCGCGCCGACGTATACCGAGCTGACACCGGATCCGGAGTTACTGCTCGTCTATCGCGAGCAGCTCACCGGATCGGGACGCGTGCCGCTCGCTCCGGAGTTCGAGGCGCAGCGGCCGCTGGGCAGCACCGACATGGGGAACGTCACCAACGTCATTCCGGGCATTCACCCGGTCATCGGCATCGATGCCGGTGGTGCGGTGACACATCAGCCAGGCTTCGCCGCGGCCAGCGTCAACGCCTCGGCGGATCGTGCGGTCCTCGACGGTGCGCTCGCGCTCGCGCGTACCGCAATCGCCGTCGCCCGCGATGACATCCATAGAGACAGGTTGTTGCAACGGCTAGTTCAACGACAGGAGGACATTCGGTGAGCACAACCGGCCGTTCGGCGGCGCCGGCGACGGGCCCGGCACTGGGCATCCGTGTGGCCATGGAGGGCCCCGGCAGCTCCGCAGCGTCGGAAACCCGGGGGTCCGGGCGAGCAGCGGTGGAGTCCTGGCTGGCCGATCACACGGTCGATCTCGTCCAGTGGCGCAGGCATATCCACGCCAATCCGGAGCTGTCCCGGACCGAGTTCGGCACCACCGAGTTCGTCTCGGCGTGGCTGACCAAGGCGGGACTGACGCCGCAGGTACTTCCCGGCGGCACCGGCTTGATCTGTGACCTCGGACCGGACGGCCCGCGCATCGGCCTGCGCGCCGACATGGACGCGTTGCCCCTGCAGGAGTTCACCGGACTGCCCTTCGCCTCGACGGTGCCGGGCGTGTCGCACGCGTGCGGCCACGACGCGCACACCACCATCCTGCTCGGTACGGCGCTGGCCTTGGCGGAGGTGCCGGAGTTGCCGGTCGGCGTGCGGCTGGTCTTCCAGCCCGCCGAGGAGATCATGCCGGGCGGCGCGATCGACGTGGTCGCCGCCGGTGCAATGACGGGTGTGGAGCGGATCTTCGCGCTGCACTGCGACCCGCGCCTCGAGGTCGGCCGGGTCGGCATCCGGGTGGGTGCGATCACCTCCGCCGCCGACACGATCGAGCTGGTGCTCGACTCGCCGGGCGGTCACACCTCGCGTCCGCACCTGACCAGTGACCTGGTCTACGCGATCGGCTCGGTCATCACCGGGTTGCCTGGCCTGCTCAGCCGCCGCATCGACCCGCGTACCAGCACCGTGATGGTGTGGGGCGCGGTGAGCGCGGGGAAGGCGCCGAACGCCATTCCGCAAACCGGGATGCTCACCGGCACCATCCGCACCGGAGATCACGCGACGTGGTCGTTGCTGGAGCCGATGGTGCGGGAGATCGTCGACGGCCTGCTCGCCCCGACGGGCGTGCGCTACCAGTTGAACTACCGTCGCGGCGTGCCGCCGGTGGTCAACGACGAGCACTCCACCCGCATCTTCGAGGACGCGATCCGCGCGCTCGGTCCGGACGCGCTGGCCGACACCCCGCAGTCCGGTGGCGGCGAGGACTTCTCCTGGTACTTGGAGGAGGTGCCGGGCGCGATGGCGCGCCTGGGCGTCTGGTCCGGTACGGGGGAGCAGCTGGATCTGCACCAGCCGACCTTCGACATCGATGAGCGGGCGCTCGCGGTCGGCGTCCGGGTGCTGAGCAATCTCGTGCTCGACCCTGGCTCTGTCTGATTTCCAGCGCCTGCGGCGCTGGGTGTTCGCGGCCCCTTTGTGGCTCGCGTCCGAGTGGGCGAGACGCGCCTCTGCGGCGCATGCGCTTCGCCCGCTCGGACGCGAACCGGGCCGCGAACGGTGCTCGATGGCCTCGCGCTCGACGAGGCCGGGAGTGCGCCGACGGCTCGGCCGACCTGGAAGGTACGGCATGCCGCCGGCGTCGCGGTGTGACGCGTGGTCAGCCGAAATTGCCCGGGCCGACGTTGCGGCTGTTGCGGGTGCGTAGGGCGTGCACGTAATCCTCTGGCGCGCCTGCCTTCTCGGCGGCGTCGGCGATCACGCCGAGGTAGCGGGCCGAGGGTAGGCCGCCCTCGTAGGCGTCCAGCACGTAGAGCCAGGCCAGCGTGGGGTCGCCGCCGTCGGCGTTGCGGGTCACCCGCAGGCGGATCTTCTTGTGGATACCGAAGTCCGAGCCCTCCCAGCGGTCCAGCCGCTGCTCGTCCTCCGGGGACACGTCGTAGAGCACGACGAACACCCGGGAACCGGGATCCTCGACGACCGTCGCGAGAGGCCCTTCCCAGCCGATATCGTCACCGGCGAAGGTGAGCCGCCAGCCCTCCAACCAGCCCGTCCCGGACATGGGGGAGTGCGGACAGCGCTCGAGCATCTGCGTCGAGTCCATGTTGGACCCATAGGCGGCATAGATCGGCACCAGCAAAGGGTAGCCAATAACCTTCGCGAACCGCGTTCGATTGCCACACCTGCGGCGCGGCGCGCGGCGGGGAACCGTTGCGCACCGGTAACGCGGTCGATGGTGCGAGGTGGTTGCCGGATAACGTTGACCCGTGCCGGAGATCCCGGCGCGAAGCACGAGCGGAGGTATCAATGACCCGCATCGCGATCATCGGTGGCGGACCGGCCGGCTATGAGGCGGCCCTGGTGGCGGCCCAGCACGGCGCGTCGGTGACGCTGATCGACTCCGACGGGATCGGCGGGGCGTGCGTGCTGTGGGACTGCGTCCCCTCGAAGACCTTCATCGCCTCGACCGGCGTGCGCACCGACCTGCGCCGCGCTCGCGATCTGGGGATCACCCTCGACCCGAATCAGGCGCAGGTGCAGCTGCCGGAGGTGAACGCGCGTGTCAAGGCGCTGGCGCTGGCACAGTCCTCCGACATCCGCTCGAAGCTGCAGACCGTCGGGGTGACCGTGCTCGCCGGATACGGCGAGCTGATCGACCGCGGCAGCGGCCTGGCCGCGCACCGGGTGCTGGCCAAGCTGGCCGACGGCGCGCAGCAGACCATCGAGGCCGAGGTCGTGCTGATCGCCACCGGCGCGAGCCCGCGCGTGCTGCCTGGCGCGGAGCCGGACGGCGAGCGCATCCTCAACTGGCGTCAGCTCTATGACTTGGAGGAACTGCCGGAGACCCTGGTCGTCGTCGGTTCCGGTGTGACGGGCGCGGAGTTCGTCTCGGCCTACACCGAGATGGGCGTGCGGGTGAAGCTGGTCTCCAGCCGCGACCGCGTGCTGCCGGGCGAGGACGCCGACGCGGCGCTCGTGCTGGAGGACGCGCTCGCCGAACGTGGGGTGGAGCTGGTCAAGCACGCGCGCGCCGACGCCGTGGAGCGCACCGCCGACGGCATCGTGGTCAAGCTGTCCGACGGGCGTACCGTGTCCGGCTCACACGCGCTGATGACGGTCGGCTCGACGCCCAACACCGCGAACCTCGGGCTGGAGCGGGTCGGCATCGAACTCGATCGCGGTGGTTACCTCCGGGTGGACCGGGTGTCGCGCACGTCGGTGCCCGGCATCTACGCCGCGGGGGACTGCACCGGGCTGCTGCCGCTGGCCTCGGTGGCCGCGATGCAGGGACGCATCGCCATGTACCACGCGCTCGGGGAGGGCGTCAGCCCGATCCGCCTGAAGACCGTCGCCTCCGCGGTGTTCACCCGGCCGGAGATCGCGACCGTCGGCGTCAGTCAGACGGCCATCGACAACGGCGAGGTCCCCGCGCGCACGGTGATGCTGCCGCTGAACACGAACCCGCGCGCCAAGATGTCCGGGCTGCGACGCGGTTTCGTCAAGATCTTCTGCCGTCCCGCGACCGGTGTGGTGATCGGCGGCGTCGTCGTCGCGCCGATCGCCTCGGAGCTGATCCTGCCGATCGCGCTTGCGGTGCAGAACAATCTGACGGTCAACGACCTGGCCCAGACCTTCTCGGTGTACCCGTCGCTCACCGGTTCGGTGACCGAGGCGGCGCGTTTGCTGATGCGGCACGACGATTTGGACTGACCTCGGTTCGGCGTCTGCCGTGCCGTGTCCGATTCAGGACATCACGCCCGGTGAGCACGGGGCGCGCAGGGGAGGCGGGCGCTCTTGCCACCCTTGGCTATTCACCGCGTTGCCCATCGTGCGCACATGTGGTTCACTCTCGGCAGAGATGCGATCGAAGGACGGTCGCGGAGTTCGGTGTGGGGGGATGGGTCCTTTCCAAATCGGCACGAACGAACGGCTTGGGTCGTTCGACGATCAGGCGTCTCACCCAGGGACAACTGCATGCGGCCGTTCCGGTCGCACCCGGGAAGGGAATTGCGAAAAGTGAAACATCGTAAGCCGAGTCGGGCGCAGCGAGCGATGGCGAGCACCTCGTTGCCTCTGGCCACAGCGGCTGCAGTGGCCACTCTCTTCGCTGCGCCGGCGGGGGCGGCTCCCAACGATCCGACCACTCCGCCGACGCCTGCTCCGGCGCAGCCGGGCGTGAACGAGTCGCCGAGCACCCCGGAGACCACGCAACCGGAGCCGAACAAGCCGGAGTCCAAGCAGGATCCGCAGAAGCCGGAGAGCAAGCCCACACCGAGCCAGCCCGGCGTCACCACCCCCGAGTCGGACCACGCCGCGCCGGACCAGAAGGATCCGAAGCTGGCGAAGCCGACCCAGCCGGGCGTGACCCCGCCGCGCGTCGCGCCGCTGCCGGTTCCCGGCCAGCAGAAGCCGAGCGACCCGCAGCCCGCGGTCGTGCCGGACCAGGCCGCGCCGCAGCCGGGTCAGCAGGCCGCGCCGCAGCCCGGCCAGCAGACCACTCCGCAGCTGGGCACGGAGAACGACAACGCCCAGGCCCGCCAGCCGGAGAGCTCCACGCTGGTGCAGCCGCAAGCGCAGCCGCGCTGGCAAGCGCCGCGCATGGAGGCGGCCCCGGCCGCGCCCGTCGTCGAGATGACCGGCCCGCACGCGGAGATCGGCGCGAACATCGACGGCGGCACCATCCTGCCGGGCCACGTGGCCAACACCCACCACTTCAGCAACGAGGCCGGTTACGTCGGCACCATCGGCTACCGCACGCCGACCGGCGCGGGTGAAGCGGGCGTCTCGGTGGAGTTCGTCGACAAGAACACCGTCAAGCTGACCACCTACACCGGCGGCGAGGGCTTGGCCTCGAACAACACCACCGCCGTGTTCGACACCACCCAGCTGAACCAGGCCAAGGCCGCGGTCGAGGACTGGATCCGCGAGCAGCCGGGCGGCGCGGCCGCCCTGGAGGCCGCCGCACAGGTTAAGCTTCCGCTTCAGCCGGGCGATTTCGCTCCGCAGACCGTCGACGTGGGTGGTGTCACCACCCAGTGGGGTGGTTCACTCCAGTACTGACACGTGCTGTTCGACGGGTGGGGCGGTCGTTCGCGGCCGCCCCACTTGTGTGTCCTGGGAAAGGATTGGGTGTGACTTCCGAGGGTTCTGCGAGGGAGAACGAATCCGATCAGTCCGGTTCGGCGTTCGGTCCGCCAGTGGGGGAGTTCGGTCCGCCGATTTCCGAATTCGGGCCGCCTGTCACGGAATTCGGTCCGCCGATGGGCCCGGACGTGGGCCCGGGCTGGCAGGTGCCGCAGCAGTCGAGCGACCACTCCGAACTCACTTGGCGCCCGGCGGGCGAGCCGGAGACGCCTCCGGTACCGCCCGCGCAGTTTCGCGCGCCGGACTCGACGGTATACGCAGAACGGCCGTCCGCACCGCCCGCGCCTGCCCAACCCGGGCCGCCTGCCGGGGAGGCCGCGGGCCCGACGTCCACGGACGGCGAAAAGGACTCCTGGTGGAACCGGCCGACGCAGGAAGGTGGCGTTCCGAAGCCTCCGCCGCCCTCCGAATCCGGCCTGTCCTGGGCCGAGGACCCGATCGCCATGCGGCTTGCGCTGCGCATTCCCGAGACGCCCGCGCCCGCGCGGCGCGGTTCCTCGCGGCGCTGGGTCGTGCTGGGGACCCTCGCGGCAGTGGTGGCGCTGGTCGCGCTGACCGTGACCATCGTGGTGTCCAGCGGCAGTGATGACGGCCCGGCTGCTTCGGACACCAGCAGTGCCGTGGCGATGGACTGCCCCACCCGCACCGAGGGCAAGGTCACCTTCGGCAACGGTCCTGGTGATACGAGCAGTGGGATCCGGGCGATTCTGGGCTTCGAGCATGCGTACTATTCCGAGCGCAGCGCAGCCCGCGCGCACACATTCGTGGCGCCGGGCGCGAACGTCGAGCCGCCCGCGGACCTGCAGAAGACCATCGACCAGCACATCCCGCAGGGCACCGGATATTGCCTGCGGATCGCGGAGATCTCCTCCGATCGCTTCAACGTCGAGATCACCGAGCGCCGTCCCGACGGCACCGAGGCTCAGTACTTCCCGGTGATCACGACCGTGAACCTGGACGGACGGACGCTCATCTACCTGATCGATTGAGTCTGCTCCGACCACCCGTGATGACGTCATCGGCAACGGGCCCACCCGGCCGACTCGGTGGATCGCCCTCGCCGGTGACAATCCGCGAGGAGGAGATCTCCGCCCGCGGCCAATTTCTCACATATTGAGAATGGAATTTCATATTCTGGTAGCCGATGTGAAACAGTGAGGACTCGCGTACCGTGGCGTCCTTTCGGGAGGTTTCATGTCGGCGATCACTCCACCGCTGGCCCGGCGTCTCGACGGCCTGACGAGTTCGGCGATCCGGGACTTGCTGAAGGTGGCGGCGCGCGACGACGTGATCAGCCTGGCGGGCGGCTTGCCGGACGAGCAGTTGATGCCGCGGGACCGGATCGCGCAGGCGGCGGAGGCAGCGCTCGCGGACCGCGCGCGTCTGCAATACACCGAATCGGCGGGCTGGGGCCCGTTGCGTGACGTGCTCGCGGCACGGGAGACCGTGCGGCTGGGGCGGCCGGTGCCGCTCGAGGAGGTGTTCGTCACCCACGGGTCGCAGCAGGCGTTGTCGCTGCTCGCCGAGGTGCTGGTGGATCCGGGTGCGCTGGTCGTGGTCGAGGATCCGGCCTACGTCGGCGCCTTGCAGGTGTTCCGGGCCGCCGGATCGCGCATCGTGACGGTGCCGTTGGACGCCGACGGCATGCGAGTCGACGCCTTGGCCGAGCTGCTCGCTCGGGGCGAGCGGCCCGCGCTGGTGCATACGGTGAGCAATTTCCACAATCCGCGCGGTGTCACCATGAGCCCGCGGCGACGTCGGGAACTCGCCGGACTCGCCGATCGGTACGGATTCTGGGTGATCGAGGACGATCCCTACGGTGAGCTGTGGTTCGAGCGGCCGTCGCCGGAGCCCATCGCGACGTATTCGGCCAACGTCATCCGGCTGTCGAGCGTGTCGAAGATCCTGGCACCGACCTTGCGGGTGGGCTGGATGACCGCGCCCGACGCGGTGTGCCGGGGCGTGGAGCTGCTGAAGCAAGGCGCGGACCTGTGCGGTTCGGCGCTGACCCAGCAGATCGCCGCCGATCTGCTCGCCGACCCGGATTGGCTGGGTGCGCAAGTGGAGGAGATCCGGCGCGTCTACGGTGCGCGAGCGCGTGTGCTGGTGGACGAGCTGCGCGCGCGTTTCGGTGACCGGCTGGTGAGTACCGACGCGGCCGGCGGCATGTTCGTGTGGGTCGACTTCACCGACGGGACCGACACCGTGGACCTGTTGCCCCACGCGATCGATCTCGGCGTCGCCTACGTCCCCGGCGACGCGTTCGCGGTCTCCGGAGCCCATCGGAACTCGATGCGGCTGTGCTTCACCACCTCCGAGGAGGCGACCCTCCGGGAGGCGGTCTCCCGCCTGGCGCATGCGATAGGCGAATGATGTCGCGCGCGGTCGCCTCGGCGCGCGCCACTGCCGGTAGGGTCACTGTTCCGGTCGATTCGGCCGCGCCACGGTCGACGGCGACAACCGAGGTGCACGACATCAGCCCCGCGGGTGCACGACATCGGTCCCGCGGGTGCATGACATCGGCCCCCGCGGGCGCACGGCATCGCCCCACGCGGGCGCGTCAGTCGACCCAGCCGTAGGTGCGTTCGACCGCCTTGTTCCACGCGGCGAAGCGTTCGTCCCGGTCGGCGGCCGACATGGTCGGGTGCCAGGTCTTGTCGGCGGCCCAGTTGTCCCGGATGTCGTCGGTGCCCGACCAGTATCCGACGGCGAGCCCGGCCGCGTACGCCGCGCCGAGGGCGGTGGTCTCGTTGACCACCGGGCGCACCACGGGCACATCGAGGATGTCGGATTGGAACTGCATGAGCAGGTCGTTGCCGACCATGCCGCCGTCCACCTTCAGCGTGGTCAGCTCCAGGCCGAGCCGCTGCGACTCGGCGTCCGCGCGCATCGCGTCGACCACCTCGCGGGTCTGGAAAGCGGTCGACTCCAGCACCGCCCGCGCCAGATGGGCCTTGGTGACGAAGCGGGTCAGCCCGGCGATCACGCCGCGTGCGTCGGGACGCCAGCGGGGCGCGAACAACCCGGAGAAAGCCGGCACGATGTAAGCGCCGCCGTTGTCGTCGACGCTGCGGGCCAGCGGCTCGATCTCGTCGGCGGCGGAGATGATGCCGAGGTTGTCGCGGAACCACTGCACCAGCGAGCCGGTGACCGCGATGGAGCCCTCCAGGGCGTACACCGCGTCCGCGTCGCCTAGGCGATAACACACCGTGGTGAGCAGGCCGTGCTTGCTGAACACCGGCGTGGTTCCGGTGTTCAGCAGCATGAAATTGCCGGTGCCGTAGGTATTCTTGGCCTCGCCGGGCGACAGGCACGCCTGGCCGAAGGTGGCGGCCTGCTGGTCGCCCAGGATGCCCGCGACCGGCACCCCCGCCAGCGGCCCGGACGCGATCGGCGCGTAGACCTCCGAGGAACTGCGTACCTGCGGCAGCATCGACTCCGGCACGCCGAACTCCGCGCAGATCTCCGAATCCCACTGCAGCGAGCGCAGATCCAGCAGCATGGTGCGGGAGGCGTTGGTGACGTCGGTGATGTGCTCGCCGGTCAGATTCCACAGCACCCAGCTGTCGACGGTGCCGAAGCACAGCTCGCCCGCCTCAGCGCGCTCCCGCACGCCGGGCACGTTGTCCAGGATCCAGCGCAGCTTCGGGCCGGCGAAATAGGTGGACAGCGGGAGGCCGGTGCGGTCCTGGTAGCGGGCCGGACCGGCGCCGCCGCCCAGTTCGGCGCACAGCCGGTCGGTGCGGGTGTCCTGCCAGACGATCGCGTTGTACACCGGGCGGCCGGTCGCGCGATCCCACACCACGGTCGTCTCCCGCTGATTCGTGACGCCCACCGCGGCGATGTCGTCAGCGCCGAGACCGCTGCGCTCCAGCACCTCACCGAGCACGAATGCGGTATCGCGCCAAATGGTTTCGGCATCGTGCTCCACCCAACCCGGTTGCGGGAAGATCTGCTCGTGCTCGCGCTGGGCGACGCCGACGACGCGTCCCTGCCGGTCGAAGACGATGCACCGACTCGAGGTCGTGCCCTGGTCGATGGCGGCCACATAACGACGCATCCGTGCAGTGTATTTTGGCCGCGACTTCGTCGCGGCGTGTTCGCGGCTGTGTTGGTCTTGCCAGCGCCTGCGGCGCTGGGCCGCGAACGGGCAATGCTCGGTCTCGCTTCGCTCGAAACCGGGGGTTGTGGTGCGCTGGGTGCGTCGGGGCGGAGTGCTGCGGCCCCCGGCGCGCCGTTTCGGGACTCCTCTGCGGCGTCCGCTGCTTGCTCCTTCGTCGCGTCCGAGGCGGCCGCGCGAACCGAGCCGGGACCCGAACGGGCAATACACGGTCTCCGTGCACTCGAAACCGGGGGTTGAAGTATGGCCGGATGACCTCCGGTGGCCGCGTCCGGCAGGGTGCGACCGGGTGTCGGGTGCCTCACTGGGCTGTGCGCGATGACTCGCCGCTCGGATAGGGTGGTCTTGTTACCGACGAGTAGGCAAGGGCGACACGGACTGGGGCGCGGGCGGTCGATCCGCGGCGGTTCGCCTAGCCTGGACCTGAACGCTCGATCGCACACATCCGCGTCGGCTGGAGGAGTCGAGCATGGCCAATAAACCGGATACGCAGTTCCTCGGCCCGGAGCAGCGCAGGGCGGCCTGGGAGCGCTTCGGCAAGGATCATTTCGATGTGGTCGTCGTGGGCGGTGGCGTGGTCGGGGCCGGCATCGCGCTGGACGCCGCGACCAGGGGTTTGCAGGTGGCCTTGGTCGAGGCCCGGGATTTCGCGTCCGGGACTTCCAGCCGGTCGTCGAAGATGTTCCACGGCGGGCTGCGGTACCTCGAACAGTTGGAGTTCGGGCTGGTGCGCGAGGCGCTGCGGGAACGCGAGCTCACGCTGTCCACCCTGGCGCCGCACCTGGTCAAGCCGCTGCGGTTTCTGTACCCGCTGACCAATCGCGTGTGGGAGCGTCCGTACGTGGCCGCCGGGCTCGTGCTTTACGACACCATGGGTGGATCCAAAAGCGTTCCCGGGCAACGGCATCTGAGTCGCGCGGGCGCGTTGCGGCTGGCGCCGGGGTTGCGGCGCGACTCGCTGATCGGCGGGGTCAGCTACTACGACACGGTCGTCGACGACGCGCGTCACACCATGACGGTGGCGCGCACGGCCGCGCACTACGGCGCGGTCATCCGCACGTCCACCCAGGTCGTCGGGTTCGTGCGGGAGGCCGACCGGGTGATCGGTGTGAAGGTGCGCGACACCGAGGACGGGCGCAACGGCGAGGTCCGCGGCCATGTGGTGATCAACGCGACCGGCGTGTGGACCGACGAAGTGCAGGCCCTGTCGCATCAGCGCGGCCGGTTCCACGTGCGGGCCTCCAAAGGGGTGCATATCGTGGTGCCGCGCGATCGGATCGTCAGCGACACCGCGATCATCCTGCGCACCGCGACCTCGGTGCTGTTCGTCATCCCGTGGGGTGCGCATTGGATCATCGGCACGACCGACACCGAGTGGAATCTCGACCTCGCACATCCGGCCGCGACCAAGGCGGATATCGACTACCTGCTGGAACGGGTGAACGAGGTACTGGTCACGCCGCTCACGCCGGGAGACATCGACGGCGTGTACGCGGGCTTGCGCCCGCTGCTGGCGGGGGAGAGCGACGAGACCTCCAAACTGTCACGCGAACATGCGGTCGCCCGGGTCGCACCGGGCCTTGTCGGCATCGCGGGCGGCAAATACACCACCTATCGGGTGATGGCCATGGACGCGGTGGACGAAGCGGCGCAGGATATTCCGGCCCGGGTTTCGCCATCGATCACGGCGAAGGTGCCGCTGCTGGGCGCCGACGGCTACTTCGCGCTGGTCAACCAGACGGTGCAGCTGGCCGAGACCTACGGGGTGCATCCCTACCGGGTCAAGCATCTGCTCGATCGGTACGGTTCGCTCATCGCCGACGTCATGGCCTTCGCCACGGACAAACCCGAACTGCTGCAACCCATTACGGACGCGCCGTCCTATCTGCAGGTGGAGGCGGTCTACGCGGCGGCGGCCGAGGGCGCGCTGCATCTCGACGACATCCTGGCCCGGCGGACCCGGATCTCGATCGAGTACCCGCATCGCGGCAGCAACTGCGCCGAGCAGGTGGCTCAGCTGGTCGCGCCCATCCTGGGCTGGGACGAGGAGGAGGTCGACCGGGAGGTCCAGACCTATCAAGCGCGAGTCGACGCGGAGATCCACTCGCAGACCCAGCCGGACGACGCCTCCGCCGACGCCCTGCGCATCGCCGCCCCGGAGCCCCGCCCGGAGATCCTGGAACCGGTGCCGGCGGAGGGCTGAGCCGCGCGACCGCGCCGTCACTCTGATCACTGCTCGTCGGCGGGGGCCTCGACGCGCATCGCCCAATCGACCAGTGAACGCAGATAGCGCAGCACCAGCTCGTCCGGGTACTCGACCGGATCGACGAGGTGCAGCCGGGCCAATTCCTCCGTGGCGGCCAACAGGATTCGCTCCGTCGGACCGTCCGGATCCACGGGTCTGCCGAGTTGCCCTCTACGCTCCAGCAGGGTGACCTGCTTGCCTGCCTCCGCCAGCCAGACCGCCGAGGCGAGCCCGGGCGGGCCGCCGCCGATCATCACGTATCGCCGTGGGTCGCTCATGGTGCCCGCGGATCAGCCGGCCGGGGCGGGCTGGCAGTGCGGACAGAAGAAGATGCCGCGTTCCCGCTGTACGACGCGGTCGTAATCCGGTGCGGTGTCCCCGAGCAGGTCGGCGACCAGCGGCGTGCCGCAGCGCTGGCACGGCCGGTGCGTGCGGCCGTACGCCAGTGGCCGTCGTGGGGGCCGCTCGACCGCTTCGGTCAGGATGCGGTGTGCCTCGTTGACCATCGCCAGCAGATCGGGGACGTCCCCCACCCTGGTGGCGGGGTGGACGCGGCGCAGGAAACAGACCTCGCTGCGGAAGATGTTGCCGATCCCGGCCAGATTGCGCTGGTCGAGCAGGGCGACGCCGATGGGTTGATCCGGATACCGCTCCAGCCGCCGGACGGCTTCGGCCGCATCCCATTCGGGCCCGAGCAGGTCCGGCCCGAGATGGTCGACGACGCGGTGCTCGTCGCGCACTCGGACCACCTCGACGGTGCCCAGCGAGAACCCGACGGCCTCGACGTCCGCGGTGCTCAACACGACCCGTGCGGCCACACGAGGTTTGGTCCAGCGCTGTCCGCAGTGGAACACGCGCCAGCTGCCCTCCATCTTCAAGTGCGTGTGCACGCTGACACTGGGTGTGCGGATGAAAAGGTGCTTCCCGTAACTGCCGACGCTTTCGACCACCTGTCCGCGCAGATCGACCGTCGCGTATCGCGGCACCCGGAAATCGCTGCGCGTCAGTTCTTTTCCCGCCAAAGCGGCGCGAAGCCTTTTGGCGGCCAGAAAGACGGTGTCACCCTCAGGCATACGACCCCGGTGTGCTGACGGGGTCGACTGCGTTCCGGATCTGCCGCACCGGGGTCTCGCCGCTCACGGGCGGCTCCGGAGGCGGAGTCCGCGCGGGGTGGCGGAGAAGCCCGCCTCGGTCAAGAAACCGGCGAAGGTGTTGCCGTGCACCGTGTCTCCGTTCACGCGGTCGATGACCAGCGAGTCCACCTGCCGGCGCCGGACCAGGTCGGCGAGCGCTCCGGCGGCGGCCCGGCGGGCGTCGGGGTCCTCGGTGAAAGTGAGCAGGGTCTTGCCGCCCCGCTCCAGATACAGAACAAGTTCGCCGTCGACCAGCACGACCAGCGCTCCGGCCTTGCGGCCCGGGCGGTGGCCGCCCTCGACATCGCTCTTCGGCCAGGCCAGCGCGGCGCCGTACGGGTTCGCGGGATCGGACGCGGCCAGCGCCAGCACCGTGCCGGTCGGCTGCCTGGACTCGGGACGAGCGCGTTCGGCGTCGAAGGAGCGCAACCGGTCCACCACGTCGGTGGTGGAGAACTGGGCGCCGCCGAGCGAATCGATGAAATAGCCGCGGCGGCAACGGCCGCGATCCTCGAACTCGGTGAGCACCCGGTACATCAGCGCGAATCCGCCCGGCACGCCCTCGTTCTGCACCGAGCCCCTGGTCAGCACCCCGTACCGCTCCAGAAGCAGATCCGCGGTCGCGTGCGCGCGCACGGTGTTGTCCGAGATCCGCTCGGGTAGCAGCGACCATCGTCCGGCGACCGAGGGCGGACCGGAACGGGTGGGCATGCTCGGCCGGGGCAGGTAGGCGCGCCCCCGCGGCGCGCGCCGGGGCGTGCGATGGGCCGTGGTGGTCCGGGTGGTGCCGGACAGCAGCGCCCGCACGGGCGCGAACGTGTCACCGGAGACCAGTCCCGCCCAGGCCAGTTCCCATAGGGCGGAGGCTACGGCGGCGTCGTCGAGCAACCCGGTGGCATCCGAGAGCTGCCGGAAGAAGTACGCGCCGCCGCCCTGGGGGACAGGTATCAGCCGTTCCACGGGAGCGCCCGAGACCGCGGGGTTCGCGTCGACCGGTGAGCGTCGGACGTTGTCCGGCCCGGACTCTTTCGGTAGTGCGGCGGATCGCCCGTCGGCGCCACGTCCGTCGAACGCGGCGCCTGGGGGCGGTTCGGGCTCGTCCAACGACACCGGAGCTCGCACGGCCTGTTCGCTAGCGGGCGGCGTCCACGGCACGAAGGTCGCGCCCAGCGCGGTGAGCAGGCGCAGCTGCACGTCCGTGAGGTCGATCTCGTCCGGCGGGGCCAGAGTGAACGGCGCCTGCTCGGCCGGATGCAGAGCGATCCAGCCGTCTTTGGCGGTGATGGCGCCGTGCCCGGACCAGATCACCTCGCCGGTCGCCATGAGTTCGTCGAGCATGGCGGGGGTGTAGTCGGGCACCCGTGCGGGCAGGACGAGCGATTCCCAGGCGGAGGCCGGAATCGGCAGACCCGCGAGCTGTTCCACGACGGCCGCCACGCCGTCGACGCCCCGCAGCCCGCCGCCGCCGATGTGCTGCCAGGCCGGGAGGAAACGCCCGAACGCGGCGGTCGAGACCGGCTCGACCTCGTGCCGGGCGGCAGCGAGCGAGCGGCGGCGCAACCGGCGCAGCACCTGCGCGTCACACCATTCCGCTCCGGCCGCTCCGGGCGTGAATTCGCCTTCGACCACGCGTTTCTCGGCGGTCAGCCGATGCAGGGCGGTCGCGGCGACCGCGGTGCCCAGCCCGAACCGGGCCGCCACCGCCTCCGTGGCGAACGGGCCGTGCGTGCGGGCGTAGCGGCCCACCAGATCGCCGAGTGGATCGGCCACCGGCTCGATGAACGCGGACGGCGTGCCGATCGGCAGCGGAACCCCGAGCGCGTCGCGCAGCCGCGCCGCGTCCTCCACCGCGACCCACCAGCTACGCCCCGCGAACGACACCTCCAGCGCCCGCCGCGCGGCCACCAGGCTCTCGAACCACGCGGCGGGGTCGTCGTCGCAGCGCTCGGCGGCTTCGGCGGCGGTGAGCGGCCCGAGCAGGCGCAGAAGATCCGCCAAGCCCTCGGCGTCCCGCGCGTGCCGCTCGGGGGTGAGCCGCTGCAGTTCCCGCTCGGTCTGCTCCATGACCGCGGCGTCGAGCAGTTCGCGCAGCTCGACGCGGCCGAGCAGTTCGGCCAGCAGCCCGGAATCGAGCGAGAGCGCGGCGGCGCGCCGCTCGGCCAGTGGACTGTCGCCGTCGTACATGAACTGCCCGATGTAGTCGAACAGCAAGGCGTTGGCGAACGGCGACGGCATCCCCGTCTCCACCTCGACCAGCCGGATCTGGCGCCGCCCCACCCGGCCGAGCAGCTCGCGCAGCGACGGCAGGTCGTAGACGTCGCGCAGGCACTCGCGCACCGTCTCCAGCAGGATCGGGAACTCGGGGAATTTGCGTGCCACGTCGAGCAATTGGGCCGAGCGCTGCCGCTGCTGCCACAGCGGGGCTCGCTTGCCCGGATCGCGGCGCGGCAGCAGCAACGCGCGCGCCGCGCATTCGCGGAACCGGGAGGCGAACAGCGCCGAGCCGCCCACCTGCTCGGTGACGATGTCATCGATCTCGTCGGACTCGAAGACGAACAGCTCGGCGCCGGGCGGATCGTCGGTGGTGTCGGGCAGCCGCACGACGATGCCGTCGTCGGAGGCGTTCGGCGCGGCGTCCACGCCGAACCTTTCCCGCAGCCGCGCGCCGACGGCCAGCGCCCAGGGGGCGTGCACGGGGAGACCGTAGGGGGAGTGCAATACCAGACGCCAGTCGCCGAGCTCGTCGCGGAACCGCTCCACCACGAGGGTGCGGTCGGTGGGCAGATGCCCGGTCGCGGTGCGCTGTTCGTCCAGCAGGGTGAGCAGATTGGCGGTCGCGTTGTCATCGAGACCGGCGGATCGCATGATCTCCGCGACGCGGTCCGCCATCGGAACGACGGACGCGCCGAGCTCGGGCCCGGCCGGCTCGGCGCCGTCGGGTCGCGCCCGGCGCTTCGGCGCGGCCGTCGGTGCGCTGCCGTCGCGCCGTGCCTTCTTCCCGGTGCTCGCGGCCGATCCGGAAGCACGATCCTGCGCGACCGTGCGCACGAACTCGCCGAGCGCCGCGCCGAGTTCGGCGGGCCGCCCGAGCCCGTCGCCGTGCCAGAACGGCAAACGCCCCGGCTGCCCGAACGCGGGCGTCACCAGCACCCGATCGAAGGTGATCTCTTCGATCCGCCAGCTGGTCGCTCCGAGCGCGAACACGTCGCCGACGCGTGACTCGTAGACCATCTCCTCGTCGAGTTCACCGACTCGAGACGCCTTCTCGCCGACCATGTACACCGCGAACATGCCGCGATCGGGTATCGCTCCGCCCGACGTCACGGCCAGCCGCTGCGCGCCGGGCCGCCCGGTGAGCGTGCCAGCGTCGCGATCCCACACCAGCCGGGGACGCAGCTCGGCGAACTCATCGGACGGATACCGCCCGGAGAGCAGGTCCAGCACCGACTCGTAGGCCGAGCGCGGCAGCGCCGCGTAACTGCCGGTGCCGCGCACGATGTCGAACCACTCGTCGACGTCGATCGGGTCCAGCGCGCACGCGGCGACGGTCTGTTGCGCGAGGATGTCCAGCGGGTGCGCCGGAATCTGGATCGCTTCGATCTGCCCGGCGGTCATCCGCTGTGACGCCACCGCGCAGTGGATGACGTCGGTGCGGTGCTTCGGGAAGATCACCCCGCGCGAGATCTCCCCGACCTGGTGCCCGGCCCGCCCGATCCGCTGCAATCCGCTGGCCACCGAGGGCGGCGCCTCCACCTGGACCACCAGGTCGACCGCGCCCATGTCGATGCCCAGTTCCAGGCTGCTGGTCGCGACGACACAGCGCAGCCGCCCGCTCTTGAGATCGTCCTCGATCAGCGCCCGCTGCTCCTTGCTGACCGAGCCGTGGTGCGCGCGTGCCAGCAGCGGCCCGGCGCCGTGGTTCACCTCGGTCGACGGGCCGAGCTGGGCGGGCGGCTCGTGCTCGGTTTCCACCGGCTCGCCGAGCCGCGCCGCGTAGGCCTCGTTGAGCCGGGCGGTGAGCCGCTCGGCCAGCCTGCGGGAGTTCGCGAACACGATCGAGGACCGGTGCTCGAGCACCAGCTCGACGATGGCCTCGTCCACGTGCGGCCAGATCGAGCCGGGCTGGTCGGAATCGCCCGGCTCGGTCATGTCCGCGACCGGCACCCGCACCGAGAGGTCGAATGTCTTCGGCGCGGGCGGCGCGACCAGCGTGATCGGCGCGTTGCCGACCAGGAACCGCCCGACCTCCTCCGGTGGACGCACGGTCGCCGACAGCCCGATGCGCTGGGCGGGCCGCTCGGTCAGCAGATCGAGCCGGGCCAGGGACAGCGCCAGATGGGCACCGCGCTTGGAACCGGCGATCGCGTGCACCTCGTCCACGATCACCGTGCCCACGTCCCGCAGTGTTTCCCTGGCGGCCGAGGTCAACATCAGGAACAGCGACTCCGGCGTGGTGATCAGGATGTCCGGCGGGGTGCGCAGCATGGACCGCCGGTCGGACGCGCTGGTGTCGCCGGACCGAACCCCGACGGTGATCTCCGGCGGCTCCAGGCCCAAGCGCTTGGCGGTCTGGGTGACGCCGACCAGCGGCGCCCGCAGGTTGCGTTCCACGTCCACCGCGAGCGCCTTGAGCGGGGACACGTACAGCACCGAGGTGCCCGCCCGCTCGGGCCGCCGCTCCCGGGTGGCCAGCTGGTCTATCGCCCAGAGGAACGCCGAGAGCGTCTTCCCGGAGCCGGTCGGCGCGACGACCAACGTGTGCTCGCCCGCCGCGATCGCCTTCCAGGCCCCCAGCTGAGCGGAGGTCGGCGCGGGGAACGCGCCGTCGAACCACTCCTGGGTCGCGCGGGAGAACTGGGCCATGGATTCAGTGTGCACCGGCCCACCGACAAGCACGCCCGTACCGTTTCGCGAGCGAAGCGGGAGCAATCGCCGACGCCGGGCCGTACGCTTCCACAGGTGCAAAAAGTGCTCAGACTCGACCTGGTCAGCCATGGGATGACCGAGGCGATGCGGAAGGCACGTTTCCCGGTGGACGAATCGCTCACCGAGGCGGGCAGGCGGGCGGTGGCCGAGTGCGGACCGCTCACCGCCGCGCGAGTGCTCACCGGGCCGGAACGCCGGACGGTGGAGACCGCGGCGTTGCTGGGTTTGCCGGGGGAGGAGGACAACCGGTTGCGCGACCTGGACGCGGGCGCATGGCGCGGTGGCGAACTGATGTCGGTGCCGCAGGACGAGCTGTACGCCTGGCTCACCGACCCGGCGTTCCGCGGGCACGGTGGCGAGTCCGTGCTGGACGTGATCCAACGGACCAGGCTGTGGATGGCCGAGGTGGCCGCGCAGTCCGTGTCCACGATCGCGGTCACGCACCCGGCGGTGGTCAGGGCCGCGTTGCTGGTGACGCTGGACGCTCCGCCGAAATCGTTCTGGCGTATCGACATTCCGCCGGGCAGCATCACCCGGCTGCACTATCGCGGCGAATGGACGCTGCACTTCACGGCCTGACGGCTGCTGATCTCAGTCCGAGGGAAGGCGTGGCATCCACGCCACACTGGGCTAGTGTCTGAGACTATGGGTAACAACAATAGGTCGCAACGGCGCGGCCTGGCCATCGGGTGCGGTGGCGCCGTGGGGGCGGCGTGGATAGTCGCCGCGCTCGCCGCCGCCCGCGACGTGCTCGACTGGGATCCGCGCGAGGCGGACGTGCTGATCGGCACCTCGGCCGGCGCGGAGACGGTCACGCTGCTCGGCAGCGGCGTCTCGGTGGACGACCTGGTCGCCATGCAGCGCGGCACGGCGACCGACCCCGTCCTGCGCGAGCACGGCGCGGCCGAGCCCAGCCGGTTTCCGCCGCTGCCGCGCCCGCGACTCGGCTCGCCCCGGCTGCCGCTGCGCCGCCAGGAGCCGGGCCAGGCGCTGCTGGCCGCGGGCAGCGGACTGCTGCCGGTCGGCGGCGGCGACGCGGGGTGGCTGGGACGGCTGGCCGAACGGCTGAACCCCGGCCGCGCGTGGGTGCCGCATCCGGCGACCAGGCTGGTGGCGATGGACTACGCGACGGGCGAGCGGGTGGCATTCGGTGCGCCGGGTGCCCCCGCCGCGACCATCGGCGAGGCGCTGCGGGCGTCGTGGGCGATTCCCGGCTGGTTCCCTCCGGTCACCATCGCGGGCCGTCGCTTCGTCGACGGCGGCGCGGGCTCGACCGCGTCGGTGGACCTGCTCGCCGCCGAGAAGCTCGACGAGGTCCTCGTGCTCGCGCCGATGGCCTCCGAGGCCCGGATTCCGGCCACCGGCCCCCGGCACCTGCTGGAACGGCAGCTGCGCAACCGGATGAGCGACAAGCTCCGCGCCGAGATCGCCCAATTGCGCGCGGCGGGCACCAAGGTCCTCTTCGTGGGCGCGTCCGCCGACGACCTCGCCGTGATGGGACCCAACTTCATGGACGGCCGCCGCCGTCCGGCCACCTTCGAGCACAGCCTGCGCAGCACGCGCCGCGCCCTCGAGCGAGGAGCATTCGTATGAACATCTTCGGATCCGGTTACCCGGCGATCGACCTGCGCGCGGCGACCGTCCTGATCACGGGAGGCGCGCGGGGCATCGGCCGCGCCACCGCGGAATCGTTCGCCGCGAAAGGATCCCGCGTCGTGCTCGCGGACGTGGACAAAGCCGCCGCCGACGCGACCGCCGCCGCGATCGGGGCGAGCGCGTTCGAGCTCGACGTGCGTTCGCGTGGACAATGGGACGCGGTCGTCGCGGCGGTCGGCGAGATCGACGTGCTGGTCAACAACGCCGGTGTCATGCCGGCGGGAGCGTTCCTGGAGCAACCTGACGTGGTCGGTCAGGCCACGCTGGACATCAACGTGTGGGGTCTCATCCACGGCATGCGCGCCGCCGCGCCGGGCATGATCGAACGTGGCCGCGGGCACATCGTCAACGTCGCGTCCCTGGCGGGCAAGGTCCCGATTCCCGGGCTGGCGGTGTACAACGCCAGCAAGTTCGCGGCGGTCGGCCTCTCGGCGGCGACCCGGCTGGAATTCGCCGGGCAGGGCGTCAGTGTCAGCTGCGTGCTGCCGTCGGCCGTGCGGACCCGCCTCTCCTCGGGACTGGCCCTGGGCCACGGTATGCCGACCGTCGACCCGGAGGACGTCGCCGCCGCGATCCTGCGCACCTGCGCGACTCGCAAAGCCGAGGTGGCGGTGCCGAATTACCTCGGACCGCTGGACATCGCGCTGGCGGCCGCGCCGGAACGCGCGGTGCGCCTGATCCGCGGCTTGTTCGACGGGGATCGAGCGTTGCGCCCGGCCGACGAGAAGACGCGGGCACAGTACGAGCAAGAGGTGCGGTCCATCAGCTGATCGAACGAAAATGGCCCGGGAGAATGTCTCCCGGGCCGTTCCCGTCCGGTTTCAGCAGCTGGTCGGTGCGGGTTCGCCGCGGAACCTGGCCTCCACGTAGTTCCACGCGTCGCCGAATCCGGCGGCCGCCGCGGTCATGTGCTCGGAGATGTCGACGGTGTGGAACTGTACCGGCGCACCCGCCTTGCAGTACCGGTCAGCGACCTCGGCGACGGGCGGATAGAAGGTGAGCTCGTCGTAGCGGCCCTGCCAGATGTAGGTCGGCACCGTCGGCACGCCGTCGAAGTACCGCAGGCTGTTCTCCCGCAGGACGGCGTGTGCCTCGGGGCTGTCCATCAGGCTCTTGGACGCCGCCATCTGCTCCGCGCTGCGGAAAGCGCCGTGGAAGAGCAGGAACCGCCGGCACGCGTCATGCGTGAATTCCCGGAACCACAAACCGTTCTCGTTGAGCTGATCGGAGATCGGCAACCGGTCCGGGTACTCCCGCTCGAGCCCCATGGCGGCGGCGAAAGCGAGGCCGAATCCGGGGTGCGGGTCGAAGCCGAGCGACATCGCCATTTGCTCGAGGTCGGCCGGGATGCCGCCGGCCACGGCGGCGGTCAGCTTCAGATCCGGCGCGTAGGTGGGTTGCAACGCGGCGGCCCAGGAGGTGGCCATGCCGCCGCCGGAGTAGCCCGCGAGGGCGACGGGGGAGGAGGACAGACCGAGCTCGGCGACCTTGCGGACGGCCTTCACGCTGTCGAGGGTGATCATCCCGGCCAGGCGCGCGGCGCCGTAAGCGGAGGTGGGCCCCAGGTAGTCCGGCAGCGAGATCGCCCATCCGCGCCCGATCGGCAGCATCGCGCCGACCGCGTCCTGCAGTTCGCCGTTGAACAGCGAGCGCGACGGATTGCACTGGGTGCCGAGGGAATTGATCAGCGCCTGGTAGGAGACCAGCGGCGGGTTCTTCACCCCGGCGGGCAGCAGGACCGTCGTGATCGCCATGACGGGCTTGTCCTGCGAATTGGTGGAGCGGAAAGCCACCTGCCAGCCCTCGGTCCCGACATACATACCGGTGTCGATCCGGCGGGCCCGCACGACGTCGCCCGGAGCGAGCGCCCCTAGATCGGGCGGTGCCGTGTAGAAGGGATCGGGATCGGGAGTGGGATACAGGGGCTGAGCCGTCGCTGGCAGGCCGAGCAGGCCGAGCGAGACGATGCTCACCAGCAAGATCGCGATCCGGAACGGAACTCTGGACACGGGTTTCCTTCGAAAGTCAGCCGTCACCGACCCACCGCCCCGCGGGCACGCCGCGGTGTCGGTGTTCCGGACGGACCGGCACTACACGGAAAACCGCAGCGAACGCTCGCTGCGGGACGGAGCAGAAGGAACCGCCGCCGGAAAGATACTGAGTCGATCATGGCGGACTGCCGCACCTCCTTCGACTCCGGGACCGCCGGTAGCCGCGAAGGCGGCACCATCCGCTGCGAAGATAACGCTCCGCCGATCGGAGCGTCGCACCGGAACAGGCGAACCGGACATGTCACAAAGCGCATGCCCCGCCATTCGACAAGATCACTAAGGGAGGTGGCCTGCCCGGTCGCGCACCGAATCGTCCGCAGGTCGCGTGGCTCATGCGAAGCTGAGCACCGGACGAGCGCCCAGGGGGCGAAGCAGGTCGACCACGACCACGCCGTACTCGCGTTTCTGCTCCGGATTCGCGCCCTGGCACGGCGGCATACCGCGATGCAGGCCACGGATCAGTCGCACGCTCACCAGATCGGCCGATTCTTCCACGCGCGCGGTGAATCCGATACTCGGACAGCCGACCGGGCCGGGAATGTGGATCGCGAGCTTGTTCGTCCCGTCCTCGGTGTCGTACTCGGAGAAGGGCATGGCCGAACTGGGTTCCAGATCCGCGGCATGCGGGATGACCACCATCGTTCCGCCCGCGTAGGTGCGCGGACCGGGGTCGGCTCGGGTCCCGGCCGCGGCTTCCGCGGTGCGCTCCGGTGTGGAGGGGGCAGCCGGGTCCGCCTGCTGGCCGCACGCGGTCAGCGACCCGAACGCGATGGCGGCGAGGAGCGCCGCACCCCTCCTGAGCATTGACACCTTTCCACCTTCACACAGGTGGGCGCGGGTGCGGCGGAGGAAACGCGGCGTGGCACCCGCTCGGCCCGCCGACGCCGCGACGCTGTGCTGTGCGCGTCATCACATCGACCTCGCACTGTGCTTAGGTTGTGCCCACTGCGGCTGCGAACAGTTGGGCAGATTGCTCAATATGAAGAGTCAAGGTTGTGCGTTCAGATCTTCACAGACACCATATCGGCAACAAGTGCTCAACGATGCGAGGTGCCGAACCGGCGCCGAGCGGACGGGTGGATCTGATGACCGAGCTCGCCGACCGCGATCTGATCGCAGCTCCCTACGACCTGGCCGACCGTTACCGCGTCGGCTCGGGGACGGTTGTCCTCACCGGCGTCCAGGCCATCGCGCGCCAGCTGGTCGAGCAGCACGTGCGTGATCTGCGCGCGGGCCTGCGGGTGGGCACGTTCGTCTCCGGTTACCAGGGCAGTCCGCTCGGCGGCGTCGACAAGATGCTGGCCGGCATGCCGGAGGTCCTGGCCGAGCACGACATCTCGTTCGTCCCGGGGTTGAACGAGGAACTGGCCGCGACCTCCGTGTGGGGCAGTCAGGCGGACCTGCCCGCGGGCACGGCGACCCACGACGGCGTGGTCGGCGTCTGGTACGGCAAGGGCCCCGGCCTGGACCGCGCGACCGACGCGCTGCGGCACGCCAACATGTACGGCGCGAATCCCCGCGGCGGCGTCCTGTTGCTGGTCGGCGACGACCCGGCGGCCAAGTCCTCCACCGTGCCCGCGGTGAGCGAGCGCTCGCTGGCGGCGATGAACATTCCCGTGCTGTTCCCGCGCAACGCACGCGAGATCATCACCATGGGTCTGCACGGGGTCGCGCTGTCGCGCGCCTCGGGCTGCCTCGTGGCGCTGAAGATCGTCGCCGACGTCGCCGACGGCGCCTGGACCGTCGAGGGTTCGGTGGGTGACATCGATATCGTCGTGCCCGAAATCGACTGGGCGGGAGCGCGCTTCCGTTACCGGCAGCGTCCGATGGCCGCGCCGGCCGACAGCCTGCTCGCCGAGGCCGATCTCTACGGTCCCCGCTGGGAGCTGGTGCGCGCCTACAGCACACGCAACGAGTTGGACGTGATCGAGGTCCATCCGGCTCGCGCCACGATCGGCATCGCCGCCACCGGGACCACCTTCGACGCGGTCCGCCAAGCCCTGCTCGACCTCGGCGCGGACGACGAGGCGTTGCACGCCGCGGGGATCCGGCTGTTGCGGATCGGCATGCCCTATCCGCTCGCGCCCGAACGGGTCCGCGAGTTCGCCGCCGGGCTCACCCGGCTGATCGTCGTCGAGGACAAGACGGCATTCGTCGAGACCCAGGTCCGCGAGATCCTGTACGGCGTTCCGGGTGCGCCCGAGGTCCTCGGCAAGCGCGACCACGCGGGCCGCCCGCTGTTCGGCGCCGATGGCGAACTCACTTCCGGGCGCATCGCCGCACCGCTGCACCGCGTACTCGACGGCCATCTGGAGATGAGACGTCCACTGCCGCAGCCGCTGTCGCTGTCCGTGCTGCCCGCCAAGCGCGCGGCCTACTTCTGCAGCGGTTGCCCGCACAACCGCTCCACCGCCGTCCCGGAAGGATCGCTGGCGGGCGGCGGTATCGGCTGTCACACCCTGGTGACCATGTCCGGCCGGAACGACAGCAAGGTCACCGGGCTGACCCAGATGGGCGGCGAAGGCGCCCAGTGGATCGGCCAAGCGCCGTTCACCGACGTGCCGCATCTGTTCCAGAACATCGGCGACGGGACGTATTTCCACTCCGGCCAGCTCGCCGTGCAGGCGTGCGTCGCGGCGGGCGTGAACATCACGTTCAAGCTGCTGCACAACGACGTGGTCGCGATGACCGGCGCGCAGCACGCCGAGGGCGCGCTCACGGTGCCGATGCTCACCCACAAACTCGCCGTCGAGGGCGTACGGCGGATCATCGTCTGCGCCGACGAGCCGGGGCGATACCGCAAGCGCGATCTCGCTCCCGGCACGCTGCTGTGGCACCGGGACCGGCTCGACGAAGCGCAGCGCGCGTTGCGTGAGATCCCCGGCGTCACGGTGCTGATCTACGACCAGCACTGCGCGGCCGACGCGCGGCGGCAGCGCAAGCGGGGCGCCTTGCCGGTGCGCCGCACCCGGGTGGTCGTCAACGAGGCGGTGTGCGAAGGCTGCGGTGATTGCGGCGTGCGGAGCAACTGCCTGTCGGTGCAGCCGGTGGACACCGAGTTCGGTCGCAAGACCCGCATCGACCAGACCTCCTGCAACACCGACTACAGCTGCCTGAACGGGGACTGCCCTTCGTTCGTCACAGTAGAGCTGCCGGACCCGGCGAAGCGGAAACGGCGCGGGACGAACAGGCCGCAGCAGCCGCCGCGGCTGCCGGAGCTCGTGCATGAACCGCCGACGACCACGCAGAACGTCTTCCTCGCCGGGATCGGCGGCACCGGCATCGTCACCGTGAACCAGGTGCTGGCCACCGCCGCGCTGCGCGCCGGATACGAGGTGGCGAGCCTGGATCAGATCGGCATGAGCCAGAAGGCCGGGCCCGTGGTCTCGCACCTGCGTTTCGCCGCGGGCGCGCTGGAGCCCGCCAACCGCCTGGCCCCCGCCTCGGCCGACTGCCTCCTGGCCTTCGACCTGCTGACCGCCACCGACAACAAGAACCTGGCCTACGGTTCCGCCACGACGACCGTGTCGGTCGCCTCCACCAGCAAGACGCCGACCGGCGACATGGTCTACGACAAATCCGTGGCCTATCCCGACGAGGCGATGCTACTGGAGCGTCTGGGGCGGGCGTCGCGCTCGGTTCGGGCCTTCGACGCGCTGGCCGCCGCGGAAGTCCTTTTCGGCGACACCGCCGCCGCGAACTTCCTGCTGGTCGGAGCCGCCTACCAGACCGGCGGCCTGCGGTTGCCTGGCGCCGCGATCGAAGAGGCCATCGGGATCAACGGAGTCGCGGTGGAGGCGAATCTCGCGGCCTTCCGCTGGGGGCGAGTCGCGATCGCGCGACCGGAGGAGTTCGCCGCCGCGACCACGCGCCGCAAACCCGAACGCGAGCCGGTGACGGTGCCCGCGGACCTGTTCGAGGGGTTCACCGCCACGGGAGAGGTGCGGCGGCTGGTCGAGCTGCGTGCGATCGAACTGATCGGTTTCCAGAGCGTGGCGGTGGCCCGCGATTACGTCGCCGCGGTACAACGCATCTGGGATGCCGAGCGCCGGGTGACCGACCGGACCGAGTTCAGTGAGCAGGTGGCGCGCGGCCTGTACAAGTTCACGGCGTACAAAGACGAATACGAGGTGGCGCGCAGGCTGACCGATCCGGTGTTCCTGGCCGAGGTCGCCGAGCAAGTACCGGAGGGGGCGAACCTCACCTATCGGCTGCACCCGCCGGTCCTGCGCGCGATGGGCCGGAAGAAGAAGATCGGGATGCGGCCGGGCAGCCACTTCGCCCTCCGCTTGCTGGCGCGCGGTAAGCGTCTGCGTGGCACCGCCTTCGACCCCTTCGGATACGCCCACGTGCGGCGGGTGGAACGCGAGCTGCTGGCGCACTACACCGCGATGGTGGCGGATCTGGCGTCGGTGCTGGATCCGGCG
The DNA here is from genome assembly GCF_027924405.1 of Nocardia sputorum. Classification (NCBI taxonomy): domain Bacteria; kingdom Bacillati; phylum Actinomycetota; class Actinomycetes; order Mycobacteriales; family Nocardiaceae; genus Nocardia; species Nocardia sputorum. Next base: position 5,813,483 of record NZ_AP026978.1, on the reverse strand, counting down.
GGCTACGACCGCGCGGTGCGGGCCGCGGCGCTCGCCGACGTGGTGCGCGGGTACGAGGACATCAAGCTCGCCAACGTCGCGCTCTACAGCGAACGCCTGCGGGAGCTCGGGATCGAGCCGCCGCGCTGCTAGCGGGGCTCCTGCGGCGAACTGCCCGACCGACCACCGTCTCCCTCCCGGGAATCCCGGCGGATCTGCAAGTGCGTCTGGCAGGCAGCCCAGCTCGGCCTCATCCGGAGTCCAGGCAGGAGGCTGCCCGTCCGCGAGACGCGGCGACGGACGTCCTCCGATCATCGGCCGAAGACCTCGCTGCCGCGGCCACTGGTGCCGGTCGGTCGCCCGGCGCTGCGGAGTTCGACGCGGCCCAACGGCCGGATCTCGGCGTGCCGTCTCACTTCGCGTAGCCGGTCACCTTGCCGATCCACGCGATGAAATCCTCGGGGTCTTCGTTGCTGCCGTGCCCGGCGTCCCAGTACATCGCGGCGTCGACCTCGTCGCCCAGATTCTCCAAGCTCGCGGCGAGATTGCCGACGATCGTCAGCGACGTATCGGTGTCCTTGGTGCCCACGCGGATCCACCAGTGCTTCGCGCGGGCGGCATTCCGCTGTCGCAGAAAGAACATCGGGTTCATCATGCTGATCTTCTCGGGCAGGTCGCTGTCGAGCTGCGCGCCGGGGTCGCCGGTCGCTCGCCGCAGACTGAACAGGGTGAAGTGCCTGGCCTTGACGGTTCCCCCGCCGAACTCGTTGTTCTCGGGCGAGGACAGGTCGAAGGCGTCGAACGCGGGCACGCCCTTCTGCCGCACGCCGACGTGCGAGAGGTAGTCCGGCCAGGTGAATTCGGCGCGATCGCCCGCCCACGTGATCCAGCTGTTGGCCGCCAGGTAGCTGGAACGGTCGGCGTTCGGCAGCGCGGTCAAGTAGGCGGTCGCGGCCGGTTCGAGGTAGGTCCGCGCCAGGTAGTCGCCGTAATTGCGGGCCGTGAGGGGTCCGAATCCGTTCCGCCCCTGCAGGGCCAGCGACGCCTGATAGTTCGTGAACGCCGTGCTCAGCTCGCGCGAGGCGGCGGCGTCGAGTGCGCCGGAGCGCAGCGGGTTGGCGCCCCAATTCCACTCGTAGGCCATGTCCGCGTGTTCGAGATCGGTGACGGGGCAGTAGGGAGCGGCGGCGAAGACGGCATCGCTCGCGTCCGCCGCGCCGAGTTCGGCGAGATACCGGTCGTACATCCGGCTGTCCCCGGACACCGCGAGCAAGGCGGACAGCGCGCCGCCCGCGCTGACACCGGTGGCCACGATCCGGTCGGTGTCTCCCGGCACGCGGCCCGCGTTGTGCCGCAGATACCGCACCGCGGCTTTCAGATCCACGATGGCCGCGGGCGCCACGCCGAAATACGTGCCGTCCGGCGCGACCAGGTCGCGACCGCGCGCACCGGGTTCCACGACGACATAGCCCGCCGTCAGGGCGAGGTCCCGGTTCCTCATCCGATCCCCGCCGTCGTCCGGTGGGCGGCTCGTCACCGACGACGACAGATATCCCCCGACGGAGTTGCTGAAGAGAATGGGAGCCTTGCCCGCGTCGACGGCTGCTCCGTCGATTTCGGTGGGCACGCTGACGTTCAGGCTCTGATATGCCTTGTCCACCGGCTTCGCCACATAGACGACGTTCTCGTAGAAGTGGTAGGTCACCTTCCTGTCGCGCTCGAAGGTGGCGACGGTCTTCGTCTTCGTCGTGAACGCGCCGGGATCGAAGGCCAATTCGTCCACCGCCCGCGCGCTGCCGTCCAGCAGATCGCAGCCTGCGGTGAACATCGGCACGGCGACCGCCGCCGCACATCCCTTGAGCATCGCTCTGCGCTGCACAGCTCTCTCCTTCGCGTGCGGGGGCAAGCCGTCCGGCCGCAGCGGGGAACGGGCGCGGCAGAACGATTGCGCGAAAACGAATCAGCTGGTCATCGGGTCGCCGAGATCGAAGGATAGCGGTAGCGGGCCGCGTGCTCGCGCACCTGCGCGGCCGCGCCCGACGCGTCCGCCGGAAGGGCGGGGCATCGGGCGCAGCCTGCCGGCATCGGTCACCGACCGCCAGGAGGTGTATCGGTCGGCGGTCCACCTGGCTCGCCCAGGCCGAGCGCTCGCTGGGCTCGCCGCAGGAAGAGACAGCGATCAGCCGACTTTCACCGGGACGACCGTGGCATCGGCGAATCGAGCACGGCCGATGGTCAGGGTGACCAAAGCGACATTGCCTGCCGTGGAAATCAGCGGACCGGCGATCGAAACGAATTCGAACCCGCTCACCATGAGCACCCCGAGCAGGCCGAGGCCGTTCGCGAAGGCATTCGCGGCGAAGGTTTGCCAGGTTTCCTCACGGGGTTTGGACCACACATGCCGGAGCGTGGGGATGGTGGCGATGAGATTGGCGCAGATGGCGAACAGCGCGCCGAACGCCTTTTCCTGCACGCCGACCGTCACCAGCACACAGGCGATCGACGAGAGCAGACAGGCCCAATCGATATTGTCATCCGGTCGCAGGCTGCTCCCGCGAGTCATGCCGACGGCGATGACCGCCGCGTTCATGGCCGCCGCCGCGGCGTTGATGCTCGCGGCGAGATAGCCGCCCTCGAGGTAAGCCACGATCGCGAACACCGTGTTCGCGGTGCACCAAGCCGCCCACGACGCGACGCGCGGCCGGGTCTCCCCTTCCAGTATCCCCGCCAGATACGCGATGACGCCGAACAGGGAAATGCCGATGCTGAGACACGCCAGAGACGAGCTCACATTCCAGAAATCACTCACGCGGAACATTCCTCACAGATTGTTGTCGTTGCACGCAGAGATGGCCGACGTTGGCGATCGAATCATTACGAACACGCCGAAGGGGACAAGCCGGGTGCGGTGACGAAACCGGAAGTTGCCTGCGGGAAAACACTTCGGGATGAATAGTCCGGGTGACTCGGAAGTATCGTGACACGACAACTTCGGCGTCACCAATCCACGGCGGCGACGTAACCGTCTTTTAACCCTCGATTTGCAGAAGTCGGCGGTGGTGGAGTTGGGGTGGATTATTCTGGGGAAGATTCTACTGTGAGCTACGGGACACCCGTGCGGCGAATTGCATGAAAAAGCTTGGGCCGTCGCGACAAGCGACATACCTCGGTTCGGGGGCGTGGTCGCCGAGAGTACGCGGCGAGTCTGCCCGCCGCTGCGCCGAAGCTGACGCTTCGGCGAGTTCTCTCCGAACGCTCCACCTCGGCGCGATCCGGCGACCCGAGCGTTCTTCGTGCTGATCGACCGGAACCACGTCTACGGGCGACATGCTGTGCCTGCTGGATACGACTCGGTGAAAGAGAACGGCCCGGAGCGTTGCGCTCCGGGCCGTTCGTAGTAGCGGGGACAGGATTTGAACCTGCGACCTCTGGGTTATGAGCCCAGCGAGCTACCGAGCTGCTCCACCCCGCGTCGGTATGCACAACACTACACAGGTGGCCGCGAAGTACCGAATCGTGCAGGTGAGAGGGCGTGTGGCGGGTGGATTCCCCGAGCGCGGCAATCTCTTGCGCGCAAGTTGGAACCGAACGCGCCACCACCGCGTCCAATCATGTGACAAGAAAATCAGGCCGCTGTGCCGCGGTGTGGCGATGGGCCGGGCGATCGGTGTGGCCGCGCCGAATCACCGTCGCGCCTATTGTGGCGGTACTCGAGGAGGGGACCGGGGGCTTCGCCTCTCGGTCGGAGCTCGAGTGTCACCAGCCCCGCGTACAGGGGCGGGCGTGTAGGTAAGAGGTGCGCGACAGCGCGCCGATCGAAGTGAAGGGGGCTTCCTTGAACGCCGTTCGAACCAGTCGGGATCTCGAACAAGCAACCGGGCGTGTCGCATTCGTGCACCCCGGTTTGCGCGGCTATCTGGATCCGGCGGATGGAGTGTGGGGGAGTTTGTTCGAGCCGTATTTCGAGGTGGAGTTCGCCGATTACGACGAAGTGGCCATGCGCGGGGACGCCGACGGCGCTCCGATCGTGCTACCCGTCAACAGTGAAACCCAGGCCGAAAGCCTACGTTCGGTCCGCGCCCGGCACGCCATGGGGTTGATCGTCGCGGTCACCGATGACGTCGGTGGTTACTCGACCTACGCCGCGATACGCTCCGGCGCCAGCTTCGTGATCAACGTCGCGATATCCGTCGAGCGTCAGGCCGGTCTCGTTCGCGCTCAACTCCTCGACCACACCCGCTCCGCTCCGGCGAAGCCGCTTCCGGCGGTGCTCGGTGCGGTGACCAGCCGTGCATCGAACGAACCGAAGCGGCAGCCCCTGCGCGAGCGTGCCGGTACACCGGCTACCGGTGCCGAGCCGTCCGGCCGGGACTGTTTGGACGAGTTCGACACTCGGCTGCTGCGCATGTTGCGCACGTCGATGACGGTGGCCGAGATCGCGCGCCTGCATTATCTGTCGGAGCGATCGATGTACCGGCGCATCCGCAGCCTGTACGACACCTTGGGTGTGGACAGCCGGGCCGAACTGGTCCGTGCGCAACCTCGCGGCGACGTGTCATTTCCGCTCACCGTGCTGCGCGGCTGATCGGTAGCTCCATGGTGCTGTCGAATCCGACCCGAAACGTGAGCCGGCGTACCGCGCTCCGCACGCTCGGAGCACTTGCCGCCGGGGGTCTTTCGTCCGCGTGTCGTGCGGCCACCCCACCCGGCGCCCTGGATCCGGTCGGCCTCGACGAGGCCGTCCGCCCCCAGGACGATCTGTACCGGCATGTCAACGGGAAATGGCTGCGCGACTTTCGGCTGCCTCCCGACCAACTGGTGTGTAGCCCCATGACCGAGGCGATGCGACGCGTCGAACAGCAGCTCTCGGCCATCATCCAGACAATCCGCGAACCCAGGCCCGGCACGCCCGAACAGCAGGTGCACGACCTGTATGCGGCCTGCTTGAACACCGCGGCCGTCGAACGGCTGGGCACGACTCCGCTGGCCGACCTCTTCGCGGCGATCGACGCGGCCGCGGCCGAATCCGAATTGGCGAGCGTCATGGGCATGCTGCCGATTCCCGGGGTCATCTCACTGTATGTCGACGTCGACTCCAGGGATGCGCACCGGTACGTCGCCACTCTCGCGCAATCCGGTCTCGGAATGGACAGTCAGTACTACCGGAACCCCGAATTCGCCGCCCACCGTGACGCATATCGGGCATTCCTGGAGCGCATCACGGCCGTCGCGCACTTCGCGGATCCGGCCGGTATGTCCGGCCGAGTGTTCGAACTCGAGCGACAGCTCGCCGCCGTGCACTGGGACGCCGTGCGAGATCAGGACGCCACGGCTACCAACAACCTGATGACCTGGAGCGAGTTGCGCGGACTCGCACCGGAGTTCGACTTCGACGCCTGGCGCGCGGGGCGAACTTCGCAGCCACCGGAACTGTTCGCCCACGTCGTGGTGCGTCAGCCCGACTTCGTCACCGCGGTCGGCCGGCTGTGGGCGGAGGTGGATATCGCGCACTGGCGAGACTATTTGCGATCGAGTCTGCTACTGGAGTTCTCCCGCTTCCTGCCCTTCGGCATCTCCGAGGCCAATTTCGAGTTCCGCCGCAAGTTCCTCGGCGGGGCGATCCGGCCGGCCGAGCCCTGGCAACGAGCGGTCGCCACGGTGAATGCCGAGCTGGGCGGTCCACTGGAAAGGCTCTATGTGGCGAAGCACTTTCCGGCCGCGGCCGAGGGCCAGCTGCGCGAGCTGGTCGACGACCTGCTCGCGGCCTACCGTGCGGCGTTACTCGGCTCGTCCTGGCTCTCACAGTCCACGCGCGCGGCCGCCGTCGCCAAGCTCGACAGGATCACGATGCTGATCGGCGCCCCGCGGCATCGGCCGGACTGTTCGGGCGTGTCGATCGATCCTGACAAATTGATCGATTCCCTCCGAAGTATCCGCGCTCTCGCCAGGCGTCGGGAGTTCGACCGGCTCGCCGCGGCGGTCGACAGAACCGAATGGACGACCACCGCGCAAACCGTCAACGCCTTCTACAACCGATCGTCGAACCAAGTCGTGTTTCCCGCCGCCTTCCTGCAGCCGCCATACTTCGACAAGGATGCGGATCCGGCGGTCAACTACGGTGCGATCGGCGCGATCATCGGGCACGAGATCGGCCATGCGTTCGACGATCAAGGCGCCCGATACGACGGCGACGGGCGGCTGCGCGACTGGTGGACTCCCGAGGACCGCGCCGCGTTCGACGCGAAGACCGAGCAATTGGTCCACCAGTACGACAGCCTCGTTCCCGAGGGCTTCGACGCCACACACCGGGTGAACGGGCAGTTGACCGTCAGCGAGAACCTGGCCGATCTCCGCGGTCTCCAGGTGGCGGTCGCCGCCTACCGGCGAGCCGCGCTGCGCCGCGGCACCGAGCCGGACTTCCGCACCCTGTTCCTGTCCTGGGCGCGGTGCTGGCGGGTAAAACAGACACAGCAGTTCGCCGCCGCGGCGCTGGCCGCGAACAGCCACGCGCCGAGTGAGTTCCGAGCCAACCAGGTTGTCCGCAACATATCGGAGTTCTACTCGGCCTTCGACGTCACAGAGCGAGATCGAATGTTCCTCGCACCAGAACAGCGGGTCGTTCTGTGACGAAGCGCCACCTGTATTCGCCATTTCCCGAACCTGCTACGACAAGGAATTCGCTATGAAACTCGACTATCTCGACTACCTGACCTGGGACGAACAGCACAACATCGCCTATCTGGCGTTCCGGCAGAACAGCCCGGAAGCCCGCCACGCCGCTCGCACCCTGCGAGTGCACGACCAGGACAGCGGCGAGATCGTCGCCGCCCTCGACTTCGGCGACGACGGCGAACTCATCGGCATCGAGTTGCTGAACGCGAACGTCCAGCTCAGCGCGGCGCTGAAGCGGAAGGCCCGCGCCGGGGACGGTGACTGACCGGACCGCTGCCTGCCGTGAACCGGATCGCGGTCGACGGCTACGTCCTCGATGGAACCGAACGACTCGAGGAGAGATATGGCCGCCACCGCAGCACGCTATGGGCCTGAGCTTCGCCCACGGCGCGACCAGCCGAGTTTGTGGGACGTCACGGCGACAGAGCTGTCGAGGATGCGTCGCGGCTTCATCGGCTGGTTCGCCGTTCTGGTACCCGTCGTCATCACGGTTCCGCTCTACCCGATGTCGCTGGCCTCGCCCGAAGGCCGATCGGGACATACCTGGACGGTGTTCCGCGACGTGGTGCTGGAGGGCTGGGGAGCCCTGATCCCGATGACGGCCGCGTTGCTGGCCGCCCTCTCGGTGCGGGCCGATCAGGACGCCTGGCGGTTGCTCTTCTCCTATGCCGTGCCCCGCAACAAATATCTGCTCGGCAAGTATCTCGGACTGGCCGCGCTGACCGCGGTGTCCACCACCCTGCTCGCGCTGCTGCTCAGCATCGGGGCAGCGTTGAGCGGCCGGTTCGCGACCAGCTTCGCGACGATCGTCGCCGCGTCCTACCTGCCGTGGCTGGCCGGGTTGGGTACCGCGGCGGTGGCGCTGGTCGTCTCGGTGGTGTGGGGCCTGGGCCCCACCATCGCGACCGGTGTCGTCGGCATGATGTGCGGCATGCTCATCGCGGATAAGAGCTGGTGGATGGCGGTGCCGTTCGCCTGGCCCATGCGCGTGATCCTGCCGTTGGCAGGTATCGGTCCCAATGGCGTTCCACTACCGGCCGACAGCCCGGTCCGGGATCACGGTGTCATCCTGCCTGCCATCGCGCTTTCGATCGGGCTCGCGGCGGTGGTCCTGGCTCTGGGTTCGCTCCATATGACGCGCAAGGAGATCTGACCGTGTTCGCTTTGGAAGTGGCGCAGCTGCACAAGCATTACGGGAAACACCACGCGCTGGACGGGGTCGATCTGTCGGTCCGCGCGGGAGAGGTCTACGGGCTGCTCGGCCCGAACGGCGCGGGCAAGTCCACGGTGATGAAAACCGTGCTGGGCCTGCAACGGCCGACCAGCGGTGTCATCCGGTTGTTCGGTCAGCCGTATGATCGGGCGCGGTTGGTCGATGTCGGCGCGTTGATCGAGACACCGGGATTGTGGCCGAAATTGGACGCGGTGACGCACCTGCGCATTCACGCCCGACTGCGCGGGGTGCCCGAGGAGTGGATCGATGAGACCTTGGCCGTCGTGCAGTTGAGTGAGGTGCGCACGCGCAAGGTGCAGGCATACTCCCTCGGCATGCGCTGGCGTCTCGGTATCGCGATCGCGTTGCTGGCGCGACCGAAACTCCTGCTGCTGGACGAGCCGACCAACGGCCTCGATCCGGTGGGCATCCGGGAGATGCGAGAACTCATTCGCGCACTGGCCGCGGGGGGAACGACGGTTTTCCTCTCCAGTCACCAGCTGTCGGAGATCGCTCACGTGTGTGACCGGGTCGCGGTTCTGGTCGCCGGGAAGACGCGATACGAGGGCACCGTTCAGGGCATCGCGGGCGACGGCGATCTCGAGGAGGGGTTCTTCCGCATCCTGGAATCCTGCGGCTCGAAGATCCGCTGAAGCGCCGATACGCAATGCCGGGTGAGCGCGATTCGGGTCGCCGTGTCGGAAGGTTCCTCGCTTCCCGGCACGGATCCGAATCCGCCGTCGACCTGTTGCTGCGCGAGCAGGAATCCGGTCGCCCGCGTGGGAATCGGCCGCTGAGCCAGTCCCAGCTGGGCGCAGCCCAGGAGCAGGGTGGCCAGGGCATCCAGGTCGTAGCGCCGAATCGCGAGCACCAGAAGGGAGTCCAGGACGACGGCCCACTCCGCCGAGGATGCCATCGAGGCGTCTGCGGCGTCGATTGTCGCCAGAGCGCGCCAGCGCGCCGGATCGGCGCACAACATGGTCAGTGGTTCGCGAGGTGGCGATCCAGCGCGCTGTGCGTCGTGCTCCGGCGTCCGAGTGGACTGCCGCACCGCTGACGTTTCGGTCGCCAACCACTTCCTCGCGGCCGCCAAGGACCGGTCGGAGAGCACCGGAAGGGAATCAGGGGATCTCATCGAGCAGGATGCCGTTCTCGCTCCGCCGCCGCCATCGCCGCAACCATTGTCGTGTGGTGGCATGTTCCGAACGTGTATGCCTCGGCCACCGGGCCGCTCAGTCCCGACAGCCGGATCGGGTCGAACAGGGGGCCCGGCACCGCGCCGCAGGCCAGTCTGCGGCGAGTCAGCGTTCGCCATCCGTGCGCGGTGATCGCGCAGTCGTCCGGCGCCACCGCCAGCAGGCACAGCAGCAGTTCGCCCGCCAAGTCCATGTCCCCGGCCGCGAGGTAGGTTCCGAGCAGGATCCGCATCGTCGCTACGAGCGCCGGTGCGCTACGCATCGGCCGGGCGGCGAAATCCGTGGCATAGAAGACGACGTGGGTGAGCGCGTAGACCTCGTCGTCGCGTAGGTAGATCGGGTCGGGCTCCGCAGCGGTGATGGTCGCCTCGACCAACTCGGCCACTGGCGGCAGGGTATGCGGGAACCGGCCGAGCTCGAGTGCGTACCGCAGCTCCAGCCGGGTGAGCGGGGGGCGCCAGGCGCCGTTCCATCCGCCGCTACCTGTCGCGAGCACCGTGCGCACCCGCTCGTCGGCATTCGGTACGGGACAGCCGAGATCGGCGAGCAACGCCACCAAGTAGGCGCGATACGGGAACTTCTCGTCGGCGCGCCCCAGTGCGTCGTGGAAGGCGGCGGCTGCCGCCAGCGTGCGCGCGAGTTCGGTCGCGCCGTCGACGAGCGGATGATCGCGCCATCGCCCACGGCGCAGCACACGGCACAGCACCAGCAGTTCGAGCGCGGCGCCCTCCGGGAACTGCCGCGCCGGCAGGAACCGATCCCAGTGTGCTGGATCGAACCAGCGTAGGTTCGCGGCGAGCCAGTCCAGCACCGCTTCCAGCATCGGGGCGCTCGTTTCGTGATCGACTACCGCCACCGCGGGCCATATCGGAAAGCCGTGTACCCGGCCGCGCTGGTCCTCGCTGGGATGAAGGCCGGTCGCCGGCGTCATCGTCCGATCCTGAGGCGGATCCCCGCGGTGAAGAACAACGCCAGGCACACGAGGACCAGCACGTCCACGCCCATCGGCGCCAGGCCTGGCCGGCCGACCAAAATCTGTCTGCTCAGATCGACCAGATAGGTGAGCGGATTGAGGCGAATCAGCACGGAGAGCCAGGACGGAACCCCCTCGGGCTGGAACACCGAGCCCGAGAGAAACAGCATCGGCAGCATCGTGACCTGGACGCCGGCCTGCAATGTCTGGATCTGTCGCAACGCGGTGGCCAGGAACAGTCCCAGCAGGCTGAAGACCGCCGACCCGACCAGGTAGATCGCCGCGGCCGCGGCGATCTGCGCCGATGTCGGCGCCAATCCGAATGCCGGTGCGCACAACAACAACAGCAAGCTCTGCGTCCCGACGACGACACCCGTACTGACGACCTTGCCCAGCGGCAGACACATCCGGGGTACCGGCGCGACGGTCATCTCGCGCAGCACACCGAACTCTCGATCCCACGCGTACGACAATCCGGTGGCGATGCCGATCGTCGCCACTTGAATGGCGATGATGCCGGGCAGGATATAGGCGCTGAAGGAGACCGAGCCCACGCTGCCGACCATGGCGTCGAAACCGACGGCATAGATGACGATGAAGAACAGCAACTGGGCGGCGTTGCTGATCAGCAGTCCCGGGCGACGGATCTGGCGATGCAGGTCCCGGTGCGCGATCACCGCGACGGCCCGGATGCTGCCGACCATGACGCGTTCCGGAGGATGGGCGCTCAGCGCCTGCGATGCGGTCACGGCATGTCCTTCCCGGGATGTGTCGTCGCGGCGACGTAGACATCGTCCATCGACGGGTTGTGCACCGTCACACTGAGAATCGGCAGATGGAGCACGCGCACGATGTCGGCCACCCGCCGATCCGGCTCGGCACACCGGATCTCCAGCTCCGTCAGCCCGGTGACCACCTCGAATCCGGCCGCGCGCAATTGCTCGCACGCCGCGGCGTCGTCGTGGGTCCGCAGCCGCACACAGGAGGCGCGCAGGTCGTCTTTGAGGTCCACCGGCGATCCCGATCGGCCGATTCTGCCCCCGGCCATGATCACGATCTCGTCCGCGTACTCGGCTTCGTCCAAGTAATGGGTCGAATAGATCGTGGTGACGCCGAATTCGTCGCGCATGCGAAGCAGATCGCGCCAGAAGACCCGGCGAGACCGCGGATCGAGTCCCGTGGTCGGCTCGTCCAGGATGAGCAGTCCGGGACGATGCAACAGGGCACGCACCAGTTCGACCCGCCGGGCGGTTCCGCCGGACAGGCGTTCGACCGCGATGCGCCGTTGCTCGGTCAGCTCCAACATGGCCAGCAGCCGATCGATCTGCGCGGCGGCGTCGGCGCGGCGCATACCGAAGAGGCGGGCGTGAAACCACAGGTTCTGCTCGACGGTGAGTTCTTTGTCCAGCGTCCGTTCCTGGAACACCAGCCCGAGCTGGGCGCGGGCACGCATTGGAGCGGTGTGCGCGTCGTCGCCGAAGACACGCACGGTCCCGGATTCGGGTTCGGACGCGGTCGACAGCACATTGAGCAGGCTGGATTTGCCCGCGCCATTCGGCCCGAGCAGTGCGGTCAGGCGGCCGGGGGCCGAGCTCAGCGACACCGAGTCGACGGCCGGCGTGGCGCCGTACCGCACGACGATATCGGTGAGTTCGAAGGCGTTGACCGTCATCGGAAGTGCACCTCTCAGCTCAATGCCAGAACGCGATCCCACGGGCGCGCGGGAGCTTCGGCAGCGGTGCCGAGCGCCGGGATCACCGACAACAGCGCGCACGCCACCCCCGCGGAGCCCTCGAGTATCCCGGCGACGTCCAGTAACTTGAACTCCGTCGGCCCCGGCGCCGACCGCGGATACCGCATCGGATGCCGGAAGCCGAAGGGCGCGTCGATGTCCGCCATGTCCAGAATGACTTCGGCGAGACGGGTTTTCGCACCGAGCAGCACGCCGTCCCGCTCCGCCGTGCCGATTCGATGGACCACTTGAAGGAAGCCCGCGTAACCGTGGCATACGGTCGGCCCCGCGAGCGTCCAGCGCGATTCGTCCCTGGCCAGAGCGTCGTGCAGCGCGCGGACCGCGTGCCTGCGCCAGTCGGCGATGCCGAGGGTTTCGCCCGCATGGTGCACCGCCGCCGCGACTCCCGGCGCGCCGTAGCACCACGCGGTTCGGGTGAACAGGTTTCGCGGCGGTGCGTCGGCGATCTCGTCATCGAAGCCGACTCGGCAGGGCCAGTACGTGCCCTGATCGTCGGTGCGTATCCAACGGATCAACCACTCGACCATCCGCACCAGAGCGTCCCGCAGTCCCGGCACGTCGTGTCCACGGCGCAGGGCCAGCGACATGATCACCACCGGCCCTGGAATCCCGTGCGCGAGGCCCAAGTTGAAGTCGCCACGCGGATAGTCGCGACGATCCTCCTCGACCGCTTGCCGCGCCGCGGGAACCCACCAACCAGGCACTTCATGGCCGTCGACGGTGATCGGCCGACTGATCGTCACCAGGTAGCCGAGCGTCTCCCGCAGGGCATGCTCGACCTGCGGGTCGTTTTCGACGGGATCCTCGACCGAATCGAGCAGCAGCCGAGCTGTGCCGGACAAGCCGTTGACGATGTCGTAGCACTCCCACGAGATGCCGGGTCCGGAGGCGGCTCGGCACTGCCGCAGCCGCGTCAGCTGGTCGTCGGCGAGCCACGCGGCGAGCCTGCGCCGCAGGCCGGGGTAGTGGCCGCCGCAGGTCTGGGTGGCCGCCAGCAAGGAAGCAGGCCCCGCGTACAGTCCCCGGCTCGGTTGACTCGGCAGCGCTGCCCCCGCCGCTTGCACATGCCGATGAGCGACGCCGAACCAATCGGGGATGCGCGCGGCCAGCTCCGCGTAGAACAGCGCCGTGCCGGGCAGGCCGTTGGACAACGTCATCGGCCCCCACATGCCGGCGCCGTAGATGGGATCGCGGTTGTCCGGACGGCCTGCGATGTCGGCGACGGCGGCCGGGTCGGCGAGACGGTCGGCGACGAGCGACACGATTTCGGTGGCCCGCTGCGCCACCGAGCTGTCGTGCTGGGCGGTGTTTCTCATCGCGCGTAGCGCCTCCTGTTGAAGTTGTCCTGCACCGCTCCGCGGGCGATGGCGACGGCTGCCCGCTCCCGATCGCTGTCTCCGCCGAAGAGCCGATTGCAGCTCATGTGCATCAGGCTGCCGACGAGCCGGTGATTGCGCGTCTTGGTGCCCACCGACGCCAGACGCAGTTCGCCGACGGCCGCGTCGCGTGGCCGGAGCGCTTCGAGGGCCGCCGCCCCGTGCGGGTCGGCGCGCAGCGCGCTCCACCCGCCGTGCGGGTCGACGATCGCGCGCCAGCGCTGCGCATCCGCCCGATACGCGTCGGGAAGCGTTCTGCGTGAGCCCGTCATCGATAGCCAGGCCATCGCCGCGTCGTCGCTGCACGCGCTGTCAGCCGCGGAGTCCGCCTCCGGCGGGCCGAAAGCGCCGGCGAGCGCGGCGACGGAAACCGCCGCGAACGTGTCGAGCGAGTGGGTGCACGCGGGCTGCTCGACCAGATCCAGGAATCGGATCGCGGCCTCGCTGTCGGCTTCGAATACCCGCTCGGCCGCGGCCATCGCCGCCGCGCCGCCGTATCGCTCCAACTCGGCGTCGTATTGGTCGAGGCGATGGGCTCGGAGCAAACCGCCGCGCTGCCAGTCGTCGAGTCGCCGGCCGAGCGGGCGTGCGGCGGCGCTCCAGAGCTGGTCCGGCACGCCGTGGAAGCGAACCCGGAGATGCGGCCCATCGGGGTCGGTGTACCGGATGAAGAACCAGCGGTCGCAACCATGTTCCCGGGCTTGCTCCACCAGCTCCGGCAAGTGGATGCGCAGGAAGTCGCCCTGGCACGACGACGGCAGGTACAACGCGAGCGACAGCCAGTCGCTGCCGAGTCCCGCCGGTCGACGGCCCGGTTCCAGGTAGCCGCCGTGCGGTGAGCGGACCGGTCGCGCGTCGCGGCGTGACAGCGGGACGACCACCTCCATCGCGTGTCCGTGGATACCGTCGGCGAAGTCGTCGTCGCCGGGTACCTCGTGGGCGACGATGGCCGGGTCCTTGCGCAGCTCGTCCCACAGCAGTTCGAGGTGCGCCGGATCGGTCAGGTCGAACAGCAGTCGCTGATCCATCTGTACGGCGAGGATTCGTTCCGGTACCCGCCACTCGCGGCGCCATCGGTCGACCGCGGCGGCGAAATCCGATTCGGGCACACCGATCAGTGCGTCCATGCGCCATACCGCGGGGGCCAGCACGAGGCGGCCGTGCCGGACGCGTGGCACGAACGGCATCTCCGACAAGCCGGCCCACGTCCAGGGCTCCCACAGCCGCTGGCCCTCCAGACCGATCTCCCACAGCAACCGGGACGCGTTGGGGGCCTGCGTCATCGGGCTGATCATGGTGTTGAGCACCGGAACGATCTCGCGGCCGGTCGGCAGGTGTACCGCGCACATCCGCTCCGTCGTCGCGCCGATGGCCACGTCGGCAAGGGCGATTTCGTCGATATCGGGAGCGTCCGGCAGGCCGACGCTGATCCGGACACCACTGTGCGCCGTGGAGTGCGCGAGATTCGCGGCTTTGCCGGATCGGGGCATGAACGCCAGATCGACCCGGGTCGCATTCGTGACGTGGACCGGAATCGCGCCGGACTCGGCCGCGACGACCGCGCGGAGGTCAGGTGGCAGCAGGTCCGCGAACCGGGCGAGGGTCGCTCCGGCGTGGTGCGAGCCAGGACTCGGCGCCACCACGACGCGAAAGTCTCCGGCGGACAACGCGTCCAGCGACCGTGCGATGACGTGAAAAGTGAGCTCGCACGAGTTCGGTACGCCGGCGGTGGCCCCGTCGCCGGGAATCAGCTCGTCGAGCAACTCGTCGGTCAGTTCGACCTCCCGGGCGCCATCGCGCAAGGCGGTCCCGATCAGGCGGTGCAGCAAACGCATCCGGGACGCGTCGCGGTCGATCGCCCGATCCGCCGCCTCTTCGCTGTTCGGCCAGCTGTATCCGGCAGGGGCACCCAGTCCCCGTGCGGGATCGAGCAGTTCACGGATGCCGACCAGCCGATCGGTCCCGTAGCGCTCCAGGAACTTCTCGTGGTAATCCCGCAGCGCGACGAGCCCGAGCTCGGGCGCCGACATCCGCCACATCAGCGCCGCCGCCCGCTCGACCTCGGTGCGCACTTCGTCCGGCAGCTGGACCTCGACATCCAAAGCGGTGTCGACGTGCAGCGGCGTCTCATGAGGGTGGAGTTTGTGCGCCAGATCCACTGTCTCGATCAGCCGTGCGGTAGCGGGGCCCAGGGGCAGCCGGTCGCTCGCCCGCCGCTGCTCGTCGATGTCGCGGAGTGCGCGCAGCGCGTTCGCGATCGGCGCGGCGGGCTGGTCGATCGCGGCGAGGATTCCGATCAGGTGACACAGCGGGTCACCGCCGTCCAGGGGCGGCCGGAGGTCGGTGAGCAGGAATTCCTGCTCCACGAGCGTTCGGATCAATTCGGCGACACGTTGTGGCGGCGCACCGAACCGCGTCGCGGTCGTCGCCGTGAGCTCGCCGACCGGGACGGTCCGCGCGGCCGCGTCGAGCACCACCTCGACCACCGGCGAGTTGCGTATCGAGACGACCGATCGGGTCGCTCCTTCCAGAGGCGCGCCGAGCGGGGAGGGGCAGTCGAGCACGACCCGGTCACCGCGTCGGGTCAGCGCGGGGTGCGTACGAACGCTCAGGCAGGGCAGCAGTTCCGGGAGGCCTTGGAGCTCCTGCACGACGCCGAGCAGCCATTGCATGTCGACGTGCGTCCTGGTGCGGTGGGCGGTGCCGCGGTCGAGCTTGGCCGACGCGTCGAAGCACCCGCCCGCCACGCCGGAGAAGACGCCGAACGGAGTCGGCCGCGTCCGCGTTCTGATGTCGTAGCGCAGCACCGCCAAGGCGGCGCGACGCAACTGGCTCACCTTGAGTCCCGCGTGCTCGCCGCGGTGGACGCGATCGAGCAGGCGGCCGAGACTCGGCGTCGCCAGCGTGATCGCGGCGCGCAGCTCTTGGTCCGCCGCCGCGGCTCGCACGATGTCCAGGTGGCTGCCCGCCGTCGGCACGCCGCTGCCCCCGACCCGCAGCGGAGCCCGGAGCAGGAAGACGTCCCAGGCACGGAAGATCGAATCCGACACCAGCCCAATTCCTTCGAAGTGTTCGACGAGAGGGGGGAGTCCGGGCCGAGCGGGGTGCTCGACCCGGATCTCCGAATCAACAGCAGTGGCTGCAGCCGCTGCCGCCACCCGAGCTGGTGCAGCCGGGGGTGCAGTACGACCAGCTGGTGACCGCCGCGTTGCCCTGGATATTGCCGACACCCACGCGGATGTCGAGATCGAACAGATCGACGGTTTCGACCGTCTCCACCGGTTCCACGGACGCCGTACTCACGGTGTTCTCCCTTCTGAGGCGAGTGCCCGGCCGATCGAACGACTCGGCCGAGGGAGGCCCAGCGATCCCACCGGGCCCTGCGGCCGGTGCTGTTCCCCCGGGTATCGAGAAAAGCAGCGCCCCTGCGGCGGTACAACGTCGCGATCGGTATCTGGCAGCGTCGCCGGAGGCTGCCAACATGTCTCGATCGCCGCCGCGGGGATGTTTCGCTCCCGCCGCGGTTGAACCGTTCGGAGCGCGCACGCTACACACATGGGTGTGGACTCGGACGAAGCGCTGCTGGCCGCGGTGGCAAGGGGGGACCAGGCATGTCTGCGCGCGCTCTACGAGCGGCACGCGCCGGCGATGCTGCGGTTGGTGCGCCGGATGACGACGCAGAGCGGGGTCGCCGAGGAGATCCTGCAGGAGACCTGGCTCGCCGTCTGGCGCTCGGCGGACGGTTTCCGCGGCGAATCGTCGGCGCGCGGCTGGCTGTTCGGCGTCGCCAAGCGTCAAGCCCACAACTACTTGCGCAAGTCCGTGCTGGTGACGGTCGATCTGGAGGAGACCGCGGAGCTCTCCGACCGGACCGGCACCGTGGAAGACATCGTCCTCGCCAACGCCGCCCGGGGCGATCTCGCCGTGGGGATCCGCGAACTGCCCGAGCATCTGCGTGAGGTCCTGTTGCTCGTCCTCGTCGACGACCTGCCCTATGCCGACGTCGCCGCGATTCTCGGCATCCCCGTCGGCACGGTGAAAAGCCGGATGTCCCATGCCCGGAAGCGGTTGGCGCTCGCGTTGGCCGGCACCACCGCCGACCTGTCCACCCGATATGGAGGTTCGCAGTGACTTCCCCGATCCCCCGGGGGCCGCATCTTTCGGATGACCAGTTGGTCGGCGGACGCGACGATGCCGCCGCCACGCACCTGAGCGCCTGCCCCGATTGTCAGACACGCGCCGAGGGCTGGCAGAACGTGGCAGTCGCCGCGCGGCAGGTCTCCGTCGAATCGGCCGGTGTGTTCCGCACCCCTTCCTTCGACGCGCTGCTCGGCGATGCCCTCGGCATGCCGTGGTCCACGCCGAAGCAAGCGCGGGCCCTCGGGTGGCGTGCGGCGCTGACCGTGGCCGCGGCACTGGTGCGCGCACAGGTGCGCTTACTGCCGCGCGCGCTGCTCGTCCTGAGCGTGCTCGGCTTCGTGGGGTGCGTCGTCGTGGCCGTGCTGACGAAGCGAAGCGAGTCCGCGCCGACCGTGTTCGGCCTCGCGGTCACCCTGGTGTTCCAGGTCGGAACCCTGACCGCCTGCCGGTCGCGATCGGATCCGCGGCTGGAATTGTTCAGCACCCTGCCGATCGCGCCCGCGGTGGTGTTCGCGAGCAGGCTGGCGTTGGTTCTGCTCGCCGACACCGCGCTCGCGCTGCTCACCTCCGTGGTGGCGAGCGAGTTGGGCGCGGCATCGGACGTCTCGGCCATGATCGCGGGCTGGCTCGGTCCGGCGCTGTTCGCCTCGGCGGTCGGCGTCGTGTGCGCGGTCTGGCGTTCCGCGCAGATCGGGGCGGTAGCCGGCGCGGGCGTTTGGCTGCTCGGCGCCGCCGCGTCCTCGGATGCGGGCCCCGCGCACCGGATCGGCGCCCTGATCGAACCACTGTGGTCCACCTCGGCGGCCTCGCTCGTGCTCGCGGCACTGCTGCTGGTCGTCGCCGCGGCAGGCATGAGCAGGCCGCGATACGACGCCGTGGCCGGATGAACCGATCCACGCCGGCTCGCTACCACAACGTTGTGAATCCGATCTGGCTGTACGAAGTTCGCCGCTGCGGGCGAAGTGCCCTGGCCCTTCCGCCGCTGGCGGCCGCGGCGATCGGCATCGCGTCGGCCGTGTTCGGCGCGAACCACGTGCTGCGGTCCGCCGCGATCGAAGCCATTCCGCTGGTGGCGGGGCTGGCCTGCGCGGCGGCAGTAGGGCGAGAGCGGTCCATCGAGGTGCAACTGAGTGTGCCGACGCCGTACCCGGTGACGGTCGGGCGGCGCGTCGCGCTCGTCCTCGGTACGACGGCCTGCGCGGTGGTGCTGAGCGGCCTGCCCGCGACGGTCACCGACGCGCCCGCCGTCCTGGGCGGCAACCTGATCTTCGCGCTCGCGCTGATCGGCATCGCGACTTGGGTCGGCGCCGGTTTCGGTTCCACCGGTGGCGCCTCCGTCGTCGTCACGACGGTGTGGCTGGCCAAACTGTTGCTGCTGAACGAGGTGGCCCGGCACACTCAGGCGGTGCTCCTGCTCGCCATCGCGGCGTCGTGCGTCCGGCCGGCCCTGCTGCGCGTCACCGACAGCGAGGCACAGTTGCGCGGAGCGCACCGATGAGCGCCTTCCCGGGGCTCGGCGCGACCCTCCGCTATGAGGCGACGCTCGCCCTGCGGCAGCGGGTGTTGTGGTTGTCGCTGCTCCCGCTCACCGCGTTGATCATGCTGCTCGGCGGCTTTCCGCACGGCCGGAACCGAACGGCGGAGTCCGCCGCGATCGGCGACACCGCGCTGCTGATCAATTTCCTCGGTTCCCTCGGCATCGCCATCGTGCTCGCGGACCGCTTGGCCGGGCAGCGCAGGCCCGGCTTGCGCGAATTGTTCGGCGCCACACCGGCCGGCGGATGGATCAGGTCGGTCGGTGTCCTGCTCGGACCATGGCTGGTCGCGTCGATTCCCAGCGCGCTCGTCTTGCTGACCATGGGCGGATGGCTGACGATCGCCACCGGCGAGCCCGCACCGTCGGTGGCGGCGGTCATCGGTCTGCTCACGATCGTGGCGCCGGGATCGCTGCTGCTCACCGTCCTGGCCAACGTCGCGAGCCTGCTGCTGCCCAGCACCGTCGTGCGCGTGCTGCTGGTGCCGTTCTGGTACTGGGCCACGGTGCTGACGCCCCTGATACCCATCCCGACGGTGGCCAGGACGGTGCTCTCACCGCTCGGCGACTACCAAGCGGCGCAATGGCTGGACGTCGCGTCGGCACACCAGGACGGCGGCTGGCTGCATCCGGCGCCCGGCGGCCTCGCCGGTGTCGCCGCGCTCGGGATCACGCTCGCGATCACGGCGCTCGCCTTTCTCATCGGCCATGTGACGCTGGCCGCGAGCCGGTGAGCCGGAATGGAGTTCGAATGACCATCACCCTGCGCAACGTGACGAAGGTCTACCGCGGCGGCACCGTCGCGTTGCACGAGATAGACCTGACCGCCACCGAAGGCATGACCGGGCTGCTCGGTACCAACGGTGCAGGCAAGACCACGCTGATCCGGATCCTGACCGGAACTATTCGGCCGACCTCGGGCACCGTATCGGTCTGCGGGCACGACCTGTCCACCACCGCGGGACGCACCGCCGTGAAGCGGCTGCTCGGCTATCTGCCGCAAGAGCTCGCGCTCTACGAGGACTTGACCGGACGCGAATTCCTCGACTACGTCGCTCTGCTCAAGGGCATCGACGACAAACGCAACCGGCGGTCCCAGATCGACGGCCTGCTGGAGCGGGTGGGATTGGATTCGGTCGGTGCGCAACGGATCAGCCGATACTCCGGTGGCATGAAACGCCGACTCGGTATCGCGCAGACACTGCTCGGCGACCCGAAGCTGATCATCGTGGACGAACCGACGGCCGGACTCGACCCGGAGGAGCGGATTCGCTTTCGCGCCCTGCTCGGCCGGCTCGGCGGCGATCGGATCGTCGTGCTCTCCACCCACATCCTCGACGACGTGGCGCACAGTTGCCCGATGGCGGCCGTGCTGGCCGAAGGCCGGATGGCCTATCACGGCACGACGCCCGGCTTGGTGGCCCTGGCCGAGGGGCAGACGCATCTGGTGCGCGCCTCCCACGAGCCGCGCGGCGACTTCACCGTGGTGAACGTCACCGGCACCGCCGAGGGGCCGGAATACCGGATCGTCGGACCGACGCCGCCGCCCGGATCGCGTCCGGTTCCCCCGACCTTGGACGACGGCTATATCGCGCTGCTGCGGACCGCCAGGGCCGCGACGCCGTGATCACGCCGTCTCGCCGCCCGCGAGCGTTCGCAGGTAAGCGTGCTGACGGGGAAATCGAGTCCGCAGCACACCACCGATCGCCTGTGCGTGCCTGCCGCTGACGCACCACAGCGGAAGCAGGATGGCGTAGCGGCCGCCCACCGCCGTGTAACTCAGCTCCTCCAGCAGGCAGTGCTTCCCGTGCCGCGTGAAGAATTCGCACAGCTCGTCGTCGACCTTGTCGCGGACTACGCCCTCGGCCACGCGGTAGCGGCCGGAATCAGCCAGTGCGGCATACCAATCGCGGAGGTCGGCGAGATGAGTCGCGCGGGCGGCACTCCGGTGTTCCTCCGTTCCGATCGCCCGCAGAATGGCTTCGGCCTCGGCCTCGCTGTCGACCCACCGCAGCACAACCGCCTGCGGCGGACGTAGTCCGTTGCGCCTCGTGTGCGGGCCGACGGTGAGGATCGCGGTGCGCTCGGCGGCCACCGCGAAGTCGAAGCCGTGCCGAGCCGATCGGAACCACAGATCCCAGTCCTCGTAGCCGGCGTGCTCGGTCGTCCAGTGGCCGACCTCGGTCAGCAGTTTTCGCACGTGACCGACGCGGGTCGGCTCGAACATGGCGTTGACGGTCTGCAATTCGGGATGCCAGATCAGATCGGTGAAGCCGCTGCGATCCAGCTCCGCGCCGGACTCGTCGACCCGGACGCAGCCCGTGGCAGCGAGTGCGGCCCCGCCGTCGAGCAGGCCGAGCAGTGTCGCGAGATGGGTCGGCGACCACCGATCGTCGTGGTCCAGATACGCGACGTAGGGCGCCGTCGCTGCCGCGACCCCCGCGTTGCGCGGCCCTCCAGGATGCCCGTACGGGCCGACGCGCAGCAGCCGGATCCGCGGGTCGCGATAGGCGCGGACGACATCGTCGGTGTCGTCGGTGGAGCCGTCCGAGACGACGAGCAGCGTCCAGTCCGGGACGGTCTGCGCCAGTACGCTGTCTATCGTCGCCCGGATCGCCGTCGAACGGTTGAACGCCGGGCACACGATATCGATCCGGGATGGCCGGTGAACGGACAACAACTCTCCCTGGGTCGCGGGCGGGGCCTGTTCTCGACCCTATTCGCCGTGACTGCCATCGCCGCTCGTGAACCGAAACGTGGCAGAGCGCAACGTCATGGGTAGACGGATTCCACTGTGCTTGGAGGGGACGATGATTCGGCGCTTGTTGATCGGTGTGGTTTGTTTCGGCGCGTTGGCGGTCACGGCGTGTGGTGGCGGTTCGGGGGCGAAGGATCCGGAGCATCCCAATCCGGTGCCGTTGCCCGAGCCGACCTCCAACAGCCAAGCCGTAACCAGTGCGAACCTCGGCTACCTGTGGCCGTTCACGGTCGACCACGGCACCATCGAATGCCGCGCGGGCGAGGTCGCGGTGTTCGTCGCTCCGGATGGGAAGTCGTACGCGCTCAACGACAAAGCCGAACAAGCCGGGCTGGCCGGTATCGAACCCTTGCGCGCGAACGGCGCCGGGGGCGACAAGATCAGTCTCGGCGCCCTGCGCAGCCGCGCGTTGCAGCTGTGCAAGTTCGCGGGTTAGCGGGGACGTGTGCGCTAGCGGCTGTCCGGGTTGTACGGGTAATCCTGCACCCAGTGGAACCGGCGGCTCAGCAGCGGGAGCGCGTCCAGGTCGACCTGCCGAAGCCCGATCTCCACGCGGTGCCCCTCGAGCGTGCCGGACAGCTGCGCGCTGTCCGGCGTCGGGGTCTCGAGCGTCAGCGTCGCGATGTCGTTCGGCCTGTCGTACCGGCTCAGGTCCAGCCGATGGTTGGCGACGTCGACGGTTGCCCGGTAGATGGCGATCGAGTCGTCCATGCGCTGCACCTTGAATTCGCCGGGATATTCGAAGAACACGCGCCGCCACCGTCGGTCATCGGTGACGAGCGGTGGCACCTCGCGGCCGTCCGACACCAGCCGATCCACCTGCCACACTCCGTAGAGCGGCGGTTTCGGTCGCCCTTCGCCGTGTTCGCTCCAGGCGGCCATGCAGTCCTGCGCGATGGGGATCGCGATCCACAGCCCCAGCAGTACCTGCCCCAGTATTGCCGAGCGGTTCAACCGGCTGGTACGGAACAGCGGAGGCAGTGTCGACAGCCCGACCGGCCGACGGGACAAGAGCACGTTCAGCAGCCTGCCGAGCTCGGGCGCCAGCAGGAAGACGCTCATCGACAACAGATGCGCCGACATCGATTTGACCGGCACGTCGTAGGTCAGATTCAGCACGAACACCTGGGTCAAGCCGATGGTGCCGAGCAGCGCGCCGAGGGTCGTCGTGCGCGGCAGCACGAGCAGCAAGCCGCCGACGGCTTCGAAACCGCCGATCATGATCTCGTAGGCCGGCGCGGCGCCGACCGACGACCAGAGCAGCCCCATCGGCGTCAACTCGCCGAACGGCGTCACCAGCGTGGTCAACGGTGGTGACGGCATCTGCGTCAGCAGCACCTTCGCCATGCCGTACAACAGCAGCTGCCCCGCCAGCGCGAACCGCAGAAACAGGCGGAACCAGACGAGCAGCGTCGGATAGGCGGCGCGGCGGCGATCCAGGACGGACCAGACGAGGGTGGCCGCGGCGGCGATGACCAGCAGACAGCACAGCAGTATCCAGTCGTAGGTGCGGTCGCTGCTCGCGGTCGCGTCGTGCACCAGCGGCTCGTGCACGCCGAAGACGTGCACGGCGACCCGATCCACGTGGGGCGTCATCAGCGGGCCCGCGCTCAGCCCCGCGGACGGTCTGCTCGCGAATCCGAGCACGGGGCTGATCACCTGGGTGCACAAGCAATAGAGAGTGAAATAGCCGAAGCAGAAGCGGAAGGCGATGCGCGTCAACGGGTGCCACACAGTTGTGGCTGCGGCCCCGTCGTGTTCCTGACGCGGCTGCGCACGGGTGATCACCGTCATTCGATCTCGATCCTGCGCTCGCCTGCGATGGCGAGCGCGGTCAGCGGCCCGCGCGGCGGGCGTGTCAGTCAGGTGTGGTGGCTGCCGTACGCCAGTCGTCGAGTTCCGCGAGGAAGTCGGTCAGCACGAGCCGATTGCTGTCGGTGAGTTCGGCGCCGTCGAGAACTTTCTGGAAGACGTGGCGGTACAGCTCGACCGTCGCACGGTCGTAGTCGTAGCGGAACACCGCGCGGTCGTCGATGCCGTGCGCGGGCTCGTCGATGCCGTTGCCGGCCGCGAACCGGGCCAAACGGGCCACCTGCTCTTCGGTCAGACCAAACGGGAAGAGGATCTGCCACCGATGCGCTGCGGGCTCGGCCATGAGGGTGCTCCAATCGTTTTCAGTCGAAGTCGAAGAAGCTGTCGTCCGCGTCGTAGATCTCTTCGCGCGGATACGCCAGGTCTCGCAGCCAGTCGTCGAACCGACGGATGAACTCGCGGATCGGTGCCAAGTCCTGGTCGGTCGTCGGCTCGTCGTGCACCACCTTGCGCAGCACCTGACGGCACGCGTCGACTTCGGCGCTGTCGAGGACGCCCGAAAACCAGAACCGCGGGTCCCGCCCCGCCCGGAGGAAATCCGCCGAGTCCGGGGCGCCCATGCCCTCTGCGATCGCGTAATCGGCGATACGCTCGACGTTCTCCTTCGTGAGCCCCGGGTCGAAGTGTATCTGCCACGTTCCGGCGTGGGCCGCGGCAGCCGGGATCTGGTTGTTCGGACGATCCAAGTCAGTCCCCAATCCGGTTGAGCTTGTCGTCGTACGTCCCCATCCGGGTGTCCTTCGAGGCGAGCCGTTCCGGGGAACTCGCCATCTTCCAGCGCCCCCCGTTGTGGCCGTCGACGTCCTGCGAAATGTACAAATTCTTCTTCGCGTGCTTGAAGATCAGGCACCCGTGACTTCGGCCCACCTTGGCCTCAGCGTAACCGAGATCACGAGCGGCGGCTCTGTCCTCACTGTCGGTGAACCGCTTGGCCGCGAACTCGAAACCGAACGGCACAGCCGGGGCATCGGCTCGGAAGGTGAGCGCCGCGGCGGGTGGCGTCGCGTCCTCGAGCGGGGCGGCGACCGCCTGCGCGCTCGCGAAGGTGATGAGTGACCACGTCGCGAACAAGGCGGCGGTCGCAGACGTGCGAATGGTCGTCATTGCGTTTCCGATCGTCGGTGCGAGGTAGCGGTCTTCCCGGTGCGGAAGAACTGCTACATCACCGTGACGATGTAGGCGTCCTCGTTGATCGCCACCGAGATCCCGCCCCAGGTCACCAGCCAGGTACGGTGCTCGGGCTGCCACTGCCCCTCGTACTTGCTGTAGATGGCGTCCTCGACCTGATCCTCGTTGATCCGGCGCTCGGCCATTCGCTGGCGTGCGTGGTTGGTGTATCCCGCGATGTAGTGCGGACGACGTCCCGCCACCGCGTCGAATCCGATCTCGGTCACCGCCGCGGGCCGCTCGGTCGTGACGACGGCGGCGCCCGCGTCCGTGACGACGGCGGAAGCCGCCGCGGCGAACGGAATGCCGGACAGCAGAATGGCGAAGCCGGCCAGCGGCGCCGCGGCCGCGCGGATGATTGATCGCATTGTTCCCCTCCTGAATGACTTCGGGCGCGCTACCGCCCGGTGGCCGGGTGAGGCCCGAACCGGGCTGCCCACCCACAGCGGATCCCATCGTGCACCGCTGGGGGCGGGAAACGTCGGCCCGCGCCCGTTCATGGCACCCGCATGGCAGCCGAGCCCGTCAGGACGCGGCAGTCACCGCGGGTGTGGCAGCCGGGGAGGGGGTGCGGGGGCCGGGCTCAGCCGAATTCGATGCCTTGAGCGAGGGGGAGTTCGGTGGAGTAGTTGACGGTGTTGGTGGCTCGGCGCATGTAGGCCTTCCAGGAGTCCGAGCCGGATTCGCGTCCGCCGCCGGTTTGCTTCTCACCGCCGAAGGCGCCGCCGATCTCGGCGCCGGAGGTGCCGATGTTGACATTGGCGATGCCGCAGTCGGAGCCGTCGGCGGCGAGGAAGCGTTCGGCCTCGCGCTGGTCGGTGGTGAAGATCGAGGACGAAAGGCCCTGCGGCACTTCGTTGTGCACCCTGATCGCGTGCTCGAAGTCGTCGTAGGTGAGCACGTAGAGGATCGGCGCGAAGGTCTCTTCCCGCACCACCGCGGTCTGAGCGGGCATGCGCACCAGCGCCGGCCGCACGTAATGGGCGTCGTCGCCGAATCCGTCGACTCGTTCACCGCCGCAGACCAGTTCGCCGCCGTCGCTGACCGCCTTGTCCAGCGCCGCGCGCATCGCGGTGTGGGCCTTGCCGTCGATCAGCGGCCCGACCAGAACCCCGTCGTCGAACGGATTGCCGACGCGCAGCTGCCGGTATGCCCGCTCGAGCCGGTCCACCAGCGGGCCCGCCACGTCCCGGTGCACGATCAGCCGCCGCAGTGTGGTGCACCGCTGACCGGCCGTGCCCGCCGCAGCGAACACGATGGCCCGCGCCGCGAGGTCGAGGTCGGCGGACGCGGTGACGATCGCGCCGTTGTTGCCGCCCAGCTCCAGTAGGCAGCGCCCGAGCCGCTCGGCCACCCGCGGCGCCACCAGCCGGCCCATCCGCACCGAGCCGGTCGCGCTCACCAGCGGCACCCGTTCGTCGTCGACGAGGCGGGCGCCGATATCGCTCGCGCCCAGGATCAATTGATGGATCTCGGGATCCGCGCCTGCCTCGGCGGCCGCGCGCCGCAGCAGCGTGTGGCAGGCGACGGCCGTCAGCGGCGTGGTCTCCGACGGCTTCCACACCACGGTGTCGCCGCAGACCAGCGCGATCGCCGTGTTCCACGCCCAGACCGCGACCGGGAAGTTGAACGCCGAGATGACCCCGACCACGCCGAGCGGATGCCAGGTCTCCATCAACCGGTGGCCCGGACGTTCGGAGGGCATGGTGTAGCCGTACAGCTGCCGGGACAGGCCGACGGCGAATTCGCAGATGTCGATCATCTCCTGCACTTCACCCGCGGCCTCGGCGGGGATCTTGCCCGCCTCCAGCGTCACCAGCTCGGCCAGGTCGCTCTTGTGCTCGGTGAGCAGCTGCCCCAGCCTGCGCACCGTCCCGGCCCGGACGGGAGCCGGGACCCCGCGCCAGGCGTGGAAGGCGGCCGCGGCCCGGCCGATCGCGGCGTCGACCTCCGGCAGTGCGGTCGACCGCAGGGTGGTCAGCTCACCTCCGGTGATCGGAGTGCGCGCGGACAGATCGCCGGATTCGATGGGCGGCGCATCCAATCGGCGCAGCACCGAATCGGCGCGGGCAGCGAGTTGCCGGGTGGCCCGGTCGTCGAGTACCTCGGTCATGTGTTGTTCCGCCGTACCTTTCGGCCGCGTCGCGGCGTGTCTGTCCCACATAGCGGGAGGGGGGAGGTCAGGTTTCGGACACGAGGCGGGCTGCCTGAGTTAGCCTTCGCTGATGGCGGATACACCGGCAAGACCCGTACTCGATGACATCGATCGCCTGCTGATTCGTGAGCTGATGGCCGATGGACGGGCCACCCTGTCGAATCTGGCCGAGAAGGCGAGTCTGTCGGTGTCCGCGGTGCAGTCCCGGGTCCGCCGATTAGAGGCCCGCGGTGTGATCCGCGGGTACACCGCGCACGTCGATCCCGAAGCGCTCGGCCAACTGCTGTCGGCATTCGTCGCGATCACTCCTCTCGACCCGTCGCAACCCGATGACGCCCCCGCCGTGCTGCAGCACATCCCCGGCATCGAGGCGTGCCACTCGGTAGCCGGCGAGGAGAGCTACATCCTGCTGGTGCGTGTGGCGTCCCCGCGGCACCTCGAGCAGTTGCTCCAAGAGATCAGAGCCACCGCCAACGTGCGCACCCGGAGCACCATCATCTTGCAGACATTCTATGACAGGTAGCGATTCTGTGTAATTAATCCGCTTTGTTGTAGAGGTTCCGTAAATTTTTACGTACCCTCAGGTCGTGACCATCGAACTGGAACGCACCCGCCCGGCGGTCACCCCCGCCGCCCGGGTTCATGAGATCTTGTCGGCGAGCATCCTGGCCGACGGCTTCGACCTGGTTCTCGACCTCAACCGTTCCCGTGGCTGCCGCCTCGTCGACGAACGCGACGGCAGCTCCTACCTCGACATGTTCGGCTTCTTCGCCTCCAACGCGCTGGGCATGAACCATCCGGCCCTCGCCGAGGACGCGCAGTTCCGGGCCGAGCTCGTCAGCGCGGCACTGAACAAGCCGAGCAACTCCGATATCTACACCGTCGAGATGGCCCGTTTCGTCGAGACGTTCGTCCGGGTGCTCGGCGACCCGCGGCTACCGCATCTGTTCTTCATCGACGGCGGCGCGCTGGCGGTGGAGAACGCCCTCAAGATCGCGTTCGACTGGAAGAGCAGGCACAACGAATCCCACGGTCGCGCACCGGAACTAGGGGCCAAGGTGCTGCATCTGACCGGCGCGTTCCACGGCCGCACCGGTTACACCATGTCGCTCACCAACACCGATCCGGTGAAGACCGCGCGTTTCCCCAAGTTCGACTGGCCCCGGATCAAGTCGCCCTACATCACCGACGCGTTCGACGTCGAGGAGGCGGAGGCCTGCGCGCTGGCCCAGGCACGCCGGGCGTTCGAGGAGAACCCGCATGACATAGCGTGTTTCATCGCCGAGCCGATCCAGGGCGAGGGTGGCGACCGGCACCTGCGCCCGCAGTTCCTGCAAGCGGTGCAACGACTGTGTCACGAGCACGACGCGCTGTTCGTGCTGGACGAGGTGCAGACCGGGGTCGGCATGACCGGAACCGCCTGGGCCTATCAGCAACTCGGCTTGGCGCCGGACGTCGTCGCGTTCGGCAAGCGGACCCAGGTGTGCGGCGTCATGGCGGGCGGGCGCGTGGACGAGGTGCCCGGCAACGTGTTCGCGGTCAGCTCCCGGCTCAACTCCACCTGGGGCGGCAACCTCGCCGACATGGTGCGCAGCCGGCGCATCCTGGAGGTGCTCGAGCGCGACGAGCTGATCGAACGGTCCCGTCCGCTGGGCGCGCACCTGCTGGAACGGCTCGGCGCGCTCGCGGCCCGGCACGCCGACGTCAGCGAGCCGCGCGGACGCGGCCTGATGTGCGCGATCACGCTGTCGTCGTCCCGGCTGCGCGACGAGGTGCTCACCGCGCTGCGCGAGCGGGAACGCGTGCTGATTCTCGGCACCGGCGAGCGGGGCATCCGGTTTCGTCCGCCGCTGACGGTCACCGGCGCCGAACTGGACGAGGCCGTCGACGCGCTGGATCGCGTCCTGGCCGGCGTCGACTAACGCGAGGGAAGGAGATCCGGGCATTCCGGTGTCCCGCGGCGCGGGCTACGCCGGAATCCCGGATCCACCTCCTAGGCTTCGCACCCATGTCATCTTGTGGTCACCACGCTGCGACAAGGTGCAACGCGTGAACCGACAGCGGACCTACCGGTGCCGCGCCCTGCATCTCGTCGCGGTGCTGACGCTCTCGGCCGTGGCCGGTTGCGCGGCCAGTGACGCGGGCACGGTGGACGCCGAGCAGAGCCCGGCCGTCCCGGCCACCGTGGCCGCCGCCCCGAGCGCGGAGAGGCTCCCACCGCACATGGCCGATCCGCTGCCGGGGATGCCGCCGCCCCTCTCGCCGACCGACGTGTACGCGGCCAACCGGGTGCTCAGCCCGGCGGTGGCCGACCACCGCACGCTGGTCTACGTGCCCAACAGCCAGTCGAACACGGTCTCGGTGATCGATCCGGACACCTTCCGGGTGATCGACACCTTCCCGGCGGGCGGCTCGGAACCGCAGCACGTCGTGCCGTCCTACGACATGCAGACCCTCTACGTCACCAACGACCTGCCGCTGGGCGGAGGCAGCCTGTTGCCGATCGATCCGCGGACGGGCAAGCCGGGCGCGCCCTTCCCGGTGCGCGATCCCTACAACATGTACTACACGCCGGACGGCCGGTACGCGCTCGTCGTCGCGGAGGCGGACAAGTCGCTGGACTTCTACGATCCGCTGACCTGGCAGAAGATGCACGCCATGGCGGTGCCGGACTGCGCGGGGGTCGATCACATGGACTTCACCGCCGACGGCCGGCTCGCGCTGGCGTCGTGCGAATTCGTCGGCCGGATGCTGGTTTTCGACGTGGCCGCGCGCAAAGTCGTCAAGATGGTCGACCTGCCCGGCGGCCGCTCGGGCAAGCCCCAGGACGTGAAGCTGTCCCCGGACGGGAACACATTCTTCGTCGCCGACATGACCGCCGACGGCGTCTACCTCTTCGACGCGCACACCTTCGACCTGATCGGGTTCGTGCCGACCGGCAAGGGAACCCACGGGCTCTACGTCTCCCGCGATTCCGCGCAGATGCTTATCACCAACCGGCACGAAGGCAGCATCTCGGTGTGGGATTTCGCGGCGAACGGGTTGGTGCGCAAGTGGTTCGTGCCCGGGGGCGGCAGTCCTGACATGGGCAACATCTCCGCGGACGGTCGCGTCTTCTGGGCGTCCGGCCGCCATCACGGCGAGGTGTACGCCATCGATATCGTCAATTGGAACCTGTTGGCGCGCATCCCCGTCGGTAAAGGGCCGCACGGGCTCACCATCTGGCCGCAGCCCGGCCGCTACTCCACCGGGCACACCGGCGTGATGCGCTGACCTGTCCCGTTCCGGCAGTGCATCGACCGGAAACGCCGGTCAGGACGTGACCGGGAGCAGCCCCAACCCGCCTTCGACGAAGCGGTGCACGGATGTGAGCCCGGCCGCCAAAGCAGTCTCGTACCCTGGGCGCGCCCAGCCGCTCACTCGCGCGGTGCCGTCGCCCGCCGGGGTCACTCCGATCTCGGCGACCAATTCCGCCGTCGTCGGTTCGCAGACCGCCCAGGAGAAATGCGTCTCCTCCGCCCAGCCCGCACTGCGCCGGGTCACGTAGTCCGGCTCGGTGATCCCGCCCGCGGCCAGTGCGGGGCGGTCATCGATGCGGTCGTCGGCGCGCAGGGCGCGCAGATACCAGGCGCCCGCGTTGATCTCGATCGGCTCCATCAGCATGCGGCCGTTCCGCCGCGCCGCCCGCCCGCAGCGACCGGGGCGCCCGTCATCACTCTGCCGAATTCCGCGACGCCGACCGGCCTCGCTGCGACATGATCGGATGACCGCGGCGTCGTTTTTGCGCGTTTCGCGGTACCGATGCGGATTTCGGGTAGCTCGTTCATGACCAAGAGGCTAGCGGGAGGTTGTATCGACATGGGCGAGCTGTGGTTCGGCCACTACCGCCTCGATCGGCTGCTGGGCAGCGGCGGCATGGGCGAGGTCTGGCTGGCGCACGACACCACCGCCGACCGGACCGTCGCATTGAAGGTGCTGTCCGCCGCGTACGCGTCGGACACGACGTTCCGGCAACGCTTCACCCGGGAGGCCCGGCTGGCCGCCCAGGTGCGCGGGCCGCACCTGGTGCCGATCCACTCGTTCGGCGAACTCGACGGCCGCCTGTACATCGATATGGAGTTCATCGACGGTTGCGATGTCGCCGCGCTGCTGCGGCGCGAGGGGCGACTGGACCTCGAACGCGCGATCGAGATCGTCACCCAGACGGCCACCGCTCTCGATCTCGCGCACCGGGCGGGTTTGGTGCACCGTGACGTGAAGCCGTCCAACATCATGGTCACGCCCGGCGGCACCGCATACCTGATCGACTTCGGCACCGCGCACCGCAGCGACCAGCCCGCGATCACCCGCACCGGCAACGTGGTGGGCACGCTGGCCTACATGGCGCCGGAGCGGTTCGAGGGGGCGGCGGTTCCACGGTCCGATCAATATTCGCTGGCCTGCGTGCTGTACGAGTGCCTCACCGGGCGGAGACCGTTCGACGACGGCGACCCGCCGCGCCTGTTGCGCGCCCACCTGATGCAGACACCGCCGCCGGCCTCCGCGCTGAATCCCGCCGTGCCGCCGGAACTGGACGCGGTCATCGAACGCGGCATGGCGAAAGACCCGGCCGACCGCTGGTCCAGCGCGGGGGAACTGGCGTCGGCCGGGTACGCGGCCCTGACCGGCCGGGACGCGACCACGGTCGAACTCTCGTCGGCGATGCCGACCGTCCTGCTGCCGCCGCCGCGCGGGGTGGTCCGCGCCCATGTCGCGCCCGCGGCGCGAAACTCTCTCGGGCCACGTCTGGCCCTGGTGGCGTTCGCGGTGCTCGTCGCGGCGGTCGCCGGGGCGCTATGGCTCGGACGGCCGGACACCACCGACGCGGGACCCGCCACCGCCCCCGTCCCGCCCTCCGAGCACGAACTCACGACACCGTCCGCCCTGCCGTCGCGTCCCCCGTCCGCGCGGACTCCGGTCCCGATCTCGGCGCCCACCGTGATCCTGCCCGGCGCGGGTCAGCCGTGCGATCCGGCGGTCGACGTGCACAGCGTCACCGTGGACGGCCTCGAGCTGACCTGTGCGCCGTCGGCGGGCCGGTCGAGCTGGCTTCCGGTGTCGCCGGCTTCCGGTGGTGTCGCCGCGGAACCCGCGGACGACTCGATCGGATCAGGCCGGCCCGGCCCGGCCGACAAGCCCGACCGGGGCAAACCAGATCACGCGAACCCAGGCCACGGCAAGGACAAGCCGAAGCCCGGCAAGTAGGCGAGATCGTCGCGGGACTGTCGTCCAGCACACAGTGGTGCCCGGCCCAGCGTGCGGTTACGCTCCGAAAGAGGCCACTTCTCCGGCATCGGCACGGTGAGCTGCTGCTTTCCGTTGTCCGCGCCGCGGGCGACGGCCGGGTCGACCAGATGTCAACGGTGACTGGAGGTTCGCGATGGGGGAGGTGCGATTCGGGGGTTACCAGCTGGAGCGGCTGCTCGGCAAGGGCGGCATGGGGCAGGTCTGGCTGGCGTACGACCGGGTGGCGGCGCGCCGCGTGGCGTTGAAACTCCTGCCCGCGGAACTCGCGGCCGCGGGGGGATACCGCAAACGATTCGAGCGCGAAGCCGAGGCCGTGGCGCAGTTGCGCGACCCGCACGTCCCGCGGATCCACCGGTTCGGCGAGATCGACGGCAGGCTCTACATCGACATGCAATTCGTCGAGGGCACCGATCTGGCGCGCAAGCTGCTGGCCGAGGGGCCGATGCCGCCCGCGGAGGCGGTCGGCGTCGTCGGCCACGTCGCCGCCGCACTCGATGTGGCGCACCGAGCCGGGCTGGTGCACCGCGACGTCAAACCGTCGAACATCGTCGTCCACCCCAGCGGCTTCACCTACCTGATCGACTTCGGCATCGCGCACGGTCTCGGTCAGACGGCCGTGACCACCACCGGTATGGCGATCGGCACGCTCGCGTACATGGCGCCGGAGCGGTTCACCGGCAAGGCGGACGGCCGCGCCGACGTCTACTCGCTGGCCTGCGTGCTCTACGAATGCCTCACCGGCTCCCGGCTCTACGGCGATACCGACCCGGCGCAGCAGATGCACGCCCACCTGACGGCGCCGCCGCCACGCGCCGGTTCGGTGTGCGCCGCCGTCCCCGCCGCGCTGGACGTCGTCATCGCCCGCGGTTTGGCCAAGGAGCCGGGCGAAAGATTCTCCACCGCAGGTGAGTTCGCCGCAGCCGCGCGAGCGGCGATCGGCGCTTCCGCTCCGGATCCGCGAGTCGTGCCGCCGTCGGCCGTATCGAGCCGTCCGGCGACGAAGCCGTTGACCGGAGTGGCCTCGGCTGTCCGCGACGGCGATCCGGCTGCACGGGAGTATCCTGCACCGGCAAAGGAAGGTGTTGTCGCAGAGGACGGTTCGCAGCCCGCGAGCTCGGCCCCCGCTCCGCGGCGCATGCCCGCTCCGACGAAGGTTCTGCCGAATCAGGATCCGACACCAACGCTGGTGGCGACCAGGCTCGACTGGCCTTCGTCCACACCACAGCCGAATTCCGCTGCGCGCCGACCTGTTTCGCACCCGGGCTCGTCTGTGCGGGGATATGCCGGTCCACAGCCGCCGCCCGGCACTGGTTATTCCATTCCGGGACAACCCTATTCATCGCGCAGGTGGTGGTATCTGAACGGATCGAATGCCGCCGGAGCCGCACCGCAGGCCGGTTGGCAGGGGCGTCTGCGCGCTCTGCAAGCGCGCGTGCTGACCCCGAAGCCCGGCCCGGTCGCGCCACCGTATCGGGCACCGGCGCGGAAGGTCTTCCCAACGGTCCAGCGTCCGGTTCCTCCGCCGGTCGCGCAGCGGCGGCCGGGCGTCCTCGTCCCGCGCAGGCAGCCGCGACGCCGCCGGAGTCTGCTGTCGAAAATGATCGGCGCGCTGATCGTGGTATTCCTCGCGCCGTTCGCGTTCGCGGCGGGCTGCGTCGCCTTGATCGCGGCGGGAACCAGGACCGGAGACTCCGGCGCCCCCGCGTCGCCGCCCTCGGCGGTGGCGACGGAGCAACCCGGACCGCCCGGCGACGCCGACTCCGCGTCCGATCCGGCCGCCGTGGCGCCGGCGGGCAGCCCCGTGCGCGACGGCAAATTCGAATTCGTCGTGACGGAGGTCGACTCGGGCGTGTCCCGAATCGGATTGCAGAAGGCCGCGGGCTCGTTCCTGATCGTCACACTGGCCGTTCGCAACATCTCCGACGAGACGAAGTGGTTCCTGCCGATGGGCCAGCGCGTCCTGGACGCGCAGAACACGCCCTTCGACCACAACGCCACCGCCACCATGTGGCAGAACACCCAACAGCGCCTCGGCTACTCCTTCGAGCTGCGCCCCGGGCAGTCCGCCACCACCCAACTCGTGTTCGACCTGCCGCAGACGGTGACACCCGACCACCTGGAACTGCACGATTTCGTGCTCTCCGGCGGTGTGCGAGTCCATATCGCCTGAACGACGTCACACAGCGATCTCGCCTACGCGGTCAAGCGGACCTGCGGCGTCTGACCCGGCCGCTCGCCGCCCGCGTCAGCCCGTGGCGAGGGCCGCCGGGGCGGGCGTCAGCTGGTTCACGATCCGGCGGCGTCGCTGCCCGCGCATGCCAGGTCCCCTGTGGGGCTGGGGATGTCCGAGGATGCCGGTGCCGCGAAGAACTCCCGCGTTGAGAATCCGCTCGCGGTCAGGCGGCGGGAAGGACGGCGGAGAGTGCGGCGAGCGCGGCTCGGCGGCCGATCTGCAGGCCCGCGGCCAGCAGCGTGGTGTCGCGGGTCGCGCTGTCGATGTCGGGAGAGCCGACGGGCGGGTGGATCTGCAGGACCGAGTCGCCCAGTTCGGCGAGCGCGCGGTCTTCGATGTCCTGCTGGCGCGGGCGTTCCAACCAGGCTCGGTACGCGCCGGGAGCCACGGCGCGCATATAACCGCCACCGACGAGCTGGTGCAGGCGCGACGCGGGCGGGCGTCTTTCGTCCACCCGCCGGGTGCGCAGCACCAAGGCGAGGGTGGCGCCCGCACGGACCGCGGTGCGGATCGGCACGGTCTCGGAGAGACCGCCGTCGAAGAACGCCGAGCCGCCCAGGGCGACCGGCGGTCCGGCCAGGATGGGCAGGCCCGCCGACGCGCGCAACGCGCGCATGAGCGTGTGCTTGTCGGTGATGTGCGGGTGCAGGTCGACCGACTGCCCGGTGCGGATATCGGTGGCGATCGGATGGAACGTCGTGGTGTTGGCCAGGATCGCCGCGAAATCCATCGGTTCGATGCCGTCGTACACCTGGTGCACGAGATACCGCAGGTCGAACGCCGGGCGTCCGCGCAGCAGCCGGGCCGGGTCGATGGCACGGCGCATGATCGCCGGATCGGTCCAGGAGCGCATGCCGGGGATGGCGCGCCCGCACAGCAGCCAGGCGCCGTTGATGGCGCCCGCCGACGTGCCGTACACGGCGTCGAACACCCCGGCGAGTCCCAGTTCCTCCAGTGCGGACACCATGCCGCTGGAGTACACGCCCCGGCTGCCGCCACCCTCGATCACCAGCACCAGGCGGTGACCGTCGGCACGGCCGGACGTGGCACGCCGCGCGCGAATCACCTCCGCGACAGGGGAGAGGCTTGTCGAGCTGGTCACCGGATCACGATACGACACGCCGGTGGGCGGATCGGGTCCAGCGGCGTGACGGCGGGGGGACCGCGGCGTGAACAAAGAAGCGGGCGCGGACCTCCCGGTCCGCGCCCGCCCGTGTGTCCGGCTCCGCCGGGTACTACTTGATCTCCGCCAGCACGGTGCCCTGCGTGATCGCCGCGCCTGCCTCGACGGACAGGCCGGTGACCACACCCGCCTTGTGCGCGTTGACCGGGTTCTCCATCTTCATGGCCTCGAGCACCACGATCAGATCGCCCGCCTCGACCGACTGGCCCTCTTCCACGGCGACCTTGACGACGGTGCCCTGCATCGGAGCGGTGACCGCGTCACCGGAAGCCGCGCCGCCGCCCGCGCCGCCCCGCTTGCGCGGCTTGGGCTTCTTGCGGATCACACCGGCGCCGTTGCCCGCCGCACCGGCCGCTCCGGCGCCGACGGTGAAGTTGCCCGGCAGCGACACCTCGACCCGGCGGCCGCCGACCTCGACGACGACCTTCTGCCGCGGCGCCTCTTCGTCCTCCTCGGCCGGGGCGCTCGCGCCGGTGAACGGCTCGACGGTGTTGACCCACTCGGTTTCGATCCACTTGGTGTAGACGTCGAACTTCTCGCCGTCACCGATGAACGCCGGGTCTTCGACGATCGCCCGGTGGAACGGGATGACCGTGGCCAGGCCGTCGACCTCGAACTCGGCCAGCGCGCGCCGCGCCCGCTCCAGCGCCTGCGTGCGGTTCTCACCGGTGACGATCAGCTTGGCGAGCATGGAGTCGAACTGTCCGCCGATCACGCTGCCGGCCACCACGCCGGAGTCCACGCGCACACCGGGGCCCGACGGCTCCCGGTACACGGTGACCGGGCCGGGGGCGGGCAGGAAGCCGCGGCCGGCGTCCTCGCCGTTGATGCGGAACTCGAAGGCGTGGCCGCGCGGCGTCGGGTCCTCGGTGATCTCCAGCTTCTCGCCGTTGGCGATGCGGAACTGCTGGCGCACCAGGTCGATGCCCGCGGTCTCCTCGGTGACCGGGTGCTCCACCTGCAGGCGGGTGTTCACCTCGAGGAAGGAGACGGTCTCGCCCTGCACCAGGTACTCGACGGTGCCCGCGCCGTAGTAACCGGCTTCCTTGCAGATGGCCTTGGCCGAGGCGTGGATCTTCGCGCGCACTTCGTCGGACAGGAACGGCGCGGGGGCCTCCTCGACGAGCTTCTGGAAACGCCGCTGCAGCGAGCAGTCCCGGGTGCCCGCGACGATGACGTTGCCGTGCTTGTCGGCGATGACCTGGGCCTCGACGTGGCGGGCCTTGTCGAGGTACTGCTCGACGAAGCACTCGCCGCGACCGAAGGCGGCGGTCGCCTCACGCACGGCCGAGTCGTACAGCTCGGGGATCTCCTCGATCGAGTGCGCGACCTTCATGCCGCGGCCACCACCACCGAACGCGGCCTTGATGGCGACCGGCACGCCGTACTTCTTCGCGAACTCGACGACCTCGGTCGCGTCCTTCACCGGGTCCTTGGTGCCCGCGGCCATCGGCGCGTTCGCGCGCTCGGCGATGTGCCGCGCGGTGACCTTGTCACCCAGGTCGCGGATGGACTGCGGGGAGGGACCGATCCAGATCAGCCCGGCGTCGATGACGGCCTGGGCGAAGTCGGCGTTCTCGGACAGGAAGCCGTAACCCGGGTGGATGGCGTCGGCGCCGGACTTGGCGGCGGCGTCGAGGATCTTGTCGAACACCAGGTACGACTCTGCCGAGGTCTGCCCGCCCAGGGCGAAGGCCTCGTCGGCGAGCTTGACGAACGGAGCGTCGGCATCCGGCTCGGCGTAGACCGCGACGCTGCCGATACCGGCATCCTTGGCCGCCCGGATCACGCGCACGGCGATCTCGCCTCGGTTAGCTACGAGTACCTTTGTGATCCGCGCGCTGGCATGGCTGGGCACTGAGCCTCCTGTGTGCATTCTTCTGGTCGCTTCGCCGGGATGGGGTCGCTGCGCAGGCTCCGCTCCCATAGTCGACAAACTTACGTCTCGGGCGAGTGTAGGCAGTCTGCCAACAGACGCCGCACTCGGCTAGCCCTACTGATCAGTAGGTCGTGGATCACAACGTACGCGGCCTGTGTTTGGGACCGCGCCCCGCCCTACCTGCTCCTGGCGCGCCGCGAACCGCCGCGAGCGGGTACTTCACCGGGTTCGTCCCCTCTGGCGATCGGCATCCGCACCGAGTTTCCCCACTCCGTCCAGGACCCGTCGTAGTTGCGTACGCCCTCGCGTCCGAGCAGGTAGGTCAGGACGAACCAGGTGTGGCCGGATCGCGCGCCGACTCGACTGTAGACGATCACCTCGTCCTGGCCGGCCAACGCGCGGTAGACGTCGTCGAGTTCGGTGCGGGATCGGAAGCTCCCATCGGCCGCGAGCGCCTCCGACCACGGGATGTTCGACGCGCTGGGAATGTGGCCGCCGCGCAGTGCGGCGTCCTCGGGATCGGCTGGTTCGCCCACGCGCGTGCCGGAGTACTCCTCGGCCGAACGCACGTCGATCACCGGCTTGCCCAAGTGGGCGAGCACGTCCTCCCGGAAGGCGCGGAAGGTGACGTCGTCCCGGCGCACGGTGGGGTAGGCGCTGCGCACCGGGTAGTCGGGCTCGAATGTCGTGTCGCGCCCCTCGGAGATCCACGCCGCGCGCCCACCGTCGAGCAGGCGCACGTCCTCGTGTCCGAACAGCGTGAACACCCACGCGGTGTGCGCCGCCTGCGTATTGCCCCGATCCCCGTAGATCACAACCGTGTCGTCACGTTCTATCCCTTTGGCGCGCATCAGTTCGGTGAAGCGGGTTCCGTCGATATAGTCGCGCGTGACCGGATCGTTCAGATCGCTTCGCCAATCCAGCTTGGTGGCGCCCGGAACGTGCCCGATGTCGTAGAGCAGCGTGTCCTCGTTGGCCTCGATGATCTTGAGTCCGCGCGCGCCTATGTTTGCCGACAGCCACTCCGTGGTTACTAGTCGGTGAGGATATGCGTAGGAACCGAGTGAGGGATGAGGGTCCGGAGCGACGGGCACGGTGTTGGGTCCTTCACGCATGGGTGGACGGTGGTGACAGCGGTTCGAGGCCTCACAGCGATCGTAGGTGTGAGGCGACAGTGACCTTCGTTTCAGATCACAAATCGGATGAGGGCCGAATAAAGGGCACCCACATCCGATAAAGTCTCCCGGGAGGAGGGGTGAGCTATGTCCGATTCTTGGCCGCGGCGGCGACTGCTCGCGATCCTACGTGGCGCCAGCGAGCCTCTCGACGCCCAGGAACTGGCCAGAATCACCGGACAGCACGTCACCACGGTCCGTTTCCACCTCGATGTGCTCACCAGGGAATCCCTCGTCCGGCAGTTCCAGCAGCCGCCGCGCGGGCGTGGGCGGCCGCGCATCGGATACAGCGCGGTGCAGCGATCGGTCGGCTACCAGGATCTGGCGCAGGTGCTCGCCGACCAGCTCGGCCCGGACTCGCGGCGCAGGTCGGAGGCCGCGATCGCGGCGGGCCGCGCCTGGGGCAGCCGGCTCGACGTCGGCGACCATCGGGTGGAGTCGCTGGAGGACGCCAAGGACCTCACGATGACGTTGATGTCGGAACTGGGTTTCGCCCCGGAGCGTGACCCGTCTCCGGAGACCGAGGGCAAGGCGCTGATCCGGTTGACGGCGTGCCCGTTGCGCGAACTCGCGCGGACGCACTCCGAAGTGGTTTGCGGCGTGCACCTCGGTCTCATCGAGGAGGTGCTCGACCGGGGCGGTGCGCAGGGGACGATCGACGTGCGGATGCATCCGTTCGTCGAGCCGGAGCTGTGCGTGGCCCGGCTGGAACTCATCGCGGCCCAGCGCGCCGAGGCCCAGCAGGCGGCGACGGTGCCCCCCGGTGGCGACGCCGAAGCGCTGACCGCGCCGTCAGGCCGTGTGGCCCCACAGTTGCGTAACGCCGATCCCAACGTCGCCAAGCAATCGGCGCAGCAGTGGTAGCCCGATCCCGATGACGCTGGACGGGTCGCCATCGATGCGATCGACGAACCAGCCGCCGAGCCCGTCGAGGGTGAACGCGCCCGCCACCTGGAGCGGCTCACCGGTCGCGATGTAGGCGTCCAGCTCGTCCGGCTCCGGCTTGGCGAAATGCACGGTGGTGCTGCTGCAGTCGACCGCCTCGGCGGTGATGTGGCCATCCCGCATCCGCACCACGCAGTGGCCGGTGACCAGATCCGCGCTGCGTCCGGCCATGTCGCCCCATCGTGCGCGAGCGACCTCGGGGGTGTGCGGTTTGCCCTGCAGCTCGCCGTCCACGAGCAGCATCGAGTCGCAGGCCACGACAACGCAATCGGCCGCGAATTCCGGGATCGCGGCCGCCACGGCGGCGGCTTTGGCGCGCGCCAGCTCCACCACGACCCCCTGAGGTGGCGTGCCCTCCGGGAGGGCGGCGGCGACCGCGTCCTCGTCCACGGCGGAGACCCGGACGATCGGGTCGATGCCCGCCGAGCGGAGAACCTCCCGGCGGGCCGGGGACGCGGAAGCCAGGATCAGCCGCGTCACCCGCGCAGGTGGGACAGCAGCGGGAAAGAGTAGGGAGAGAACGGTGAAGAGCCGCGGTGCATCAGCGTGGGATGGCCCCACAGGTCGGGCGGACCCGAGGGCCCGGCCGGCGCGGCGCTGTTCGCGGCGGCGGACAGCACGCATACCAGCGCGGCGAGTTCCTCATCGGTCGGCGAGCCCTTCACGACACGGAAGAACGGCTCCGGGGTGGCCTCGGCGGATTGCGCTGTCGCGGTCGGACCGGTGGACGCACCGGCCTCGTCTGCGATCGGGTCGACTGTCAGATCCAGTTCGACGGCGCTCAACACATCTTCTTCTGCCACGGTCGTCACAGTGCCAGGTCCTCTCTTCGCCCTTATCAGCGGAACTGATCAGGCTGTTCCCGTTTTCCGACAAGTTATGGATGAAGCAACTGTCCTCGGACGCACTCATTGCTTCTCTGCAACAAGCCGGTACACGCCAGAGTAAGTGTTACCGAGACCGATGCCACCCTTTGCGCGCGGCCTATCGAGGGTATCGCTCGATCACAGCGGGATGTTGCCGTGTTTCTTCGGCGGCAGGGTCACCATCTTGCGTTCGAGCAGTCGCAGCGCGGACACGATCTGGCCACGGGTGTGCGAGGGCGGAATGACCGCGTCCACGTAGCCGCGCTCGGCGGCGACGTACGGGTTCACGAGCGTGTCCTCGTACTCGTTCTGGAGCTCGAGCCGCAGCGCATCGACGTCTCCGCCGTCCTTGGCGGCCTGCTGCAGCTGCTTGCGGTAGACGAACCCGACGGCGCCGGACGCGCCCATGACGGCGATCTGCGCGGTGGGCCAGGCGAGGTTCACGTCGGCGCCCATGTGCTTGGAACCCATGACGTCGTAGGCGCCGCCGTAGGCCTTGCGGGTGATGATCGTGATTTTGCCCACAGTGGCCTCACCGTAGGCGTAGAGCAGCTTCGCGCCGCGCCGGATGATGCCGTTGTACTCCTGGCCGGTGCCGGGCAGGAAGCCGGGCACGTCGACCAGGGTGATGATCGGGATGTTGAACGCGTCGCAGGTGCGCACGAAGCGCGCGGCCTTCTCCGAGGCGTCGATGTCCAGGCAGCCCGCGTACTGGGTGGGCTGGTTGGCCACGATGCCCACGCTGCGGCCGTCGATCCGGCCGAAGCCGACGATGATGTTCATCGCGCGCTCGGCCTGCACCTCGAGGAACTCGTCGTCGTCGAGCAGGCGACGGATCACCTCGTGCATGTCGTAGGGCTGGTTCGGCGAGTCCGGGATGATCGAGTCCAGCTCGAGGTCCTCGTCGGTGAGCGAGTCCTCGATGGCGCCGTCGATCGGGTCGGTGGCCGGGAACCGCGGGGCCTCGGCGCGGTTGTTGCTCGGCAGGTAGGACAGCAGGTCCTTGACGTAGTCCAGGGCGTCCTGCTCGCCGGAGGCGACGTAGTGCGCCACGCCGGACTTGGTCATGTGCGTGTGCGCGCCGCCCAGGTCCTCCATGGTGACGTCCTCGCCGGTGACCGTCTTGATGACGTCCGGGCCGGTGACGAACATCTGGCTGGTGCCGTCGACCATCACGACGAAGTCGGTGAGCGCGGGGGAGTACACGTGACCGCCCGCGGCCGGGCCCATGATCAGCGAGATCTGCGGGATCACACCCGAGGCCTGGATGTTGCGGTGGAAGATCTCGCCGTACAGACCCAGGGAGACCACGCCCTCCTGGATACGCGCGCCCGCGCCCTCGTTGATGCCGATCAGCGGGCGGCCGGTCTTCAGGGCCAGGTCCATCACCTTGACGATCTTCTCGCCGTAGACCTCACCGAGGCTGCCGCCGAACACCGTGACGTCCTGGCTGAAGATGCAGACGTCGCGGCCGTCGATGGTGCCGTAGCCGGTCACCACGCCGTCGCCGAGCGGCCGGTTGTTCTCCAGGCCGAAGTTGACGCTGCGGTGGCGGGCCAGTGCGTCGAGCTCGACGAAAGAGCCTTCGTCCAGCAGAGCGAGGATGCGCTCGCGGGCAGTCATCTTGCCCTTCGCGTGCACCTTGTCGACCGCGGCCTCACCCATCGGGTGCTTGGCCTCTTCCAGCCGATTCCGCAGGTCAGCCAGCTTCCCGGCGGTGGTGTGGATATCGGGGGAGCCCGCCGGACCTGATGCGGGCTGCTGCTGGACACTCGTCATGGCTTCGGAGTGTAACCAGTACCAGTGTTTCCCGGTAACCCAGACGGGGGCTACCGGTGAGTAAAAACCGCAGCTAGATCAATTTTCCTAGGCAAACTTCCTGGTCGGTAGCAGGGTCGGAAGGCGAAAAATGAGTATCGCCCGCTGGTGGGGTCCGAATAGCCTGAGGGCGAATGATTTCCGGGCTCAGGGGAGGAGCGCGTCATGTGGGAATGGGGTAGAACCTTCGCCGAATACGCCGCCGCCGCGGCGTGGACGCGAACCGCCGAAACGGAGCCGAAGTACGGCGAGCCGGAGTGCTGGGCCGAGACCGCCGAAGGCGAGCCCGAGGACGGCGACCGCATGGGCGCGGCGGCGCGTGACCCGATCTTCTCCGGTTACGACCTGGTCGGGTAGCGCCCCGCACGGCGAGTAGCCTGCCGGTGTGCAGAGGCCACCGTTGGATGCAGAGCAGTTGCGGCGCAGTGCCGCCGACACGCCCGAGCTGTCGTTCTTCTCGCGGATCGATGTGGTCGAGTCGACCGGGTCCACGAACGCGGATCTGATCGCGCGGGCGGCGGATCCGGACGCCGACCACGTGGTTCTGCTGGCGGAGACGCAGGTGCAGGGCCGGGGCAGGCACGCGCGACCCTGGGTCAGCCCGCCCCGGGCGCAGCTCGCGATGTCGCTGTTGGTGCGGTTGCCGGGGATCGGGCCCGCGTCGCTGGCCTGGCTGGCTCTGCTGACCGGCATCGCCGTGGTGGACGCGCTGCGGACCACGGCAGGCGTGGCCGCGGAACTCAAATGGCCCAACGACGTGCTGATCGAGGGCCGCAAGGTGGCGGGCATCCTGGCCGAGGTCGCGTCGAGCGGTGGCGCGCCCGCGGTGGTGATCGGGCTCGGGCTGAACGTGAGTCTCACCGAGGAAGAACTGCCGGTGCCACACGCCACGTCGCTGACCATCGCGGGCGCGCGGGAGACCGATCGCACGGTGCTCGTGCGATCCCTGCTCGTCGAGTTCGTCCGTCGCTTCACCGCGTGGCGCGACGCGGACTGGGCGACCGACGAGCTCGCCGCCGCCTACCGGGAGCGGTGCGCCACGATCGGCACCGAGGTCCGCGCCGAGCTACCCGGTGGCCGGACGCTGACCGGCGTCGCCGCGGGCGTCGACGATTACGGCCGCCTGCTCATCGGCGACCAGGCGGTGTCCGCGGGCGACGTCACGCATCTGCGCGCCCAGTACTGAGCGGCGTGCCCGGCCGGTACCGAGCGGCGTGCCCGGCCCCGGTACCGAGCGGAATGCTCGGCCGGTACCGAGCGGAATGCTCGGCCGGTACCGAGGGGAATGCTCGGCCGGTACCGAGGGTCGTGATCGGCTTGGTTCCTGGCCTCAGACGGACTCGGTGACCCCGCGCGCGGCCTCGCGGGCGAGCGCC
This sequence comes from Nocardia sputorum, assembly GCF_027924405.1. Taxonomy (NCBI): domain Bacteria; kingdom Bacillati; phylum Actinomycetota; class Actinomycetes; order Mycobacteriales; family Nocardiaceae; genus Nocardia; species Nocardia sputorum. The sequence continues at coordinate 5,769,934 of NZ_AP026978.1, read as the reverse complement.
CGGTCGCGCTGCTCCTCGAACTTGATCACGTTCTTGCCGAGCTTCTCCACGAATTCGCCCAGTTCGTCGCGCGCCTGCTCGCCGCGCGGCCCGAAATCCGAGCGCTCGAAGACGTTCCACTGCTTGAGTACCGGCTCGACGACCTCCTCCAGATGCTGGCGCAGGTCGTAGATGCCGTGCTTGGCCATCAGCACGCCGTAGCGGCGGAAGTTGGGCATCCCGGCGCCGGGCATCAGGAAATTCGTGATGATCCTGGTGATCGCGGGCATGGCCTGGTCGGGCACGAGATCCAGCGCGGCGCCGCACACCGAGCGATAGAAGATCATGTGCAGGTTCTCGTCGGCGGCGATGCGCTGGAGCAGGCGATCGGCGACGGCGTCGTCGCACGCCTTGCCCGTATTGCGGTGCGAGACACGGGTGGCCAGCTCCTGGAAGGTGACGTAGGCGACGCTCGCCAGGAATCCGCCCCAGCCCTGCGGTGACTGGACGCCGTTGCTCATGTGGATCATCCGCGCCTCTTCCAGGGCGACCGGATCGACGGCGCGGGTGACGACCAGGTAGTCCCGCATGGCGATGCCGTGGCGGTTCTCCTCGGCGGTCCAGCGGTCGACCCAGGTACCCCACGGGCCGTCCTCGGAGAAGTTCAGCGCGATCTCTCGGTGGTAGGAGGGCAGGTTGTCCTCGGTGAGCAGGTTGGTGATCATGGCGACCCGGGCGACTTCGCTGAGGCGCGATTGCTCCGGCTCCCAGTCCACGCCGCCCAGGGCGGCGAAATTGCGGCCTTGGCTCCACGGGACGTAATCGTGCGGATTCCAGTCTTTCGCCATGGAGAGGTGCCGGTGCACATTCTGCTCGGCGACGGGTTCGAGTTCGGTCAGGATCTGCAGCGGGGTCAGGTCTTTGGTCACGCGTTCCTCCACGGTCGGATCGGCGGTGATGGTGAGCCGGGCGTTGCGCGATACAGAGAGCCACTGCGCGGAATCGTCACACGCAGGGTGCCGATTGTGCAGCATGACGCGCTGCGGTGTCGGTCGTTCCGGGATCTTCACGCGGTAGTGTTCCTGACATGGGTTATCCCGAGGATGTGCTGACACCCGACGAACGGTTGCTGCTGCATCGCCACCCGCATTGGAAAATGCTCTTCTGGCCGATCGTGACGCTCATCGTGGCCACGGCGCTCGCCGGTTTCACCGGGGGACTCGTTTCGCAGAAGGCCACCGGCACCACCGGTTCGGCGCTGCTCATCACGGTGCTCGTGGTGTATGCGGCGATTCTGCTTTGGCGTTGTGTCGCACCGATTGTCAGCTGGAAATCGACCCATTTCATCGTCACCGACCGGCGAGTGCTGGTGCGCCAGGGGGTGCTCACCCACACCGGCATCGATATCCCGATGAGCCGGATCTCCAGTGTGCAGTTCCGGCACGGGCTGTTCGACCGGCTGCTGGGCACCGGGACGTTGATCATCGAGTCGTCCTCCTCGGAGCCGTTGGAGTACGACGACATCCCGTCGGTGCAGCAGGTGCACGCGCTGCTGTACCACCAGGTGTTCGAGGTCGAGCGCCATCGCGACGGCCGGGACGAGCGCCGGGACGACCGTCCCAGCTACCGGTGAGCCCGTAACCTGGGCGTATGACCGCTGTACTGCTGGCCGAGGACGACGACGCCATCGCCGCCCCGCTGTCGCGCGCGCTCGGCCGCGAGGGCTACTCGGTCACCGTAGAGAGTTTCGGCCCGGCCGTGCTGCAGCGAGCCCTGGAGGGCGGCCATGACCTGCTCATTCTCGACCTCGGCCTGCCCGGTATGGACGGGCTGGAGGTGTGCCGCCAGGTGCGCGCCCGCGGGGCGGACCTGGCCGTGCTGATGCTCACCGCGCGCACCGACGAGGTGGATTTCGTGGTGGGACTGGACGCGGGCGCCGACGACTACGTCGGCAAGCCGTTCCGGCTCGCCGAGCTGCTCGCCCGGGTGCGAGCGCTGTTGCGGCGCAGCGGGATCGGCGACGACACGGTGGAGGTGGGCGGCATCCGCCTGGAGCCCGCCGCGCGGCGCGTGCTGGTCAACGGCGTCGAAATCGGTTTGGCCAACAAGGAATACGAGCTGCTCAAGGTGCTGATCGACCGGGCGGGTCAAGTGGTGCCGCGCGAGACCATCCTGCGCGAGGTCTGGGGCGACGCGGAGCTGCGCGGTTCCAAGACGCTGGACATGCACATGTCCTGGCTGCGCCGCAAGATCGGTGACGAGGGCCCCATGGCCGAACGGCGCATCGTCACCGTCCGCGGTGTCGGATTCCGGCTGAACACCGACTGACGTGCGCCGCCGGATCCTGCGTTCCATGCTCACCGTGCTGACCCTCACCACGGTGGTGCTCGGCGTGCCGCTCATCTACACGGCGTGGTTGTGGGTGGAGGACATCACGCGCAACGACCTGCAGAACCGGCTGGACCGGATCGCCACGGAGATCATCGCGCAGGAACGCGACGGCACGGTGTCCGGCGAACTGGACATCCGGTCGGTCGCGCCGTTGGTGCCCGAGAACGGCAGGCTCACCATCGTCTACCCGTCCCAACAGGACAACGCCTCCCGGCGCGATGTCGGTGTGGCCGAGGTGCCCGATCCGCTGGTCGAGTCGCTGTCGATGGGCAAGTCGGCGTCGCTGCGCTTGGAGGTGCCGTCGGCGCCGATGCACGCCATGCAGCGCCAAGCGGTCGCGGTGGTCGCGCTGGCGGTGCTCGCATCGCTCGGCGCGGCGGTGTCGGTCGCGGTGGTCACCGCCCGCCGGGTGGCCGATCCGCTGCGGGACGTCGCGGCGCGCGCGGCGCGGCTGGCGATGGGGGATTTCCGGGCTGATCCGCGCAGGCACGGCATCGCGGAACTGGATCGCGTCTCCGACGTGCTCGACTCGGCGACCGTGGAGATCGCCGGACGACTCCAGCGCGAACACGCCCTGGTGGCGGACGTGTCGCATCAGCTGCGCAGCAGGCTGACCGCCGTGCGGTTGCGGCTGGACGAGCTGTCCGCGCATCCCGACCCGGAGGTGGTGCACGAGGCCGAGGAGGCCATGGCCCAGGTCGACCGGCTCACCGACGCGATCGACGATCTGGTCCGGGCCTCCCGCGACGAGGACGCGGCCGATCGCGATCCGCTGCCCGTGATGGACGAGTTGCGCGGCGTGGTCGCCGAATGGACCCACCCGTTCACCGAGGCGGGCCGGACACTCACGCTCACCGGCGACGAGTCGCTGCGCGCCCCGATCACGGGCTCACGGCTGCGCGAGGCGGTGGCGGTGCTGGTGGATAATGCGCTCATGCACGGCGGCGGCACCTGCACGGTGTCGGTGCGTTCGGTGCGGCCGGGGGCCGACCGCGAGCCGCTGGTCTGTGTCGAGGTCGCCGACGAGGGGCACGGGGTGCGCGACGAGCTGGCCCCGCACATCTTCGACCGGGGCTTCTCCGCGGGCGGTTCCACCGGCGTCGGGCTCGCGCTGGCGCGGGCCCTGGTCGAGGCGGACGGTGGGCGATTGGAATTGCAGCGGCGCAGGCCGGCGCTGTTCGCGGTGTTCCTCGGGTCCTCGAAGGCACGCCCGGCGAACACCGTGGCGCCCGAGCCGCGGTGACTCAGCCGCGGCCGAGTTCCTCTTCCACGAGGTCCACGAATTCCGCTTCGAGCTCGCTCATTTCGTCCGGGAAGACCCAGCGGCGCATCGCCCAGAAACGGAAGGCCATCTGCAGCAGATTGCCGATGATGAAGGCGCTGATGAAGTCGGCGATGTTCTCGACCGTGAAGCTCACGTTGGGCTGGCGCAGGTCGAAGACATAGCTGGAAATCCACAGCGGCGTGAAGGCCAGCACGACGCCGACGCCGCTGACTGCGAAGAACAGCAGCGCTTCGTGATGCCGTTCTCGTCCGCCGCGATTCTTGAACGACCATTCCCGGTTCAGGATGTAGGACGCGATCACGGCGATGACGCCGGAGATGATCTTGGCCGTCACCGGTTTCTCCGCGAGCACCGTCCACTTCAGCATGTAGAAGATGCCGCTGTCGATCACGAACGTGGTCGCGCCGACGATCGCGAACTTGATCAATTCCCGATGCCGGTACGCGATATCTTGCAGCGGCTTGGGGAGGACGCTGACCACGTCGTCGACGAATGACACAAGACCGGAGTGTACCGGTACCGATCATTCGCGCCGGACATGACAATATTGTCCGACGTGAGCGCACGTTCCTTCGATCCATCGGCCATGCCCACCGTCACCATGATCGGTGGCGGTCAATTGGCGCGCATGACCCATCAAGCGGCGATCGCGCTGGGCCAGCGGCTGCGCGTGCTCGCCGAGAACCCCGACGACCCGGCCGCGCAGGTCAGTCCCGAGGTGGTGCTCGGCAGCCACACCGACCTGACCGCGCTGCGCAAGGCGGCGGTCGGCTCGCACGCGCTGACCTTCGACCACGAGCATGTGCCGACCGAGCACTTGGAAGCGCTGGTCGCCGAGGGCGTCAATGTGCAGCCGCCGCCGCAGGCGCTGGTCTACGCGCAGGACAAGCTGGCGATGCGCACCAAGCTGAGCGGACTCGGGCTGCCCGTGCCCGCGTTCATCCCGGTGAACTCGGTCGACGACGCCGTGCGGTTCGGCGACGAGCACGGCTGGCGGATCGTGCTGAAGGCGGTGCGCGGCGGTTACGACGGGCGCGGCGTGTGGATGCCCGAGTCCGCCGACGCGGCCGCGGCGATCGTCACCGATCAGCTCGGCCGCGGCGTCCAGTTGCTGGCGGAAGCGAAGATCGACCTGCGGCGCGAACTGTCGGCGATGGTGGCCCGTTCGCCGTTCGGGCAGGCGGCGACCTGGCCGGTGGTGGAGACGGTGCAGCGGAAGGGGCAATGCGCGGTGGTCATCGCGCCCGCGCCCGGCCTGCCGGAGGACACGGCCGCGGCGGCGGAGACCATGGCGTTGAACCTGGCCAAGGAACTCGGTGTGGTGGGCGTCATGGCGGTGGAGCTGTTCGAGACCACCGACGGCGAGCTGCTGGTGAACGAGCTGGCCATGCGCCCGCACAACTCCGGGCACTGGGGGATGGACGGCGCGCGTACCGGGCAGTTCGAACAGCATCTGCGCGCCGTGCTCGACTACCCGCTCGGTGACACCGCGCCGCTGGCCCCGGTGACCGTGATGGCGAACATCCTCGGCGCGCCGCAGGCCCCGGCGATGTCGATGGACGAGCGGCTGCACCACCTGTTCGCCCGGATCCCGGAGGCGAAGGTGCACCTGTACGGCAAGGGAGAACGACCCGACCGCAAGATCGGGCACGTCAACATCCTCGGCGACGACGTGGCCGAGGTCCGGGAGAAGGCCGAGCGGGCGGCGCACTGGATGTCGCACGCGATTTGGACCGACGGATGGGATCCGCATGAGTGAAGAACTGGCTATCGCCCCGGCTGTCGGCCTGATCATGGGCAGCGACTCCGACTGGCCGACGATGGAGGCGGCCGCCGAGGCTCTGGCCGAGTTCGGGATCCGCTTCGAGGTGGGCGTCGTCTCGGCGCACCGCACCCCGCAGCGCATGCTCGACTACGCGCGGTCGGCGGCGGGTCGCGGATTGAAGGTCGTCATCGCCGGCGCGGGCGGCGCGGCCCACCTGCCCGGTATGGTCGCCTCCGCGACGCCGCTGCCGGTGATCGGCGTGCCGGTGCCGCTCAAGTACCTCGACGGCATGGACTCGCTGCTGTCCATCGTCCAGATGCCCGCGGGCGTGCCGGTCGCCACCGTCTCCATCGGCGGCGCCCGCAACGCGGGCCTGCTCGCCGCCCGCATCCTCGCCGCCCACGACCCGGCCCTGCGCACCCGCATGGAACAGTTCCAGGCCGGTCTAGAGCAGATGGTCCTGGAAAAGGACGACGCCCTGCGCACCAAGCTCTTGGGCTGAGCGGTAGACGGTCAGCGGTCGCGCCTGCCTGCACGCAAGTTCGCGACCGCTTCCACCAATCCCGCGTTCTCCAAAGCGTCCAGCACGTCTTCGATGGTTTCCGGTGGGTTGATCCGTGAATCGGCGATCTGCTGAATGCACGCCCAGACCACACGGTCGTCCAGATCGATCTGGTCGAGCAGGAAATCGTCGGGGCTCTTCGCCTCGATATTCCAGGGTTCCAGTGCATCGTCCGGGAAGTCCGCCAGGTTGGACGTCACGATGACTTGCGCCTTCGCTGCGATGGCTGCTGCGAGGACATGCCGATCATCTGGGTCCGGCAGCTTCACCGCTTCGATCAGAGGTTCGTATCCGTAGACTCGGCAATCCGGCACGGCATCGTTCATCAACGTGCGCAGTCGGGCCAGCCGGTCGACCGGAATGTCCGGCCGTTTCGCCGACAGGTTGTTCAGTGCCTCGTCCAGGATGCGATCAGTCCACTTCGCTTGTACGGCACCCGACCGCGCGAGGCGGATGAGTAGATCCCGCAGCGTATTGCCATACAGCACATTGGCGTCGTACACGACAACGAGAGCCATGGTCAGATGCCGAGGTCCTGGCCGAGTTGCGCCAACTCGTCCATCGCGGCTCGACTCTTGACCTCGGCTCGCCGCTGGTATTGCTTCAAGTCGTCGTATCGGATCCGGCGATGACGGCCTACTCGACGAAAGGGAATCTCGCCTGTTTCCAACAGTGTCACGACGTAAGGGCGCGATACGTTCAGCATGTCCGCCGCCTGCTGCGTGGTGAGTTCGGCATGGGAGGGCACCACGGTGACACCGCGTCCTTCCGCCGCCTGCGCCAGGATGAATGCCAACAAGCTGACGGCCTGTCGGGGCAACACCAAAGCGTCGTCGCCTGGATGCTCGGGGGCGACCTGAATGGTCTGCTCGCCGGGGTGCCGCATCAGATAGTCCTTGATCCGCCGCATCGCGCGAGCTGCGACGTCTGCATCGATCGCTCCCGGTTCGGTGCGCTTCGCATCGCGAATGTTTGCCACACTGATCACCTCCTTATCGAAGTATACGAAGCATTCGAAATATTCGAAACAGGCTCGCATGCAGCCGTCCGCATTCCGCGAGCCAACTCGGGAAAGTGATCTGTGTCACAACGTGTCAGGAAGTTCGTAGCCGCGGTGTCTTGTGCTCGAGCCTTTCGGAGCGAAGGAGACACCATGAGCGAGAAGATCGATGTGGTTGTGATCGGCGGCGGATATGCCGGGGTGATGGCGGCCAATCGCCTGACCCAGCGTGCGGACGTGCGGGTGACGGTGATCAATCCGCGCTCGGCGTTCGTTCCGCGGCTGCGGCTGCACCAGCTGGTCGGCGGGACCCATGACGCGGTGGTCGACTATCAGGAAGTTCTGGCCGAGGGGGTGCGGCTGGTGGTCGACAGCGTGACGCGGATCGACGCGGCGGAGCGCAGCGTGACGCTGGCCGACGGCGGTGCGATCGCCTACGACTATCTGATCTACGCGGTGGGCAGCGGCAGCGCGGCTTCGCGGGTGCCGGGTGCGGACGAGTTCGCTTACCCCATCGCCACTTTGGAGGCGGCGCGACGGTTGCGGTCGGTGCTCGACGACACACCGCTGTCGGCTGCGGTGACGGTCGTCGGAGGTGGGCCCACCGGTATCGAGACTGCCGCGGAGCTGGCGGAACAGGGCCGCGCCGTCACGTTGGTCTGCGGCGCGGTCGTCGGTCCGTACCTGCACCCCCGGGCCCGGCGTACCGCCCGCAAATACCTCGTCAAACTGGGGGTCACCCTGGTGGAAGGCCCTGACGCGGCGGTCACGGCGGTGACACCGGAGGCCGTCGAGCTCGGTGACGGTCGCACGTTGGCGAGTCGGGTCACCATCTGGACGGCGGGTTTCGGTGTGCCCGATCTGGCCGCCCGCAGCGGGCTGCGCACCGACACCGCCGGGCGCCTGCTCACCGACGAAACCCTGACCAGCGTCGACGACGACCGCATCGTCGCGGCGGGAGATTCGGCGGCGCCATCAGACCTGCCGTTCCGGATGAGCGCCTACGCCGCGGGCTGCCTCGGGGCCCATGCCGCCGACACGGTGCTGAACCGGATCGCGGGTGCGCAGCCCGCGCCGGTCGACCTGTCGTTCCCCGCGATGTGCCTCAGCTTCGGCCGGGATGCCGGGATCTTCCAGCTCGGCCGCAAGGACGACACCGCGATGCCGCTGTATTTCAGTGGGCTCGCGGGCACGAAGCTCAAGGAGTTCGCCTGCGCCTCCAGCGTCAAGCATCTGGTGAACGAAGCGCGCAAGCCCGGGTCGCACCACTGGCCCAAGGACGGCAAGCACCGGCCGCAGCTGTTGCAGGCACAGGGCGTCGGCGCGCCGGTCGTCGCCGAACGGGTGGTGTAGAAACCGCCATTCGAGTGGTCGCGGCGGCTGCGCAGGCTGGGGCAGCGTCGTGCCGCTGCCCCACTCGCGCGATCTCGCGAACGGGGGCGCATGTCGTCCGGGGTGCGCTGTGCGCCCACGAATCGGATCGAACGTCTACAGAAGAGGACCTCATGGAACCAACCAGTGGCACCGATGGACAACGGTCGACCGACCGCGAGGCGGACAGCCGGGACAGCGGCGACCATGCCACGGCCGAGGCGACCGAGACGTTCCTCGCCCATCGCAACCTTCTCTTCACGGTCGCCTACGAGATGCTCGGATCGGCGGCCGACGCCGACGACGTCTTGCAGGAAACCTGGTTGCGCTGGGTCGGCGTCGACGCGGCGCACGTCACCGAGCCGCGCGCCTATCTGGTCCGGATCGCCACCCGGCAAGCGCTCAACCGGTTGCGCTCGATGAAGCGCCGCAGGGAGGCCTACGTGGGCTCCTGGCTGCCGGAACCGCTGCTCACCACTCCGGACGTGGCCGCCGACGTCGAACTCGCCGAGAGCGTGTCGATGGCGCTGATGCTCGTGCTCGAGACTTTGACCCCGACCGAACGGGCGGTGTTCGTGCTGCGCGAAGCCTTCGGATTCGGCTACGACGAGATCGCGGCCGCGGTCGACAAGACCCCAGCGGCCGTCCACCAGATCGCGCACCGCGCCCGCCGCCACGTCGACGCCCGCCGCCCCCGCCGCTCGGTCACCGCGCGCCAGGCCGAGGCGGCGGCCGAGGCGTTCCGGCGCGCGCTCGAGACACGGGATGTGCAGGGTTTGCTCGACGTGCTCGCCCCGGACGTCGTCGCCATCAGTGACGGCGGCGGCATCAAGCAGGCCACGCCCCGGCCGGTCGCCGGCGCCGACAAGGTGGCCCGGTTCATCGTCGGCGGCCTCACCAAGAACGACGTCGCGCTCACCGTCGAGCCGACCACGGTCAACGGCAGCCCCGCGCTGGCGCTGCACATGGACGGGGAACTCGACGGCGTGCTCGCGATGCGCGTGGAGGACACCCGCATCACCGGCATCTACTACGTGCGCAACCCGCAGAAACTGACCCACGTCGACTCCGAAACCCCGCTGACCTTGCGCTGAGTCGGCCCCACTGCTCGAGGAGAGAACATGACCACGCGGGCGCCGCTCGCCGATCCGTTTCCGTCGCGCCGGCCGACGGTGGCCGGGGCAGTCGTGCTGCTCACGGCGCTCGTCAGCGTGCTGCTCATCGCCTTCGCCTGGCCGTCGGTGCGGTCGTCGGTCCACGATGTGCCGATCGCGGTCGCGGGGCCGAGCCCCGCGGTCGCGCAACTGCGCACCGCACTCGATCAACGCCTCCCTGGCGGCTTCGAGATCAGCGAGGTAGCCGACACAGCGGCGGCGGAACGACTCATCCGCGACCGGAAGGTGTACGGGGCCATCGATCTCAGCTCCGGCGCCCCGCAGGTCGTCGTCGCTTCCGCCGCAGGACCCGCGGTCGCTCAGACCTTGCAGGGCGTCGCGACCGGCCTGGGGCAGCCGGGGACGTCCGGCACGGCGGTCCGCGACCTCGTCGCTCTGCCCGCCGACGATCCGCGCGGCGCAGGCTTGTCCGCGGGCGCCTTGCCCCTGGTCATGGGTGGTCTGCTGGCCGCGGTGCTGCTGACCCGGCTTGTTCGCGGCACATTCCGCCGGGTCATCGGGGCGCTGGCCTTCGCGCTCACCGGCGGCCTGGCCGTGACCGCGATCCTGCAGTTCTGGCTCGGCTCGCTGAGCGGTTCCTACCTCGCCAACACCGGCGCCGTCGGCCTGTCCATCGCGGCCACCGCGCTGACCGTCCTCGGGCTGGAGGCGCTGCTCGGCTACGCCGGGATCGGGATCGGCGCCGTGGTGATGATGCTCATCGGCAACCCCCTCTCGGGCACGGCGACCGCACCCGAGATGCTGCCGGGCTGGTCCGGCGCGCTCGGCCAGGCGCTGCCGCCCGGCGCTGGTGGCCGGTTGCTGCGCTCGACCGCCTTCTTCGACGGCCACGGGGCAACCCACGCCGTGCTCGTCCTGCTCGCCTGGCTCACGCTCGGCGTCACATTGTGCCTGGTCAGCGGTCTGCGTGCGCGTCGCGCCGCCATCGGCTCGGCGGGATTGCGAACCGCACCGGCGGATGGCGCCCCGGCAGCGCTGAGCAGCTGAAGCACTCCGAGGGCCGTCTGACCGATACCGGATCGACGGCCCTGAAGTGCGTCTATCGACCCTGCCCGGCATCGGCGGTCGCACGGTCCCGGCTTCGTCGGACTCAGAAGGTCCCGGTGTGGGGGATTCGCTCTCCCGGCCGCTGACTACGGTGTGAGGTCGTGACTACAGGGGATATCGCTCGGACGCGGGGAGACGACGACACCGCGCACTTTCGACTGACGGTGGTGGATCAGGCGCTGCGGTTGTTCGCCGAGAAGGGGTACGAGGCGACGACGGTGGACGAGATCGCGGAAGCGGCGGGGATCTCCCGGCGGACGTTCTTCCGGCAGTTCCGGTCGAAAGAGGATGTGATCTTCGCCGACCACGAGTCGCAGCTGGCGCAAGCGGCGGAGTTCCTGGCCGCGTCGGCCGACGACCCGTGGGAGGCGGTGTGCGCGGCGGTGGTGCAGGTCTTCGAGCGTTTCACGCAGTGGCGGGAGATCGCGGCGCGGCGGTATCAGGTGGTGCGGCGGGTGCCCGCGCTGCGGGAGCGCGAGATCGTCACGGTGTTCCGCTACGAGCGGTTGTTCACCGACTACCTGCGCGAGCGGCTGCCCGACGCCCCCGACCTGGCGCGGGTGCAGTTCGCCGCCGCCGTGACCGCGACGCACAACTACCTGCTGCGCCGGATGGTGCGCGGCGAGTCGGACGCGGGCGCCGCCGACCTGCGGGTGGAGCTGGCCGCGATCCCGCGCGGCGCGGGCCGTGCCGTGAATCCCGACGAGCTGGTCGTCGCGGTGTTCCCGCGCGACGCCCCGCCCAGGCAGATCGCGGACTTGCTGGTTCGAAAGCTCGGTACCCTGTGAGCTGACCCGGAGTGCGACCGATCTGACACTGAGTGCCACATCATCTCCCCACGTGATTGCCGTCCATGTGGGTATACTCGACGGTTAGATGGCACTGAGTGCCGATGTGCTGCTTTCGTTCGAGGGAAAGCGGCGCCGACCACCGACGACCAGGAGTGAAGCCCGATGGCGGGAAACCCCGATTTCGACCTGTTCAAGCTCGAGGACTTCCACGATGAGCTGCGCGAAGCGATCCGCGCTCTCGCGGAGAAGGAGATCGCCCCGCACGCCAAGGACGTCGACGGCAACTCCCGCTTCCCGGAGGAGGCGCTGACCGCGCTCAACGCCTCCGGCTTCAACGCCGTGCACGTGCCCGAGGCCTACAGCGGCCAGGGCGCGGACTCGGTGGCCACCTGCATCGTCATCGAAGAGGTCGCGCGCGTCTGCGGGTCGTCTTCGCTGATCCCCGCCGTCAACAAGCTCGGCACCATGGGCCTGATCCTGAACGGTTCCGAGGAGCTGAAGCAGAAGGTGCTGCCGGACATCGTCAACGGTGAGATGGCCTCCTACGCGCTGTCGGAGCGCGAGGCCGGCTCCGACGCGGCCGGCATGCGCACCCGGGCCAAGCAGGATGGCGACGACTGGATCATCAACGGCTCCAAATGCTGGATCACCAACGGCGGCAAGTCGTCCTGGTACACCGTGATGGCGGTGACCGACGCGGAGAAGGGCGCCAACGGCATCTCGGCGTTCATGGTGCACAAGGACGACGAGGGCTTCGTGGTCGGCCCGCTGGAGCACAAGCTCGGCATCAAGGGCTCGCCCACCGCCGAGCTGTACTTCGAGAACTGCCGGGTGCCGGGTGACCGCATGATCGGCGCGCCGGGCACCGGCTTCAAGACCGCGCTGCAGACCCTCGACCACACCCGCCCCACCATCGGCGCGCAGGCCGTCGGCCTGGCTCAGGGCGCGCTGGACGCGGCCATCGCCTACACCAAGGACCGCAAGCAGTTCGGCAAGTCGATCGCCGACTTCCAGAACACCCAGTTCATGCTCGCCGACATGGCGATGAAGATCGAGGCCGCTCGCCTCATGGTCTACACCTCGGCCGCCCGCGCCGAGCGCGGCGAGCAGAACCTCGGCTTCATCTCCGCCGCCGCCAAGTGCTTCGCCTCCGACGTCGCCATGGAGGTCACCACCAACGCCGTCCAGCTGTTCGGCGGCGCCGGCTACACCACCGACTTCCCGGTGGAGCGCATGATGCGCGACGCGAAGATCACCCAGATCTACGAGGGCACCAACCAGATCCAGCGCCTGGTGATGTCGCGCGCGCTGCTCAAGTGATGTTTCGGTAGACGTTCGGGCGGTCCTGGAACGCACCTCAGGCCCTTTTCGGGCCGTCGAGGTGTATGGGCCGCCCGAACGTCTGTCTTTCGCCCGCTCGAAGCTGCCATCCAAACGACATAGAGTGCCGCACTGGCTCCTTCATCCAACTGTCGAACTGGAAGCAACACCATGCGCGTCACCATCGATGGAACACGGATCCGGATCCATGCGGACCTGCACCACGCTCTGTGGGCACCCCTGGACTTCGGCCCGTACTACGGGCACAACCTGAACGCTCTGTGGGACCGCCTGTCCACGGACGTCGAACGCCCGGTCGAGATCGTCTGGGAGAACTCCGGTATCAGCAGAGAACTGATGGGCGTCGAATCTTTCGAAGCGATCGCTTCCGTGCTGATCAGAGCCGCCGAGCAGGACGAGTCGAACCCGGTGGACAAAAGGCTCACAGTGCGTTTCGTCTAATGGGCGAATCCAGTGAACCGAAGTCGGCTCACTGGATTCGCGGAACCACGCAAACCCGATCCGGTGACAGCCCTCGGAGCGCGGCCGGACTTCAGCCGACTTGGGCGAAGAACCGCCGGATGTCGCCGACGAGCAGTTCGGGTGCCTCGTGTGCGGCGAAGTGGCCTGCGGCATCGTTCGGACCGCCGATCGCCGAGCCTGCGTCGTAGGAGTTCCAGCTGACGATGTTGCTGTGGTCACGCTCGGCGAACCGGCGGATCGACTGGAAGTCGCCCTTGAACATGGCAAGCGCGGTGGGGGTCGTGGTCGAGCCGGTCGGGCGGTCGGTGCTGTGCGCCTCCTCGTAGTAGTACCGGAGCGAGGAGGCCGCGGTGCCGGTCAGCCAGTAGAGGGCGACGTTGCCGATGACGAAATCGGCGTCCAGACTCTCTCCGAAAAGCTGTGCGTTCCAACCCAGCAGGCCGATCGGCGAATCGGAGAGCGCGTAGGCCAGCGTCTGCGGCTGCTGGCTGCACAGGATGTTGAAGGCCATCTTGTTGTCCTGGAACCACTTCAGGTGTTCGAGCGCCGCCAGATCCTCCGGCGAGAGGTCGACGAACTCGGCCGGATCGCCGGACGGGAACGAAAACAGCTGTGTCACATGGACACCCACCACCCGGTCCGGTGCCAGCCGACCGATCTCCGGGGAGACCATCGAGCCGCCGTCGTTGCCGATCGCACCGAAGCGCTGGTAACCGAGCCGATCCATCAGCTCGATCCAGGCCTTGGCGACGCGACGCATGGTCCAGCCGGTGCTGTGCGTCGGGCCGGAGAAGCCCATGCCGGGCAGCGCCGGAATCACCAGGTGGAAGGCGGGCTCCGCAGGCGACTCCGGCGCGGTAAGCGACTCGATGACGTCGAGGAACTCGAGCACCGAGCCGGGCCAGCCGTGGGTCAGGACCACCGGCAGCGCGTCCGCGCGAGCTGACCGGATGTGCAGAAAGTAGATGTTCTCGCCATCGATCTCGGTGGTGAACTGCGGGTAGGCGTTCAGCTTCGCCTCGAGCGCCCGCCAGTCGAAGGTCTCCAGCCAGTATTGTGCCAGGCCGCGCACCCGGCCCTCGGGCACCCCATAGGAGTCGCCGACGCCGGGCAGTTCGCTCGGCCACAGGGAGCGGCGCAGACGGTCGGCCAGATCGTCGAGCTGCGTCTGCGGAATGTCGACCCGGAAGGGCTTGATGGTGCTCATGGCGATCTCCTTCGGAAACGGAATGCTTCGTTCTGTTTGAAGAGTAACAGAACGGATCATTCCGTTTCAACTTTTGAGGAACGCGACGTTCGCTCGGGCGGCGATGGAGTCGATGTCAGGGGTGTAGATACAGCCGTTCGCACGGCAGTCTCGGGTAACTGTCGGTGCAATCTGTGGATACCTGCACTGCGTCGTGCCAGTGGTGGGCGCGCCATTCCTGGACGAACAGGCATGCGGCCGTAAGGCAGGCGACGAAGTCGAGGCGGGCGCCGTGCCAGAACACCGACAGGTGAACGTCCGGCTCGGAGGGGATGGGGGATGGCGGGCGGTCAGGCATACGTGGCCAACCGCCTGCGGCGTGCGGTCTTTTCGGCTACGCAGTTACGGATCGCTGCGACGACCACACGGCCGGAAGGGCGAAATGCCGTATCGGGCCGTGTTACCCACGCGCGGAACTGGGTTCCTCGGTCGGCGGGGCTGGGCAAGGCGATCGTCCCGCCGTAGCGGATGACGGACACGTTCAAGCGGAACATCTCGGCGAACAGGGGTACGTCGTCCGGCAGATCCGGCCGGATGATGAACGTCCACCGTTTCGATCGCGGATGCGACAGAATCGGCCCCGACTCGTGGCCGTGGTTGCGCATCCACGCCTTCACGTGCTGTCCGAGGACGGCGGGCATGGTTATCGCCCAGACCATCCCGGTTCGCACGACGATTCGGCCGATCTGGGGCGGGTCCACGGTCGCGGGCAGGTTGCACACTCGTCGGTAGTAGTGGCAGCGAGACAGCGGGGTGTCTCCGAAAGCTATCGGCGCATCCATCAGAAGACCTCGGGTCGCATCGGCGGGTAGGAGGTGCGCACGACCCTGTCCTCGCTTGGTATGTCGACGGATTGGAGTGGATCGCTCCGCGGACTCCGCAATCCCAACCCCGGTCGGTGCGCACGGTCATCAGACAACGGCGCGCAGGTGCGGGCACCCCGAATCGGGTACACCGAAAAAAGGTCCCCGAAAGCCCAGCACGCGCACCGCAAACGGTGTGAGGATGTACGCGAGACGGGTGATTCGGGGTGCCCGTGACGGGGTAAGGGGAGGTCCACTTGTCAGAAATCGGTTCGACTCTGCCGCGTCGTCAGCTCGGGAGGTACCTGACCGAGTGGCGTACGCGTGCAGGCATGACCCAGGTGAAGGCCGCGAACCTGCTGGAGATCGGAGCGAGCAGTCTGCAGCGGCTGGAGAAAGGGCAGAACTCGCGAATCCGGACTCGCGATATCCAAGCAGCGTGCGACTTGTACGGCGTGCCGGAGGATCTGGCAGCCGCGCTTGTGGGACTGGCCAAACAGGCGAATGTCAAAAGCTGGTGGCACCAGTACGGCGACTTCATCCCCAAGACCTTCGACGTATACGTCGGACTGGAAGCGGCAGCGGGGAAGCTGGTGTCATACCAGCCCGACCTGATACCGGGTCTGCTCCAAACTGCCGACTACGACCGGGCGCTTGTTCGTCTCGCGTGTCCGGAGGAAACGCCGGAGCAGTGGAAGCAACGTGGACAGATCAAGGCGCAGCGACAGAACATCGTCACCCGCAGGACACAGCCGGTCACACTCGATGTGGTGATCGGCGAAGCCTCGCTACGGCGCGTGGCCGGTAGCCATGCGGTCATGGCGACGCAAAACCGCTATCTGGCAGATGTGTCCACAAGGGACAACGTCACTATTCGCGTGCTGCCATTCGATGCAGGGTTCCCAGGCGGAGTGTCCATGCCTCCCTTCGTCATCCTCTCCTTCGGGGATAGCGGCCCTGTGGATCAGATCGAGCCGCCCGTCGTCTACCTCGAAGGCGCGGTGGGCGATATGTACCTCGAGGATGCCGACGACGTGCGGTTCTACACTCAGCGGTACGACCGCATCAGGGAAGCTGCCTTGGATGTCAATTCGAGCAGGAATCTGCTGCGGCAGGTAGCGAGGGAGCATGAGCAGCGTGGACGTTGAGCTATCCGGGGCAAAGTGGTTCAAGAGCAGCCGTAGTCAGGCCGGTAAGGAATGCGTGGAGGTCGCGTTCCTCACCGGAGGCGGAGTCGGCGTACGTGACTCCAAGAACCCGACCGGCCCGGCCCTGAAGTTCACCTCAGCCGAGTGGAACACCTTCACCACTGGCATAGTCGACGGCCTCTTCAACCGCCCCTGAACCAATCAACACCCCGGAGCATCCGTGAGTGGCACATGGCCGCGGCAAACCGTGAGTAGACCTCACAGTGGTGTGGCACTCGCGGAGGTGCGGCATGGTCGGCGGGCGCTGGTGACTAGGGCAACTCTCGCGCCTTGCGCTTCCATTCCTCTATCAGGGCACGGTTGCGGATATCGAATTCCCGGCGGTCGGCATCCGGCCAGGTGTCCATGTCCATGTCCAGCGCGCGTGATGTCACGAAGTCCATGAATGCGTCGGACATCGCCTTGCTGCGAGCGCGAATGAATTCCTCTTCTGCGGGCGTCACGTTCACAGGACCCTCACTCCGTACCATGCTGTACCCTTCATCAACGTCTTGCCGAGTTGGTGGTCGTCACCGGTCAAACTCGCGAGTTCGTTCGGCGACGGATATTCGATGACACGCCCCCCGAATCTGCGCAGGATGTCGTCGAGTTGTACCCGATCGGCCGGCGAGCACTGATCGTATATTTTGCGGATCTTATCCGTGATCGAGGAAACCGAAGACTCGATGAGCCCTGGACTCGTGTCGAAGTCGTATCCCGCACGCGCCCAAGCGTACCCCCCGTCGTCCGTCGCGAAAACCTTCAGTCGATCTACTCCCGATCTGCGGTAATAGCCCTCCATCGCGGAGTTGAACGCGGTGGCGAACCCCTTCCCCGTGGCATCGTCGTCGAGATCCATCACTCGATTTTCGACAACTATCCGCCCCTGCTCGTCTTTGTATATTTTTCTCTCGAGTATGCCGACCATCCCCTTGTCGGGGTCACGGATCGATGCATGGTATTTGAATCCTTCGGCGTCGTCGAGGTAATTCGCCTGAGCGATATGCACATCGTACGGGCCGTACCTTCGATTCAGCGCGGAGAGTGTCGCCAGGAGTTTGTCGTCGTCGGCGGACGAGCCGCGGATGAATCTTTCGAGTGGAGGAATGGACGAAAGATCGGGGATCTCGAGCTTCCTGCCGGAAGTGCGCGTCGGCGTGGACGAAGTCGACGAAGTCGTTTGTGATCCGCTCGCCGCATGTCCGGTGGACGTCCGGATCCGTGCTGCGCCACGTTCATCCTGTGCGCCCATTTCCTCGAGCAGATCTCGAACTTTCCCCGTTCGGTCGCCGGTGACAGCTTTATTGTGCTCAGCGTACTCGAGGAAACTGTCGACGATCCGGCCCGAGGCGTCGCGGACCAGTCGAGATATCCACACAGATCGAACCTCCCCGAAAAATTTTCGTCTGTGGATTCGAGGCGGGGTGCTCTACCCGCGCCTCTGCATCGAACCTCCGACTCCGACGAGGGTCCAGTCCATACATTTGCTGGATTGACGGGTACATCACCGGGGTTTCAGGACACCGGGGCGTGTCGCGGACGAGGCAGCCGACGCAGTGCTGAGCCGGAGAAGCCGTGCCGCGACGATCGGTCAGGAGACCATGTCGGCGTATTCGCGGTGTTCGGTGATGAACTGCTCCACATACCAGCAGGTGGGGATGACGGAGAAACCCGCTGTGCGGGAGTCGTTGAGGGCGAATTCGACGACTTGGGCGGCTACCCCGCGGCCCCGGAACTCGGGGAAGGTCAGCGTGTGGTGGAAGTCGCGGACCTTGAGGTCTTCGCGTTCGGCGTAGTCGGCGTACCCGGCGAGGGTGTCATCGATGTAGATCTCGTAGCGGGTGTCGGCGACGTTGTGTTCGAGCCTTGTCGTCATAGTCGGGTAGAACTCCTTGTCGGTACGGAATGTTCCGGCTCGGTCACAGGATCGCGCCGGGGTTGAGGATGCCGTCCGGGTCGAGCGCGTCCTTGATGCGGCGGGTCAGGGCCATCACGTCGGGGCCGAGCTGGTCGGGCAGCCATGCCTTCTTCAAACGGCCGACGCCGTGCTCGCCGGTGATGGTGCCGCCGAGAGCGATGGCGAGGTCCATGATCTCGCCGAAGGCGCGGTGCGCTCGCGCGGTGTGGTCCGCGTCGGCGGGGTCGTGCACGATCAGCGGGTGGGTGTTGCCGTCGCCCGCGTGCGCGATCACCGACACCGTCACCGCGTTGCGCTCGGCGATCTCGGCCACGCCGGTCACCAGGTCGCCGAGCCGGGGCAGTGGCACGCCGACGTCCTCGAGCAGCAGCGGCCCGAGTTTCTCCACGGCCGGAATCGCCAAACGCCGTGCGGCCGCGAACGCCTCGCCCTCGGCAGGGTCCTCGGTGTGGAAAACCTCGGTGGCCCCTGCCTTCTCGCAGGCCGCCGCCATGACCTCGGCCTCGCGCCGGGCGTACTCGCCGGGTGCGTCGGAGCGCGCGACCAGCAGCGCGGCCGCCTGCCGGTCCAATCCCATCCGCAGCTCGTCCTCGACGGCGTTGATCGACACCGAGTCCATGAACTCGAGCATCGACGGCCGCAATTCGCCGGTGATGGTCAGGATCGCCTCCGTGGCCGCGGTGAGCGTCGGGAAGCTCGCGACGACCGTGCTCTGCGGCGGTTGCGCGGGCAGCAGCCGCAAGGTCAGTTCGGTGATCACCCCCAGCGTGCCCTCGCTGCCGACGAACAGCTTGGTCAGCGACAGCCCGGCCGAGTCCTTCAAGCGCGGACCGCCGAGCCGGACCACCGCGCCGTCGGCGAGCACGACCTGCATCCCGAGCACGTAATCGGTGGTGACGCCGTACTTCACACAGCACAGGCCGCCCGCGTTGGTGGCGGCGTTGCCGCCGATCGAGCAGATCTCGAACGACGACGGGTCCGGCGGGTACCACAGGCCGTGCTCCGCGACCGCGCGCTTGACCTCGGCGTTGAGCAGGCCCGGCTGCACCACGGCGGTCCGGGTCACCGGGTCCACGGTGATCGCGCGCATCCGCTCGGTGGTGAGCACGATGGCTCCGTCGACGGCCGTGGCGCCCCCGGACAGCCCGGATCCGGCCCCGCGGGGGATCACCGGGACACGATGCGCGGTGGCCCACCGCAGCGTCGCGGCCACGTCGTCGGTGCCGGTGGCCCGCACCACGGCCAGCGGGGTTCCGGCGCCCGGGTCGCGCGCCCAGTCCTGCCGGTAGCCGGCCAGCAGGTCGGGATCGGTGAGCACCGTGCCGTCGGGGAGAGCGGCGATCAACTCATGCAGGTCCACCACTTCACGCTAGCTTCCCGCGCCGGGTATTCGCTGATCGGCCGACCCGCGGCCGGATGCCCCAGAATGTGATGTCACCCGCCACAGTGGTATTACCGCCGTCGGGAGACCAGAATGCCGACAGAGGCTTGACTGTCGGGGCATCGAGTTCTCCCGGGGCCGCCTCGTCGCGGCGCCGGCAGTCATGCGGTTCGCCGCGTACCACGTGGAGGGATGGAACGGATGCAGGGCGAACAACCCAGTCGCCGGGAACTGGTCGCCGCGATGTTCTCCAGCGAGTTCGTCGAGGACGGCATCGACGCGGACGCGCTGCGCCGGGTGCACGCGGGCGAGCACGAGGAGTGGCTGACCGCGCTGGACCGCTCCGGTGTCTTCGGCAAGGAAGCCCTCGCCGAGCTGGCCGACCTCTGGCGCCGCGAGCCCCGCGAGTTGCTGGAGGCACTGCTGGCCGACGCGGACGATGTCGCGCGGCGACGGTGCCTGGCGGCCTGGGCCGGGTTGGACCACGACGCGGACGGTCCCGGCCGGGCGCAGATCAGCTGAGCCACCGGGCGGTCGCCGCCCGCTCATCTGCCGGACATCTGCCGCTGGCACCCTGGTCGCGTGCACGAGCTGTCCGAGACCGCCGACACCATCGCCGATCGGTTCACCCGCTGGTGCGCGGCGGTCGTCGCCCGGCTGCCGTTCGGCCTGGACCGTCTCGTCCCGCCGACCTTCCTCGGCTTCGCGCTGATCAACAGCGGCACCTTCGCTGTCGACTTGGCGCTGCTCACCCTCTTGCACGGGTGGTTCGCGCTGCCGGTGTGGTTGTCGGTGACCGTGGCCTACGTGTGCGCGTTCGGCCTGAGCTTCGTGCTCAATCGCACGTTCAACTTCCATTCGCACGCGCCGGTGGGCAGGCAGGCCGCGGTGTACGTCGTGGTGGTCGTGCTCAACTACCTCGCGTTCATCCTCGGCGTCGGCAGCGGACTCGCCGCGCTGGGGCTGCAATACCACCTGTCCCGGATGCTGGCGGGCGCGTGCGAAGCGGTCTACATGTACAGCGCGATGCGCTGGGTGGTCTTCCGCCGATCAGTCGAGCCGGAGGCGGCGCCCGACGTCGACGTGAGTTCCCAGCCGAAGTCGGTCTGACCAGCTCGACCCGTGACCACCGTGTGCTCGAGCGGCCGCGGATGTGTCAGGACGCCGGAGCGATCAGCGCTTCGACGCGCTGGCCGTCGACGACGATCGCGTCGTCGTCGGTCAGCGCCCAGTGCGCGACGCCTTCGGCGCGATACCGGGCCGCGAGCCGAGTGCAGTCGCCGTCGGGGTCGGTGGCCGAATCGACGTGCGGCACGATCCGGCGGTCCACCAATCCCAATCCGTCCCAGCGCGGTTCGACGCCACACGCGGGCGCGACCTCGTCGGGGTCGTCCACCGATTCCAGCCCGTGCAGGTCGGGGGCCAGCAGGCAGGCCCCGGCGCTGTAGCCGGCGTAAGCGAGCGCGTCGGCGGCGAGCAGCCGGGGAAGGACGCGGTCCGCGCCGCTGCGGGCGAACTGGGCCCGCAAGACGAACGTGTTGCCACCGCGCACCCACACCAGCGGGAATTCGGCCAGCTTCCGTTCCAGCTCCGCTTCCCGGCCGACGTACTCGCGCAGGTCGAGCACCTCGGGCCGGTAACCGAGCTTGCGCAGCGGCGACATGTCACTGCTCACCGCGCCCGCCCACGCCTGCGGCCAGGCGTCGCAGGCGTTCGGGATCAGCGCGACCCGGCCGGGCGGGCCCGCCAGCGCGGCGAGCCGGTCGTAGTGCGCGCCGAAGCGATAGCTGGACAGGAACAGTCGCACCGCGGCTCAGATGGTGAAGGCCAGGTGGCGGACGATGCGCTGCCCGAGTTCGCCGTCGCCTCGGATGGCGATCTCGTCCAGGTGCTGGTCAGCGGTCGTGCGCCCGCCGCCCAGCCGCACGAAAAGCCCGGAGTCCAAGCCGATTTCGACGGTGGCCGGTCCGTCGAAGGCGTCCACGTAGCTCGCCCGGCCGGCCACCTGGATGCGCAAGGTCCTGGCCAGGGGCCCGGTCAGCGCGAAGGCGATCCGCGCACCGTCCGGCGCCTCGCCCTTCTTCACCACTACGCGCGGGATGCTGCCCGCGAACTCCTGGAACGCCAGCTGGCCGCGCGGGCCGCCCTCGTCCACCGGCGTGCCGAGCGCGTCGGCGATGTCGAGTTCGTGCATCCAGCAGTCGAACAACCGCACCCGCATGAATCTGCCGTAGGTCACCTGTCCGATCGGCGAGATCGTTTCCTTCTCCCACTCGGCGTCGCCCATCGCGGCGAGCGCGGCGCGCCTGCGGTCGACGACGCCGCGGTAGAACTCCAGCAGCCGCGCGCCGGACAGGGGACGCAGCCGGTCCACCCAGATCTCGTTGAGCACCGCGGTCTCGTTGCGCACGTAGGGCAGCGTGCTGACGTCGGTCTTCGGCTTGGTCGGGTCGTGCGCGGGCGGCCGGTCGCCCAGCAGCCAGGATTCGGTGCCGACGACGTGGGCGACGACGTCGAATACGGTCCAGCCGGGCAGCGACGACGGAGTCCGCCAGCGCTCCTCGTCCAAAGGCGCGATCAGAGCGTCGATCGCGTCCCATTGCTGCGACAGCAGCTCGATCAGCGCGGTCCGATCGAACGTCTCGGTCATCCGTCGATTTCCTTTTCCGGGCCTTCGCCCTCGTTCTCCAATGCCGCGATGCCCTCCCGGATGGCCGCGGCGGTGGCGACCGGATCGTGCGGGCGCCGCAGCAGAAATCCCTTGGCGAACCGTAGCTTGTCGCCGTGGCTGCGCGGGATCACGTGCAGGTGGACGTGCGGCACGGTCTGGAACGCGGCGGTTCCGTCGTTGAGGATCAAGTTGGCGCCGTCGGCGGCGAGACTGCTGCGCCGGATGGCCAGTGCGAGCCGATGCCCGATCCGGAAGACTTGCGCGCCGAGTTCGGCGTCCAGATCCTCCAACTCGGCGGCGTGCCGTTTCGGTATGACCAGCGTGTGCCCACGGGCGATCGGCCGGACGTCGAGGAACGCGCAGAGCGCGTCGTCCTCGTACACCTTCGCCGCCGGTGCTTCGCCTGCCACGATGCGGCAGAAGACGCAGTCGTTCACACGCTGGACCATACGGCGTACGAGCCGAGCGGAACACCCCGGACCGTCGATCGGCATGACGCACGTCACTGCGCCGCTGTGCGCCGCACGTCCGATCAGGTGCCTGACCTCGAGGTTGGTAACGAACTTCTCCGTACGGTCTTGCCGTGTTCACCTGCGGCGACCACGATCACACCGAGAAGAGAAAAAGGTGGACCGCCGCTCGGCGCCTGGTGGTCCGCTCGGTGACGTCCGGCGTACCGGCGGGATTCGCCCGGCGTGTGTGACGGGCATCTCAGCTAGGCTCACGGCGGGCCAGGTACAGTGGCGAGGATTTGGGCGAACTTACTCGACAGTAACATCGTCCGGTCGTCTACCCGTTGCCTGAAGCTCAGTAAGAGAAGGAAGTCTGACAAGTGGAGACAACGCAGAGCGTAGGCGATCCATCGCCGCGCGGCGCGCGTGTCGGTGTCGTTCGCGAATCCAACGCGGGCGAACGACGTGTCGCATTGGTGCCCAAGATCATCCCGAGCCTGCTGAAGCAAGGCGTGGAGGTGGTCGTCGAGTCCGGAGCCGGGAAGGGCGCGCTGATTCCCGACCAAGCCTATGTGGAGGCGGGCGCGTCGATCGGTGACCCGTGGTCGGCGGACGTGGTGGTGAAGGTGGCCCCGCCCAGTGACGCCGAGGTGGCCAAGCTGTCGTCGGGGCAGACGCTGATCGGGTTCCTCGCCCCGCGCAACGCCGACAATCAGATCGGCGCGCTGAAGGCGGCGGGGGTGCAGGCCTTCGCGGTGGAGGCGATTCCGCGGATCTCGCGCGCGCAGGTGATGGACGCGCTGTCCTCGCAGGCGAACGTCGCGGGATACAAGGCGGTGTTGCTGGCGGCGTCGGAGTCGACGCGGTTCTTCCCGATGCTGACCACCGCCGCGGGCACGGTGAAGCCGGCGACGGTGCTGGTGCTCGGCGTGGGTGTCGCGGGCTTGCAGGCGCTGGCCACGGCCAAGCGCCTCGGCGGGCGGACCACCGGTTACGACGTGCGGCCCGAGGTGGCCGATCAGGTGCGGTCGGTGGGTGCGCAGTGGCTGGATCTGGGCATCGATGCCGCCGGTGAGGGCGGGTACGCCCGTGAGCTCACCGACGAGGAGAAGGCCAGGCAGCAGCAGGCGCTCGAGGACGCGATCAAGGGCTTCGACGTGGTGATCACGACCGCGCTGGTGCCGGGGCGTCCCGCGCCCAGGTTGGTGACGGCCGCGGCGGTGGAGGGTATGAAGCCCGGCAGCGTGATCGTGGACCTGGCCGGGGAGACCGGCGGCAACTGCGAGCTGACCGAGCCGGGGCAGACCGTGGTCAAGCACGAGGTGACCATCGCCTCCCCGTTGAATCTGCCCGCCACCATGCCCGAGCACGCTTCGGAGCTGTATTCGAAGAACATCGCGGCGCTGCTGGAGCTGATGCTGGTCGACGGCAAGCTCGCCCCGGATTTCGGTGACCAGGTGCTGGCGGATTCCTGCGTGACCCGTGATGCGACCGAAGCGGCCGAGGCGCCCGAGGCGGCGCAAGCCGCGGAGTCGGTGGAGGCGGAGCCGGTGGAGGCGAAGGACGCGACCGAGGCGAAGGTGGATAGCTGATGTATACCGAACTTCTGGCGAATATCGCGATCCTGGTGCTGTCCGGGTTCGTCGGTTTCGCAGTGATCTCCAAGGTCCCGAACACGCTGCACACGCCGCTGATGTCGGGCACCAACGCCATTCACGGCATCGTGGTGCTGGGTGCGCTGGTCACGTTGGGCAAGATGGAAGACCCGTCGATCGGCATCCAGATCATCCTGTTCGTCGCGCTGGTGTTCGGAACCCTGAACGTGGTCGGTGGTTTCGTGGTCACCGACCGCATGCTCGGCATGTTCAAGGGCAAGAAGCCGGTCGCGGCCGAGGCTGCTGAGAAGGCGGGGAAGTAGACCAATGGACAACCTCGTCAACATCCTCTACATCGTCGCGTTCGCGCTGTTCATCTACGGCCTGATGGGTTTGACCGGGCCGAAGACCGCAGTGCGCGGTAACTGGATCGCCGCGATCGGCATGGGCATCGCGGTGGTCGCGACGCTGATCTCCATCCGGGAGACCACCAACTGGATCCTGATCGTCGCCGGGCTCGTGATCGGTGTGGTGCTGGGCGTGCCGCCCGCGCGGTACACGAAGATGACCGCGATGCCGCAGCTGGTGGCCGCGTTCAACGGCGTCGGCGGCGGCACGGTCGCGCTGATCGCGTGGGCGGAATTCCTGGACACCACCGGCTTCTCGGCGTTCAAGCACGGGGAATCCCCGACCGTGCACATCATCGCCGGGTCGTTGTTCGCCGCGATCATCGGTTCGGTGTCGTTCTGGGGCTCGCTGATCGCGTTCGGCAAGCTGCAGGAGATCCTGCCCGGCCGCCCGGTCGGCGTCGGGAAGCTCCAGCAACCGTTGAACCTGTTGCTGCTGGTAGTGGCCGTCGCCGCGGCGGTGGTGATCGGTGTGCGCGCCGCCGACGGTGGCGCGGCGTGGTGGTGGATGGTGCTGCTGCTGCTCGCCGCCGGTGTGCTCGGGTTGATGGTCGTGCTGCCGATCGGCGGTGCCGACATGCCGGTGGTCATCTCGCTGCTGAACGCGCTGACGGGTCTGTCGGCCGCGGCCGCGGGTCTGGCGTTGAACAACACCGCGATGATCGTCGCGGGCATGATCGTCGGCGCGTCCGGCACCATCCTGACCAACCTGATGGCCAAGGCGATGAACCGGTCCATCCCGGCCATCGTCGCGGGCGGCTTCGGCGGCGGCGGAACCGCGCCGGGCGCTGGTGGTGG
This sequence comes from Nocardia sputorum, assembly GCF_027924405.1. NCBI lineage: Bacteria > Bacillati > Actinomycetota > Actinomycetes > Mycobacteriales > Nocardiaceae > Nocardia > Nocardia sputorum. Next base: position 5,744,307 of record NZ_AP026978.1, on the reverse strand, counting down.
TGAGCAGAAGCAGGCCAAGGCCACCTCGGCCGCGGACGCCGCGATCCAGATGGCGTACGCCAACCAGGTGATCGTGGTGCCCGGTTACGGCATGGCGGTCGCGCAGGCGCAGCACGCGGTCAAGGAGATGGCCTCGCTGCTGGAGGCCAAAGGGGTGGAGGTCAAATACGCCATCCACCCGGTCGCCGGTCGCATGCCCGGTCACATGAACGTCCTTTTGGCCGAGGCCGAGGTCTCCTACGACGCGCTCAAGGAAATGGACGACATCAACGGCGAATTCGGCCGCACCGATGTCGCCCTGGTGATCGGCGCGAACGACGTCACCAACCCCGCCGCCCGGGAGGACTCCTCGAGTCCGATCTACGGCATGCCGGTGCTCAACGTCGACCAGGCCAAGTCGGTGATCGTGCTCAAGCGCTCGATGAACTCCGGCTTCGCCGGCATCGACAACCCGCTGTTCTACGCCGACCACACCTCCATGCTGTTCGGTGACGCCAAGAAATCCGTCGGAGCGGTCACCGAGGAACTCAAGGCGTTGTAGGCCGGACGTTCCCGCGAATCGCCCCTCCGCCCGCCCGGGCGGAGGGGCGCTTTCGTAATTCGATGGACACCGTGCGCCGCCGCCCCGGATCATTCTCGGAGTGTCCGCACGTCATGAGCCTCTTCGGTTGATCGGTCCCGGGGAGCCCTCGGCCGATCCCGCCGAGCGGCTGCCGTGGACCGTCGTCGTCGATTCCACGTACTCCATCCGCGACGCGATCGATGCCCTCGCGCTCGGTCCGTTCCTGCGCGGCGACCAGCCCTGCGCGCGCACCGCGCATCTGGAGCGGGTGCGGCCGGACGCGCCGCTGCGCCCCGGACGCGGCCGCGTGGCGCGCACGGTGCGCGACAACGACAGCGGGGCGACGCTTGTGGTCGGCCCCGGCTGGTCGCTGCGGTCGGTGCGCTGGTCCGGCGGTTCGGCGATGGTCGAGGTGACCGCCGTCACCGACACGCTCGCCGACGAGTTGCTCGCCGAGGCGATCCGGGACGCGGCGGCTCCGCCGGAAGTGGGCGAGACGATCGAGATGGGCTTCTGGCACATGCACACGCACGGCCCGCAGCGCCGCGCGCGCTCGATCTCCGCGCCCGAGTGGTCATCGATACGCGGCAATTACGCGGGGCACGTCGCCGCCGCGATGGACCGGCTGATGTCGCTCACCGCCGACGATGTCCGCGGACGGCTGGTGTTGCTGCACGGGCCGCCCGGCACGGGGAAGACCACCGCGCTGCGCGCGCTGGCACGGGCCTGGGGAGCATGGTGCCAGTTCGATTGCGTGCTCGATCCCGAAGTGATGTTCGGCAAGCCCGGCTATCTGATGGACGTGGCCGCGGGTGTCGACAACGCCGACGAGGGCGCGCCGCGCTGGCGGATGCTGGTACTGGAGGACTGCGACGAGCTGATCCGCGGGGAAGCGAAGGAGGCGGCAGGGCAAGGACTGTCGCGGCTGCTGAACCTGACCGACGGCATGCTCGGCCAGGGCCGGGACGTGCTCGTCGCCATCACCACCAACGAGGACCTCTCGCGCCTGCACCCCGCGGTGACGCGACCGGGCCGGTGCCTGGCGAGGATCGAGATCGGGCGGCTGTCCCCAGGGGAGGCGGCGGCTTGGCTGGAACGAGAGCAGCGGGGCGCGGCCGCCGCGTTTCCGGACGGCGCGAGTTTGGCCGAGCTCGTCTCGGTGCGCGACGGCGAGGCACGGATCGACGCCGTCGCCGTGGACGCGGTGAACCCGGGACTGTACCTGTGAGCCTGCCGGAAGGACTCCGGTGAGTCGAAGCCGTTGCCCGTGGGCCGATCCGGCGAGTGGGTGCGGCGAACCGGCTGGTATCCCGCACGGCGGTACGCGCACCGATCGGCTAGATTCCATGGGTTCGCCCGTCGCCCCAGTGCGCACGGATTCAAGCGAGACCCGGGGAGGGGATCCATGACCACGCCACCGAACCAGCCGTATCCAGGACAGCCCGGCTATCCGCAGCAGCCGCCTGCGGGCGCACCGCAGGGCTATCCGGTCCAGCCGGGCTATCCCGGTCAGCCGCAGGGTTACCCCCAGCCCGGCCAGCCGCAGCCCGGTTATCCGCCGCAGGGCGGTTTCCCGCCGCAGCCGGGCTATCCCGGTGGCGGCTTCCCGGCGCCGGGACCGCCACCCCAGCAGAATCGGAGCGGCGGTGGCGGCGTCGGCAAGATCCTGGCCGTGCTCGGTGTCGTCGTGGTGCTCGGCCTGCTGGTCGTCGGCGCCCGCACCGTCTTCCGCTCGGATGGCGAGAAGATCGAGATCGGTCAGTGCGCGAAGTTGTCGGGCACCACGATCAAGGCCGAGTTCGCGACCAAGGAATGCTCCGACCCGGAAGCCAATTACGTGGTGGCGCAACGGCTCGACGGCTCGAACGCGGACTGCCCCACCAAGGATTACGCCAGCTACTACCAGACCGGCGGCAACGAGTACACGTTGTGCCTGCGGTTGAACGTCAAGGAGGGCGACTGCATCGACGGCGGTTTCCTCGGCGCCAGCACCAAGGTGGCCTGCGGCTCGACGGCGGACTTCAAGATCGGCCGGATCGTGCGCGGCACCGCGGACAAGTCCGCATGCGGAGCGAAGGCGACCGAGAACGACACGATCGTCTACCCGAAGCCCGAGCCGATCACCCTGTGCTTGGTGTCGCCCAAGTAGCGGCCGGGCCGGACTGAAACGATGACGAGCATCGGCGCGCGGTTGCTGCGAACGAGATGGTTCGTGCGCGCGCCGATCACGTTGTTCCGCGCCCGCCTCGGTTTCCTGTTCGGTGGACGGCTGCTGCTGCTGGAACACACCGGCCGCCGCTCGGGGCGCGCACGTTTTGTGGCGCTGGAGACCGTGGCCCGGCCGAGCCGCGACCGCGTGGTGATCGCGTCCGGCTTCGGGACCCAGGCGCAGTGGTTCCGCAATCTCGCCGCCGATCCGCACTGTCACGTAAGTATCGCCGCGCACGTGCGGGTCCCGGCGCTGGCCCGGGTGTTGAGCCCCGACGAGTCCGCCCTCGTCCTCGACGGCTACCGGCGCATCCATCCGGGGGCGTACCGCAAGCTCGGCCGGATAGTCGAGGAAGCCACCGGCACGGGTATCGATGCCGTGCCGATGGTCGAACTGACGTTGGATCTCTGATCCGGTCAGTCCGCCCGCGGCGTGGCGACGACGTTCGCGTACCGGCAGCAGAGCAGTATCGCGATCATCGGCACGACCATCGCCGTGGTCAGCGACATCACGGCGGTGAGCCAGCCGATGATCGTGGGACCGGCGAGCAGACCGAGATAGCCGATGCTGAACACCCGCGACATGTCGGTCGCGGCCCGGGCGGAGCCGAGATTCCCGGCGGCGGTGAAGATCTGCGGGATGCCGCCGGCGAGGCCGAGCCCGGCCATCGTCCAGCCGAGCAGCGTCAGCGGAATCCACGGCGAGACGACGATCACGCCCAGGCCGACGGCCGCGATGAGCGAACCGTAGCGCACCACCGCGACCCGGCCGAAGGCGTGGCTGACCCGGTCGGTGCCGAAACGCCCGATCGTCATCGTGGTGGAGAAGGCGCCGAACGCCAGCGCCGCCGTCGCCGCGTCGGCGCCCAGATGCTCGCGCATCTGCAAGGCGCTCCAGTCGGCGGCCACCCCTTCGGCCAGGAGCAGCGCGAACGCGATAGCGGCCAGCGCGAACACCTTCCGGCCGCGATCGCGGGCGCTGAGGCGCGGATCCGGCGGCTTACCGGCGGGCAGGTGCGGAGGCCGCCCGGCTTCCGAGCTCGGCTTGACGTCGTGCCGGGACGCCGCGCTCTCAGGCGCGGTCGCACCGTGGTCCGGCGGCGCGTCGTCGAGGTCGGTGGCGTGCACGGACGCGAGGTCGTGGGGCGCGTCCGCGCCGGATCTGCTTTCCCGCAACAAGCGCGGCACCAGTGCGAGGGTCAGCGCGACACAGCCCACCGCCGCGAGAACCAGGGTCACCCGAATGTCCCAGCCCGCCCGGAGCGCGGCGGCCCCGAGCAGTGAACCGAGCAGGCCGCCGCCGGAGAACAGGGCATGGAAGGCGGCCATGATCGGCCGCCGGTAGGCCCGTTCCACCAGCACCGCTTGGGTGTTCATCGACACGTCCAGCGCGCCGTTGCCGAAACCGAAGCAGGCCAGGGCGAGCGCCAAGGTGAACGGTCCGGTGGCGAGGCCGGGACCGACCACCGCCACGGACGCGATGCACGCGGCCGTGCCGACCAGCGCCCTGCTGCCGAGCCGATCGGCGAGCGGACCGGCCAGCCGCATCCCGGCGATGCCCGCACCGGACATCAGCAGGATGAACATGCCCAAGGTGGATTTCGAGACGCCCGTGCGGTCGGTGATGACCGGGATGTGCACCACCCACATGGCGAGCAGGAAGCCGTTCAATGCGAAGACCGTGAACACCGCGGCGCGCGCGACGCGGACCGGGCGATCGACCGTCGGGCTCAACACCATGTCGACGGTACCGAGGAAACATCCGCCGCGGCCAGCCTCGCCCGCGGAACCGGCCCAGGGCATCGTCGACCTGGTCGTGCGGCCGTGCGGGACGCTCGACACTGCGCGTCACGTCCGCGAGCGAGTCTCTTTCACTATGTCGAACGTCACGCCGGGGCGGGACATTCCAGATTTCCGTGACCGGCCGTCTCCGTGACGCGGCACCAGCTCGTGCGCGCGCCGGTACATCCGCCCTGGCCGAGACGGGTCATGGCTTACTCGGCCCGTGATCATGCGTGATCGTCTACCGTGGAAGCGTGGATGCGCTCGCCAGTCTGCTCGAAGGCCCTCGCGCTCGCGGCGCGTTCCTGATGTGCTCGCTGCTGGATCCGCCGTGGTCGCTGCGCATCCAGGACGAGGCCCCGCTGACCGTGCTGTCGATGATCCGCGGCGGCGCGTGGATCGTCACCGACGAGGGCGCGCCGCGTCGGCTCGGCGCGGGCGACGTCGCGATCTTCCGTGGACCCGCGCCGTACACGGTGGCCGACGATCCGGCGACCGAACCGCAGATCATCATCCATCCCGGTCAGGTGACGAAGACGCCGGAGGGCGAGATCCTCTGCGAGACATTGAGTCTGGGTGTCCGGCAGTGGGGGACCGATCCGGACGGCGCGACGCTCATGGTCACCGGGACCTACGAGTCCGCGGGCGCGGCCAGCCTGCGCCTGCTGCGCGCGCTTCCGCCGGTGCTGGTGTTGCGGCGCGGCGAGTTCGACAGCCGGGTGCTCGACATCCTGGTCGACGAGGTGACCAGAGACGAGCCCGCGCAGAGCGCGGTGCTGGACCGCCTGCTGGATCTGGTGCTGATCGCCGCGCTGCGCGCCTGGTTCTCGCGCAACGACGCGCCCGCCTGGTACCACGCGTACGGCGACCCGCTGGTCGGCAAGGCTTTGCGCCTGTTGCAGCACAATCCGGCGCACGGGTGGACGGTCGCGGGCCTGGCCGAGGCGGTGGGAGTGTCGCGGGCCGCGCTGGCGCGCCGGTTCACCGATCTGGTGGGCGAGCCGCCGATGGCGTTCCTCACCGAATGGCGGCTGGCGTTGGCCGCCGATCTGCTGCAGGAGTCCGACGCCACCATCGAGGCCATCGCGCGGCAAGTCGGCTACGGCAGCGCGTTCGCGTTGAGCACCGCGTTCAAGCGGCACTTCGGCGTCTCCCCGCGCGACCACCGGCTGGGCGTCGTCTCCACTGAGCTATCGTCGGCCGGGTGACGCAGCAGTATCCGGTGCTCTGGCCGGTGCCGACCCGGTGGGCCGACAACGACCACTACGGGCACGTGAACAACGTGACCTATTACTCGTACTTCGACACCGCGGTGAACGCGTGGTTGATGCACGCCACCGGAACCGACATCCGCGAACTGCCCGCGCTCGGCGTGGTGGCGCAGACCTCCTGCCAGTATCTCGGCTCGATCAGCTTCCCGGACCAGTTGCAGGTCGGCTTGCGCATCTCGCGGCTCGGGCGCTCCAGTATCACCTACGATCTGGCCATCTTCCGCGAGGCCGACGGCGCGCTGGAACTGGCGGCCACCGGGGTCTTCGTGCACGTCTACGTGGACGCCGAGACCCGCAAGCCGGTCGAGATCCCGGAGGTCATCCGCACGGCCGCGGCGGCGCTCGTCACGGACTGACCGCAGCCTGCCCGCCTCACGCGCGGCTGAGCAGGGTGAGCGGGTCTTCCAGGAATCCCGCGACGGTGGCCAGGAAGCGGGACGCGAGTTCGCCGTCGATCATGCGGTGATCGAAGCTCACGCCGAGGGTGGTCACCCACCGAATCGCGATCTCGTCGCGCACCACCCACGGTCGCCTGCCGATCGAGCCGAGGCACAGGATCGCTGCCTCGCCCGGATTGACCAGCGGGACTCCGGCGTCCACGCCGAAGACGCCGACGTTGGTGATGGTGAACGTGCCGCCGCGCAGGTCGGCGGGTGTCGCGTCGCCCGTGCGGGCGGTGTCGGCGAGCCAGCCGATTTCCCGGGTCAGGTCGCGCAGGTTGAGGGTCTGCGCGTCTTTGATGTTCGGGACCAGCAGCCCGCGTTCGGTGGCCACCGCGATGCCCAGATTGACGTAGTGCTTGGTGACGATCTCCTGAGCGGCTTCGTCCCAGCAGACGTTCATGCCGGGGAAGTCGGAGAGCGCGGCCAGCGTCGCCTTGCCGACCAGGGCCAGCGGCGTCAGGGACAGGCCCGCGAAGGGCTTCGTGCTGCGCAGATGATCGAGTAGTTCCATCGCGGCGGTGCAGTCCGCGGTGACGAACGTGCTGGCCTGCGGGATGGTTCGCGCGCTGGTCAGCATCGCCGCGGCGGTGCGTTTGCGGATGCCGCCGATCGGGGTGCGCTCCTCGCGCGCGGACGGGCGGACCGCTTCGGCGGGCACGGTGGCCTGGTCCGCCGGACGCGGCTGGGAGACGGGTACCGCGCCGCGCACGTCCTCGACGGTGACCGCGCCGCCGGGCCCGGAACCCGCGATGAACCACAGGTCGAGGCCGAGTTCGCGAGCCAGTTTCCGCGCGGCGGGCGTCGCCGCCGCCCGTGCCGCGCCGGGCGCGGTCTCCGGTTGCCGCTCGCGCGGCTGCGAGGTCGGGCTGTCCGCGCCGCCGGATCGCGAAACGCCGGGCCCCTTCCTCTCCCCGCCGTCCGTCCGCGAAACGCCGGACCCGGCAGGAGGACGCCGCCGGGACGTCGTTTCCGCCTCGGGACCGTAGCCGACCAAGACCGAAGCGCGGCCCGCCTCGCTCGTGTCGTCGGCTCCGGCCGTCTGGACGCGAATGAGCGGCGCCCCGACCGCGACGGTGTCGCCCGGCCGCGCCAGCAGTTCGATCACTCGGCCCGCGAACGGCGACGGCAACGCGACGACCGCTTTGGCCGTCTCCACGTCGGCGATGGGCTGGTTCAACTCGACCGTGTCGCCGACCGCCACCGCCCACGACACCAGTTCGGCGTCGGTCAAGCCCTCCCCGAGGTCGGGTAGCCGGAACTCCAGCACGGACGCCGGAAGATCCTGGCGGGCATGGTTTTCCACGCGGCACCTCTCACTACGGCGAAACCCGCCTCAGGCGGCGAGGGTACGGTCGACCGCGTCGAGAATGCGGTCGGGGTCGGGCAGGTGGTGCTTCTCGAGCTTAGCCGGGGGGTAGGGGATGTCGAATCCGCCGACGCGCAGCACGGGCGCTTCCAGGTGATAGAAGCAGCGCTCGGTGATCCGCGCGGCGATCTCGGCCCCGAGCCCGGCGAACACCGGCGCCTCGTGTGTGACGATCAGCCGCCCGGTCTTCGCGACCGACTCCTCGACGGTGCCGAAGTCGATCGGCGAGAGGCTGCGCAGGTCGATCACCTCGAGCGCGTGTCCTTCCCGCGCGGCGATCCGCGCGGCCGACAGCGCGGTCGCGACGGTTCCGCCGTAGGCGACGACGGTCGCGTCCGAACCCGTGGTGCACACGCGCGCGCGATCCAGGGGCAGGCCGCCGTCGCGGTCGAGCGCGGCGAAGTCGACGTCGGCCTTGTCCCAGTACCTGCGCTTGGGCTCGAAGAAGATCACCGGGTCGTTCAGCGCGATCGCCGCGCGGATCATCGAATAGGCGTCCGCGGGGTTGCTCGGTGTGACCACGCGCAGCCCGGCGGTGTGCGCGAAATAGACCTCGGGCGATTCGGAGTGGTGCTCGACCGAGCCGATGCCGCCGCCGAACGGGATGCGAATAGTCAAGGGAGCGTGCACTTTTCCCTGCGTTCGGTAATTGATCTTGGCCACGTGCGAGACGATCTGATCGAACGCGGGATAGACGAACCCGTCGAACTGGATCTCGCACACCGGCCGGTAGCCGCGCAGCGCCATGCCGAAAGCCGTTCCGACGATGCCCGATTCGGCCAGCGGCGTGTCGATGACGCGATTGTCGCCGAAGTCCTTCTGCAGCGTGTCGGTGACCCGGAACACCCCGCCGAGGCGGCCGATGTCCTCGCCCATCAGCAGGACCTTCGGATCGTCCTCCAGCGCGCGGCGCAAGCCGGTGTTGAGCGCGGCGGCGAAGGTGGTGATCATCGCGGGACTCCTTCTCCTCGTGCGGAGAAGCCGCCGGGATCGCCGGCCAGGTACTCCGCGTACGCCCGCCGCTGTTCGGTGATCAGCGGGTGCGGGGTGGTGTAGACGTGGTCGAACAGCTCACTCGGCGCGGGATCGGGCAGGTCGACGGTCGCGGCGCGCACCGCGCGGGCCACCGCGTCCGACCGGTCGGCGACCCGGCGTGCGAACGCGTCGTCCCAGTGGCCCTCGCGCTCGAGCAGCCTGCGGATCCGGTCGATCGGATCGCGCCGAGCCCACTGCTCGGTCTCGGCGGCCGAGCGGTAGCGGGTGGGATCGTCCGCCGTGGTGTGCGGACCCATCCGGTAGGTGAGCGCCTCGATCAACGACGGGCCGCCGCCGGAGCGCGCCCGCGCGATCGCCTGCCTCGTCACGGCGAGCACGGCGAGCACGTCGTTGCCGTCGACCTGCCTGCCCGGCATGCCGTAGCCGTACGCGCGGCGGGCGATCGGCGTCGCGCTCTGTACCCGCACCGGCGCGCTGATCGCCCACTGGTTGTTCTGGCAGAAGAACACGACGGGCGCGCTCCAGGTCGCGGCGAACCCGAGCGCTTCGGCCAGATCGCCCTGGCTGCTGGCGCCGTCGCCGAAATAGGCGATCGTGGCGATCTCGGCGCCGTCCAAGTGGGCGGCGAAGGCGTATCCCGTCGCGTGCAACCCTTGGGAGCCCACGACGATATTGGGATTGGTCATGTTCACCGCGTGCGGATCCCAGCAATGATGGGCGACGCCGCGCCACAGCCGGGTGAGATCGGTGGGGGGCACGCCGCGGCAGTAGGCGACCGCCGTCTCGCGATAGCTGCAGAACACGTAGTCGTCGGGATGCAGCGCGTGCGCGGAGCCGACCTGGGCGGCCTCCTGCCCGAGCAGGGGCGCCCACAGGCCCAGCTGGCCCTGCCGTTGCAGCGCGGTGGCCTCGACATCGATCCGGCGGGTGACCACCATGTCCTCGTACAGCGCTCGCACCTGCTCCGGCCCGACGTCGGCGACCAGCGCGGCGTGCTCGCGATCGAGGACGCGGCGACCGTCCGGCTGGACCAACTGCACCGGGAATTCGGTCTTGCCCGGCATGGGCGATCACCTCCTCACCAGGTCGTCGACGCACACGATGTGGTCTACCTCACAGCATCCACCCGAATGCGGACTGCGCAAGTGGCCGACCAGCGGATGGGCAGAATGCTCAATTCGGCACCCCGGCGTGATGTCATACTGCGTGGTATGACCAGAGAAAACGTCGGCGTGAGGCTGGACGCCACCGACGCCAGGCTGTTGCTGGAACTGGTCGCCAATCCCAGGGCGACGGGTGTGGAGCTGGCCACGCGGCTCGGCCTGTCCCGCAACACCGTGCAGGCCCGCTTGTCCCGCTGGGAGGCGGGCGGCGTGCTCGGCAGCTTCGAGCGGCGCGTCGAGCCGCGCGCGCTCGGCTATCCGCTGGCGGCGTTCGTCGCGGTCGTCGTCGACCAGCACCGGCTGGATTCGGTGGTGGACGAACTCGCCGAGGTGCCCGAGGTCACCGAGGTGTGCGGCATGACCGGACTCACCGACCTCACGGTGCGGGTGGTCGCGCAGGACGCCGACGACCTGTATCGCATCGCCGGGCAGATCCTCAAGATCCCCGGCGTCGAGCGGACCAACATGGCGCTGGTGATGCGCGAGCTGGTCGGTCCGCGCACCGCCCCGCTGCTGGACCGGCTGGCGAATTCCGGCTGACCGCCGGCGCGGCATTCCGGCCGCCGCTCCGCCACCGCAGCCCCACGCGGTGTCGGCAGCGGGCCGGTGCGGCCCCGCTAGGGTGCGGGGATGGAGATTTCGGGCAAAGTTGCCATTGTCACGGGGGCGGGCGCGGGGATCGGGGCGGCGCTGGCCGCCCGGCTCGTCGACGCCGGTGCGCGTGTGGTGCTCGCCGACCTCGACGAGGCGAGCGCGGTGCGAGTCGCGGAGTCTCTCGGGCCGGGGGCGGTCGCGGTCGGCGGGGATGTGGCCGACGAAACGGTGATCCGCGCGTTGATCGATCGCGCCGAGGCGGAGTTCGGGCCGGTCGACCTGTATTTCGCGAACGCGGGCATCGGCGGGGGCGCGGGTCTGGACAGCACCGACCAGCAGTGGTCGGCCGCGCTGGAGGTCAACGTGCTGGCCCACGTCCGCGCCGCGCGGCTGCTGGTGCCCGGATGGCTGGCGCGCGGCGGCGGTTACTTCGTCGCCACGGCGTCGGCGGCGGGACTGCTCACCCAGCTCGGTTCGGCGCCCTACGCGGTGTCCAAGCACGCGGCCGTCGGTTTCGCGGAGTGGCTGTCGGTCACCTACGGCGACCGGGGGGTCCGGGTGAGCTGCGTGTGCCCGATGGGCGTGGACACGCGGTTGCTGCGGGGCGGCCTCGTTCCGCCCGAGCACGCCGCCGAGGCGGAACTCGCGGTGAAGGCGGTCACGAGCGCGGGCGCGGTGCTGTCCCCGGAGGACGTCGCCGAGATCGTGCTCGCCGGGGTGGCCGAGGAACGCTTCTTGATCCTTCCGCATCCGGAAGTGCTGAAGATGTACCGCCACAAGGGCTCCGACTACGATCGCTGGCTCGACGGAATGCGCCGCTTCCAAGCCGCGCTCCGGGCGTAGGCTGCTCCCGGCTCCCGGCTCCCGGCTCCCGGCTCCCGGCTCCCGGCTCCCGGCTCCCGGCTCCCGGCTCCCGGCTCCCGGCTCCCGGCTCCCGGCTCCCGGCTCCCGGCTCCCGGCTCCCGGCTCCCGGCTCCCGGCTCCCGGGCGCGGGCAGTGGTCTGGACTTCGCGCTCATCTCGTGGCCGCCTCGGACCGGCGCGGGCTGGGGCGGCCCTGGTCCGGCTGCTGTCGCCGGTCGGCTGTGGAGGCTGTGTTCGGCTCGGTGGGCGGCTGTTCGGCCCGGCGGGCGTTGTGATCGAAGGTCGCCTACTGCTGAGCCTCTGATCGGTCCGGCGCGGGCTGTGGTCGGCCTCGGTTCAACTACTTCCGTTCCGGCTGACGCAACACGCTCCGCACGACGAGCCCGGCGAGCAGCGCCCAGAAGGCCGCGCCGATGCCGGCGAAGCCGACGCCGGAGGCGGCGATGACGAAGGTGACGACGCCCGCCTCGCGGTGTTCGGAGCGCAGCGCCGCGCCGAGCGCGGTCGCCAAGGTCGCCAGCAGGGCCAGCCCGGCCACGGTTTCCAGCGTGCCCGCCGGAGCGGTGGCGATCAGCGTGACCAGCGCGGCCGAGCCCAGTGCGAGCACGAGGTATATCCCGCCCGCGGTGAACGCGGCGATCCAGCGTCGCTTCGGGTCCGGGTGCGCGGCGGGCGCGGCCGACAGCGCGGCGCTGATGGCGGCGAGATTGATCGCGTGCCCGCCCGCGGGCGCGCCGACGACGGTGCCGAGCCCGGTGACGGTCATCGCCGCGCGCCAGGGCACCCGGTAGTCGAACGAGGCCAGCACCGCGGTGCCCGGAATGTTCTGCGACGCCATGGTGACGATGTAGAGCGGGATCGCCACGCCGATCAGCGCCTGCCAGCTCCAATGCGGCACCGTCAGTTCCAGCCGCGGCGCCATCGCACCGACGTCGAGGCGCCGGTGCTGCACCGCGATGCTGATCGCGGCCCCGATCGCCGCCGTCGCGAAGGCCGCGATCACGGCCCAGCGCTGCGCGTACCGTTGCAGCACCAGCCAGACCAGGATCACCGGCGCCACCACCGCCGGACTCGTCTGCACCGCCCGGACCGGCGCCAGGCACAGCGGCAGCAGCACACCCGCCAACATGGCCTGCGCTATCTCCACCGGGATCGCCGCGACCAGCGCGCCCAGCCGCTGCCACAGCCCGGTGACGACGATCAGCGCGCCCGTCACCACGAACGCCCCGATCGCGGCGGGCCAGCCGCCCGCCACCGCGCCCGTCCCCGCCAGCAGCGCCGCGCCCGGCGTGGACCAGGCGAGCGTGATCGGCATCCGGTAGCGGTAACTCAGGGCCAGCATGCCGATCGCCTGCGTGACGCACAGCGCGAGCAGGCCCGACGCGGCTTGCGCGGAACTCGCGCCCACCGCGGTCAACCCGCTCAGCACCACGGCGAAGGAGCTCGTGAACCCGACCAGCGCCGTCACCGCGCCCGCGCTGATCGGCGGCACGAGCCCGGCCCGCGCCCGTTCGGGTTCCCCGGTCGCGGTGGTTTCGGCAGTGGAAGCGTTCGACATCGGTCGGATATTGCCGCTGGTCACGAGGGCGTGTCGCCTGCCAGTGCGCCGAAACTGGCCTGACTTGGCCGCACGGGCGGCACGCGGCACGAGAGTTCGGCGACATCGGCACATCCGGGTGCGTAGGGTGGGGGAGTCGGTGCGCGAGGACGCGATTCGGGACGAGGAGCTGAGTTGAGCGCGGTACTGATCTCACCGGAGGAACTGCGGGAAGCGTTGGCGGACAAGCGGCTTCGCCTACTGGATGTGCGATGGGCGCTGGGCGACCCGGACGGGCCGCAGCACTACCTCGACGGTCATATTCCCGGCGCGGTGTTCGTCGACCTGGAAACCGAACTGGCCGCGCCGCCTTCACCCGCGCGCGGCAGGCATCCACTGCCGGACCCCGCACAGCTGGAGAAGTGCGCGCGCAGCTGGGGGCTGCGCGAGGGCGATCCGGTCGTCGTCTACGACGCCACCGGCGGCATGGCCGCCGCCCGCGCCTGGTGGCTGCTGCGCTGGGCGGGCGTCGCGGACGTGCGCATTCTCGACGGCGGGCTGCCCGCCTGGATCGGCGCGGGCGGCCCGGTCGCGACCGGCGCCGAGCCCGACTTCGAGCCCGGCGATGTCGAACTGCGCCCCGGACAGCTGCCCGTGATCGACGCGGACGCGGCCGCTCGCTGGAAGGGCGTGCTGCTGGACGCCAGGGCGAGCGAGCGCTTCCGTGGTGACGTGGAGCCGATCGATCCTCGGGCCGGGCACATCCCCGGTGCGCTCAGCGCTCCGACCGCCGACAATCTCGACGCGGAGGGCCGCTTCCGCGCGGTGGAGGAACTGCGCGACCGCTTCGCCGGGTTCGGATCCGGGCCGGTGGCCGTGTACTGCGGCTCCGGCGTGACAGCGGCGCACCAGGTCGCGGCGCTCGCTGTCGCGGGCGTGGAGGCGGCCTTGTATCCCGGGTCGTGGTCACAGTGGTCGAACGATCCGAAACGGCCGGTCGCGACGGGTAGCTGATCCGCTGCCGCGGACCTACAGCCAGGCGCGGGCCAAGAGATCGTCGTCGGCGACCTCGCTGGCCCGGGGCGGGAACCGGGTGGCGGCGATCGACTCGATATGCGTTCCGTCGTGCCCGATCACCCACGAGCCGCCGCGCTCCTCGCATTCGGCGATCTTGGCGAAGGTGGTGAGCAGGAACGTGATCGCCTCGCGCGGGTCGGTGGTGCGGGCCAGCCGCTGCGATTCACCGGGTCTCGACAGGTCCAGCCACACGCCGCACTGCCCGTCGAGCCGCATGCCGACGATCTTGTCGGCATGCACGAAGGTGAATTTCCGCCGTTCCCACGCGGTCGTCGGGGTGAAGCTCTGCTCGAGAACCTGGAGCAGGATCGTCATGCTGCTTCCTCCGCTTCCTTGACACCAAGCTGCGGTTGTTTGCGATGACCTGCGGATATTCCAGTATGTGCCGGTTACCCGAAGAAATCCACAACGGTCGGGGCACTGGGCGCGCCGCCGTGTCGGACCCGCCTGCTTGGATGGGTTGATGCTGCACGGACTGTGGTCGCCGGGATCCGGGTTGCTGCTCTGGCACGACTCGCCGGTCGCCGCGCCGTCCACCGGGCTGCCGGATCCGCTGAGCAGCGTGCTGCGGGCGTCGAGGTTCCGGCACCGCGCCGAGGTGCTGGTCGTCGCGAACGGCGTCGCCGCGACCGAGCGGGTGCGCGCGCACGCGATGGCCCCGCTCGCGGCGGCGGAGGCGCTGCGGCAGCGACTGCCCGCCGGACTGGTGGCGGGCGATCTGCGTTTTCTCGCGCACGTCGCGCGCGGCATCGAACGCTGGGTGCGTGCCGGGCGTGTCGTGCCGGACCTGCGCCGGGAGGACGGCCAGTGGTGGGTGCGCTGGCGGCTGGTCGGCGGGGAGCGGCAGCGGGCCTGGCTGGCCGAACTCGCGGTCGCGATGCCGCAGGCCCTGCGGGTGGCCGGGCGTCCGGCCGCGGTGCTGGACGACATGGTCACCGAGCTCACCGATCCGATCGCGCGGTCGCTGGCCGACCCGCAGGACTCGCCGCATCCCCTGGTGGCCGCCCTGGTCGGCGACACTCCGCTGGACAACGGCAGCTATCAGGTCGCCGAGGTGCTGGAGCGCTGGCGCGCGAGCCTGACCGGTGACGAGCCGGAATTGGTGCTGCGGTTGCTGGAACCGGACGGCGAACTCGGGCTCGCCGACGAGTCCGTCGCGCTGTGGCGGCTGGAGGTGTGCTTGCGCCTGAGCGGGGAGGCGCCCAGAACCGTTCCCCTGCACGAGGATCCGAATCTCGTGCGGATCGCGGTGGACAAGCTCGGCGCGGCCCAGCGGGCGTATCCGAGGTTGCGTGATCTGCCGAGCGATCCGCGCAGCATGGACCTGCTGCTGCCCACCGAGGTGGTGCTGGATCTGGTCGCGCACGGCGCGCACGCCCTGCACGCCGCCGGGGTCCAGTTGCTGCTGCCGCGAGCCTGGAGCGTCGCCGAACCGAGCATGCGCCTGCGCGTGGACAGCGCGGCGCCCGCCGCGGAGAGCACGGTCGGTCTGCGCGGCCTGGTCGCCTATCGCTGGGAGCTGGCGCTCGGCGACATGGTGTTGACCACGGCCGAGATGGAGCGCCTGGTGCGCGGTAAGTCCGATCTGGTGCAGTTGCGCGGCCAGTGGGTGCAGGCCGATCACAAGGCGCTGGCCGCCGCGGCCCGGTATGTCGCCGCGCACGCCGACGACACCCCGGTCACCTTCGCGGACATGCTCGGCGAGATCGCCGTCTCACGGGTGCCGCAGGTGCCGATCACCGAGGTCACCGCCAGCGGGTGGGCCGGTGACCTGCTCGACCGCGCGCGGGAGCCGGAAGCGGTCGCCGCGCCCGTCGGACTGAAGGCCGACCTGCGCCCCTACCAGCAGCGGGGCCTGGCCTGGCTGGCCACCATGAGCCGGATGGGGTGCGGCGCGATCCTGGCCGACGACATGGGACTCGGCAAGACCGTCCAGGTGCTCGCTCTGCTGGTACACGAACGCGAGACGCCGGAGCCGGCCGAGCCGCCGGGCCCGACCTTGCTGGTGTGCCCCATGTCGGTGGTCGGCAACTGGCAGCGCGAGGCGGAACGGTTCGCCCCCGACCTGCGGGTGTGGGTGCATCACGGCGCGGGCCGGCGGGCCGGGGCCCAACTCGACGAGACGGTCGCCGCCGCGGACCTGGTGATCACCACCTACGCGCTGCTCGCGCGCGACGCCGAGGAACTGGGCAGGCAGCACTGGGACCGCGTCGTCCTGGACGAAGCGCAGCACATCAAGAACGCCGGTACGCGGCAGGCGCGGGCGGCGCGGTCGTTGCCCGCGCGGCATCGGCTGGCGCTCACCGGCACCCCGGTGGAGAACCGGTTGGAAGAGCTGCGCTCCATCATGGATTTCGCGATGCCGAAGGTGCTGGGCAGCGCGCAGTCCTTCCGGGCCCGTTTCGCGGTCCCCATCGAACGCGAGCGCGACCAGAACGCGATCAGCCGGCTGCGCTGGCTCACCCAGCCGTTCGTGCTGCGCCGGGTGAAGACGGATCCCACGGTGATCAGCGATCTGCCCGAGAAGCTCGAGATGACCGTGCGGGCCAATCTCACCGTCGAGCAGGCCGCCCTCTATCAGGCGGTCGTGGACGACATGCTGGCGAAAATCAAGGACGCGAAGGGCATGGCGCGCAAGGGCGCCGTGCTCGGTGCGCTCACCCGGCTCAAGCAGGTGTGCAACCATCCCGCGCATTTCCTGGGCGACGGGTCGAGCGTGCTGCACCGCGGGGCGCACCGCTCCGGCAAGCTCGCTCTCGTCGAGGACGTCGTGGACGCGGTGCTGGCCGACGGGGAGAAAGCTCTGCTGTTCACGCAGTTCCGGGAATTCGGCGAGCTGGTGGCGCCCTACCTCGCCGAGCGGTTCGGCGCCGAGATCCCGTTCCTGCACGGTGGCGTGCCGAAGAAGAAGCGCGACGCGATGGTCACCCGGTTCCAGACGCCGGACGGTCCGCCACTGATGTTGTTGTCGCTCAAGGCGGGTGGCACCGGCCTCAACCTCACCGCCGCCAATCACGTGGTGCACCTGGACCGCTGGTGGAATCCCGCCGTGGAGAACCAGGCCACCGACCGCGCCTTCCGGATCGGCCAGCAGCGCAACGTCCAGGTGCGCAAGCTGGTCTGCGTGGACACGATCGAGGAGCGGATCGACGAGATGATCAACGGCAAGCGGCAACTCGCCGATCTGGCCGTCGGCGCGGGGGAGAACTGGATCACCGAGCTGAGCACCGACGAACTGCGCGACCTGTTCACCCTCGGAGCGGCGGCGGTGGGCGAATGAGTCCGTTCGTCGACTACTCGGAGTACGGGAAGAAGCTGCCGGTGCGCGGCGGTGTGGAGGCACGCAGCAGGCGCGGCGGATTCGGGCGCACCTGGTGGGGCAAGGCGCTGGTGGAATCGATCGAGCGGATGGCGGAGCCGGGCCGGTTGGCGCGCGGCCGCAACTACGCCAGGTCCGGTCAGGTGGTGAACTACCGGATCGAGCCGGGCGCGGTGACGGCGGAAGTGCAAGGCAGTCAACCGAAGCCCTTCACGGCGGTGTTCACCGTGCGCCCGTTGCGCGAGGACGAACTCGAGTTGCTCATCGAGACAATCCGCGCGGCTCCCGGCATGCTCGCCGAGATCGCCTCGGGCGCGTTGCCTACCGGACTCGGACCGCTGCTGCTGCCGAGCACCGCGGCCGATCTGGATTTCACCTGCACCTGCCCTGATCCTGGTTGGCCGTGCAAGCATGTGGCGGCGGTCTGCTACCTGCTGGCCGAGCGGCTCGACGAACGCCCGCGCGAGATCCTGACCCTGCGCGGACTCGACCTGGACACCTTGATCGGCGGCATCGAACGCGAGCCGAGCCCCGCCGTCGACGACGACCCGTACGGCGAGAACATCGTCCTGCCGGATCTGCCCGCCGTCGATTTCCGTCCCGCGCCGGAAGACCTGGATCCGATGCTGCTGCGCAGGGCGCTGCGAATGACCTCGGCCGACGAGACCACCGCCGCGACCGGCCTGCGCGAACTCACGGCGCTGTATCGGCTGTTCGACCGGTGAAATTGGTGGGCACCCAGCATCGGGGCTGTCGGTTACCGCCGGTCTGTCGGGGCGGGATCGATACCGGCGGAGCGAAGGGACCGGAGACTTCCCGACGCCGGGTGCCGCTATCCAGTCTCGCGCCGCGCGACCCGATGCGGAACTGCCCCAGTAACGCCCGCACGCTGCCCTTGCGCCGAACTTGCCGAACCGTCACCTCACATCGCCGGATCGCCGCACCCACCGCCGCCGAGTCGAGAAAAGCGAGCCCACCTGCGCAAATCTCCTGTTATAGGCTGACAGCGTGGCAGGAAGGAGCCCAGCGGCCCGGCCGCCCCGCGACGACCTCGGTACGCCGGTGGATCTGCGAACGCCCCCGCGCCGGGTGGTGTCGCTCGTCCCATCACTGACCGAGGCGGTGGCGCGGACGTGTCCGGAAGTCTTGGTCGCCGCCACGCAATGGTGCACGCATCCAGGCGATCTGGCGGTCGAACGCGTCCGTGGCACAAAGAATCCGGATGTCCGTCGCATCATCGAACTCGCCCCCGACCTGGTGCTGTGCAACAAAGAGGAGAACCGTCGCCTCGACGTCGAACGTCTGCGTACGGCGGGAATTCCGGTGTGGGTGACCGAGATCGAGACCGTCGAGCAGGCCATGGTCTCCCTCGCCCGGCTCTGCGCGGAGGCGCTCGGCGTCGACATCCCGGCTTGGCTCACCGAGGCCCGGTCCGCTTGGGCGGCAGCACCTCCCGAACCGGCGCGCGCCGCCGTCATCCCGGTCTGGCGGAACCCGTGGATGGTGGTCGGACGGAACACGTTCACCGGTGACATCGCACACCGCTTGGGCCTGCGGCTGGTGCACGCCGATCGACCCGACCGCTATCCGCGCGTCACGGAGGCCGAGCTGATCGAAGGCGTCGAGCTCGCGGTACTGCCCGACGAACCCTATGCCTTCACCGAAACTGATGGGCCGGAAGCCTTTCCGGATATCCCGGTCGCCTTGGTCGAGGGTCGCGCCCTCACTTGGTACGGGCCGTCGCTGGCGACTGCCCGCGATACTCTCACCGCGCAACTGGCCCGGGCGACTCACAATTCGTAGTCGAACCAAATGTGGTGTGTGCCGTCGGCATCCACATGCAGTCCGCCCGTACCCGTGATACCCGCGAGGTCGCCGGTGCCGCTGCCGGGCACGATCACGCAGAATTCGTTCGTGCGGTCGGCGCCGCTCGTGCTCGCGACGTGCAGGAAATTGAAGGCGCCCGCGGCTGCGTCGAGCGTGCCCTCGAACGACTCCATCGCGGTGTAGCTGCCCACACCGGTGGCCTGGTCGAACGCGGCGGTGAACACGGTGGACGAGCGGCCTTCGATCGCGCCGCTGAACTGCTTGGCGATGAGGGCGACGCCGACCGGCAACGCGGTGGTGATCGTGGGATCGGGCACCACCTCGGTCGGGACGAAGGAACTCATGGAGAACGTGCCGGTGGCTTTCACGCGGCGAATGCCAGCCCTGGGCACCGACAACCGGGTCAGTCCGCGATCCGGTACACGCGCTGCGCGGTGGTCCGGAAAATCTGCTCGAGTTCGGCGGGTCCGCCGCCGTGGCCTGTGACGGCGGTCGCGATCGCCTCGATGCTGTTCGCGATGCTGGTGACGGGCTTGTCCACCGGGAAGTTGGAACCCCAGATGAGACGGTCCGCGCCGAAGACGTCCACGGCGTGCTCGACCAGCGGGCCGATCCGGTCGAGCAGCTGCGGCACCGGCGTCGGCGTGCCCCGCGGGGGGATCGGATGGCCGAGGATCGGCATCATCAGCCCACTGACCTTCGCGACCACGTTCGGGCGCGCGGCCAGTGCGGCGAGATCGTCGCGCCACCGCACCAGTAGCTGCCTGCGTAGTCCCGGATTGCTGCCGGTGTGCTTGCCGACCGCGCCGAAGATCCCCGCGGGCGTGCCGAGGTGGTTCAGCACGATCGGCACCTCGGGATACCGTTCGGCCAGCGCGGTGACGTCGGGGATGGCGTGCGAGTACACCCACGCCTCGAAGGACAGGCCGCGCTCGGCCAGGTGCGCGAAGCCGTCGAGGAATTCCTTGGTGGTGAGCTTGCCGGGGGCGTCGGTGAACGATCGCACGCCGGGATCGGGATGGTGCGCGACCATGGTGCGGATACCCCGCAGCAGCGGTGAGGCGGCCGCGTGTGCGTCGAGCAGGTCCGCGAACCCGGGGTCCGCCGGGTCGCCGCCCGCGAGGATCGCGCCGAGCCGTGGCGCCGCCTCCAGCGGCAGCCCGGCCACCCAGGCTGTCTCCCCGGCCTTCCCCAGTGGTCCCGGCTGCGACCATTCGACTTCGATGTGCGCGATCACCTCGATCGGCGCGTTCCCGGCATCGGCGCGGTAGTCGAACGGCAGGTAGGGCCGCAGGTAGGCGACCGGATCTCCGACGAACTCGCGGTCCCGCCGCGGGGCCAGCCGCTTCGCCGCGTCCACCGGAACCGGCAGCAGCCGGAACAGTTTCGCCAACGCGCTGAAATCCCGCGGTGTGGCGAACGGGTCCCACTGGTGGATGTGTGCGTCGATGATCCGAATACCCGAGAGGTCCATACCTGCCATCCCAACCGCGCCGAAGGTTTGCTCGGCGATTGTCACATGCCCGCGCGCGGCGGGCCCGGAATCCGCAGCAGCCGTCTCGCTCGGCGATGCGTGCGGCGGGCCCGGCTCGCGAGCGTGAGCCGGGCCGTGCCGGGACACCGACCGAGCCTGCACGCGCACGGCTCACACGTTGCGGCGATACTGTCCGCCGACGGTGAAGAACGTGTCGGTGATCTGCTGCAACGTGCACACCCGGGCCGCCTCCATGAGCACCTCGAAGATGTTGTCGTCGGTGCGGGCGACCGCTTCGAGCCGGGCGAGCGCGGCATGGGCGGCGTCCCGGTTGCGCTGCTGGAATTCGCGCACCCGCCGCAGCTGGGACTGCTTCTCCGCTTCGGTGCCGCGCGCCAGCTCCAGCTCCCGGCGCGGCTCGTCATGGGAGTTGCGGAAGGTGTTCACGCCGATGATCGGCAGTGAACCGTCGTGCTTGCGCTGTTCGTAGCGCATCGATTCGTCCTGGATCTTGCCGCGCTGGTAGCCGGTCTCCATCGCGCCGAGCACGCCGCCGCGTTCGCTGATCCGCTCGAACTCGGCCAGCACCGCCTCCTCGACCAGATCGGTGAGTTCGTCGACCAGGAAGCTGCCTTGCAAGGGGTTCTCGTTCATCGCGACCCCCCACTCCCGGTTGATGATGAGCTGGATGGCCAGCGCGCGGCGCACCGATTCCTCGGTCGGGGTGGTGACCGCCTCGTCGTAGGCGTTCGTGTGCAGGCTGTTGCAGTTGTCGTAGATGGCGATCAGCGCTTGCAGCGTGGTGCGGATGTCGTTGAAGTTCATCTCCTGCGCGTGCAGCGACCGTCCGGAGGTCTGGATGTGGTACTTCAGCTTCTGCGATCGCTCGTTGGCGCCGTAGCGGTCGCGCATGGCGATCGCCCAGATGCGGCGGGCCACCCGGCCGATCACCGAGTACTCCGGATCCATCCCGTTGGAGAAGAAGAACGACAGGTTCGGCGCGAAGTCATCGATGTGCATACCCCGCGCGAGATACGCCTCCACATAGGTGAATCCGTTGGCCAGGGTGAAGGCAAGCTGGCTGATCGGGTTCGCGCCCGCCTCGGCGATGTGGTAGCCGGAGATCGACACCGAGTAGAAGTTGCGCACGCCGTTGCGCACGAACCATTCCTGGATGTCGGCCATCATGCGCAGACTGAACTCGGTGGAGAAGATGCAGGTGTTCTGGCCCTGGTCCTCCTTGAGGATGTCGGCCTGCACCGTGCCGCGCACCGTGGCCAGGGTGCGGGCGCGCACGTCGGCGGCCTCGGCGTCGGTCGGCGGCCGTCCCTGCTCGGCCGCGAAGCGGTCCAGCGCCTGGTCGATCGCGGTGTTCAGGAAGTAGGCCAGGATCGTCGGCGCGGGGCCGTTGATCGTCATCGACACCGAGGTGCTCGGCGCGGTCAGATCGAATCCGTCGTAGAGCACCTTCATGTCGTCGAGCGAGGCGATCGATACGCCGGAGGTGCCGACTTTTCCGTAGATGTCGGGCCGCTCGGCGGGGTCGTGGCCGTAGAGCGTCACCGAGTCGAACGCCGTGGACAGCCTTTTCGCGTCGGAATGCTCGCTGAGCACTTTGAACCGGCGATTGGTGCGGAACGGGTCGCCCTCGCCGGCGAACATGCGCGCCGGGTCCTCGTTGTCCCGTTTGAACGGGAAAACCCCGGCGGTGAAGGGGAACCGTCCGGGCAGGTGCTCCGCGCGAAGGAAGCGCAGGAGCTCTCCGTGATCGGTGAAGCGGGGCAGGGCGACGCGGGGAATGGAGTTGCCGGACAGCGTCTCCCGGCGCAGTGGGGTGTGGATCTCCCGGTCGCGCACCCGGACCACTTGTTCTTTCCCCCGGTAGGACTCGGCGAGCGCGGGCCACTCGGCCAGCAGCGCGGCGTTCGCGGGCGTCAGGTCGGCGCGGGCACGTTCGGCGAGTTCGGCGACCGCGGTGTCGGCGGGCAGCTCGGCCGCGACTTGCTCGAAGCGTTGCAGCCGTTGCGCGGCGGCGACCTGGGCGGCGGTCTCGGCGTGGTAGCCGCGCACGGTCTCGGCGATCTCGGCGAGGTAGCGCACCCGCGCGGGCGGAATGAGCTGGGCGAAACGCGTGGAGGTGCGGGTGTCCACCCGTGGCAGCGCGCCGGGCTCCAGCCGCAGGCCGTGTCCGGCGAGCAACCCGGTCAGGTGCTGATAGAGCGCTGTCACCCCGTCGTCGTTGAAGGTGGCCGCGCTGGTGCCGAAGACCGGCATGTCCTCCGGCGCGGCGTGGAACTCCTCGCGGTTGCGGATCAGCTGCCTGGCCACGTCGCGCAGCGCGTCCGCGGCCCCCCGGCGCTCGAACTTGTTGATGGCCACCACGTCCGCGTAGTCCAGCATGTCGATCTTCTCCAGCTGGGAAGCGGCGCCGAACTCGGGCGTCATCACGTACATCGACACGTCGACGTGGTCGGTCACCGCGGCGTCGCCCTGACCGATGCCGGGCGTCTCCAAGATGATCAGGTCGTATCCCGCTGCCTTGCAGGCGGCCACGATGAGGTCGATGTTGTCCGGCAATTCGTGTCCACCGCGGGTGGCCAGCGAACGGAAGAAGACGTGCTCGCCATCGAGCGCGTTCATCCGGATGCGATCGCCGAGCAGCGCGCCGCCCCCGCGCCGCCGGGTCGGGTCGACGGCGAGGATCGCGACGCGCACTTTGTCTTGCTGATCCGACCGCAACCTGCGCACCAATTCGTCGGTGAGCGAGGACTTTCCGGAGCCGCCGGTGCCGGTGATGCCGAGCACCGGCACGGTTCGCGCCGCCGCGGCCTCGGCCAGCTTCCGCCGGTCGGCCTCGGGCAGCGCGTCCGCTTGCAGGCACGTGATGACGCGCGCCAAGGCGGCACGCTCGCCGGCGAGCACCGCGTCCGCCGCAGGCGGCTCGGCCGCGAGATCGATGTCGCAGGCGCGGATCAGCTGGTTGATCATGCCGGGCAGGCCGAGTCGCTGGCCGTCCTCGGGGGAGAAGATGGTCACGCCGGATTCGGCCAGTCGCGCGATCTCCTCCGCCACGATCACGCCACCGCCGCCGCCGAAGATCCGCACGTGCCCGGCCCCGGCCTTGCGCAGCGCGTCGGCGAGGTATTCGAAATACTCGACATGGCCGCCCTGATAGGAGCTGACCGCGACGCCCTGGGCATCCTCGGTGAGCACGGCGTCGACCACCTCGCTGACCGAGCGATTGTGGCCGAGGTGGATCACTTCCGCGCCCTGGCTCTGCAGGATGCGGCGCATGATGTTGATCGCCGCGTCGTGCCCGTCGAACAGGGCCGCCGAGGTGACGAAGCGAACGGGGTGGGTGGGCGTGTAGAGCGCGCTGCTGTCGGCCACGGGACTCCTCCGGGGATTCCATTGTCGCCCGATACTAGGACGTCAAACTAATCGTACGGTGACTGTCATCACATCGCCAGCCGTCGCCGCGGGGTGGTTCGCGCCACTGCTGCCGTGCGGTTCCGGGTCAGCGGAGGACGGCTGTTCGGTAGCGGTCGACCTGGGACGCGCGCGCCCAGCTGGGTGTGCGCGCCTCGATGTGACCACCAGACGGAGGTGTCCGTGCCGATACCGGGCTCCGCCCGATTGTGTTGTCATGGCGGCCGACTCGGACATACTGGGCCCATGGTGAGCGACGACAGGGCGGATGCCGCGGTAGGGCGGCTGGTCGCCGAGCGCGTGCTGACCCGCGACCAAGCCGACGCGGTGCTCGCGGCGCTCGCCGTGGAGCGGGCGGCGGCGGTGGCGCGCGGGAAGGTGCTCGCCGAGATCGCCTCGTATGTCGGCGCCGGTTTGCTGTTCGGTGGGATCGCCCTGGTCGCGGCGTCGTCCTGGGATGCGCTCGACCGGCCGGTCCGGGTGGGAGTGCTCGCCGTCGTGTCGGCCGGTCTGCTGCTCGGGGGCGTTCTGCTGGCACGGGTGCCGACCGGTGGCGCGAGCAGTGCCCGGGCGAGGCTGGCGGCCGTGCTCTTCGCGCTCGGATCCGTCGCGCTCGCCGGGTCCGTCGGCACCGCGCTCGAGCATGCGAGCACCGACGCCGCGTGGGTGTTCGCCTGTGCGGCGGGAGCGGTGGTCGCCGTACTCGGTTACCTGGCGCTGCCCACGGTGGTCGGACTGCTGGTCTGCGCTTGCTTCGTGCCCGCTGCCGTGGCAGGGCTGGCGACAGAGGTGTTCGGTCTCGACGACAACTGGGGCAGTGTGGCGGTGCTGGTGCTCGGCGGGACGTGGTTCGCGCTGACTCGGGTCGGCGCGTTGATCGACGTCCGGGTGGGCTACCTGGTCGCGATCGTCACGTCCGTCGCGGCCGCGCAGACCCTCGACATCGACGGCCGGATCTGGGCCTACGGGATCACGGCGCTCATCGCCGTGGTCTGCTTCGCGCTGTACGCGACCCAGCGGTCGGCGGTGCTCGTCATCGGCGGCGGGGTGGCCATCGCGGTCGCGGCGGGGGAGGCGGTCTCGGACTGGACCGGCGACTCGCTCGGCGCGGCGGCGGTGGTCGTGGTGATCGGCGCGATCACGCTGGCGTTGGGCGCGTTCCGTTTGGCGCGACCGCGGCGGCAGAAGGAAGGCGATCCGGCCGTTCCCGTGCCGAAGCCGTAGGTGGCGAACGAACCGATGGCTCCGCCGACCGCGCAGGCGGCCATCGGGCGGTGGCGCCGGATCGGGGACGTCGGGCTCGGCTACCTCTTGGGGAGGCTGTACCGCTGAGCCGCCTGGGCGGGCCGGAGGCGCATCGGAACCTTCACCTGGGGACGGCGTGGGATGAATCACATCGACCCTGCGCCATTGCTGATACTTGGACGTCCAACTATAGGATGACCGCATACCGCACCGCGGTGTTCCGATCGCTACGAGAACAGGACTGGCATGGTTCGCGAACTCACCCATTTCATCGGCGGGCAGCATGTGCCGGGCACGTCCGGCAACTTCGGCGACGTCTTCGATCCCAATCTCGGTCAGGTCCAGGCGCGGGTGCCGCTGGCGAGCAAGTCCGAGGTCGAGGCGGTCATCGCGAACGCCGAGGCGGCGCAGCCGGTGTGGGCCGCGTTCAACCCGCAGAAGCGGGCGCGCGTGCTGATGAAGTTCCTGACCCTGGTGCAGGACGAGATGGACTCGTTGGCCGCCCTGCTGTCCTCCGAGCACGGCAAGACCATCGCCGACGCCAAGGGTGACATCCAGCGCGGCCTGGAGGTCATCGAATTCGCCACCGGCATCCCGCACCTGCTCAAGGGCGAGTACACCGAGGGCGCGGGCACCGGCATCGACGTGTATTCGATGCGCCAGCCGCTCGGCGTCGTCGCGGGCATCACCCCGTTCAACTTCCCGGCCATGATCCCGCTGTGGAAGGCCGGTCCCGCGCTGGCCACCGGCAACGCGTTCGTGCTCAAGCCCTCCGAGCGCGACCCCTCGGTGCCGCTGCGGCTGGCCGAGCTGTTCCTCGAGGCCGGTCTGCCCCCCGGTGTGTTCAACGTGGTCAACGGCGGCAAGGAGGCCGTCGACACGCTGCTGCACGATCCGCGGATCAAGGCCGTCGGCTTCGTCGGCTCCACCCCGATCGCGCAGTACATCTACGAGACCGCGACAGCGAACGGCAAGCGCGCCCAGTGCTTCGGCGGCGCGAAGAACCACGCGATCGTCATGCCGGACGCCGACCTCGACGACGTCGCCGACCAGTTGATCGGCGCGG
The DNA here is from genome assembly GCF_027924405.1 of Nocardia sputorum. Classification (NCBI taxonomy): domain Bacteria; kingdom Bacillati; phylum Actinomycetota; class Actinomycetes; order Mycobacteriales; family Nocardiaceae; genus Nocardia; species Nocardia sputorum. The sequence goes on along the minus strand of NZ_AP026978.1, from coordinate 5,718,085 downwards.
GCTACGGGTCCGCGGGCGAGCGTTGCATGGCCATCTCGGTGGCCGTCCCGGTCGGCGAGGAGACCGCCGACCGCCTGGTGGCCAAGCTGACCGAGCGGGTGCACAAGCTCAACGTCGGCCGGTCCGACGACCCGGGCGCCGATTACGGGCCGCTGGTCGGGCGCGACGGTGTGGACCGGGTGAACAACTACGTCCAGATCGGCGTCGATGAGGGCGCCGAACTGGTGGTGGACGGTCGCGGCCTGGTCGTGGAGGGCGCCGAGGACGGCTACTTCGTCGGCGCGACGCTGTTCGACAAGGTGACGCCGGAGATGCGGATCTACCGCGAGGAGATCTTCGGTCCGGTGCTCAGCGTGGTCCGCGCCGAGGACTACGAAGAGGGTCTGCGGCTGGCCAACGAGCACGAGTACGGCAACGGGGTCGCGATCTTCACCCGCGACGGCGACACCGCCCGCGACTTCGCCGCGCGCGTGCAGGTCGGCATGGTCGGCATCAACGTGCCCATCCCGGTGCCGATCGCGTACTACACCTTCGGCGGATGGAAGCGTTCCGGCTTCGGCGATCTGAACCAGCACGGCCCGGACTCGATCCGCTTCTACACCAAGACCAAGACGGTGACGCAGCGCTGGCCCGCGGGACTCAAGGAGAGCAACGCGTTCGTCATCCCGACGATGGACTGACGCGGATGTTCGCACTCGACGACGACGAGAAGGCGATCCGCGACACCGCGCGCGGCTTCGCCGACGAATTCCTCGCCCCCAACGCGCTGGAATGGGACGAGCAGAAACATTTCCCGGTGGACGTGCTGCGCAAGGCGGGCCCGCTCGGCCTGGGCGGCATCTACGTGCGCGAGGACGTCGGCGGTTCCGGGCTGCGCAGGCTCGACGCCGTGCGCATCTTCGAGCAACTGGCCACCGGCTGCCCGGCCATCGCCGCCTACATCTCCATCCACAACATGGCGGCGTGGATGATCGACCGCTACGGCGACGACGAGCAGCGCCACCGCTGGCTGCCCCGGCTGACCGCGATGGAACTGCTGGCCAGCTACGCGCTCACCGAGCCGAGCGTCGGCTCCGACGCGGCCGCGTTGAGCACCAAGGCCGTTCGCGACGGTGACGACTACGTCTTCAACGGCGCCAAGCAGTTCATCTCCGGCGCGGGCGCCACCGACGTCTACGTCGTCATGGCGCGGACCGGTGACGCGGGGGCGCGCGGGATCTCGGCGTTCATCGTGCCCGCCGACACCCCCGGCGTCTCCGTCGGCGCCAACGAGAAGAAGATGGGCTGGAACGCGCAGCCGACCCGTCAGGTGATCTTCACCGATGCCCGGGTCCCGGCCGCCAACCTGCTCGGCGCCGAAGGCGACGGGTTCCGGATCGCGATGAACGGGCTCAACGGCGGCCGGCTCAACATCGCCGCGTGCTCGGTCGGCGGCGCGCAGGCGGCACTGGACAAGACGGTGCCGTACCTCGCCGAGCGGCACGCGTTCGGCAAACCGCTGTTGCGCAATCAGGCGCTGCAATTCGACCTCGCCGACATGCGCATCGAATTGGAGGCCGCCCGCACGCTGTTGTGGCGGGCCGCCGCGGCGCTGGACGCCGACGCGCCGGACAAGGTGGAGCTGTGCGCGATGGCGAAGCGCTTCGCCACCGACGCGGGCTTCGAGGTGGCCAACAAGGCCCTGCAACTGCACGGCGGCTACGGCTACCTGGCCGAGTACGGCCTGGAGAAGATCGTCCGGGATCTGCGCGTGCACCAGATCCTCGAAGGCACCAACGAGATCATGCGGGTGGTCGTCGCCCGCGCACTGGTAGGAGCGGCATGAGCGGTCAGGCCCGGAGGCGGCAGCGCAGCGTGACCACGGAGGGCCCCGCTCATGCCGGAATCGGACACAGCATGAGCGGTCAGGCCCGGAGGAGGCAGCGCAGCGTGACCACGCAGGGCCCCGCTCATGCCGGAATCGGACACGGCATGAGCGGTCAGGCCCGGAGGCGGCAGCGCAGCGTGACCACGGAGGGCCCCGCTCATGCCGGAATCGGATACGGCATGAGCGGTCAGGCCCGGAGGCGGCAGCGCAGCGTGACCACGCAGGGCCCCGCTCATGCCGGAAAGGACACAGCATGAACGACGTTCTGCTCGAACGGCGCGACGGGCTCGGCCTGATCACGCTGAACCGGCCCAAGGCCATCAACGCGCTGAATCACTCGATGGCTCTGGCCATCACCGGGGCGCTGCGCGAGTGGGCCGAGGACGACTCGGTGCGCACCGTCGTGGTCACCGGTGCGGGGGAGCGCGGCCTGTGCGCGGGCGGCGACATCGTCGCGATCCACGCCGACGCGAAAAACGGTGCGAACACGGCGGATTCGGCTACCGGGCGGTTCTGGCGCGACGAGTACGTCCTCAACGCCTTGATCGGCCGCTACCCCAAGCCGTACGTGGTGATCATGGACGGCATCGTGATGGGCGGCGGCGTCGGGCTCTCCGGGCACGGCAGCCACCGCATCGTCACCGAGCGGTCCAAGATCGGCATGCCCGAGGTCGGCATCGGCTTCGTCCCGGACGTCGGCGGCACCTACCTGCTCGCCCGCACGCCCGGCGAGATCGGCACGCACGTCGCGCTGACCACCGCGCGCATGAGCGCGGGCGACGCCATCGCGGCGGGCTTCGCCGACTACTTCGTCGCATCGGAGGATCTGCCCGCCCTACTGGAGACGCTGCGCACGGAGAGCGCCGACATCGCGATCGCCAAGTTCGCCACGGACGCACCGGAATCCGCGCTCGCGGCCGGGCAGAGCTGGATCGACGAGTGCTACGGAGCCGATTCCGTCGAGGAGATCGTCGCGCGGCTGCGGGCGCACGAGTCTCCCGAGGCGCGGGCGGCGGCCACCGAGATCCTGGCGAAATCCCCGGTCGCGCTGAAGGTCACGCTGCGCTCGTTGCGTGCGGCGCGGACCGCGCCGAGCCTGGAGGCGGTGCTGAACGAGGAGTACCGGGTCTCCATCGCCTCCCTGTCGTCGCATGATCTGATCGAGGGCATCCGCGCGCAGGTGATCGACAAGGACCGCAATCCGCGATGGTCGCCCGCGACGCTCGAGGCGGTGACGGACGCGCAGGTGGACGCATACTTCGCCGAGCTGGGCGATCGAGAGCTGGGTCTGGTGACCCCGGAGGTGGCGTGATGAGCAAGCGAATCGGATTCCTCGGCCTCGGCCACATGGGCGGGCCGATGGCGGCCAACCTGGTGCGGGCGGGCTACGAGGTGCTCGCCTTCGACCCGGTGCCCGCGGCGCGGGAACAGGCGGAGCGCGACGGCGCGACGGTGGCCGGTTCGGCCGCCGAGGCGGCCGAGGCCGACACCGTGATCACCATGCTGCCCAACGGCAAACTCGTCCTCGACGTGTACGCCGAGCTGCTTCCGGCCGCCGCGCCGGGCACGCTGTTCATCGACTGCTCCACCATCGACGTGGCCGACGCGAAGGTCGCGGCCGAACGCGCCACCGCCGCCGGGCACCGCGCACTGGACGCACCGGTTTCCGGCGGCGTCGCCGGCGCGGCGGCGGGCACGCTGACCTTCATGGTCGGCGGCGCCGCCGAGGACTTCGCCGCCGCACTGCCGGTGCTCGAGGTGATGGGCGGCAAGGTGGTGCACTGCGGTGGTTCCGGCGTCGGCCAGGCGGCGAAGATCTGCAACAACATGCTGCTGGGCGTGTCGATGATCGCGCTGTCGGAGTCGCTGGTGCTGGGTGAGAAGCTGGGGCTGAGCCATCAGTCGTTCTTCGACGTGGTCTCGACGGCTTCCGGCCAGAGCTGGGCGCTCACCAGCTACTGCCCGGTCCCGGGCCCGGTGCCGACCAGTCCGGCCAACAACGACTACCAGCCCGGTTTCGCGACGGCGCTGATGTCGAAGGACCTCGGTCTCGCCGCGAACGCCTTGCGCGAGAACAACGTCGACGGGCAGCTCGGATTGCTCGCCGCCACGATCTACGACCGCTTCAACCAGACGGACGCGGGGCGGGACTTCTCCGCTATCGTCACCGATATCCGTGACCGTTCCGACCGTGAGGGTGCAGAAGAATGAGCGCATCGCAAAGCGATTCCGTGGGAGGCGGGGGCCGGGCGACGGGCGGGCCCGACTTCGAGACGATTCTGCTGGAACGCAAGGGCCGGGTCGGCTGGATCACGCTGAACCGCCCGAAGGCGCTGAACGCACTGAACGCGCAGGTCCTCGACGACGTCATCGCCGCGCTCGACGAGCTCGAGCACGACGACGAGATCGGGGCCATCGTGATCACCGGCTCGGAGCGGGCCTTCGCGGCGGGCGCCGACATCAAGGAGATGCAGCCCAAGTCGTACATGGACATGTTCATGGACGACTACTTCGCCCGCTGGGACCGGCTGGCGCAGTTCCGCAAGCCCACCATCGCCGCGGTGGCGGGCTACGCGCTGGGCGGCGGCTGTGAGCTGGCCATGATCTGCGACCTCCTGCTCGCGGCCGACACCGCGAAGTTCGGACAGCCGGAGATCAAGCTGGGCGTCATCCCCGGCATCGGCGGCTCGCAGCGCCTGACCCGCGCGATCGGCAAGGCGAAGGCCATGGACCTGGTGCTCACCGGCCGCAACATGGATGCCGAGGAGGCCGAGCGGGCGGGGTTGGTCTCGCGGATCGTGCCCGCCGCGGAACTGCTGGACACCGCTCTCGAGGTCGCCGAGACCATCGCGTCGATGTCGCTGCCGGTCGCCATGATCGCCAAGGAAGCGGTGAACCGCTCGTTCGAGACCACCCTCGCCGAGGGCTTGCGCTTCGAACGCCGGGTCTTCCACTCGCTGTTCGCGATCGAGGACCAGAAGGAAGGCATGAGCGCCTTCGTCGAGAAGCGTCCGGCGAAGTTCACCAACCGCTGACCTCGCGATGCCGCCCGGCCGGGCGGCATCGTCGCGGTTATCCGAAGGCTCCGGGCGTGGGCACGACGATCTCCGCCGGCGGGGGCCCCTTGTCGCCTTCCGGTCTGGGCGCGTCCTTGCTCGTGGCGAGCAGTCCGGCGATGGTGGCGCCCAGAGCGAGGGTGACCGCGGCCGCCGCGATGAGCTTGCGCCGGTCGACGCCGGCCGGGACCAGGGTGGCTCCGGCGCGCAGCCGCGCCATCCGCACGTCGCCGCCCCGGCGTTCGGCGGCCAGCAGCACCGCGCCGCGCGCGGAGACGATCTCGGGTTCCGGGTCGTAGACGATCGGCAGGTCGATCAGCTCGGCCAGCTCGGCGCGAATGCTGGGACTGCGGGTGCACCCGCCGAGCAGCACCATGGCTTCCGGTCGCACTCCGGTCTCGTCGATGACCTGCCGCACGAACGACACCGAGTGGTGGATGCCCGCCGCGCACAGTTCGGCCAGGTCGCTGCGGGTGACCACGGCCCGGTCGCCGGTGCCGTCGTCGATCGCCGTGACCACCCTCGCCTCGCTCAATTCCTCGCGGTGGCGGCGGATGGTCGAAGTGTCGGTGAACACGCCGTCGCGGGCCAGCCGCCAGCGCAGCAGCGCGTCGTAGCCGTCGCCGCCGAGCACCGTGCTGCGCTTGCTGGACAGAATCGTGTCGGTGCGGCAGTCGGCATGGGTGATGGTGAGCCCCGAGCTGCCGAGGTCGTAGAGGATCACCGAGCCGCTGTCCGGCAGTTGCCCGGTGAAGCGCAGATAGCGCAGCTGGGCCAGCGGCTCGTCGACGATGGTGACGCCGCGGCCGCGCACGCCCGCGCGGATGGCGTCGGCGTGCAGCGGACAGCGGCAGGTCACCGCCGTGCCCGAGATCAGCTCGTCGCGCCGGTCGGCGGCGCCGTTCATCCGGCGGATCGCCTCGAAGACCGACTCCTCGACGCCACCGCCCGCCCGCCGCGGCACTTCGCAGCGATCGATCGGGGGTAGGTGTGGCTGATCGGAGTGTGTCAGCATCGCGTGGGCGCCGCCAGCGCCCGCCGATACCCCCAAGACCAGCACCATGTTCTCCATGGTGGACCTTTTCGCCTCCGCTGCCAAGACGGCGTGCCCGGCAATTCGCCGGATGGATGCCGGAATGTCACCCGCCGATCGGTCGAGCGCGGTATGCGACCGACCGGTACGCCGAATCAGTCTGTGGCCGTGGCCGACCAGCGCGCCGTTCCCTCCGCCGTCTCGAAGTCGCCCGCGGCGTGTCGGAATTCGGCGAGCAGTTGCAGGAGTGTATGCAGCCGCTCCGGTGGGAGGCCGGGCAGCGCGAAGACTTTCGCGTTGAGTTCCTCGGTGGCCTTCGCCACCAATTCGCGTCCGGCGTCGGTGATTTCGATCAGGGTAGCGCGCCGGTCGCTGGGGTGCGGCACGCGCTCGACGAGCTTCGCCGCTTCGAGCCGGTCCACGGTGTTGGTGACGCTGGTGGGATGGACCTGCAAGCGGGCGCTGGCCTTCGCCATCGGCAGCGCGCCGGTCTTGCTGAAGTTCAGCAGCATGAGCAACTCGTAGCGGGAGAAGGTCAATCCGGTCGGCTTGAGCGCCTCGTCCACCCGGGCCATCACGATTTGCTGGGCCCGAACCAGCGACGTCACCGCGGCCATGCCGTCGGCGACATCGCCCCAGCCGTGGCCGACCCACTGGCGGTGGGCTTCCTCGATCGGGTCGTTCGGAAGCGGGCGTGGCCGAGACATGTTCCGATCATTCCATGTCACCACGGGCGGACGGGGACATCCGACCAGCCTTCGGATCACCGTGAGCGCAATGGTAGGCGGGGCCTACCCGTCGCGGGCACTATCTAGGGCGAGGCGGGCGTGGCTGAGTGGTTTAGGCAACGGTCTGCAAAGCCGTTAACGCGGGTTCGATTCCCGCCGCTCGCTCCAAGCGTCTCGATGTCCGGCTCGGTGTACGCCACCGCCGAGCCGGGCATTCCGAGGCACACCATCGAGCGTCGCTTCAGGCGGCGTCGTTCGGTTCGGCGTACGCCACGGCCGTGCCGACCACTTCGAGGCGCACCCGCTGCCCGGTCACCGGGGCGGCGACGCTGGCACGGCGTACCCGGATGGGGGTGGCCGTACCGTCCAGCTCGATCGTCAGGATGACGTCGGCGCCGCGGAAATCGACGGCGCGGACCCGGCCGGTCTCCGACTCGTCCTCCGAAGCGATATGCGCGACAAGCTGTTCCGGGCGCAGCATGACGGTGGCCGGTCCGCCCGCGGCGCCGCGCTGCACCGGAATCCGGCCCAGCGCGCACTTGGCCACGTCGGCCTCCACCACCGCGTCCAGCAGGACGCAATCGCCGAGGAACCGGGCGGTGAACAGGTCCTTCGGCGTCGCGTACACCTCCTTCGGCGTCCCGACCTGGGTGAAGCGCCCCTCCCGCATCACCGCCACCTGCGCGGCGAAACTCAGCGCCTCCTCCTGGTCGTGCGTCACCAGGATGCTGGTCATGCCCGCCTCGCGCAGTGTGTCGGCCACCGCCTGTCTGGTCGTCGCGCGCAGGCCCGCGTCCAGCGCGCTGAACGGCTCGTCCAGCAGCATCACCGACGGCTTGCGCGCCAGTGCGCGGGCCAGCGCGACGCGTTGCTGCTGACCGCCGGAGAGCTGATGCGGCCTGCGGTCGGCGTAGGACGCGTCCAGCGACACCATCTCCAGCAGCTCCCGCACCCGCCCGCGGCTGCGGCGCCCCGAGCCGGGCAGGCCGTAGGCGATGTTCTGGCCGACCGTCAGATGGGGGAACAGCGCACCGTCCTGGGCGACGTAACCGATGTTACGGCGCTGCGGTGGCACCGAGATACGCTCGCCGACAACGGTTTCCGTTCCGATCGAGACCGATCCCGCATCCGGCGACTCGAATCCGGCGATCACGCGCAACAGCGTGGTCTTGCCGCACCCGGACGATCCGACCACGGCGGTCGCGGTATGGTCCGGCACGTCGAGGCTGATCCCGCCGAGAACCCGGGTGTGCCCGAAGGTCTTCGACACATCGGCGACGACAACGCGACTCATATCCCGGCCGCCTTCCGCGAGTTGGTGAACAGCAGGTAGGTCACCGGCACCGCGGCGACGATCATGATCAGGGCGTACGGCGCGGCGGCCGCGTAGTCCAGTTCGCCGGACAGGCCCCAGAACCGCATCGCCAGCGTGCGGGTTCCGTTGGGCGCCAGCAGCAGCGTCGCGGTCAGCTCGGTCGCCACGGCGACGAACACCAGTGCGGCCGCGGCCGCCGCGGCGGGCGCGGCGAGACGCAAAGTGACCAGGAAGAACGTCGCGGGCGCCGATTTGCCCAGCGATCGGGACGCCTCCTCCAGGCCCACCGGCACCTGAGCCAGCCCGGCCCGGACGCTGACCAGTGCCCGGGGCAGGAACAACAGCAGATAGGCGGCGATCACCATGCCCGCCGTCTGGTAGAGCGCGGGCGCCCAGCGGATGGTCACGGTCACCATGGCCAGCGCGATCACGATGCCGGGCAACGAACTGGTGATGTAGTTGGCGCCCTCGACCAGCCGCGCGAACGCGGAGGTGGAACGGACCGCGATCCAGGCGACCGGGAACGCGCACAGCGTGGTGAGCAGCGCGGCGACGGCCGCCAGACCCACCGTCTGCCCGAGCGCGTTGCCGATGTCGGTGAGGTCCCACACCGCCGTTCCGCCGACGCGCAGCCAGCGCCCGATGGTCCACAGCGGCACGCCCAGAGCACCCGCCGTCACTGCGACGAGCGCGGCCAGCACCGGTATCGTGGCGCGGCGCAATCGGATGCGGGTCGCGGCGCGCGGCGCCCCGCTGCCGATCCGCGCGTAGCGCGCCCGGCCGCGCAGCCCGGCTTCCGCGCCGAGCAGCGCCAGGCAGCACAGGACGAGCACACCGGCCAGCATGCTGCCCGCCGGACCGGCGAAGCTGGACTGGTACTGCTCGAAGATCGCCGTGGTGAACGTGTCGAACCGGACCATCACGAAGGCGCCGTACTCGGCGAGCAGATGCAGCCCGATGAGCAGCCCGCCCCCGAGAATCGCCAAGCGCAACTGCGGCAGCACGATCCGGGCGAACACCGCCACCGGCCCCGAGCCCAGCGCCCGCGCCGACTCCTCCACCGCCGGGTCCAAGCGGCGCAACGTGGCCGCCGCGGGCAGATAGACCAGCGGGAAGTAGGACATCGTGGAGATCACCACACCCGCCCACAGGCCGTGCATGGTCGGAAAGACGCTGACCCAGGCATAGCTGTTGACGAATGCCGGAACTGCCAGCGGCGCCACGAAAACCGGCCCCCACCACGACTTACCGGGCACGTCGGTGCGTTCGACCACCCAGGCCAGCCCGACACCGAGCGCCACGCAGATCGGGACGGTGCACATCACCAGAGCGGCCGTGTTGCCCAGCAGCTCACCGACCCTGGGCCGGAACACCAGCTCCGTCGCTTCCTCGAAGCCCGTGGAGAAGACCGTCGAGACGATGTATCCGAGCGGCACGAACGTCGCCGCCACCAGCAACAGCGCGACGCCCGTGACCAGCGGCCCCGGTCTGCCGACCCGGGGCGCGGCGACAACGGTCCGCAGTGCCACGGCTACAGCAGACCCGCTTCGGTCATCAGCTGCGTGACCTTCTTCGAGTCCAGCTTCGACGGGTCGACCGCAGGGGCCTGGAGGTCGGCCAGCGGCGGCAGCGCCGGGTTCGCGGCCACGCCTGCGGCCACCGGGTACTCCAGCGACGTGCCGTCGCGCAGCACATCTTGTCCGGTCTTGCCGACGATGAACGCCAGGAACTTCTGCGCCGCCTCCTGCTTCTTGCTCGCCTTCAGCACGCCACCGCCGGAGACGCTGACGAACGCGCCCGGGTCCTGGTTCTTGAAGTAGTGCAGGGCGGTGTCGGCGCTGCTCTCCTTGGTGTTCGCCTGGTCGCGGTACCAGTAGTAGTGGTAGATGACGCCGCCGTCCGGGCTGCCGGAGTTCACCGCCTTCATGGTGGCGACGTTGTTCGGGAAGGGTGTCGCGTTGTCCTTCATGCCCTTCAGCCAGGCGCGGGTGACGTCCTCACCCTTCAGCGCGAGCAGGGCCGCCACGATGGCCTGGAAGTCGGCGCCGGAAACGCCCGCGCCCCAGCGTCCTTTCCACTGCGGCTGCGCCAGATCCAGCAGTGAGGCAGGCAGCTGACCCGGCTGGACCTTGTCCTTGTCGTAGACGAAGACGGTCGAACGCGCGGCGACGCCGGTCCACTTGCCGGTGGACGGGCGGAACTGCGCGGGCACCTGCTCCAAAGTCTTGGCCTCGACGTCGGCGAACAGGCCAGCGTTCTCCACCAGCGCCATCGCGGGGGAGTTCTCGGTGAGGAAGACGTCGGCGGGCGAGGCCGCGCCCTCGGCGACCAACTGGTTGCCCAGCGCCGTGTCACCGCCCTGGCGCAAGGTCACCTTGATGCCGGTTTCCTTGGTGAACGCGTCGGCCCATTCCTTGGTGAGCGACTCGTGCTGCGCGTTGTAGACGGTGATCTCGTTCGCGTCGTCCGAGGAATTCGAGCACGCCGTGCTGCCGAGCGCGGTCATCGCGAGGACCAATCCAGCGGCAATCGTCTTCCATCTGACCGGCTTCATCCTCGTCCTTCCGACGCGTCTCGCATGCCTATGTTGAGGCTTACCTAAGGAAGATACCGCGTCCGACGTGCGCAAACCTTCTCGGATGTGCGGAACCCGTTCGTTCGCTACCGCAGCCCCGAGAAGTCGCGCAGCACAACGTGATTGCGGTCCGCGCAGGTGCCGAGCGTGTAGTCGGGGAGCAGCCCGAAGTACTCGCCGCGGGTGAGCGCGCTCCAGCGCCGCGCGTCCTCGGTGCGAGTCTTGTAGAAATTGACCATGTAGCCGCCCTCGTAGACGCGCAGCAGGCTGTAGCCGCCCGGATACTCCTTGACGGCGGCGACCTCGAGGAACTCCACCGCGCACGGCGCATCCGGCCTGGTGCGGCGATTGCGGTGCGTGTGGCCGCTGTGCTGCAAAAAGACCCCGGGGCTGCGGGTGTAGAGCGCTTGCAACTCGGCGCTGTCGCGTCCGTCGAGCACGAATCCCGGGCCCGCGAGGTTGGTGAACCCGGACTCGGCCGTGACCGGGTGATGGCCGAACAGCAGCGTCGGGCGGTCCGGGTCGGCACGCAGGCGTTCGGCGAGGTGATCGAACTGGGGACGTTCGATGGACCCGCCCGCGCCGTCGAGCCTGCTGGTGTCCACGCCCAGCACCCGCAGGCCGCCGATCTCGTGTTCGACCAGTTCCTGTCGTGCGGAGAAGACATCGGCCCAGCAGTCGTGATGGTCGGCGGGCGCGGGTGCGCAACCGGCGTACTCGCCGCCCAGGTGCGGGCGGTCGTGGTTGCCGCGCACGGCCAGGTAGTCGTGGCCGAGCGCGCCCCACGCGTCGAGGCGGGCCCGCACCGCGCGGGTGTCGGAGGCGGAGGCTTCGGCGGTCAGGTCCCCGGCGAGCAACAGGAGTTCGGCCGCGCGGTCGGGGCGGCGCAGGTCGTCCAGCACCGCCGTCAGCATCACCTCGGGATAGGGCGCGAGACCGGGGCCCTGCCGGACGCCGGGCGGCAGGTCGCCTGCGATCAGCCCGCTGACCTGCTCGCCGTAGTGCACGTCGTTGGCCAGCGCCAAGGTGTGCAGCTTGCGGCCCGGCGGCGGAACGAGGGTGGTGAACTCGCCGCGCGCTTCCGGCGCGGCGGGGTCGGCGGTGGTGAGCGACAGCGCAGGCGTGGCGCGCAGCCCCGCCGACCACGCTTCGAAACGGTAGGCGCGGCCCGGTTCGAGTCCGCCGATCTCGGCGTAGTGGAACGGAGTGGGACGGTCGTCGGCGAAGACCAGCAGCGGTGCGCGCGCGGAATCGGCGGGACTTATCCGCACCTGGGTGTCGGCGCCGACGGGGATCAGCCGTCCGCTCGGGTCGGGCGCGAGCGTGGTCCACGTGAGGATCACCGAGGTATCGGTGATCGTCACCACTTCCAGATCGGTCGCGACGATCGTGTTCGGTTGTGCCGACGATTTTTCGGTGCGGCCGGCGAAGGGGAGGAGGGTGGCGAGGGCGAGTGCCCCGAGAACGGTTCTGCGGCTCGGTCCGCAGCAGCTCATGCGCGGGTGCATGCGATCAGCGCGTGCCCTCCGCGGAGCAGATCTTCCACTTGCCGTCTTCCTTCTTCAGATGCTCGGTCGTGCTGGTCTCGGTATCGGGTTGCCGGCCGGGCACCTCGACGGTGAGCTTGCCGGTGACCTTCGCGGTCGCCGTGTCATCGATGACGACGATGTCCTCGATCCTATCGATCGTGACCGACACCGAGGTGCTGTCGAATTCGCTCTTCTCCTGCTCGGTCATCGCCTCGAAGGTGGCGCGTTCGCGCGTGCACGCCAGTTCGGCCGCCGCGCGGAAGCCGCGCGAGTCCAACGTCTCGTAGAAGTCGCGGATCGCCAGTTCGATCCGCTTCTCGTCGGAGGCGAGCGGACCCCGTCCCTGCGAGGTCAGGAAGAATCCGGCGATCACCGCGCCCGCGATCACCAGGGCCACGATCACCACCAGGCCGACGATCAAGCCGGTGTTGCTTTTCCTGGGCGGTGGCGGATAGCCCCAGGGCGGGTAGCCGGGTGCCGGATAACCCTGGCCCGGCGGTGGCGCGGGCTGTCCGGGTCCGGGGTAGCCAGGCGACGGCTGTTGCGGGTACTGCGGTCGGTCATCCGGCGGTTGCCCGCCCGGCGGATAAGCCATCTCGTCCTCCGGTCTACCCCCGGGTGCCAGGATCGTTTACGGCAAAGGCGTGCCCGGGTGACCGGAAACCAAACCAGGCCGGATGGTCGCGCCGGGTGATGCCGCCGAGGGAGCGCGTGCCCTCCAGCCGTGGCGGACGGTCTTCAGGCCGCCAATGCGGCGTGCCAGCGTGCGGTGTCGGTGAACTGGTGTAGCCGCGTGATGCGGCCGTCGTCGTCGACCTGCCACAAGTGCACGAATTCGGCGTCGTACTCGCGGCCGGTGGCGCGGGCCGCGCCGCGATAGTGACCGGTCACCACGATGGTGCCGTCGGTGGTCTCCTGCCAGGTCTCGTCGTACGGCGCGGTGTCGAACTCGCGGGCGACCGCGCCCCAGACGCGCGCCATCACCGTGAGCGGGCCGTGGAAGACGCCTCCCGCGCCGCACGGCAGGCCCGGCGCGGTGCGCGCTTCGAACTCCGGATGCAGCAGGGCCAGGATCCCGGGCCCGTCACCGGCCTGTGTCGCGGCATAGAAACCCTTGACAACCTCGAACTTCGCGGACATGTCCACTCCTTCTAATACGAACGTTCTAGAACGAACATACTAGATCTAGGCACGCTCGGGCAGTGTGGTCGTCGTCATGCCGTCCGATTCGCGGCCGGGTTGCCTGGTGCTTGCCGCATATGTCCGGCTAACATTCGAACATGGGTTCGATCAGCGATGAAACGCCGCGAACCGAAGGAACGGAACCCGAGCTGGTCTACCCGAACCGGACCGGCCACTACTACCGCACCCTGACCTACCCGCCGCGGCCCGTCTGGGTGCGCCTGGACGCGATCCTGGTCCGCGACCCGGGGACGCCACGCCATGTGAACGGCGCGGGAGTCATCATGCGCGGCGAGCGCCCCGGAACCTTGACGCATTGGTTGCCCACGGTCGACGGGGACTGGATGGGACGGGTGACCTACAGTATCCAGTTCGCCGACGGGCGCCCCGACCTGCACGTGCGCGACCAGCTCGTCCCGGCCTACGCCCTGCGCCCGCGTCGCACCGAGCAAACCGAACCGGAGTCGACCTGATGGGCGATCCGCCCGCGCCTACCGGGCTCGGGCCTTCTGGCTGCGTTCGCGTCGCGTCGAGCGATCCGACCCTCTCGGCGGTCCGCCGCCCTGGCTGGGTGTTCTTCGCGTGGCGGCCTGGTCGGTGGTTCGCCGCCCAGGCTCGGTGTTCCCGCGTGGCGGCCCGGCGTGCGAGCGCTTCGGACCGGACCGATCTGGTCGGCAGTCCACCGCTCAGGCGTGCCGTATGCGGCCGGAGTCGTTGTCGCGCTGACTCCCGGACTCTCGACCGGGTCTGTTGCGCAAAATCCGGCAGGTGGAACACTGCGCCGGGCCGAGTCTCATTGCTGCGCATTTGCCGTTTGTGCATGCATCTGCGAGACCCCTGTGAGGAGCCCTTCCACCCTGGTTTGCCATGGCGGGCAGGCGTGGCGCGGCGGGTTGTCCGGCCGGTTGCCGATCGGTTGTCGCGGTGGGGGGCCGGTGATACGTTGCCCGGCATGGGATTTCAGTTGCCGCATCCCGAGGTGCTGTGGGCGCGCGTGACCGTCTTGGACGTGATCACCGCCGCTACCCACACCGATCGGGCCGCGAGCGGACAGGAGATCGGGCAGACGGCCGGAGTGGAAGGCGGCCGGCTGATCAACGACGACGGCGAGGGCAATTGGTACTCGCTGGTCAGATATCCCGGCGACCGTGCGCTGCTATTCGGCAGGGACGAGGACAACGAGGTCGCCGGGACCTCCTACGATCCGCTGTCCGCCGCGCCTGCCTGGGTGCGCTCGGTGGAACCGACGACGAAGCTGCCCGCCGGCGTCGAAGGCCCGGTGAGCTTCGTGCGCTGGTGGGAGTTCGGCCGCTGGCAACACACGCCGACCGACCTGGACGACGGCCTGGAGCTCGGCCTCAGCGCCGCCTCCAGCCGGGAGGACTTCACCGGCAGCGTCATGAGCGCCGCCATCCACGCGAAGTGGGTGGAGATGGACTACGAGGCGGGCAAGCTCACCGCGCTCACCGTCGATCCCACCGCCCTGCACGCCCTGTGCGATGCCACCGAGAACGGCTCCGTCACCAAGGCCCACTTCTACTTCCTCCAGCCCGGCTTCACGGCCCCCGCCTTCACCTACCTCACCAAGGCGGGCGTGCTCAGCTCGACCGACAAGCCCACCGAACCCCTGCCGTGACCCTCTGATCGCACGCGACACCCAACCCATTCGAGAAGGGCTCCGGCTTCCGGAGCCCTTCGCTCATATGACGGCGGCATTCGAGAAATCCCTTGTCCACGTCCCAGCGCCATCGGCTCGTCGATCGCCGGATTCGACGGTCGGCCGACTTCGATGCGGTCGGTGGCCGTGCAGCGCGACCGGACATCGCTCCGTTCGGCCGAGTCACTGCGCTTCGCCGCGAAGCCGACCGGAGAACAGCGGATTCAGATCGCGTACATGCCGATCACCGGCTTCCTCGACGGCTCGAGCGTGGCCAGCAGCGTGCGCATCACGTCATCGCCCACCGCGACGCACCCTGCGGTCGGCCTGCCTGCCTCGACGTGGACGAAGAAGGCCGAGCCCCGCTTCGGCACGACCGGAAACCGGTTGTAGTCGATGACCAGCGCGTAGTTGTATTGCGGGTCGGTCCGGCCGAGATTCTCACTGACGGTGGTGTCGAACGGGCACTCGCCCTCGGCGCATCGAAATTTCTGGTTGTACAGCGGGCTCTCCGTGTCCGACACCCACCACCAGGTATTCGACGGGTCCACCGACAGGTAGGGAAGCTTCGCGCCCGCGTGCGGTAACCGGCCGAAGCCCTCGGTCAACGCGAACGTGCCCTCCGGCGTATACGCCGCCCCCTCCCTCGCCTCCCGGGAAATCCCCGCCTTGCCCACCCAGGCGGGCACCGCCAACGTCCGCTCCCACCGCCGCATCCGGTTCCGCTGCCACAATTCCAACGTCCCCCGATCGGCTCCCGCGGGGGCGGTCACCCAGACGACTTGCGTGCCCGGCACCGCGTCCGGATCGAACGGCGGCCTACTCCCGGTCACCACGACGATCCCGACCACCGCGACCGCCACCAAAACCCCTGTCACGCCCCAGCGCACCCACCCGCGCCGGTTCCCAGCGTCAGCCAATCCTGTTCACGCTCCTCCGCGTATCAGACGCCCCGCCATCTCACACAGTGCCGAGCCATCGTATTCACCACCGCCCCCAGCAGACGTGTCGTTGAGCGGCACATGGCTGCGGCGAACGTCGAGTGAACCTCTCCGTGGTGTGCCACTCGCGTATCGATGTGGGGCTAGGGCGAATGGGACACCTTCACCACCGGCGCGGTGCGTGGCGGGTTCGAGCGGGCATGGGACTACGGCAACTTCGCCAACGGGCACCTCGACCTGCGGCGGATACCGCAGCGCGGCGACGTCAGCGATCAGTGCGCCGGCTTTCTCCGTTCGGTTGATGTAGGTGCCGCCGGTCTGGACATTCCGGCAGGACAGGCCAGGTGTGGAAGCCCGCCCGGTCGCCCGTGCCTACCAGTCGTTAAGGATTCCTTTAGACCGATCGGCGAGGGTCGCGCGACAGTGTTTCCTTTTTGCGCAGGAGCCTTGATGATCGCAACCCGTCTGACCCTCCTGGGACTTCCCGTGCTCGTGCTGGCCGCGACCGCCGGTCTGGCCACGGCTCCCACTGCCGTGGCGCAGCCCCCGCTGCCGACCTACACCTGCAAGTACACGCCCATCACCGACTACCTCGTGGTGTTCAGCTCGATGCGAGCGCGCAAATGCGCCGCGTCACCGGGCGCTCCGCTGGACGGCAATTACTTCTATCCGGTCCGGATGGAGAACAGCGTCACCGGTGAGAAATGGGAATGCGGTGGCGCGTTCCCGTACCTCGGCAAGCCCATCCATCCGGAAATGGGATCTTACGAGGCCGAGGCGGTGCTCAACGCCGGTGTGGACGCGAGCAATTGTCGCCCGATCTGACCCGTGCTGCGCGCGACAACGGCTTTCGACTGCCGAGAAGTATTGATTTCTATTTCGAACAGGAACCGCGATGAACACAACCCGTACAGTCCGACTCGGGCTGCCGATACTCCTGCTGGCCGCTACCACCGGCCTGGTGGCCGCCCCCGCCGCGGAGGCCCAAACTCTGCCGACCTATACCTGCGGTTACACGATCGACCTACCGCACTTCGGCTCCGTCAAAGGCCGCGAATGCACGGCCTCGGCGGGCGCTCCCCTGACCGGCCACCACTGGATCACCTTCCAGATGCGAAACAGTGGATCGGGTGAGACATGGGTGTGCAACAGCGTCGAGGCGGCTCTCGTCCCGTACTACCTGGACGACAAAATAGATCCGGACTACGCGGACTTCGAACGGGCATACGGTCGCGGCGCGGACGCGAGCGTCTGTCACCGCCTACTGGACTGACGCGGCATCGAGGGCATGGCCGGGGAGTGGGTGTTTCGTCCGTACGGTTCCTCCGTAACAACATCGGGGTACGGTCGATCCGGGCCGGTGACTCGACACCCGTACCTGGCGCTGTCGATCTCCGGCCTGCTCCATCCGCCTCGATCGAGGCGGATGGGTGCACGCTTTGCTGTCGCTAGAAAGGATCTGCCGGTGTTTTCGGCAACCACATCCACCGCTGCGCGTCGGATTTCGGCACGCGCAATCGTCGCTGGAGCAATCGTCGCTGTTCCCCTGACGATATCGACGATTCCGGCCTCGGCCGCTCCGGCGACGTCCGCTGCGGTCGGCACGGAAATCGGGCACGACGGCTGGGACGACCGCCCCGACTTCCGGGGCAAAGATTGGCCGGGGGATCACGACAACGGTCGCGGCAATGATCCGCTCTGGCGCCTGCTCCACGGCGTTCTGCCGAATGGCGTGTTCGGCAGCAGCTGAGCGCGGCCGAAGGCAGGAACGACAATGGCTCCCGACCAGAAGAATCTGGTCGGGAGCCATCGTGTCGCGTGCCCTCGGCAGGATTCGAACCTGCGGCCTTCTGCTCCGGAGGCAGACGCTCTATCCCCTGAGCTACGAGGGCGGGATAGGGCTCGGTCGGGGCCTGGGAGGCGGTCCGATCGGGCTGGGTCAGCCTATCGTATCGGCGGCCGTCCGCCAAAAAGGGCGGACGGCGGCGGGGTTCGGGTCAGGGGAGGGGGGCGGCCCCGCGGGCGGTGAGCATGGTGGTCATCAGGTCGGACTCGCCGCGCTGGGTCGTGGCCATGGTTTCGGCGAGGGTGCGCACCGCTGTGGTGTCGGCGTGCTGGGCGGCGTAGTCGATCATCGGCAGGCCGCCTCGGTGGTGGCGCAGCATGAGCTGCAGGAACATCGTGTCCAGCTTGGGGCTGGTGGCTTGGCGCAGCGCGGCCAGTTCGGCGGGCGTGGCCATGCCGGGCATGGTGGACACCGGCCCGGAGTGGTGCGGCATATCGGCTCCGGAATGGTCGTGGCCATCCATCGGCTCGCTCATCCAGCCCATGAACCCGTCCACGCCCTGCGCGGGCTCGCCCCACAACTGCAACCAGCCCTGCATGCGCCCGATCTGGCTCTGCTGGGTGGTGAGGATGTCGTAGGCCAGCCGCCGTACCTCGGTGTCGGTGGAACGAACCAGCACCACGCCCGCCATCTCGACGGCTTGCGCATGATGGGCCGACATGTCCTGGCTGAACCCTGTGTCGACCGGGCCCGGCTCCGGCTCCTTCGCGCCGTCCAGCGGAATCCGGGCGAGCACGCCGATCGCGAAGCCGATGAGCATGGCGCCGATGATTCCGAGGGCCAGCAGCGCCGTGCGCTGGCGGCGCAACTGCCCACCGATGCCGGAATCGCCTGACGCTTCGCCCTCGGCTCCGGTGGCTCCGGAATCGCTGGATCCGGCAGCTACTGCGCGCGTGGACCCCGCGGATTTTTCGCGGCTGTCGGCTCCGGTGCCTGGTTCTCGATCGAATCCGGCGGCTCGGTGCTCGCTGGATCCGAAGGCTTCCCGACTGCCGGACCTGGTGACGTCAGTGCTGGACGGGGCGGTGGCTGCGCGCTCGTCGATCCCGAGGGTGCCGCGACCAGCAGGGCCGGTCGCTTCGGAAGCGTCGGCCCCGGTGGCGCTGCGACCAACGGAGTTGGTGGCCGCAGAAGTGCCTGCTCCCGCCGAAGTTGCGCTGTCACCCGCCCCGGTGGGGCCATGACCGGCCGACCCGATGAC
Source organism: Nocardia sputorum (assembly GCF_027924405.1). Taxonomy (NCBI): domain Bacteria; kingdom Bacillati; phylum Actinomycetota; class Actinomycetes; order Mycobacteriales; family Nocardiaceae; genus Nocardia; species Nocardia sputorum. The sequence continues at coordinate 5,699,155 of NZ_AP026978.1, read as the reverse complement.
TCCAGGCGCGCCGGAACCGGCCGGGGTTGCGCCATCGCCGGACCCGCCGGCTGGGTGACCGCCGCCTGCGGTCCGAGTGCGGGACTCGTCGGACTCCGCTCGATCGTCGGAATCAGTGACTTCGCGATCGCTGGAACCAGCCGATGCTTCGCGTCCGGCGGATTCCGCGCCGCCCCGCTCGCCGGCCACTACTGCCCCGCGCCGGGTGCGGGCTGGGCAGGCGCGGGCTGCGCGGGCACCGGAGCGCCGGGCATACCGGGGAGCCCCGGAAGACCGGGAACGCCCGGCACACCGGGCAGCCCGCCGGGCGCGCCACCGAGTTCGGACTGGTCCGGCTGCAGGCCCCTGCCGTCCATCGGCACCGCGTCGGGTCCGGGCGGCGTGGGGTCGAACGGCGGCGGGTTGTCGGTGTCGAAGACGATGGTCGAGCAGTCCGCGCCGACCTCGGGGTAGGTGTAGTTGTTCAGCCGCAGCGCGGTGATGAACTGGCCGACGCGCTTGTCGTCCGCGCTGTCCAGCTTCAACTGATGACCCCAGGACTGCAGCGACACCGGGGAGTCGAGGCCCGGGTAGGGCGACATCATCGTGTACGGCTTGCCCTCGACCTTCGCCTTCAGCGTCGCGATGCCGTCGGCGTTCACCTTGTCCGGGTTGTAGGCGATCCACACCGCGCCGTGCTCGAGGGAGTGCACCGCGTTCTCCACCCGGATCGGCTTGTTGTAGACCACGCCGGTGCAGGTCGCCCAGGACTGGTCGTGCGGGCCGCCGAACGGCGGCGCCTGGTCGTAGGCCACCCGCTGGTTCGAGCCGATGTGCAGCCCAGCGGGGTATTCCTTCTTCACCACGCCCGGGATCCCGTCGGACGGGTCCTTCTTCTGCGCGCTCGGGGTGTACTTGTCCAGGTCGGCCTTTTCCCGGTACTTGGGGACCAGGTTGTAAGCCAGGGCGCCGATCAATGCGATGATTACTACGGCCGCGCCGATGGCCAGCCAGGGGATCTGCCGGTTCTTCTTCGGAAGCTGTCCTTGTCTGCCCCGCTTGCGGGGAGCGGACAACTTCGCCGCGGCCTTGGCGGCCTTGGCCGATTTGGCGCTGGGACTGCTAGGCATCGCTCAGTGTGCTCTTTCGACGTTGATGGATCCGCTGGCTGCGCAGTGCCCACCCCGAGGTGTACACCCGCCAAGACCATAGGATAGAGACTCGTGACTCCAGCTGACCTTGCAGATCTCCTTCGCTCGACCGCGGCGAAGGTGCTTGTCGAACGTGGACTGGACCCCGCGGTCCTGCCCGACGAGGTCACCGTGGAGCGTCCCAGGAACCCCGAACACGGCGACTATGCCACGAACGTCGCGATGCAGGTGGCCAAGCGCGCCGGGACCAAGCCGCGTGACCTGGCCACCTGGCTGGCCGACGCGCTCGCCGCCGCCGACGGCATCGCCGCCGCGGAGGTCGCCGGGCCCGGATTCCTGAACATCCGCCTCGCGGCTTCCGCGCAGGGCGCGATCATCGAGCGGGTGCTCGCCGCCGGCGCCGCGTACGGCACCGCCGAGACGCTGCGGGGCACCCGGATCAACCTGGAGTTCGTCTCGGCCAACCCGACCGGTCCGGTGCACCTGGGCGGTACCCGGTGGGCTTCGGTCGGCGACGCGCTGGGCCGCATCCTGGCCGCGCAGGGCGCCGACGTGGTGCGCGAGTACTACTTCAACGACCACGGCGCGCAGATCGATCGGTTCGCCGCCTCGCTGGCCGCGGCCGCCACCGGCGCGCCGACCCCGGAGAACGGCTACGCGGGCGCCTACATCGGCGAGATCGCCGACAAGATCGTGGCCGCGCACCCGGATGTGCTGAGCAAGCCGGAGGCCGAGCGCCTCGAGCTGTTCCGGGCCGAAGGCGTCGAGCTGATGTTCGCGCACATCAAGGAGTCGCTGCACGAGTTCGGCACCGATTTCGACGTCTACTTCAACGAGAGCTCGCTGTTCGCTTCCGGCGCGGTGGAGCAAGCCGTGGAGCGGCTGAAGAACTCCGGCGACCTGTACGAGAAGGACGGCGCCTGGTGGATCGCGAGCTCGGAATACGGTGACGACCAGGACCGGGTTGTCATCAAGAGCGACGGCAAAGCCGCCTACATCGCGGGCGACATCGCCTATTTCCAGGACAAGCGGGCCCGCGGCTTCGATCTGTGCATCTACATGCTCGGCGCCGACCACCACGGCTACATCGGCAGGCTGAAGGCCGCCGCGGCCGCCTTCGGCGACGACCCGGCGACCGTCGAAGTGCTGATCGGGCAGATGGTGAACCTGCTGCGCGACGGCGTGGCGGTGAAGATGAGCAAGCGCGCGGGCACCGTGGTGACGCTCGATGACCTGGTCGAGGCGATCGGCGTGGACGCGGCGCGGTACTCGCTGGTGCGTTCGTCGGTGAACTCGAGCATCGACATCGATCTGAACCTGTGGGCCAGCCAGAGCAACGAGAACCCGGTCTACTACGTGCAGTACGCGCACGCGCGGACCGCGTCCATCGCGCGCAATGCCGCCGAGTTCGAATACGGTTCCGTCGCAGCCGATCTCGCGTTGCTGTCGGCCGAGGAGGAAGGCGAGCTGATTCGCACCCTCGGCGAATACCCGCGCGTGGTGGCGAGCGCGGCGAGCCTGCGCGAACCGCACCGGGTGGCCCGCTACCTGGAGGAGCTGGCAGGCGCGTACCACCGTTTCCAGACCAACAAGAACCTGCGCGTCCTGCCGCTGGGTGACGACCCGGTCTCCCCGACGAACGCCGCCCGGCTCGCTCTGGTCAACGCCACGCGCCAGGTGTTGGCCAACGGCTTGGGCCTGCTCGGTGTCAGCGCCCCGGAGCGCATGTGACCGGCCGGTCGACCGGAGGGAAGGAAACGACAGTGAGCGAGCGCAGCGAGAGGCAAAAATGAGCGCGCATCCCGCCGGTCCCCGGCACGCCGAGATCCCGCACGCGCCGAATCTGCCGGAGCGTCCGAGCGACCCGCAGCAGATGATCGATTTGCCCGCGAACGTGTGGCCGCGCAATGCCACGCGCGACGACGCGGGCGTGGTCCACTTCGCGGGCGTGCCAGTGTACGAGCTGGCCGAGCGGTTCGGCACCCCGCTGTTCGTGGTCGACGAGGACGATTTCCGCTCCCGCTGCCGCGACATGGTTCGTGCTTTCGGCGCGAACGCGCGCGTGCACTACGCGTCGAAGGCTTTCCTGTGCGGCGAGGTCGCCCGCTGGATCCGGGACGAGGGCCTCTCGCTGGACGTGTGCTCGGGCGGCGAACTCGCCATCGCGTTGCACGCGGGCTTCCCGGCCGAGCGAATCGCATTGCACGGCAACAACAAATCGGTCGCGGAGCTGGAAGCCGCGGTGTCCGCGGGCGTCGGTCACGTCGTGGTCGACTCGCTCATCGAGATCGAGCGCCTGGAGGCTGTCGCGAGCCGTGCCGGCGTGGTGCAGGACGTCCTGGTCCGGGTCACCGTCGGCGTCGAAGCCCACACCCACGAATACATTTCGACCGCGCACGAGGACCAGAAGTTCGGCTTCTCGATCGCGGGCGGCGACGCGATGGAGGCGCTCGCGCGCGTCTTCGACGCGGACAATCTGCGCCTGGTCGGCCTGCACAGCCACATCGGCTCGCAGATTTTCGAGATCGACGGCTTCGAGATCGCCGCGCGGCGCATGCTCGGCCTGCTCCGCGAGGCCATCGACAAGTTCGGCATCGAGCGCACCGCCCAGATCGCGACGCTGGATCTCGGTGGCGGACTCGGCATTTCGTATCTGCCGTCGGACGACCCGCCGCCGCTGGACCAGTTCGCGGCGAACCTGCGCGAACTGGTGGCGGCCGAAGCCGAACGCGCGGGCCTGCCCACGCCCACGATCGCGGTGGAGCCCGGCCGCGCCATCGCCGGTCCGGGCACGGTGACGCTCTACGAGGTGGGCACCATCAAGGACGTCTCGCTCGACGGCGGTCTGCGCCGCCGCTACGTGAGCGTCGACGGCGGCATGAGCGACAACATCCGGCCCGCGCTGTACCAGGCCGACTACGACTGCCGCCTGGTCTCGCGGTCGTCGCAGGCCGGGCCGGTGGTCGCGCGCGTCGTCGGAAAGCATTGTGAGAGCGGCGACATCGTCATCCGGGACACCTGGATGCCCGCCGACGTCGGCCCCGGTGACCTGGTCGCCGTCGCCGCCACCGGCGCGTACTGCTACTCGATGTCCAGCCGGTACAACCAGTTGACCCGCCCCGCGGTCGTCGCGGTGCGGGACGGACAGCCGCGCCTGATCCTGCGCCGGGAAACGGTGGCGGACCTGCTCAGCTTGGAGGTGGAAGCGTGACGGCCAACGCGAAGAACGGCGTGTGGGGGACCGATCGCCCGATCGGGGTCGCGGTCCTCGGCATGGGCAATGTCGGCACCGAGGTGGTGCGCATCCTGCGCGAGCACGCCGAGGACCTGCGTTCCCGCGTCGGCGCACCGGTGGTGCTACGCGGGGTGGCCGTGCGCAGCCTCGACACCGACCGCGGCATCCCCGCGGATCTGCTGACCACCGACGCCGACGCCCTGGTCGCCCGCGACGACGTGGACCTGGTGGTCGAGGTGATCGGCGGCATCGATCCGCCGCGCCGCTTGATCCTGGCCGCGCTGAACGCGGGCAAATCCGTGGTGACCGCGAACAAGGCGCTGCTGGCCGACTACACCGGTGAACTCGCCGCCGCCGCCGAACGCAGCCGCGCCGATCTGTACTTCGAGGCCGCCGTCGCGGGCGCGATCCCCGTGGTGCGCCCGCTGATCCAGTCGCTGGCGGGCGACCGGGTGAACCGGGTCGTCGGCATCGTCAACGGCACCACCAACTTCATCCTCTCCGCGATGGACGAGACCGGCGCCGATTACTCGCAGACGCTGGCCGAGGCCACCCGGCTGGGCTACGCCGAAGCCGATCCCACCGCCGACGTGGAGGGTTACGACGCCGCGGCCAAGGCCGCGATCCTGGCCTCGCTGGCGTTCCACACCCGGGTCACCGCCGCCGACGTGTACCGCGAGGGCATCTCGCGCATTTCCGCCGAGGATCTGGAGACCGCCTCGGCGCTCGACTGCACGGTCAAGCTGCTGGCCATCTGTGAGCGCGTGGACGCGGGTCCCGGCGAGCCGGGCCCGGAGGACGGCGGCAAGGAGCGCGTCTCGGTGCGCGTCTACCCGGCGCTCATTCCCCGCAAGCATCCGCTGGCCGCGGTGACCGGGGCGTTCAACGCGGTGGTCGTCGAGGCGGAGAACGCCGGGCGGCTGATGTTCTACGGGCAGGGCGCGGGTGGTGCGCCGACCGCGTCGGCCGTCCTCGGCGATCTGGTGATGGCGGCCCGGAACAAGTTCTACGGGGGTCGCGCTCCGGGCGAATCGGTTTATGCTGAGCTACCGATCGCGCCGATCGGCGATACGCCCACCCGCTATCACGTGAACTTGCAGGTCGAGGACCGTCCTGGAGTCCTGGCCGCGGTGGCGGGCGAATTCGCCGCACATGGGGTAAGCATCTCGACCGTCCGTCAAGAAGGGCACGGCTCGGGTGCGCGCCTGGTCGTGGTGACCCACCACGCCGTGGAGTCGGCGCTCGCGGACACCGTGGCCGCCCTGGCGGAAATGGCATCCGTCACATCTGTGACCAGCGTTCTGAGATTGGAAGGCACCGAAGAATGACCACAGCGTCGCGCAGCGACTCCATGAGGGGCGGCGGCCGGGAGCCGGAGGGGCATACGGCGGGCGTCGCGCCCCAGGCGGGAGTGCACTCCCGCTGGCCGGGCCTGATCGCGGCCTACCGCGACCGGCTCGCGGGCGCGGCCGACTGGGAGCCGGTCACGCTGTACGAGGGCGGTACGCCGCTGGTGCCCGCGGCGCACCTGTCCGAGATCACCGGTTGCGAGGTGTACTTGAAGGTCGAGGGCCTGAACCCGACCGGCTCGTTCAAGGACCGCGGTATGACGATGGCGATGACCGACGCCAAGTACCGCGGCCAGCAAGCGGTGCTGTGCGCGTCCACCGGCAACACCTCGGCCTCCGCGGCGGCGTACGCCACCCGCGCGGGCATGAGCTGCGCCGTGCTGATTCCGCAGGGCAAGATCGCGATGGGCAAGCTGGCCCAGGCCGTCATGCTCGGCGCGAAGATCATCCAGGTGCAGGGCAACTTCGACGACTGCCTCGAGCTCGCCCGCAAGGTCACCGCCGATTTTCCCAGCATCGGCCTGGTCAACTCGGTGAACCCGGCGCGCATCGAGGGTCAGAAGACCGCCGCCTTCGAGATCTGCGACGTGCTCGGCAAGGCGCCTGACGTGCACGCCCTTCCCGTCGGCAACGCGGGCAACATCACCGCGTACTGGCGTGGCTACCGCGAGTACTACGCCGACGGCGTCACCGGCGCGCTGCCGCGCATGCTCGGCGTGCAGGCCGCGGGCGCCGCCCCGCTGGTCAACGGCGCCCCGGTGAAGGATCCCGAGACCATCGCCACCGCGATCCGGATCGGCGCGCCTGCCTCCTGGAACGGGGCCGTCGAGGCCAAGGAACAGTCCGGTGGCGCGTTCCGCGCCGCCACCGACGAGGAGATCCTCGACGCGTATCGCCTGGTCGCCGCGACCGAGGGCGTATTCGTGGAGCCCGCGTCGGCGGCCAGCGTGGCCGGCGTGCTCGCCGCCCGTAAGGAGGGCTGGCTGGATGCCGGGCTCACCGTGGTGTGCACGGTGACCGGCAACGGTCTCAAGGATCCCGACACCGCGCTGTCGGGCATGCCGCAGGTGCAGCCGATCTCCGTCGACCCGGTCGCGGTCGCCGCCGAACTCGAACTGGCCTGAGTTGAGCTCGCGCGACGGCCAGCTCATGAGCGCGACGCTGCCCGCCGGTCTGACCGTGACCGTGCGGGTACCCGCGTCCACCGCGAACCTCGGTCCCGGGTTCGATTCGCTCGGCATGGCATTGGGGATCTACGACGAGATCGAGGTGCGCACCACCGATTCCGGGCTCACCATCCGGGTCGAGGGTGAGGGCGCCGACGATGTCCCTTGGGGCCCTTCGCATCTCGTGGTCCGCGCGATCGAGCGCGGCCTGGAGTCGGCCGGGGTGTGGGCCGACGGCCTGGATGTGGTGTGCCGCAACGTGATTCCGCATTCTCGTGGGCTCGGCTCCTCGGCCTCCGCGGCGGTCGGCGGACTGGCCGCGGGGTGTGCCCTCGCCGCGAAGCTGGACCCGGCGCTGGCCACCTCGGCCGACCGAATGGTCCAGCTGGCGGCCGAATTCGAAGGTCATCCGGACAACGCGGCCGCCAGTGTCCTCGGCGGGATCGTGGTGTCGTGGACCGAGAGCGATCGCCCCGCCGACGAGGCTCCGGCCACGGAGTATCACGGCCGCGTCTACCGCGCGGTGCGGCTCGACGCGCATCCCACGCTGCGCCCGGTGGTGCTGATCCCCGAGGTGCGCTCCTCCACCGCGCACACCCGCGGCCTGCTGCCCGACGTCGTGCCGCACGGCGACGCCGCGTTCAACGTCAGCCGCGCCGCGCTGGCCGTGGTGGCGCTCACCCAGCGCCCCGACCTGCTGCTGCCCGCCACCGCGGACCGCTTGCATCAGGGCCAGCGTGCCCCCGCGCTACCGTTGACCACCGCGTGGATCACCCGCCTGCGCACGGCGGGCATCGCGGCCACCGTCTCCGGGGCGGGACCGACCATCCTGGCCCTCGGTACCAGCGAATTCCCGGCAGAACTCCGTGAACTGGCGGCGGCCGACGGCCTGCGGGTGGTGGAGCCGGGAATCGCGGAGGGCGTCCTGGTCGACTGACGGCGAGTCTGTCTTGCCGAGATTCGCAATGGACAGCTATTCTGGGCAAGTCCGTACATCGTGCGCATCAGACGCCGGTGCTTCATCAGGGCAATCGCTCCAGCAGGCTCCAGGCTCGAGCCTCCAGGCCATGGGGGTGCTGCGTAGCTGCGCAACTGGAATGATCTCTCCCCACCTTTCACCATTGGTGGAGAAGCCGCCGGTCCGGCGGGGCAGGTGATACGGCACACAGCGCCCGGACGGACGCATCCCAGTCCGGCAGAATGCCCGGGCTGCGGGACGAACCCTCGAAACAGCACACGGCGATCGAGGGAAGGAAAGGATTTCCGTGACAGATACGGACCTGCTCGCGACACCCGGCGTGGAATCGAACCCGACGGGCGACCGCGAAAGTGAATCCGGACAGATTTCGAAGATGAGCGAACACACCGACGTCGCACGATCGGGGCTGACTGGAATGTTGTTGCCGCAGTTGCGCGCGCTTGCGGGGGAGCTCGGTATCCGAGGCACCTCCGGAATGCGCAAGGGCGATCTGATCGCCGCCATCAAGGAAAATCAGGCCGCCGGAAAGGCGGCGAAGGTGGAGAAGCCCGCCAAGGGCGAGGCCAAGTCCGCGGTAACCGCCAAGGCCGATGCCCCCGCGAAGGCCGCCGCTGCGGCGCAGCCGGCGCCGGCCAAGGCCGAGCAGGCGACCCTCGACGTGACGCCCGCGGCTTCGGCCGCGCCCGGCGAGGCTCCCGCCCCGGCGAAGACGGCCCCCGCCGATTCCGCGCCCGCGAACGCGCCCGAGTCGGCGTCGGCGCAGGCCGCCGAGACCACCGAGGAGTCCGGCCGGGAGAGCGGCCAGCGTGGCCGCGGCCGGCAGCGGCGCGGCCGTGACCAGGCGCGATCGGCGACCGACACCGCGCCCGCCGAAACCCGTGCCGACGAGCCGAAGCAGGACGCCGAACAGGGCGGCGAGCGCCGCCGCGAGCGTGGCCAGGGCGAACGGCAGAGTGAGCGTGGCCAGGGCGATCGGCAGAGTGAGCGTGGCCAGGGCGATCGGCAGAGTGAGCGTGGCCAGGGTGAGCGTGGCCAGGGCCAGAACCAGAACGGCAGCGCGGGCGGCCGCGGCGGCGACGACGAAGAAGGCGGTCGCGGACGGCGTGGACGCCGCTTCCGGGAGCGTCGTCGTGGGCGTGACCGCGAGACCGGCGGCGGCGAGTCCCGCGAGCTGGAGATCCGCGAGGACGACGTGCTCCAGCCGGTCGCGGGCATCCTCGACGTGCTGGACAACTACGCCTTCGTCCGCACGTCGGGCTACCTGGCCGGGCCGAACGACGTCTACGTGTCGATGAACCTGGTCCGCAAGAACGGCCTGCGCCGCGGTGACGCGATCACCGGCGCGGTGCGCGCGCCGCGGGACGGCGAACAGTCCAACCAGCGCCAGAAGTTCGATCCGCTGGTGCGGCTGGACACGGTCAACGGCGGCGACGTCGAGGCGGCCAAGCGGCGTCCCGAGTTCGGCAAGCTCACTCCGCTGTACCCGAACCAGCGCCTGCGGCTGGAAACCCAGCCGAACAAGCTGACCACCCGGGTGATCGACCTGATCATGCCGATCGGCAAGGGCCAGCGCGCCCTGATCGTGTCGCCGCCGAAGGCCGGTAAGACCACGATCCTGCAGGACATCGCGAACGCGATCGCGACCAACAACCCCGAGGTCTACCTCATGGTGGTGCTGGTCGACGAGCGTCCCGAAGAGGTCACCGACATGCAGCGTTCGGTACGGGGCGAGGTCATCTCCTCGACCTTCGACCGGCCGCCGTCGGACCACACCTCGGTCGCCGAACTCGCCATCGAGCGCGCCAAGCGCCTGGTGGAGATGGGCAAGGATGTCGTCGTGCTGCTCGACTCGATCACCCGCCTCGGGCGCGCGTACAACAACTCCTCGCCCGCTTCGGGCCGAATCCTTTCCGGTGGTGTGGATTCCACCGCGCTGTACCCGCCCAAGCGGTTCCTCGGCGCGGCGCGCAACATCGAGAACGGCGGCTCGCTGACGATCATCGCCACCGCGATGGTCGAGACGGGTTCGACCGGTGACACGGTGATCTTCGAGGAGTTCAAGGGCACCGGCAACGCCGAGCTCAAGCTGGACCGCAAGATCGCGGAGCGCCGGGTGTTCCCCGCGGTGGACGTCAACCCGTCCGGTACCCGCAAGGACGAGCTACTGCTCAGCCCCGACGAGGCGGCGGTACTGCACAAACTGCGCCGCGTACTGTCCGGCCTGGACTCGCACCAGGCGATCGATCTGCTGATCGACCGTCTGAAGAAGTCCAAGAACAACCTCGAGTTCTTGATGCAGGTGAGCAAGACCGCGCCGGGTGCGCTCGACGAATAGGGTTTGGCTCGTCTGCCTCTCCGGAGTGCCAACGGCCGAAAGGGTCCCGCCGTAGCGGGACCCTTTCGGCGTTCGTGGGGCGAAGAAAGCGTTTCCTATCGTCGCGGCGCCACAGATCAGGACACCGAGGATGAGCGCGCACGGCCTGGGATCGGGATCGGGGGCGGGTTCCGGAGTCTGGATGTACACGGCGTTCGCCGGCGCCGGATAGTGCGCGTCTGCGGGGAGGGCGGACAAACCGACAGCGACCGCGAGAGTCAGCAGAACGAGAATCGCGGACGCGATCCGGATGTTCACGGGGTCTCCTTCCTGTCTCGGCACGCCGATGTGCACCAGGTACGCAACTCTATGAACGAATTTGTTCGCATTCCTGAGTAGCGGACTACCCGACTTCAGCGTCCCGGAGGCGGCGCGGATTCGCGTGCCCGGACTTCCAGGGGCGCGAACGGCGGGGATTACGCGGGGCGGGAACAAACCGCGCGCCGGGGGCGTTTTGGGAGCGTAACGGCCGTTCTGGCATACTGATCGGTCGTTGCGTCTGCTCAGGTGAGCAGAGCTCCCGCCTAGTCGGTTCCGGTTCACGCTTCGCGCGTTCGCGCGGGCGACCCGGCGACCACAATCGAGAGGACATCCATGAAGGCAGGAATTCACCCGACGTATGTCGACACCACGGTCGTCTGTGGTTGCGGCAACACCTTCCAGACTCGCAGCACCAAGGAGTCGGGACACATCACCGTCGAGGTCTGCTCGCAGTGCCACCCGTTCTACACCGGCAAGCAGAAGATCCTCGACACCGGTGGCCGCGTGGCCCGCTTCGAGGCCCGCTACGGCAAGCGTGCCGGCAAGAAGGCCGACGCCAAGTAGCTTCCTCGCCGACGCCCGGTCCTGCTGCGCAGGCCGGGCGTCGGTGTTTTGTATGGACAGGGACCAGGAGAAGGAAGCACCGTGACGCAACCGTCCGCCATCGACGACATTCTGGCCGAGTACGCGGGCCTGGAGACGCAGCTGGCCGATCCGTCGCTGCACAACGATGCGGGCGCCGCGCGCCGGGTCGGCAAGCGGTTCGCCGAGCTGGCCCCGGTCATGGCCACCTACCGCAAGCTCGAGACGGCGCGCGACGACCTGTCCGCCGCCGAGGAACTCGCCGCTGACGACGCCACCTTCGCCGCGGAGATCCCGGAGCTGAAAAGCCAGGTCGAGGAGCTGGAACAGGCCCTCGCCGACCTGCTGGCCCCCCGCGACCCGCACGACGGCGACGACGTCGTGCTGGAAGTGAAGTCCGGTGAGGGCGGCGAGGAGTCCGCGCTGTTCGCCGCCGACCTGGCCCGCATGTACGTGCGGTACGCCGAGCGCCACGGCTGGAAGGTCGAGATCCTCGACGCCGCTCTGTCGGACCTGGGCGGCTACAAAGAGGCGACGCTGTCGATCAAGAGCCGCGACGCGGCGCGCGACGGTGTCTGGTCGCGCTTCAAGTTCGAGGGCGGCGTGCACCGGGTGCAGCGTGTTCCGGTGACCGAATCGCAGGGCCGCATCCACACCTCGGCGGCCGGCGTGCTGATCTACCCGGAGCCCGACGAGATCGAAGAGGTGCAGATCGACGAGTCCGATCTGCGCATCGATGTCTACCGCTCCTCCGGCAAGGGTGGGCAGGGCGTCAACACCACCGACTCCGCGGTGCGCATCACCCATCTGCCCTCCGGCATCGTGGTGACCTGCCAGAACGAGCGTTCCCAGCTGCAGAACAAGGCCCGCGCCATGCAGGTGCTCGCGGCCCGGTTGCAGGCGCTGGCGGAAGAACAGGCCGATCAGGAGGCGGCGGCGGGCCGCGCCAGCCAGATCCGCACGGTGGACCGCTCCGAGCGGATTCGCACCTACAACTTCCCGGAGAACCGCATCACCGACCACCGGATCGGTTTCAAGGCGCACAACCTCGACGCCGTGCTCGACGGGGATCTCGACGCGCTGCTGGACGCACTGGGGAAGGCGGATCGCGAAGCGCGTATGGCCGCGGAGTGATCACCTTTCGGGCAGAGTCGCTGTCATGTCTACGACCCGAGTCGCGCTGCGCCCCGTCCTCAACGACGCCATCGAGACGCTACGGACCGCCGGAGTGCACAGTCCCCGCGCCGACGCCGAGCACTTGGCCGCGCACGTTCTCGGCGTGGAGCGGACCCGGCTGGCGCTGAGCCCGCTCGTGTCGCCGGACGAGCTGGACGAGTTCCGCGCGCTGGTCGACCGCCGGGCGCGGCGGATACCGTTGCAGCACTTGACCGGAACGGCCGTGATGGGCGCGCTCGACCTCGCGGTCGGCCCCGGCGTCTTCGTGCCGCGCCCGGAGACCGAGTTGCTGTACGCGTGGGCGCTGGCGCAGTTGGAAGCGCTGCCGCACGATCACGCGCCGATCGTCGTCGATCTGTGCACCGGGTCGGGGGCGCTCGCCCTCGCTCTGGCCCATGCGCGCCCCGACGCCGAGGTGCACGCGGTCGAACTCGATGCCGCCGCCCTGGTCTGGGCGCGGCGCAACGCCGACGACCGGATCGCCGCGGGCGATACTCCCATCACGCTCTATGCCGACGACGCCACCGATCCCGCGCTGCTCACCGATCTGAACGGCCGGGTGGACGTAGTGGTGTCCAACCCGCCCTACATCCCGGAGGGGGCGCGCCTCGACCCCGAGGTGGCCGAGCACGACCCGTCCGTCGCCCTGTTCGGCGGCCCCGACGGCCTGTCCGTCATCCGCGAGATGATCCCGAACATCACCAGACTGCTGCGCCCCGGCGGCGCCACCGCCATCGAGCACGACGACACCAACGGCTCCGGCGTAGCCGCCCTCCTCACCGCCACCGGCGCCTTCACCGACGTCGTCGAACACCCCGACCTGGCAGGCAAACCACGCTTCGTCGCCGCCACCCACACGTGAGCGGAGTGTTTTTTCGCGCGGTCTCTCGCCATGGCGCACGAATCCGTGCGGTCCTTCCCGGCGCATGTGCTGCCGCCCACGTCCATTCCTCCGACTGCGGCGTCCTCGGACGACCGCGCCGCCGGATGCAGCGACACGAGGATGCCTGCCGGACTACGAGGCTGTCCTGTGCGGCACCGCCTGAACTGCGTGCGCGAAACTTGTCGCGACCGGTCGCTGTGCCAGAAACAGGCGCACCGCGTAGGCGCGGCCTCCGCGCGGCACTGTGCAACTGAACAACGGCGGGGCCTGCTCGAAAACGAGGGCGTGCGGTGCGGCGGAGTGCGGATTCCGGCATGGTTCCGAGCTGAAGATCGCATCGAGAATGCTCCCGATGCGCGGCGACAGCCGCCGCATCCCACGTGACGACTGATTTCGTAAGCACATGGGTAACTCGCCGGGCACGCCCAGAACTCGCTCGGCACCCGACGCAAGACCTGAACGCAACTCTCGTTTCACCCCACTAGTACGGCCTGAGTTCTCGGGGAGGCGGCCCAGCATGCCAGGATGGTTGCCGTGAGTACCGTCTACGACTGCGCGGATCCCGACTCGCGCGCCGCCGGACTGTCCGCAGCCACCAGCGCCCTGAAATCCGGACGACTGGTCGTGCTGCCCACCGACACCCTGTACGGGCTGGGCGCCGACGCGTTCGATTCGACCGCGGTGAGTGCGCTGCTCGCGGCCAAGCGCCGCGGCCGGGACATGCCGGTGCCGGTGCTCGTCGGTTCCTGGCACACCATCGACGGCCTGGTGTTCTCGGTGCGCCCGCAGGCGCGCGAGCTGATCCAGGCGTTCTGGCCCGGCGGTCTGAGTCTCGTTGTCCAGCAAGCGCCTTCGCTCGCCTGGGATCTCGGCGACACCCGCGGGACGGTGATGCTGCGGATGCCGCTGCACCCGGTCGCCCTCGAATTGTTGCGTGAGGTGGGTCCGCTGGCGGTGTCCAGCGCCAACGTGTCCGGGCAGCCGCCCGCGAAGACCGCGGCCGAGGCCCGTGACCAGCTCGGCGAGCTGGTGAGCGTGTACCTCGACGGCGGCCCGGCCGAGCACGCGGTGGCCTCCACCATCGTCGACCTCACCGCCGACCAGCCGCGCATCCTGCGCGTGGGCGCGGTGCCCGTCGCCGACATCGCCGAGGTGCTCGGCATGTCGCCGGAAGCGCTCAGCGGCGCCGCGCAGCTCGGATGATGGGTTCGAGCGCTGTCGTCCCGCTCCGGGAGCTGCTCGTCGTGCTGCTCATCTCCGCGGTGGTGACGTTCCTGGCCACCGGCGGGGTGCGGGTACTGGCGATCGGCTTCGGCGCGGTCGCCGTGCCGCGTGACCGGGACGTGCACGTCAAACCGATTCCGCGGATGGGCGGCGTCGGCATGTACATCGGCGTGGTCGCCGCGGTGCTGTTCGCCCATCAGCTGCCCGCGCTGCGCAGCGGCTTCGACTACAAACCCAACATCCCGATCGCCGTGCTGGTGGCCGCCACGGTCATCGTGCTGGTCGGGATCGTGGACGATCGCTGGGGCCTCGACGCGCTGACGAAGTTCGCGGGCCAGGTGACGGCGGCGGGGGTGATGGCCGTCATGGGATTGGGCTGGTACGTCATCTACAACCCGTTCAGCAACACCACGGTCGTGCTGGACGGATTGCAGGGCGGACTGGTCACGGTCGCGGTCACCGTCACCTTGGTCAACGCCATGAATTTCGTCGACGGTCTCGACGGCCTCGCGGCGGGACTGGGCTTGATCGCGGCGCTGGCCGTCTTCGTGTTCTGCCTGGGCCTGATGAACGAGCAAGGCGGCTCGGTGGACACCTATCCGCCCGCGTTGCTGGCCGCCGCGCTGGCCGGCGGATGCCTCGGATTCCTGCCGCACAATTTCCAGCCGGCGCGCATATTCATGGGCGACTCGGGCTCGATGCTGATCGGCTTGATGCTCGCGGCGGTGTCGACCGGCGCGTCGGGGCGAATCCCGCTGCAGGGCTACGGCCCGCGCGACATCGTCGGTCTGCTTTCCCCGTTGCTGCTGGTCGGTGCGGTGATGTTCATTCCGGTGCTCGACCTGTTGCTCGCCATCGTGCGCCGGGTTCGCGCGGGCGTGAGTTTCTCGACGCCGGACAAGATGCACTTGCACCACCGTTTGCTGCAGATCGGTCATTCCCACCGCCGCGTGGTGTTGCTGATCTATTTGTGGGTCGGTGTGCTCGCCTTCGGCGCGGTCGGCACGTCGCTGATGGATCGCAGGCTGGTCGTCTTGCTGATGGCGGGCGGACTGGTTTTCGCGTTGGTGATCACCGCCATTCCGGGGCTGCGGCGTGGGGACCCGGCGGGCGACGGATCGGCGTCCGGGTAAAGTCGGCGGCTGTGAGCTTCACACCCCGACCCGTTCCCGGCCCCGACGCGCCGTTGCGCGCCGCGCTGCGCTACGGACTGATCGGCTTGGGCGTGCTGGTGGTCCTGGCCGTCGCGCTCGGCGCCGCCGTCTCGGGTGTCGCCGGCGTATGGGGTGCGGTGCTGGGCGCCGCGATCGGCGGCGGCTTCATCTTGACCACCGCCGCCGTGGTGCTGTTCGGCGCGAAACTGCCGCCGAGCACGGCTGGTCTGGTCATGCTGGTCAGCTGGGTGCTCAAGATCCTGGTGGCGCTGATCGTCGTGGCGGTCCTCCAGCGATTCGACTTCTACGACCGGGTCGTGTTGTTCCTGACCGTGGTCGGTGCCTTGATCATCGTGCTCGGCGCGGAGACGTACGGCGTTGTCCGCCAGAAGGTTCCGTACGTGACGACGACGGACTCGGAGTCCGCCTCCGGTACTCGGGAGTAACGAAAACCCCCACCCCCTACACGCTGTCGTAGATGACTTGGTAAAGTATTGGTAAGCAAGCGACCAAGTCGGGGATCAGTGAGGGGTCACCGCCGAGATCCCCTGCATGGGCCGCTATGCTTACTGCCGTGCCGGGCTCCGAGGGGTGTTCCGGTTCTGCATGTCGACGAATGTCGCCGACACACGTACAGACGCCGGGTGGATGCGAACCACCGCACAGCTGCTGACGAACTTCGAGCCGACCTGAGTCGACCCAAATTGATCGTCAATGTCCGATCGAACCGCGGGAATGACCGTACCCGCGGCCCGAACACGGGAGAGAACGCTGAGCGTCACCACTCTGGCGGCCGAGTTCCATGCGCCGTCGCTTACCGACTTCTTCCCTCCAGCTGTGCTGTTCGAGGGAACGCCGTTCGAACTCGATCGATTGATGCTGATCCGGATTCTGATGACGGCCGTTCTCGCCGTCGTGATGGTGCTGGCATTCCGCTCGCCGCGGATCGTTCCGCGCGGCCTGCAGAATGTCGCCGAAATCGGCCTGGTCTTCGTCAAGGAGCAGATCTGTGACGAGGTCCTCGGGAAGGAATCGGGACGGAAGTTCTTCCCGCTGATCGCGACGATCTTCTTCACGGTCCTCTTTCTGAACTTCTCGGGTGTCGTTCCGGGGTTGAACATCTCCTCGAACGCCCGAATCGGCATGCCGCTGGTGCTGGCCGTCATCGCGTACCTGACGTTCAACTACGTCGGTATCCGGAAGTACGGATTCCTCAACTACATGCGCAGCAGCATCGTCGTTCCGAACGTTCCCGCCGCACTGCACGTGCTGCTGATTCCGATCGAGTTCGTCTCCACCTTCATCCTGCGCCCGTTCACGCTGACCGTCCGACTCATGGCGAACATGCTGGCCGGCCACATCATGCTGGTGCTGTTCTTCAGCGCGACCTGGTTCTTCCTGTTCGACGCCGCCGCGTGGATGAAGGTGTTCTCGCCGTTCTCGCTGCTCGCGGGACTCGGTTTCACGCTCTTCGAGCTGTTGGTCATCTTCCTGCAGGCCTACGTGTTTGCGCTGCTGACCGCCGTATACATCGGACTCGCACAGCACGCGGCCGATCACTGACCTGACCGACACAAATACCGGAAACCTGCTACACCACGCCGACCGGCGGGTGAGCAACAGAAAGGGAATGGAAGACTCATGAGCCTCGCTTACCTGGCCCAGGAAGCCGCCACGAACGAGAGCACCTTCAAGGGCCTGGGCGCCGTCGGCTACGGTCTCGCCGCGATCGGCCCCGGCATCGGCGTCGGCATCGTCGTCGGTAAGGCCATCGAGGGCATCGCGCGTCAGCCTGAGCTGCAGGGCACCATCCGGACCAACATGTTCCTCGGTATCGCGTTCACCGAGGCGCTGGCCCTCATCGGTCTCGTCGCCGGCTTCATTTTCTGATTCCGATGTACGAGTCAGTTTTGCTCGCGGCGGCGGAGGGAGAGGAAGTGAATCCTCTCGTCCCCGAAACGTACGACATCGTCTGGTCGATCGTCTGCGTCGTCATCATCGGGTTCTTGTTCTACAAGTACGTGATCCCGCGCTTGATGAAGACGCTCGACGAGCGTTCCGAGAAGATCGAAGGCGGCATCGCTCGCGCGGAAGCCGCGCAGGAAGAAGCTCAGCTCACCCTGCAGCAGTACCAGCAGCAACTGGCCGACGCCCGGCTCGAGGCGGCGCGTATCCGTGAGGACGCGCGCACCCAGGGCCAGGAGATCCTCGCCCAGATGCGCTCGGAGGCCCAGGCCGAGGCCGACCGCATCATCGCGGCGGGCCACACCCAGCTGGAAGCCCAGCGCCAGCAGATCCTGACCGAGCTGCGCCACGAAGTCGGCCGCACGGCCGTCGACCTGGCCGAGAAGATCATCGGGCAGTCGGTGTCCGACGAGGCCAAGCAGGCGGCCTCGATCGACCGGTTCCTCGACGAGCTCGACCAGACCGACGCAGGCATCGGGGTCGGAAGGTAACGACGCGAAAGTGAGAAGCATGTACGCAGCGAGCCGCGAGGCCAGTGCCCGGTCTCGGGAGGCGCTTCGGGCCGCTCTGACCGGAAGCGACAGTGCTGCGGCCACGACGGGCTCGGAACTGTTCGCCGTTGTCGCCGTGCTGGACGACCAGCGTTCGCTGCGTGTCGCGCTCGCGGACGTGTCGGTGCCGGGTTCCGCGCGCGCGGAACTCTGCGAGCGGGTCTTCGGCGGCAAGGTCAGCGCTGCCACGCTGGCAGTGCTGACCACCGCGGTGGCCGAGAACTGGTCGCGCACTTCCGATCTGGTGGACACCCTGGTGCTGCTCGGTCAAGAGGCGTTGCTGGAGTCGGCGGCCCAGCGTGGCCGGATCGAGGCGGTCGAGGACGAGCTGTTCCGGCTCGGCCGGATCATCGGCGACAACCCCGACTTGGAGCAGGCGCTGTCGGATCGTTCGCAGCAGGCTTCGGCCAAGAGCGAACTGATCCAACGGCTGCTCGCGGGCAAGACGGAGCCCATCACCTCGACGCTCGCGGAGCAGGTGGTGGCCAGGCAGCGGTCGGGCATCAGCGCCGCCTTCGACGAGCTGTCCGACCTCGCGGCGGCGCGCCGCGATCAGATCGTCGCGCACGTGCGCGCCGCGATCGGGCTCACCGAGCAGCAGCGCGACCGGCTGGCCGCCTCGCTGCGGCGCATCTACGGCAAGGCGACCACGGTGCACATCCAGGTCGACCCGAGTTTGCTGAGCGGAGTCGTGGTGCGCGTCGGTGACGACGTGATCGACGGCAGCGCCATCGGCCGACTGGAGAAGATGCGCCGGGCCCTCACCTAGCGCGCTTCCACCACACCCGACATTCAGACCCAGACAGCGAGAGCAGGAAGAACATGGCGGAGCTGACGATCTCCTCCGACGAGATCCGTAGCGCGATCGAGAGCTACACCAAGAGCTACACCCCCGAGACCTCCATCGAAGAAGTCGGTGTGGTCACCGACACCAGTGACGGCATCGCGCACGTCAGCGGCCTGCCTTCGGCGATGGCCAACGAGCTGCTCGAGTTCCCGGGCGGCGTGCTCGGCGTGGCGCTGAACCTCGAGGACCGTGAGATCGGTGCGGTCATCCTCGGCGAGTTCGCCGAGATCGAGGAGGGCCAGGAGGTCCGCCGGACCGGTGACGTGCTCTCGGTTCCGGTCGGCGACAAGTTCCTCGGCCGCGTGGTGAACCCGCTGGGCCAGCCGATCGACGGCCTCGGCGAGATCGAGTCCGAAGAACAGCGCGTGCTCGAGCTGCAGGCCGCGACCGTGCTGGAGCGCCAGCCGGTCGAGGAGCCGCTGGCCACCGGCATCACCGCGATCGACGCGCTGACCGCCATCGGCCGCGGCCAGCGTCAGCTGATCATCGGCGACCGCAAGACCGGCAAGACCGCGGTCTGCATCGACGCGATCCTGAACCAGAAGGCCAACTGGGAGACCGGCGACCCGACCAAGCAGGTGCGCTGCATCTACGTCGCCATCGGCCAGAAGGGCTCCACCATCGCGGGCGTGAAGGCCGCGCTTGAGCAGCACGGCGCGCTGGAGTACACCACCATCGTCGCCGCCCCGGCCTCCGACTCCGCCGGCTTCAAGTGGCTGGCCCCCTACACCGGTTCGGCCATCGGCCAGCACTGGATGTACCAGGGCAAGCACGTGCTCATCGTGTTCGACGACCTGACCAAGCAGGCCGAGGCCTACCGCGCCATCTCGCTGCTGCTGCGTCGCCCGCCGGGCCGCGAGGCCTACCCCGGTGACGTCTTCTACCTGCACTCCCGGCTGCTGGAGCGTTGCGCCAAGCTGTCCGACGAGCTGGGCGCCGGCTCGATGACCGGTCTGCCGATCATCGAGACCAAGGCCAACGACATCTCGGCGTTCATCCCCACCAACGTCATCTCCATCACCGACGGCCAGGTCTTCCTCGAGTCCGACCTGTTCAACAAGGGCGTCCGTCCGGCGATCAACGTCGGTACCTCGGTCTCCCGCGTCGGTGGCGCCGCCCAGACCAAGGGCATGAAGAAGGTGGCCGGTTCGCTGCGCCTGGAGCTGGCGCAGTACCGCGAGCTGGAGGCGTTCTCCGCGTTCGCCTCCGACCTGGACGCGGCCTCGCTGGCCCAGCTCGAGCGCGGCGCCCGCTGGGTCGAGCTGCTCAAGCAGGACCAGTACTCGCCGGTGCCGGTGGAGGACCAGATCATCTCGATCTACCTGGTCGATCGTGGCCACTTCGACTCGATTCCGGTCGCCGACATCCGCCGCTTCAACGCCGAACTGCTCGAGGAGCTGCACCGCAGCGCCGCCGACGCGTTCAAGGCGATCGAGGGCGGCAAGGTGCTCGACGGCGAGGCGGCCGAGCAGGTCGAGGCGGCCACCAAGAAGTTCCTGGGGACCTTCCTCACCTCCGACGGCACCCCCGTGGTGAACGAGGCCGAGGCGGGCCAGCTCGACCACGAAGAGGTCGAGTCGCTGTCGGTGACCCGCAAGCACGTCGAGAAGTAACGCGAGCCGGCAAATGCGCTATTCGATCCGCGGTATCCGCGCCGGGCACGAAGGAGGACGCGTGCGCGACCTCCTCGTGCCCCGCGGATGCCGCCCATTCCACGCAGCGAATGAAGGGAGTGTGAACCGCTGATGGCAAGCTTGCGTGAATTGCGCTCCCGCATTCGTGGTGTGAATTCGATCAAGAAGATCACCAAGGCCCAAGAGCTGATCGCGACCTCGCGCATCTCCAAGGCCCAGGCCAGGGTCGCGGCCGCGAAGCCGTACGCGGAGGAGATCACCAAGGTCCTCAGCGAGCTGGCGAGCGCGTCGAAGAACCTGTCGCACCCGCTGCTGACCGAGCGCCCCAACCCGCGCCGGGCGGCCGTGCTGGTGATCACCAGTGACAGCGGCATGTGCGGTGGCTACAACTCGAACGTGCTCAAGCGCGCCGAAGAGCTGATGACCACCCTCCGTGACGAGGGCAAGGAGCCGGTGCTCTACGTCATGGGCAACAAGGGCCTGACGTACTACGCGTTCCGCAACCGCTCCTACGTGTCGGCCTGGACCGGGTTCTCGCAGCAGCCGAAGTACACCGATGCTTCGTCCGCCTGCCACCACCTGGTCGACGCCTTCATGGCAGGCTCCGACGGAGCGGTCCCCGCGCCGAACGGGACGGGTGACATCGCCGGTGTCGATGAGCTGCACGTCGTGTACACCCGCTTCGTCTCGATGCTGACGCAGACCCCGGAGGTGCGCCGGTTGGCGCCGATCCAGGTGAGCTACGTCGACGAGAACTTCGACCTGGGTGAGGACATCGTGTCGGATTCACCGACCGCGGACGTCCACGCGCAGTACGAATTCGAGCCCGACGCCGATGTGCTGCTGGCGGCGCTGCTGCCGAAGTACGTCAACACGCGCATCTACGCGTCGTTGCTCGAGGCAGCGGCATCCGAGTCAGCGGCTCGGCGCACCGCAATGAAGGCCGCCACCGACAACGCCAACGAGCTCGCGAGCGTGCTCCAGCGCGAGGCGAACTCGGTGCGTCAGGCCCAGATCACGCAGGAAATCAGCGAAATCGTCGGCGGCGTGAACGCGCTGGCGTCGAGCTCGGACCGCGACTAAAGCGCCACGCGGCCGGAGCGACGGGCACGAAGGGCCCCTCGAAGGCCGCACATCGACACGGAGAGAACCAACACCAATGACCGCAGCTGTCACTCAAGACAACACGAGCCGGACCGGCGGCGCCGCAGGCCGCGTCGTCCGGGTCATCGGCCCCGTCGTGGACGTCGAGTTCCCGCGCGGAGCCATCCCCGAGCTGTTCAACGCTCTGCACGCCGAGATCACCCTGACCTCGGTGGCCAAGACCCTGACCCTCGAGGTCGCCCAGCACCTCGGCGACAACATCGTGCGCACCATCTCGATGCAGCCGACCGACGGCCTGGTCCGCGGCGCCACCGTCACCGACACCGGCAAGCCGATCTCGGTGCCGGTCGGTGACGTCGTCAAGGGGCACGTCTTCAACGCGCTGGGCGACTGCCTGGACACCCCCGGCCTCGGCCGCGAGGGCGAGCAGTGGGGCATCCACCGCAAGCCGCCGTCGTTCGACCAGCTCGAGGGCAAGACCGAGATCCTGGAGACGGGCATCAAGGTCATCGACCTGCTCACCCCGTACGTGAAGGGTGGAAAGATCGGTCTGTTCGGTGGCGCAGGCGTCGGCAAGACCGTTCTGATCCAGGAGATGATCACCCGTATCGCGCGGGAGTTCTCCGGTACCTCGGTGTTCGCCGGCGTCGGCGAGCGCACCCGTGAGGGCACCGACCTGCGCCTGGAGATGGAGGAGATGGGCGTCCTCCCGGACACCGCCCTCGTCTTCGGCCAGATGGACGAGCCGCCGGGCACCCGTATGCGCGTCGCCCTCTCGGCGCTGACCATGGCCGAGTACTTCCGCGACGTGCAGCACCAGGACGTGCTGCTGTTCATCGACAACATCTTCCGGTTCACCCAGGCCGGTTCCGAGGTGTCGACCCTGCTCGGCCGCATGCCCTCCGCCGTCGGTTACCAGCCCACGCTGGCCGACGAGATGGGTGAGCTGCAGGAGCGCATCACTTCGACCCGTGGTCGGTCCATCACCTCGCTGCAGGCCATCTACGTGCCCGCCGACGACTACACCGACCCGGCTCCGGCGACCACCTTCGCCCACCTCGACGCGACGACCGAGCTCTCCCGCCCGATCTCGCAGAAGGGCATCTACCCGGCCGTCGACCCGCTGACCTCGACCTCCCGCATCCTGGAGGCCTCGATCGTCGGCGACCGGCACTTCCGGGTGGCCAACGAGGTCAAGCGGATCCTGCAGAAGTACAAGGAACTGCAGGACATCATCGCCATCCTCGGTATGGACGAGCTGTCGGAAGAGGACAAGGTCCTCGTCGGCCGCGCCCGTCGTCTGGAGAAGTTCCTCGGCCAGAACTTCATCGTGGCCGAGAAGTTCACCGGTCAGGTGGGTTCGGTCGTGCCGCTGGAACAGACCATCGACGACTTCGACCGGGTCTGCAAGGGCGAGTTCGACAGCTACCCGGAGCAGGCCTTCAACAGCTGCGGTGGTCTCGACGACGTCGAGAAGGCCGCCAAGAAGATCCTCGGGAAGTAGTCACCGATGGCGGAAATGTCAGTCGATCTCGTCGCGGTCGAACGACTGCTCTGGTCCGGCCAGGCAACGTTCGTCAGCGCGCAGACCACCGAGGGCCAGATCGGCATCATGGCCGGTCACGAGCCGTTGCTTGGCCAGCTGGTCGAGGGCGGCACAGTGACGATCGTGGATACCGACGGTCAGCGCGTCGTCGCCGCGGTGCACGGCGGCTTCTTCTCGGTCACCGCGAACTCGGTTCGGGTGCTGGCCGAGTCGGCGGAATTCGCCGACGAGGTGGACGTCGAGGAGGCCCGCCGGGTGCTGGCCGACTCCGACGCCAGCGAGGAGCAGCAGCGGGCCGCTCAGGCTCGGGTGCGCGCGGTCGAGCAGACCGCGAACGCGTAAGCAACAACCTGTCATCGAGAACAACTGCTGTCGGCGGTGAAGCCTTCTTCACCGCCGACAGCGTCTTTCAGGCGAGTCGGACACGGCCGGGCCATTTGTAAACTCGGGGCCGTGATTGAATGGCCGCACGCGATGTGAGCATCGGGCTCGGAGGCGCAAAGCCGAAAAGCCTGTCCACATCGCCGATCGATTGCCGTGTGCACGACACGGCGGCGGAGCGAAGGGACGTACGGCATTGCAAACCGGGATGGTTCTGCTGATCATTCTGGTGCTCACGCTCGTGTTCCTCGCGCTCGCCTCGACGTATCGCCTGATCATGCTGCGGCGCGGCGGAACTGCCGCGCTCCTGCGTGTCCTCCCCGCTCGCGGCGGCCAGGGGTGGCGGCACGGATTGATGCGTTACGACGAGGATCGTCTCGTATTCTTCAAGCTCACGAGCCTGAAACTCGGCCCGGACTCCACCATTCGGCGCCAGGGCATCGAGATCGGGGATCGCCGCGGCCCGCGCGGCGACGAGTACGACATCATGACCGACGACATCGCCGTGATCGCGGTGTCGGACCGGGCGGGCGACTTCGAATTGGCGCTCGATCGCGACTCCTTGACCGCCTTTCTCTCCTGGGTGGAATCCCGCCCGTCCGACCGCACCCGCCGGATGCCCGGCCTGTAGCAGGCACCTGGGCCGACGGCTCGCCCGGCCGCGCCCGCTAGGGTTGTGCTGTGAGCGTGCATTTGACCCGGATCTACACCCGGACCGGCGATGACGGGACCACGGGATTGAGCGACTTCTCCCGGGTCGCGAAGACCGACCCACGCTTGGTCGCCTACGCCGACTGCGATGAGACGAACGCCGCCATCGGTGTCGCGATCGCGCTCGGCGGGCCGGACGAATCGCTGCTCGCCGTGCTGCGGCAGATACAGAACGATCTGTTCGACGCCGGCGCCGACCTCTCCACACCCGTGGTGGCCGAGCCCAAGTACCCGCCGCTGCGAGTCACTCAGCCTTACATCGATCGTCTCGAGGCATGGTGCGACGAGTTCAACGCAGGCCTGCCCGCGCTCGATTCGTTCATCCTCCCCGGCGGTACGCCGCTGGCGGCATTGCTGCACACCGCCCGTACGGTCGCTCGTCGCGCGGAGCGTTCGGCATGGGCCGCGATCGAGGCGCATCCGGACGACACCGAGGTTCTGCCGGCCAAGTACCTCAATCGCCTGTCCGACCTGCTGTTCATCCTGAGCCGGGTGGCCAACCCCGGCGGCGATATCCTGTGGAAACCCGGCGGGGGACGGCCGGACGCCTGAACGCCCGGCAGTGCCGGGCGAGTACCCGAGCGATCACGGGGTATGGCCCAGCAGGGTGGCGAGGTCACCTCGTTCACCGCAGAACGCCCATCTCGCGGCACTCGCTCCAACGGCGAATACGTCCGGCGGCGAGGGGAGTCGTGGAGAGGCGGCACCGTAGTGCGCCGCCCCAACTATCCTTGCACCAACAGTGCGCCGAATACGCGGAGAGGCGGCATGGAACGGTTTTTGGTTACCGGCGGAAATCGACTCGTCGGTGAGGTCACGGTGGGGGGCGCCAAGAACAGCGTCCTCAAACTGATGGCCGCTGCGC
This sequence comes from Nocardia sputorum, assembly GCF_027924405.1. Classification (NCBI taxonomy): domain Bacteria; kingdom Bacillati; phylum Actinomycetota; class Actinomycetes; order Mycobacteriales; family Nocardiaceae; genus Nocardia; species Nocardia sputorum. Next base: position 5,674,038 of record NZ_AP026978.1, on the reverse strand, counting down.
TGCTCGCCGAGGGCACCACCACGATCACGAACTGCCCGGACATCCTCGACGTGCCGCTGATGGGCGATGTACTGCGCGGCCTCGGCTGCGACGTGGCCATCGACGGCGGGGTGGTCAGCATCACCACGCCCGCCGAACCGAAGTACCACGCGGACTTCCCCGCGGTGACGCAGTTCCGCGCGTCGGTATGCGTGCTGGGTCCGCTGATGGCGCGGTGCAAGCGCGCCGTCGTCGCGCTGCCCGGTGGTGACGCCATCGGTTCCCGTCCGCTCGACATGCACCAAGCCGGTCTGCGCCTGCTCGGTGCGACCAGCGAGATCGAGCACGGTTGCGTGGTGGCCAGGGCCGACGAGCTGCAGGGCGCCCGGATCCGCCTCGACTTCCCCTCGGTCGGCGCGACCGAGAACATCCTCATGGCTGCGGTGCTCGCCGAGGGCGAGACGGTGATCGACAACGCCGCGCGCGAACCCGACATCGTCGACCTGTGCAACATGCTCGTCCGGATGGGCGCGCGGATCAGTGGTGCGGGCACGTCCGTGCTCACCATCCAGGGGGTCGAGCGCCTCGCGCCGACCACGCACCGTGTGATCGGCGATCGCATCGTCGCCGCGACATGGGGCATCGCCGCGGCGATGACCCTCGGGGACATCCGCGTCACGGGCGTGAACCCCAAGCATCTGTCGCTGGTGCTGGACAAATTGCGGTCGGCCGGCGCGCGCATCTCGTTCGAGCAGGACGGCTTCCGGGTGGTCCAGGCCGAGCGCCCGCGCGCGGTGAACTTCTCGACCCTGCCGTTCCCCGGCTTCCCGACCGACCTGCAGCCGATGGCCATCGGGCTCGCGTCCATCGCGGACGGCACCTCGATGATCACCGAGAACATCTTCGAGGCGCGCTTCCGATTCGTGGAGGAGATGATCCGGCTCGGCGCCGACGCGCGCACCGACGGCCACCATGCGGTGGTGCGCGGTATTCCGCGGTTGTCGAGCGCTCCGGTGTGGTCGTCGGACATCCGCGCCGGCGCGGGCCTGGTCCTCGCGGGCCTGGTTGCCGACGGGACCACCGAAGTGCACGACGTCTTCCATATCGACCGCGGGTACCCGAATTTCGTCGAGCAGTTGCAGGCGCTGGGTGGCGATGTCACGCGCGTCGGCGTGACGGATTGAGTGCCGCCGCGTTCCTGTCGGCGGCAGGTAACAAACGTGTTCGTGAAAACGCGTGCTGACCAGGCGATTTGACATGATGCACGCAGACACGTAACTTATTCCAAGTCAGAGCGACACGGACACCGACCCGGGGCCCAGGAGCTGAGCGGAAACGCTGAGTGAGAGGCCAGGGAAACGAGGTAGGACGAGGAGCGCCTGACGATCACACTAGCTCGAACGAGACCCTGGTTTGCAACTGGGATCGCGGCTGAGCTAAGCTGGAAAAGTTGCTTCACCGATCAATCGGCTCAAACCGGGCGATGGTGTGTGCGTGTGTTCTTTGAGAACTCAATAGTGTGTCGATGAATGTCAGTGCCAAATGTTTTTTGGTTCCGGCTCTTCCGCTCCCCGTGTGGAGGGTCGGGCATTTTTTGTCAGCTAATTTTCCGGCTGGCGATTGTTTTGCTGGGTTTTCGGACTCTAGTTTAGATATTTCTGATTCACCTCTTCGGGGGTGTTTCGTGAGTCTTCAACGGAGAGTTTGATCCTGGCTCAGGACGAACGCTGGCGGCGTGCTTAACACATGCAAGTCGAGCGGTAAGGCCCTTCGGGGTACACGAGCGGCGAACGGGTGAGTAACACGTGGGTGATCTGCCTCGCACTTCGGGATAAGCCTGGGAAACTGGGTCTAATACCGGATATGACCACTGGTCGCATGGTTGGTGGTGGAAAGATTTATCGGTGCGAGATGGGCCCGCGGCCTATCAGCTTGTTGGTGGGGTAATGGCCTACCAAGGCGACGACGGGTAGCCGGCCTGAGAGGGCGACCGGCCACACTGGGACTGAGACACGGCCCAGACTCCTACGGGAGGCAGCAGTGGGGAATATTGCACAATGGGCGAAAGCCTGATGCAGCGACGCCGCGTGAGGGATGACGGCCTTCGGGTTGTAAACCTCTTTCGACAGGGACGAAGCGTGAGTGACGGTACCTGTAGAAGAAGCACCGGCCAACTACGTGCCAGCAGCCGCGGTAATACGTAGGGTGCGAGCGTTGTCCGGAATTACTGGGCGTAAAGAGCTTGTAGGCGGTTTGTCGCGTCGTCTGTGAAAACTCACAGCTCAACTGTGAGCTTGCAGGCGATACGGGCAGACTTGAGTACTGCAGGGGAGACTGGAATTCCTGGTGTAGCGGTGAAATGCGCAGATATCAGGAGGAACACCGGTGGCGAAGGCGGGTCTCTGGGCAGTAACTGACGCTGAGAAGCGAAAGCGTGGGTAGCGAACAGGATTAGATACCCTGGTAGTCCACGCCGTAAACGGTGGGCGCTAGGTGTGGGTTTCCTTCCACGGGATCCGTGCCGTAGCTAACGCATTAAGCGCCCCGCCTGGGGAGTACGGCCGCAAGGCTAAAACTCAAAGGAATTGACGGGGGCCCGCACAAGCGGCGGAGCATGTGGATTAATTCGATGCAACGCGAAGAACCTTACCTGGGTTTGACATACACCGGAAACCTGCAGAGATGTAGGCCCCCTTGTGGTCGGTGTACAGGTGGTGCATGGCTGTCGTCAGCTCGTGTCGTGAGATGTTGGGTTAAGTCCCGCAACGAGCGCAACCCTTGTCCTGTGTTGCCAGCGGATTATGCCGGGGACTCGCAGGAGACTGCCGGGGTCAACTCGGAGGAAGGTGGGGACGACGTCAAGTCATCATGCCCCTTATGTCCAGGGCTTCACACATGCTACAATGGCCGGTACAGAGGGCTGCGATACCGTGAGGTGGAGCGAATCCCTTAAAGCCGGTCTCAGTTCGGATCGGGGTCTGCAACTCGACCCCGTGAAGTTGGAGTCGCTAGTAATCGCAGATCAGCAACGCTGCGGTGAATACGTTCCCGGGCCTTGTACACACCGCCCGTCACGTCATGAAAGTCGGTAACACCCGAAGCCGGTGGCCTAACCCCTTGTGGGAGGGAGCCGTCGAAGGTGGGATCGGCGATTGGGACGAAGTCGTAACAAGGTAGCCGTACCGGAAGGTGCGGCTGGATCACCTCCTTTCTAAGGAGCATCTGCTCGGTCGCCTCGAACAGTCGAGTGTGGCTGTGCCAGAGCCGTTCATGTCCTCGAATGTGGGACTGCGGAGCTCATGGGTGGAACGCTGACAACTTCTTCGCATCGACGGCGGCCCTGTGTGGTTGTCGGCGGGGATATATCGACACACTGTTGGGTCCTGAAAGAACAGACGTTCTTTCCAGGCAAGAGATAACGATCTGCTCGGATCTGCTTGATACCGGCCTTCTTGGGAGGGTGCTGGTCTTGCGTGAGGGTTCGGGTGGGTGTGTTGTTTGAGAACTGCACAGTGGACGCGAGCATCTTTGTTTGTAAGTGTTTAAGAGCGTTCGGTGGATGCCTTGGCACCAGGAGCCGATGAAGGACGTAGGAGGCTGCGATAAGCCTCGGGGAGCTGTCAACCGAGCTGAGATCCGAGGATTTCCGAATGGGGAAACCCGGCACGAGTGATGTCGTGTCACCTGCCGCTGAATATATAGGCGGTTGGGAGGGAACGTGGGGAAGTGAAACATCTCAGTACCCACAGGAAGAGAAAACAATTGTGATTCCGTGAGTAGTGGCGAGCGAAAGCGGATGAGGCTAAACCATGCGTGTGTGATAGCCGGCAGGTGTTGCACGTGTGGGGTAGTGGGGCTCACTTTCCTATCACTGCCGTGGTAGGCAACAGTCAGAAAAGTGCGTGTTAGTCGAAGTGGTCTGGAACGGCCTGTCGTAGAGGGTGAGAATCCCGTAGGCGAAAATGCGTGCTCTGTTGTAGTGGGTGCCCGAGTAGCAGCGGGCCCGTGAAATCTGCTGTGAATCTGCCGGGACCACCCGGTAAGCCTGAATACTCCCTGGTGACCGATAGCGGACTAGTACCGTGAGGGAAAGGTGAAAAGTACCCCGGGAGGGGAGTGAAATAGTACCTGAAACCGGACGCTTACAATCCGTCAGAGCCTTCCCTTTGGGGTGGGGTGATGGCGTGCCTTTTGAAGAATGAGCCTGCGAGTCATCGGTGTGTGGCGAGGTTAACCCGTGTGGGGTAGCCGTAGCGAAAGCGAGTCCGAATAGGGCGTTTTGAGTCGCATGTCATGGACCCGAAGCGGAGTGATCTACCCATGGCCAGGGTGAAGCGACGGTAAGACGTCGTGGAGGCCCGAACCCACTTAGGTTGAAAACTGAGGGGATGAGCTGTGGGTAGGGGTGAAAGGCCAATCAAACTCCGTGATAGCTGGTTCTCCCCGAAATGCATTTAGGTGCAGCGTCACGTGTTTCACATCGGAGGTAGAGCTACTGGATGGCCTAGGGGGCCCACAAGCTTACCGAAGTCAGCCAAACTCCGAATGCCGGTGTGTGAGAGCGTGGCAGTGAGACTGCGGGGGATAAGCTTCGTAGTCGAGAGGGAAACAGCCCAGATCGCCGGCTAAGGCCCCTAAGCGTGTACTAAGTGGAAAAGGATGTGGGGTCGCGAAGACAACCAGGAGGTTGGCTTAGAAGCAGCCACCCTTGAAAGAGTGCGTAATAGCTCACTGGTCAAGTGATCCTGCGCCGACAATGTAGCGGGGCTCAAGTACACCGCCGAAGCCGCGGCACTCCAACATGCGCCTGCTTTCGAGCCAGGTGTTGGGGTGGGTAGGGGAGCGTCGTGCAGCCGTGGAAGTCACAGGGTGACCTAGTGGTGGAGGCTGTGCGAGTGAGAATGCAGGCATGAGTAGCGAAAGACGAGTGAGAAACTCGTCCGCCGAATGACCAAGGGTTCCTGGGCCAGGTTAATCCGCCCAGGGTGAGTCGGGACCTAAGGCGAGGCCGACAGGCGTAGTCGATGGACAACGGGTTGATATTCCCGTACCCGTGTATCCGCGCCCAGTGGCGAATCAGTGGTGCTAAGTGCCCAAATGTGGATGGACTTCCTTCGGGAAGCTTGAAGCGGCTGCGCACGACCCCTGCTGTAGTAGTCAAGCGATGGGGTGACGCAGGAAGGTAGCTGGGCCAGGTGATGGAGTACCTGGTGTAAGCGTGTAGGGCGAGTGGTAGGCAAATCCGTCACTCATGTGCCTGAGACGTGATGCGTAGCCGATTGAGGCGAATTCAGTGATCCTATGCTGCCGAGAAAAGCCTCTAGTGAGTTGGTACACGGCCCGTACCCCAAACCGACACAGGTGGTCAGGTAGAGAATACCGAGGCGATCGAGAGAACTGTGGTTAAGGAACTCGGCAAAATGCCCCCGTAACTTCGGGAGAAGGGGGACCACGTCTGGTGACGATCCTTGCGGTCTGAGCTGGGTGTGGTCGCAGAGACCAGAGAGAAGCGACTGTTTACTAAAAACACAGGTCCGTGCGAAGTCGTAAGACGATGTATACGGACTGACGCCTGCCCGGTGCCGGAAGGTTAAGAGGACCGGTTAGCCACTTTTGGTGGCGAAGCTGAGAATTTAAGCCCCGGTAAACGGCGGTGGTAACTATAACCATCCTAAGGTAGCGAAATTCCTTGTCGGGTAAGTTCCGACCTGCACGAATGGCGTAACGACTTCTCTGCTGTCTCAACCACAGACTCGGCGAAATTGCATTACGAGTAAAGATGCTCGTTACGCGCGGCAGGACGAAAAGACCCCGGGACCTTCACTATAGCTTGGTATTGGTGTTCGGTACGGTTTGTGTAGGATAGGTGGGAGACTGTGAAGCGGGCACGCCAGTGTTCGTGGAGTCGTCGTTGAAATACCACTCTGGTCGTATTGGACTTCTAACCTCGGACCCTGATCGGGTTCAGGGACAGTGCCTGGTGGGTAGTTTAACTGGGGCGGTTGCCTCCCAAAATGTAACGGAGGCGCCCAAAGGTTCCCTCAGCCTGGTTGGCAATCAGGTGTCGAGTGCAAGTGCACAAGGGAGCTTGACTGTGAGACTGACGGGTCGAGCAGGGACGAAAGTCGGGACTAGTGATCCGGCACCGGCATGTGGAAGCGGTGTCGCTCAACGGATAAAAGGTACCCCGGGGATAACAGGCTGATCTTCCCCAAGAGTCCATATCGACGGGATGGTTTGGCACCTCGATGTCGGCTCGTCGCATCCTGGGGCTGGAGTAGGTCCCAAGGGTTGGGCTGTTCGCCCATTAAAGCGGCACGCGAGCTGGGTTTAGAACGTCGTGAGACAGTTCGGTCTCTATCCGCCGCGCGCGTCAGAAACTTGAGGAAGGCTGTCCCTAGTACGAGAGGACCGGGACGGACGAACCTCTGGTGTGCCAGTTGTCCTGCCAAGGGCACTGCTGGTTGGCTACGTTCGGAAGGGATAACCGCTGAAAGCATCTAAGCGGGAAGCCTGTTCCAAGATGAGGTTTCTCACCACCTTCGAGTGGTTAAGGCCCCCTATAGACCATGGGGTTGATAGGCCGGAACTGGAAGCACGGTAACGTGTGGAGGTGACCGGTACTAATCGGCCGAGGACTTACCAACAAAGGTTGCTACGCGTCCACTGTGCGGTATCTGAAACAACACACAGAGACTGCTGATGATCGACGGCATGATCCCGTGTTCGGGGTGGTGTGGTCGGGAGTTGGTGGTGTGGATAGTTTCATAGAGTTACGGCGGCCATAGCGGTGGGGAAACGCCCGGTCCCATTCCGAACCCGGAAGCTAAGCCTGCCAGCGCCGATGGTACTGCACTCGACAGGGTGTGGGAGAGTAGGACACCGCCGGAACATCCTTTCCCGAAAGGCCCTCGACACAGTCGAGGGCCTTTCGCCATTTCCGGGGCAAAACTGTGTTTTGCAGCAAATTTCCAGGGAATACCTGGAGTACGTACCGTGCGGCCAGGCACCATGGATGGCATCGTCGTATCCGCGCGGACAACGGAGGTACGCATGATCGTCGCGACGACGCCGGCCCATTCGGCGCCGCTCGACCCCGCCGCTCCGCCGCGATCGCGCTGGCGGCGGCTGAGGTTGCCCGCGACGGCCGTGTATCTGTCCGGACTGATCGTCGTCTCGGCGGTCTTCTCCGTGCTGAGCGACTCCGCGCAGACCAGAATGGTGCTGCACGCGAGCACCAACCTGCACAACCTGCTGAGCGGCCGCCTCGGGACACTGCTGGCCAGTGCCTTCGTGATCGGCGACGTAGTGGGGTCGTGGGTCATCATTCCGTTGCTGGCCTGTCTGCTCGCCCTGGCCGAGCTGCGCTTCGGCGCGCTGCGGGCGGTGCGCGTCTTCCTGGCCGGTCACATCGGCGCGACCCTGCTGGTCGCGGCGGGCCTGTGGGTCGGTGTGCAAGCCGGGTGGGTGCCTGCCAGCATCCGCTGGGCCGAGGACGTCGGCGTCAGCTACGGCGCCATGGCGCTGATCGGCGCGCTGGTGGCGGCGGTGCCGCACCGGTGGCGCATCGCCTGGGCGACGCTGTGGTTCATCGTCGCGGTCGAAGGCGTGCTGATCGAGCAGACGTTCACCCACGTCGGACATCTGGTGGCGTTCATGATCGGGACCGCGGTCGGCTTTCTCATGACGACCAGGTCCACCACCCCCGCGCACCGGCTCACCCGGCTCGAGAGCGCCTTGCTCGCGGCGAGCGCGATCCTCGCCGCGACGCTGCTCATGGGCTGACGGCGGCCGCCGCGAGCCGCTCGCCTACAGTGCTTGGGTGCGCCTAGTGATTGCTCGCTGTCAGGTCGACTACGTGGGGCGACTCACCGCCCATCTGCCGATGGCCCGCAGACTGCTGCTGATGAAAGCGGACGGCTCGGTGCTCGTGCATTCCGACGGCGGCTCGTACAAGCCGCTGAACTGGATGAGCCCGCCGTGCTGGTTGGAAGAACGCAACGGTGACGCGCAGCTGCCGGACGGTGCGAAGGCACTATGGGTCGTCACCAACAAGGCCGGTGAGGAACTCCGCATCACCATCGAGGACATCGAACACGACTCTTCACACGAACTCGGCGTCGACCCGGGCTTGGTGAAGGACGGAGTGGAGGCTCATCTCCAAGAGCTGCTGGCCGAGCACGTGCATACGCTCGGGGCCGGTTTCTCGCTCATCCGTCGTGAGTACATGACCGCCATCGGTCCGGTGGACCTGCTGTGCCGGGACGCCGACGGCGGCACCGTGGCGGTGGAGATCAAACGGCGCGGGGAAATCGACGGCGTCGAACAACTCACCCGCTACCTGGAGTTGCTGAACCGGGATCCACTGCTCGCTCCGGTCGCGGGCGTCTTCGCCGCCCAGCAGATCAAGCCGCAGGCGCGCACGCTCGCCGAGGACCGCGGTATCCGCTGCCTCACACTCGATTACGACGCCCTGCGCGGCACGGAGAGCAACGAATTCCGCCTGTTCTGAGTTCGGGGCATGCGGGGCGTGCGCGGGCGGGTAATAGGCTTGTCGCATGCCCCGCCGGAAACCGCGTTCGGATCGCCACGCCACCCGCCGGCCAGCGGGTGGCGCGCCGCTCGGGGATGTTTTCGGACGCACCGAATCGGGTCCTGACGGTGATGAGACGTATGTGGTCCGCGCCATCCCGGGCATCCGCGCGACCAAGACCTATCGCTGCCCCGGCTGTGACCATGAGATTCCGCCCGGGGTCGCTCACATCGTCGCCTGGCCCGCGTACGGCGGAGAGGACGATCGGCGGCATTGGCATCGTGGCTGCTGGAACGGCCGCCGGACCCGCCGGATCACTCGTCGGTGGTCCTGACTCGTCCAGCCGGGCATGTGGGCCGCGTCAGGTATGCCGCAAGCCCGCGCTCGTCGTCTCGGCGTGTCGAGCGCGTGGGGATGGTGTCGGCGGCCACTGTGCTGTGCGCACGCGGAATCCGGGGATGCGCGTGCGGGAGCGCGTCCTCCGGGGGCGCGGCGTACTTGACAACCACCGGCCTTACCGCGGCCACCGGCCTTCTGAGCCTTGATCATCACCGGCTTAGTGGGCTGCCGCTCGTCGCCGTCGCGAACGGGTGGTCGCGTTCTTTGGCGTTGCGGCGTGCTGTCGTCCTGGAGGCTGCACGAGATGACCGACACAGAACCCGCTCGACGAGTGCCACGCGCGTCTGTCGAATGGCATGGGGGCCGTGTGGGTTCGGCCGAGGCTGGAATTAGGGAAGGCCGCCCTGGCAGGGGCGGCCTTCGGTGAATTCGGTTGAGATATCGCTACTGTCGCCGTTGCGCCCGACGTCAGTTGCTGATGTCGGCGCTCTCGCGTTCCTCCGAGTCGATGTCCTCGTCCTCGGTGGCGACCTCGGGGATCGCCTTCTGCCGGGAACCGGTGACCGACTTGGTGTTGCCGCCGATCGACTTGCGCTGATCCGGGACGCCGTCCAGCAATTCGCTTTCCCGGTTGACCGCGGCGAGCATCGCGGGCACCGAGTCGAGCTGACCGCGGATACCGAGCAGCTGGGCGAGCACGCGGCCGCGCAGCACGCGCATCTCCTCGGCCAGTTCCTTCGCGTGCGCGATCTTGCGCTCGGAGGTCTGGGTGGCGGAGGTGATGAGGCGGTTGGCCTCGTCGGTCGCGTCCTTGATCCGCTGGGCGGCCTCGGCGCGGCTGGTGGCTTCCAGCTCCTCCATGGCGCGGGTGAGCTTGGTGCGACGCTCGGCCATGGTGGCCTCGAAGTCCTGCTGGGTGGCCTTGCGCTTCGCGTCGGCTTCCTTCGCGATGCGGTCGGCCTCGGCCTGAGCGGCCTCGATGATCTTGGCGGACTCGGTGCGTGCGTTCGCGAGGGTCTGCTCGAACTCGATTTCGAGCGCCTCGCGCTTCTCCTTGGTCTCCGCGAGCAGCGACTCGTACTTGCCACGCATCTCGGTGGCCTGCTGCTCGGCGATCGACACCATCTCCGCGGCCTCGGCCTGGGCCAGGGCACGGACCTCGGACGCCTCGTCGGAGGCGAGCCGGAGCATACGGGAGATGCGGTCGGACATGCCTTCCGCGGTGGTCGGCGGCACCGAGAGTCGGTCGACCTCCTTGCGGAGTTCGTCGATCTCGTCGCGCGCGTCTTCCAGCTGGCTCGCGAGGTTACGTGCTTGTGCCGCAGCCGCATCGCGGTCGGTGGCGGTGACTCTCAGTTCCGCGTCGAAGCGGTCGAAGTAATTACGCACCTCGTCTTGCGCATAACCCTTGCGCACAACGGTGAAGGGCAGTGCAACGAAGCGATTGCGATCGGACTCGGGTGACGACATGGCACACAAACTACAGCCTGGGGGCAGCCGATGGTGACTCGACTGCGAATGTCATTCCAACGAGTTTTCCCGACCTGACGGCGATACTAGTGCGTAACATTCGCGTTCGGTTCGACCAACTCGATCAGCACACCTCCAGCATCCTTTGGGTGGATGAAATTGATGCGGGAATCGGCCGTTCCGTGCCGTGGCGCCTCGTACAGCAAACGCAGACCCTTGGCGCGCAGGTGCGCCGACACGGCCTCGATGTCGGTCACCCGGTAGGCCAGTTGCTGCAAGCCGGGTCCGCTGCGGTCGATGAACTTCGCGATGGTGGATTCCGCGTTGAGCGGAGCCAGCAACTGCAGGGCAGTGGCGCGGTCGGGTGCGCCGGGCAGCGACAGCATCGCCTCGTGCACGCCCTGAGCCTCGTTGACCTCGCGGTGGGTCTCGACCATGCCGAGGTTCTCGGCATACCAGGCGACCGCCGCGTCCAGGTCCGGCACCGCGATGCCGACGTGATCGACCGCGGTGACGTAATCCGCCGGGATGAAAGATGACTGTTCGATAACGTTGCTCACCCTTCGAAAGTAGCGCGACCTGGCACTGGGCGCGCGAGGCGCACCCGCTACCGTTGGGTAGGAACACCTGCTCTCGCGCGGCCCGATGCGGGCGCGGGGCAGGTCCGATCTACGAATGCGAGGCTCGTCGTGACCACTTCCGTGATCGTCTCCGGTGCGCGTACCCCGGTCGGCAGGCTGCTCGGAGGTCTGAAGGACTTCAGCGGTTCCGATCTGGGCGGGTTCGCGATCAAGGCGGCGCTGGAAAAGGGCGGCGTCGCGCCCGACCAGGTCGACTACGTGATCATGGGTCAGGTGCTCACCGCGGGCGCGGGGCAGATCCCGGCCCGGCAGGCGGCGGTGGCCGCGGGCATCCCGATGGACGTGCCCGCGCTGACGCTGAACAAGGTCTGCCTGTCCGGCATCAACGCGATCGCGCTGGCCGATCAGCTGATCCGGGCGGGCGAGTACGAGATCGTCGTCGCGGGCGGTCAGGAGTCGATGAGCCAGGCACCGCACCTGCTGGAGAAGAGCAGGGAGGGCTTCAAGTACGGCGATGTGACGCTGCGCGACCACATGGCCTACGACGGTCTGCACGACATCTTCACCGACCAGGCCATGGGCGCGCTCACCGAGCAGCGCAACGAGACCGACCGGATCAGCCGGGAGGATCAGGACGCGTTCGCGGCCGCTTCGCACCAGCGTGCGGCGGCGGCCTGGAAGAACGGCGTCTTCGACGACGAGGTGGTCCCGGTCGCGGTGCCGCAGCGTAAGGGCGATCCGGTGCTGGTGACCACGGACGAGGGCATTCGCGCCGACACCACGGTGGAGTCGCTGGCCAAGCTGCGTCCGGCGTTCCGTAAGGACGGCACCATCACCGCGGGGACCGCGTCGCAGATCTCCGACGGCGCCGCCGCGGTTGTGGTGATGAGCAAGGAGAAGGCGCAGTCGCTCGGGTTGTCCTGGATCGCCGAGATCGGCGCGGCGGGCGTGGTCGCGGGCCCGGACTCGACCCTGCAGGATCAGCCCGCGAACGCGATCGCCAAAGCCTGCGCGCGTGAGGGCATCTCGCCCGCCGACCTGGACCTGGTGGAGATCAACGAGGCGTTCGCCGCGGTCGGCGTCGCGTCCACCCGCAAACTGAGCATCGACCCGGAGAAGGTGAACGTCAACGGTGGCGCGATCGCCATCGGACACCCGCTGGGCATGTCCGGCGCCCGCATCCTGCTGCACCTGGTGCTGGAACTGAAGCGCCGCGGCGGCGGGGTCGGCGCGGCCGCGCTCTGCGGCGGCGGCGGGCAGGGCGACGCGCTGATCGTCCGCGTCTGACCCCGGCGGGGCGACGCCCCGCGCCGAGTCGTGCCGATGGCCGCCCCGACGTGGGCGGCCATCGGTCTTTCCACGGCCATCGCGTGGTGGCGGCGATGAGCGGCCACTGAGTTCGTGGCGTGTCGGTCGCGCGTTCTGGTTCTGTGTTTGTATGCCGTCTTGCCCGGCTCGCTTCGACTACGGGTATCGAGCGAAGCGAGACGGAGCTCGCGGGCCCCGTCTCGCGTCCGAGTGGCCTATCCGCGTAGGCGGAGGGGCGGTGTCCGCCGTGTGCTGCGAGAGGGGGCGCGGCGGCCGGGAGCGTGACGGCGGGACCGAAGTCTGTTGGTCGCGCCCTCTGGTTCTGCGTGCGCACGCGGTCGTGCCCGGCTCGCCTCGACTACAGGTTTCGAGCGAAGCGAGACCGAGCATTGCCGTTCGCGGCCCGGCTCGCGTTCGCGCGGCCGCCGCGTAGGCGACGAAGGAGCAAGCGGCGGTCGCGCGAACGCGAGCCAAGAGGGGGCCGCGAACACGCGGCGCCGCAGGCGCCGCAAATCGAACACGGCAAATTAGACACAGCTCACTACGACAGTGTGTAGTGCATCCGGCAGAATGGGCGCATGGGCAATGTCTTCGACCTGAGCACGGTGGCCAAGCGGTTTCGTTTCATCGCGGTGCTCGAGGCGATCTCCTGGGTGCTGCTGATCATCGGCATGGTGTTCAAACGGCTTCCCGAGCCGGTGTTGTGGCCGGTCAAGGTGTTCGGCATGACGCACGGCATCGTGTTCGTGCTGTTCGTGATCACCGCGATCGTGGCGGCGCGCGAGCTGGGGTGGAGCGCCAAGACCACCGTGCTGGCGCTGCTGTCCAGCATCCCGCCGTTCTGCACCGTGCTGTTCGAAGTGTGGGCGGTGCGTTCGGGGCAGTTGGGTGAGCTGAGCAACGCCGGTTCGGCCGAGTCCGGGGCACCCGTATCCGCCACGTCGTGACAAACTGGAAGTCGTGAATCGACCAGCCGCACGCCGTCCTTCGCCCGCTGTCGCCGCCGCCATGTCCGGAGCGGTGGATCTGTCCAGCCTGAAGCAGCCCGCGGGAGGCGCGGGCGCCGCGGCCGGTGGCGGCCACGCGGTGTCCGAGGCCGATTTCGAGACCAAGGTCCTGCGCCGGTCCATGCAGGTGCCCGTGGTGGTGGTGCTGTACTCGCAGCGCAGCCCGGGCAGCATCGAACTGGTCCGCACATTGGAGCGTCTGGTGGCCGCCGACGGCGGCACCTGGGATCTGGCCACGGTCGAAGCCGAGGCCAATATGCGCATCGCGCAGGCGTTGCGGGTACAGGGCATCCCCACGGTGATCGCGATCGCGGCCGGGCAACCGCTGGCCGATTTCGAGGGCGCCCAGCCCGAGCCGCAGGTGCGGCAGTGGCTGAACGCGGTGGTGGACGCGGTGGCGGGCAAGCTCGAAGGCGGTGGGCAGCCGCAGCAGCCGGCCGAGGATCCGCGTTTCGCGGCGGCCGAGGCGGCGCTGGAGCAGGGTGACCTGGCCGGCGCCGAGGCGGCCTACCAAGCGATTCTCGACGCCGAGCCGGCGAACGAGGAGGCCAAGGGCGCGTTGCGCCAGCTGCGCTTCCTGGCGCGAGCCCAGGACCTGCCGGAGTCGGCCGTCGCGGAGGCGGACACGGACCCGTCGAATGTCGACGCCGCGATCCGAGCCGCCGATCTCGAACTGTTCCAGCAGCGTCCGGAGGCGGCCTTCGATCGGCTGATCGGCGTGGTCAAGCGCACTTCCGGCGACGACCGCACCAGGGCGCGGACCCGTCTGCTCGAGTTGTTCGAGTTGTTCGACCAGGCCGAGCCGTTCGTCGTGGCCGCGCGCCGCAAGCTGGCCGCAGCACTGTACTGAGTCTCAGCGGCCGGTGCGGCTCCTAGCGGTGGCGCAGCCAGACCGCGGCGTGCGGCGCGAGCGTCACGGCGGCCGAGGCGGGACGGTCGTGCCAGGGCTCGTCGGTCGCCAGCACTTCGCCGAGGTTGCCCAGGCCGGAGCCGCCGTAGTCCGCCGCGTCGGTGTTGAGGATTTCGAGCCAGCGTCCCGGGTGCGGCAGGCCGACCCGGTAGGCGTCATGGGTCGACCCGGAGAAGTTGTAGACGCAGGCCACCACGGAGCCGTCGGAGCCGTAGCGCAGGAACGCCAGCACGTTGTTGGTGCGGTCGTCGGCCTCGATCCAGGCGTAGCCGCCCGGGGTGGTGTCCCGGCTCCACAGGGCGGGATGGGCGCGGTAGACGGCGTTCATGTCCCGCACGAGTGTGGTGATGCCCTGGTGCAGCGGATTGTCCCGTTCGTGCCAGTCCAGGCCGCGATCGTGCGACCACTCCCGGAATTGGCCGAAATCCTGGCCCATGAACAGGAGCTGTTTGCCCGGGTGGGCCCACATGTAGGCCAGCAGCGCCCGCACGCCGGCGGCTTTGGCGAAATCGTCGCCCGGCATCCTGGTCCACAGTGTGCCTTTGCCGTGCACGACCTCGTCATGGCTGATCGGCAGCACGTAGTTCTCGCTCCAGGCGTACACCAGCGAGAAGGTGATCTCGTTGTGGTGCCAGGAGCGGTGCACCGGATCGCGTCCGAGGAACCCGAGGGTGTCGTGCATCCAGCCCATGTTCCATTTCATGGTGAAACCGAGACCGCCCACGTCGGTGCCGCGGGTGACGCCGGGCCAGGTGGTGGACTCCTCGGCGATCGTCACGACGCCGGGGTGCTGCCGATGCAGGGTCTCGTTGAGTTCCTGTAGGAAGTCGACGGCCTCCAGATTCTCCCGCCCGCCGTGCACGTTCGGCTCCCACTGGCCTTCGCCGCGGGAGTAGTCGAGGTAGAGCATGGAGGCGACGGCGTCGACGCGCAGACCGTCGACGTGGAATTCCTCGATCCAGTAGCGAGCGTTGGCGATGAGGAAGTTGCGCACCTCGGGCCTGCCGAAGTCGAACACGTAAGTGCCCCAGTCGAGTTGCTCGCCCCGGCGAGGGTCGGCGTGCTCGTAGAGCGGGGTGCCGTCGAAACGGGCCAGCGCCCACTCGTCGCGCGGGAAGTGGGCGGGGACCCAGTCCAGCAGGACGCCGATGCCCGCCGCGTGCATCCGGTCGACGAACGCGCGGAAGTCGTCGGGGGACCCGAAGCGTGCCGTCGGCGCGTAGTAGGAGGTGACCTGGTAACCCCATGAGCCGCCGAACGGATGTTCGGCGATGGGAAGCAATTCGATGTGGGTGTATCCGGTCGCCGCTACGTACTCCGCGAGCTGGTCGGCCAGCTCGCGATAGCCGAGTCCGGGCCGCCACGACCCGAGATGCACCTCGTAGACACTCATCGGCGCGCGGGTGGGGTCGGTGGCGGCGCGCTGCTCGAGCCAGGCGTGGTCGTGCCACGCGTGGTGGCTCTCGGCGACCACCGATGCGGTCGCCGGAGGTTGTTCGGTGGCGAAGGCGAGCGGGTCGGCGTGGTCGACGGTCCGTCCGTCGGCGCCGTGCACCCGGTACTTGTACTTGGTCCCGGGCCCGACACCCGGGACGAAGACTTCCCAGATTCCGGAGGATCCCAAGGTGCGCATCGGCGCGGTGTTGCCGCTCCAGCCGTCGAAGTCGCCGATGACGGTGACGCCGCGTGCGTTCGGCGCCCATACCGCGAACGACGTGCCCGTCACCTCGCCGTCGAGGGTGGTGTAGCGGCGCGGGTGGGCGCCGAGCACCTCCCACAAGCGTTCGTGGCGGCCTTCGCCGATCAGGTGCAGGTCGAGTTCGCCGAGCGTGGGCAGGAAGCGGTAGCCGTCGGCGCTGACGATGGTCTGGCCGCCGGGATAGGTCGTGACGACGCGGTAGTCCATGACCTCCGGGTACGGCAGCACCGCGGCGAACACGCCGTGACCCACGGATTTCAGCGCGTGGTCGACGCCGCCGACGCGCACCGACACGGTTTCGGCGTGCGGGCGCAGTACCCGCACGGCCGTGCCGTCGGGATGGGGATGCGCGCCCAGCACGGTGTGCGGGTCGGTGTGGGTGCCCGCCGCGAGCAGCATGAGGTCGCGGCGCTTCATCGCAGCGTCCTGCGGTAGGCCAGTTCGGTGCGCGCCTGCTGCGACACGGGGGGAAGGGCGATGATGTGCGCGACGGCGCGGGCGGGGTCCAACCGCACGTAATTGGTCTGCGCCCAGTGATACTCTTCGCCGCTGACCTCGTCGTACACCACCGGATGGTCGTGCCATTCGCGGCCGATCGCGGGCAGGTCGAGCGAGAGCATGCCCCACTCGGCGCCGAAGGGGTTGAGGTTCACCACGACGAGCACGGCGTCGCCGCCGACGGGGTCGATCTTGGAGTAGGCGAGCAGCGCGTCGTTGTCCACGTGGTGGAAATGCAGGCAGCGCAGCTGTTGCAGGGCCGGGTGCGCCCGGCGGATCTCGTTGAGCCGGGTGAGCCACGGTTCCAGTGATTCGCCGCGCGCGAGCGCCTCGGCGAACAGGCGCGGGCGCAGCTCGTACTTCTCCGAGTCGAGGTACTCCTCGCTGTCGGGGCGCACTGCCTGATGCTCGAACAGCTCGAAGCCGGAGTAGACGCCCCAGGTCGGCGCGAGGGTGGCGGCCAGGACGGCGCGGATGGCGAACATTCCGGGCCCGCCGTGCTGGAGGCTTTCGTGCAGGATGTCCGGGGTGTTCACGAACAGGTTCGGGCGGGCCTCGTCGGCCTTCGCGGCCAGTTCGTTGCCGAACTCGGTCAGCTCCCATTTGGCCACACGCCAGGTGAAATACGTGTAGGACTGGCTGAATCCGCGCCGGGCCAGGCCGTAGAGCCGGGCGGGGCGGGTGAACGCCTCGGACAGGAAGATGACGTCCGGGTCGGTGCGCCACACGTTCGCGATCAGCCACTCCCAGAAGTCGGCGGGCTTGGTGTGCGGGTTGTCGACGCGGAAGAGGGTGACGCCCAGGCCGATCCAGTGCCGGACCACCCGCAGCACTTCGGCGTAGAGGCCGTCGGGATCGTTGTCGAAGTTGACCGGGTAGATGTCCTGGTACTTCTTGGGCGGGTTCTCCGCGAAGGCGATGGTGCCGTCTGGCAGCGTGGTGAACCACTCGGGATGCGCCCGCACCCACGGGTGATCGGGTGCGCACTGCAAAGCGAGGTCGAGGGCCACCTCCAGGCCGAGTTCTCGTGCCCTCCGGACGAATTCGGCGAAATCGGCTTCGGTGCCCAAGTCCGGGTGGACGGCGTCGTGACCGCCGTGCTTCGAGCCGATGGCCCACGGCGAGCCGACGTCGCCCGGCTCCGCGGTGAGCGCGTTGTTGCGTCCCTTGCGGTTGATTTCGCCGATCGGGTGGATCGGCGGCAGGTAGACCACGTCGAAACCCATGGCGGCGATGCGCGGAAGTTCTTCGGCCGCCGTGGCGAAGGTGCCGTGGACCGGCTTGCCCGCGGCGTCGCGGCCGCCGGTCGAGCGCGGGAAGAACTCGTACCAGGAGCCGTAGAGCGCACGGTGCCGCTCGACCTGGACGGTGTGCTGGGGTCCGCGAGTGACCAGGTCGCGCAGCGGTGTGGCGCGCAGGATCCCGGCGACTTCTTCGGTGAAGGCCGGGGCCACCCGCGCGGGCAGTTGTTCGTCACTGCGCAGCGCCGCCGCGACCGCGCGCAGGCGCTGGAACTGTTTCTTGGGGACGGCCTGCGCGGCGCGCTCGAACAGGCGGGCGCCCAGCTCGAGGTCGTTGGCCAGATCGGCGGCGCTCTGCCCGACGGCCAGTTTCGCCTCGACCGCCGAGCGCCAGGTCGCGATGGGATCGCTCCAGCCTTCGATCCGGTAGGTCCACGCGCCCGGCGTATTCGGGGTGAAGGTCGCGTTGAAGACGTCGGGTTCGTAGTCCGGCGTCATGCGGATGCGGGTGACTCGCGAGGCGCCAGGGGCACGCACGACGAGGGTGGCGGCGACGGCGTCGTGCCCCTCGCGCCACACCACGGTGCGCACCGGGAATACCTCGCCGACCACCGCCTTGGCGGGCCGGCCGCCTGGGATGGACGGGGCAGTGTCATCGATAGCGATGCGGCCGGTCACGGGACCAACCTACCGGTAACCGGCCTTCCGGACTCGATCCGCAGAATTTTCGAGCCCGGTTCCGGCCGCTCGTCGCGGGGGCTGAGCTGGGCTGACGGTTCAGCGGGCGTCGGCGGCGAGGCCGAGTCCGAGCGCTACCAGCACCGCGCCGAGGGCGCGCTCTACTCGCTGCCTGATGCCGGTGCGGCGCAGCCAGGCGCCCGCGCGGTCGGCGGCCAGGACCACGCCGACGCACCACGCGGTGTCGACCACCAATTGGATGAGCGCCAGGATCACGACGGTCGGCAGCACCGGACCGTCGGACGGCAGGAATTGGGGAAGGACGGTGAGCCCGAAGACCGCCGCCTTGGGATTGGCCGCGATCGAGATGAGCGAAGCGCGGAATGCGGCGGCGGGCGTGCGGCCCGCGGGAAGCATACGCGTCATGGCACTGCCGAACTCGCCGTCGCCGCGGGCGCCGCGCCATGCCTGCACACCGAGCCAGATCAGCACCAGCGCGCCGACGACGTGCACGGCCGTGTGCATGGCCCGGTTCGCGACCAGCAGGACGGACAGCCCCGCCCCGCCCGCAAGCGTCCAGCCGAGCACGCCGATCTCGTTCCCGGCCACCGCCGCCAGACCCGCGGTACGGCCGTCCCGGACGGCGCGTTGCAGGAACAGGGCGGTCGCGGGCCCCGGCAGCGCGGCGATGAACAGGCAGGCCAACAGGAACTGCGGGAGGACGTGAACCCAGTGCGGCATCAGCCGATGCTGTCACCTCGTCCCCGCTCGGGCCACCGATTTCCGTGCCCGCGGCCGATGCGGGACCGGGACGCGCGGGCGGCCACCGCCGTGGGGCATGATGCGCTGGGTGGCCGCCCGGCGTTCGACCCGGCATTCACGAAATGCCGCTTACGGCATGACCAGGCACGCGAAGCCGAGGTTCATCCCGTTGCCCACCGTCATCGCGGGTGAGGTCCAGGCGGGGCCGGCGCCTTGCGTCGCGGAAATGGTGTGCTGTCCGGTCGCGCCGGGGATCCAGACGGTGGTGGCCTGGTTGCCGACCACCGTCGCGGGATTCGGCGAGAAGCTGCCTCCCGCACTATCGGCGAACTGCACGGGATCGGACGAAGAACTGTCCACCGTCGCCGTCACCCGGTACTGGCAATTGGTGCCGTAGTTCCCGACTCCGAAGCTCATGCCTTGGGCCGGGCTCGCGGTCACCGTCGTTACCGCCGCGCCGGCGGTGGGGGCGACGAGAACGAATGCCGCCGCGAAAGCTCCGAACCCTGTGATCGCTGCTCCAGCGCGCGACCAGCGCCGATCGCGGGCGCGATTTGGGTGTGCTGTCATCCACATCTCGATCACTCCCGTACTGATTCGGTTGGTGCGGCCGGTTGGTCCGCACAGCTTGTGGGTTTGCCCGGCGTTCCGGAGTTCACAAGCGAGCGCGGGTCTCGATCGGGTAGCGGGGACGAAGGCGCCGGTGCGCCCGCCGTGGCCGTTCCGTGACGGTAGAGAGCGTTACGTGCGCTCGGATGAAGTGCTTCCTTCGACCCGCGCGGTGCGGAAACGCGCTGGTCGGGAGGTTGTTCGGGGCGTGGTCGCGCAGGGCGAGGGCACCAGGCGCCGTGTAGGTTCTACCGAATGAAGGCATTGCGTCGTTTCACCGTCCGTGCCCATCTGCCCGAGCGCCTGGCGGCCCTGGGTGAGCTCGCCACGAACCTGCGCTGGTCGTGGCATCCGCCGACCCAGGACCTGTTCGCCGCGCTCGATCCGCGGCGGTGGCAGGAAATGGGGCACGATCCGGTCCGGATGCTGGGCGAGGTCCCCGCGGCGCGGCTGGACGAACTGGCCGCCGACCCCGACTACGTCGCCCGTGTCGACGCCGCGGCGGCGGACCTGCGCGAGTACCTGGTGGCGCCGGGCTGGTTCCAGCGCCGGGCGGGGGAGGAAGGCGTGCGGGGCATCGCCTACTTCTCGATGGAGTTCGGTGTCACCGAAGTGCTGCCGAACTACTCGGGTGGACTGGGCATTCTGGCCGGTGACCACCTGAAGGCAGCCTCCGATCTGGGCCTGCCGCTGATCGGCGTGGGATTGCTGTATCGCTCGGGGTATTTCCGGCAGTCCCTGACGACGGACGGCTGGCAGGCCGAGCACTATCCGGCGCTGGATCCGCAGGGCCTGCCGCTGCGGGCGCTCACCTCCGACGGTTCGCCGGTGCTCATTCACGTGGCGATGCCGGACCGCAGGGTGTTGCGTGCGCGGGTGTGGATCGCGCAGGTCGGCCGGGTTCCGCTGTTGCTGCTCGACTCGGACATCGCCGAGAACGACCCTGAGCTGCGGGCGGTCACCGACCGGCTCTACGGCGGCGACCAGGAACACCGCATCCGCCAGGAGATCCTCGCGGGTATCGGCGGTGTGCGGGCGGTGCGCGCGTTCACCGCGTCCGCCGGGCTGCCCGATCCCGACGTGTTCCACATGAACGAAGGCCACGCGGGTTTTCTCGGTGTCGAACGCATCCGGGAATTCGTCGCGGCCGGCCAGGATTTCGATTCCGCGCTCGCCGCCGTGCGCGCGGGCACGGTGTTCACCACGCATACCCCGGTCCCCGCGGGCATCGACCGTTTCCCGATGCCGATGGTGCGGCGCTACTTCGGCGGTGCGCACGGCGAATCCGAATCCGCCTTGCTGCCGGGCCTTTCCGTGGACCGGATCGTGGCGCTCGGCCGGGAAGCCGATCCATCGGTCTTCAACATGGCGCACATGGGTCTGCGGCTCGCGCAGCGCGCCAACGGCGTCTCGAAGCTGCACGGCGCGGTGAGCCGGTCGATGTTCGCCTCGCTGTGGCCGGGTTTCGACCCGTCGGAGGTGCCGATCGGCTCGGTCACCAACGGCGTGCACGCCACTACCTGGGCGGCGCGGGAGTGGGTGGACAAGGCGCGCGAGCACATCGGCGCGGAACTGGTCGAGGAGGGGCGCGGCTGGGAACGGTTGCGCGACGTCGATCTCACCGAGCTGTGGTCGACCCGCAACACGCTGCGCGGCATCCTCGTCGACGAGGTGCGCCGCAGGCTGCGCGCGTCCTGGCTGGCGCGCGGCGCCGCGGAGGCCGAACTCGGCTGGGTGAACGGCGTCTTCGACCCGAACGTGCTGACCGTCGGGTTCGCGCGCCGGGTGCCGACCTACAAGCGCCTCACCCTCATGCTGCGCGACCCGCAGCGGCTGCGCGCCCTGCTGCTGGACCCGCGGCGGCCGATGCAGCTGGTCGTGGCGGGCAAGAGCCACCCGGCCGACGACGGCGGCAAGGCGCTCATCCAGCAGGTGGTGCGTTTCGCCGACGACCCCGAGGTGCGGCACCGGATCGTCTTCCTGCCCGACTACGACATGTCGATGGCCCGCTACCTGTACTGGGGCTGTGATGTCTGGCTGAACAACCCGCTGCGGCCGCTGGAGGCGTGCGGCACCTCCGGCATGAAGTCCGCGCTCAACGGCGGGCTCAACCTGTCCATCCGGGACGGCTGGTGGGACGAGATGTACGACGGCGAGAACGGCTGGGCCATTCCGACCGCGGAGGGCGTCCGGGACGAGCACCGCCGCGACGATCTGGAGGCCGCCGCGCTCTACGACCTGTTCGAGCGCGCGGTGGCGCCGCGCTTCTACGAGCGCGACGCGGCCGGGATGCCGGTGCGCTGGGTCGAGATGGTCCGCCACACGCTGCAGACCCTGGGACCGCAGGTCCTGGCTTCCCGGATGGTCCGCGATTACGCGGTGGAGTACTACGCTCCCGCCGCCGCGGCCTATCAGCGGGCGACGGCCGACGATTTCGCCGTCGCTCGGGCCATCGCCGAGTATCGCCACCGGATCGAGTCGGCGTGGCCCTCGGTCAAGGTGATCCAGGTGGACAGCGCGGGATTGCCGGACACGCCGGTCATCGGGGCGCGGCTGTCGCTGACCGCGCGGGTCGAGCTGGGTGGATTGAGCGTGCCGGACGTGGTGGTGCAGGCGGTGCTGGGCCGGGTGTCGGCGACCGACGACCTCTCCGACACCACGACGGTCCCGATGACGCACAGCGGGTCCGATGCCGGCGCGGAGCTGTTCACGGTCGACACCCCGCTGCCGCTGTCCGGCGCGGTCGGCTACACCGTGCGCGTGCTGCCGCACAACGATCTGCTGGCCTCCGACGCCGAGTTCGGGTTGGTCTCGGCGCCGAGCGCGTAGCCAGGGTGGCGCCGGTCACGGTGGCGCCACCGCGGGTTGCCCCGGGCAGTGAACCGTCGGCTACCGTGCCTTCGGCCGCCCCGCACCGTTCTCGACTGGAGTCACCCATGGTCACCGACGTTCTGCACCGGACCCGAGGACGCCTCGACGGGTACTTCGGGGTCCGCTCGACCGGCTCGACCGTCAAGCGCGAAGTCATGGCGGGAACCGTGACGTTCCTCGCCATGTCGTACGTCCTCGCGGTGAACCCCGCGGTGCTCGGCGACCAGGGAGCGCTGGGCGACCGAGGCATTCCCATGCAGGCGGTGTTCACCGCCACCGCCGTCGCCGCGGTGTTCGGCACGCTCGTCATGGGACTGTGGGCGCGGTATCCGATCGCGCTCGCGCCGGGCATGGGGCTCAACGCGTTCTTCGCGTACACGGTGGTGCTCGGCATGGGGATTCCGTGGCAGGTCGCGCTGTCGGGCACGTTCCTGTCCGGCGCCATCTTCTTCGTCCTGGCCGTGACGCGCATTCGCGAACGAATTCTCAACGCGATCCCGATGCAGCTGAAGCTCGCCGTGGGCGCGGGCATCGGGTTGTTCGTTGCCTTTCTCGGTCTGAAGAACGCCGGGATCGTCGTGAACAGCGACGCGACGCTGGTCACCCTCGGCGACTTCACCGAGGGCACCACGCTGCTCGCGCTGTTCGGGTTGCTGGTGACCGTGGTGTTTCTGGTGCGGGGCTGGCACGGCGCGGTGCTCTACGGCATCGTGCTCACCACGATCGTCGGCATCGTCAGCGGCCTGGTCGATCTGCCCAAGGGTGTGTTCGCCGCGCCGAAGGGGCTCGAGCACACCTTCGGCCAGGCGATCGTCCATCTGCCCGACGCGTTCACCGGTCAGATGGCCGTGGTGGTGCTGACCATGCTGTTCGTCGACTTCTTCGACGCTTCCGGCACGCTCATCGGCGTCGCGAACCAGGCCGGTCTGCTGGACCGGGACGGCAAGCTGCCGCGCGCCGCGAGCGCGCTGGCGGCGGACTCGGTGGGCACCATGGCCGGCGCGGTCATCGGCACCTCCACCACCACCGCCTATGTGGAATCCACCGCGGGCGTCTCGGCGGGCGGACGGACCGGTTTGACCGCCGTCACCACGGCGGGCTGGTTCCTCATCGCGATGTTCTGCTATCCGATCTTCGCGGTGGTGGCCGGTTCCGGTGAGGTGACCGCGCCTGCGCTGATCGTGGTCGGCATCCTGATGGCCCGCGCGCTGGGCCAGATCGATTGGAACCGTCTGGAGTACTCGGTGCCCGCGTTCGTCACCATCGTGATGATGCCGCTGACGTACTCCATCGCCAACGGCCTGGCCATGGGCATGCTGCTGTATCCGGTGGTCATGGCGGCCCGAGGGCGGGTCAAGGAGGTGCATCCGGCGATGTGGGCGCTGATGCTGGTGTTCCTCGGCTACTTCTTCTTCCTCGCGGAGTGATTCCCCGCTCGTCGTCGCGCTGAACCGTCCCTGTCGCCTACCCGTGGAATAGACGGAGAGATCGGGCAGTTTGCCCTTTCGTGAGATAATCGGACCGTAGTCCGTTTATTCGCCGAAGTAACGATCGTGTCCGAAACGACAGCGCAGGGATGAGGACCAGCATGACCATCAAATCCGTACTCGACAGAACCAGCACCGACAGCGAATTGGACGGCATCGCCACCGACATCGGCTTGCTGATCGTGCGCGTCGTCTTCGGCGGCCTGCTCGCGGCACATGGCGCCCAGAAACTCTTCGGCTGGTGGGGCGGACCGGGTCTGCAGGCCAACGCCGACGGCTTCGAGCAGATGGGTTACAACCCGGGCAAGGTGTTCGGGACGCTGGCGGGCCTGACCGAGCTCGGCGGCGGTCTTCTCCTGCTGCTCGGCTTGCTGACGCCGCTGGCGGGGGCGATCGTGCTGGGCACGATGATCAACGCGATCAACGCCACGTGGGCGGGCGGCCTGCTGGGCGGGTACGAAATGGGCGTGTTGTTCGGGGTGGTCGGCGCGGCACTGCCGTTCACCGGGCCCGGCAAGTTCTCCTTGGACGCCGGGCGTCCGTGGGCGCGGCACGGATTCGTGTGGGGCGTGGGCGCGCTGATCCTCGCGGTCGTGACGGGCGTGTTCACGCTGATTCTCAAGTGGGCGCTCTGACCCTGCGGCGCAGCCGGATTCGCGGCGCGGTGACCTCGGTCGCCGCGCCGCGGTCGGGTGCGGGCCCGTTCATGTCACACAACGGGCGGCGGGATCGTCGTCTTATCGCAGCCTTTTGACCGACCGAGGAGAAGTGATGGGCGTCGAAATCAGCAATCCCGAGGGATTGCACGATCCGACCGGGTTCGGCTACAGCCATGTGGCGGTGGCGCGCGGCGAACTGGTGTTCATCGCCGGGCAGTACGACTCGGACGCCGAAGGGCACACGACCAGTACGGAATTCGCGGTTCAGGTGGACAACGCGTTCGCCAACCTCGGCATCGCCTTACGCTCGGCGGGAGTGGACTTCGCCGACGTGGCGCAGTTGCGGACGCATATCGTCGACCACGATCTGGACAAGCTGGCGGTGCTCGGGAAGAAGATCGCCGCGATCTGGGGGGACCGCCCGCCCGCGCAGACGCTGACCGGAGTGGCGGCGCTCGCGCTGCCCGGCATGCTCTTCGAGGTCGACGCGGTGGCCGTGCGCGGCTGAGATCGGCTGCACACAGCGGGTTTGGTGATGTCCCCGCGCCGCGTGCAGGGCTTGGCGCGGGGACCGGCCGATACCTCGGAGTGGGAATTGGGGGTCACCCGACGTATCGACCCCCAAATCTACTTCCGTTTGGAATTAGCTTGCGGGCGGTGTGTTCGGTATCACACCTTCGCCGCGGCGGCCAACCGCCGCAATGCTTTGACCACGACCTCCGGATCGGCCGTCTCCCAATACGGCGGCAGCGAGGCGCGTAGGTAGCCGCCGTAGCGGGCGGTGGCGAGGCGGGAATCGAGGATGGCGACCACACCGCGATCGTCGACGCTGCGCAGCAGCCGCCCCGTGCCCTGCGCGAGCAGCAGGGCGGCGTGATTGGCGGCCACGGTCATGAATCCGTTTCCACCGCGCATCTCCACGGCCCGCTGCCTCGCCGCCAGCAGGGGATCGTCCGGGCGCGGGAAAGGGATGCGGTCGAGGATCACCAGGCTGAGCGACGGTCCGGGCACGTCGACGCCCTGCCACAGCGACAGCGTGCCGAACAGGGACGTCTCCGGGTCGTCGGCGAACTTGCGGACCAGCGCGCCGGTCGCGTCCTCGCCCTGGCACAACACCGGGGTCGGCAACCGGTCGCGCAGCGCGTCGGTGGCCGCGCGGGCGGCGCGCATCGAGGAGAACAAGCCGAGGGTGCGCCCGCCCGCGGCCGTGATCAGCCGCTCGATCTCGTCCAGGTAGGCCGGGGCCAGCCCGTCGCGGCCCGGCGCGGGCAGGTGCTTGGCGACGTAGAGGATGCCGGACTTGGCGTGATCGAACGGCGAGCCGACATCGAGCGAACTCCAGCGCACGGTCTCGGTGTCCGACGGCGCCTGCGCGCCGTTCGCGGTGGCCGGGTCGGTGCGATTGCCCGACTGCGCCGGCAGGCCCCAGGTGACCGCGAGCCCGTCGAACGAGCCGCCGATCTGCAACGTCGCCGAGGTCAGCACGACGGTCGCGGTGCCGAACAGCCTGCTGCGCAGCAGCCCGCCCACCGACAGCGGCGCCATGCGCAGCGAACGGCGCTGCACACCCCGGATCTCGTCGGCGGCCAGCCAGATGACGTCCCGGCGCGCGGCGGGATCGGGCTCGTCGAACGCCGTCAGCGCGCGGACCGCACTGTCGTGCACCTCGTCGAGCGCGGCCAGTGCCATGGTGCGGGCGGCGGAACTCTCCGGATCGCCCTGCGCGGTGGTGCTGCCCGGCGGCGCGAGCGCGGTGCGCGCGTTCCACGCGGTATCGCGGATCAGGGCCAGCACCGGGGCGACGCCCTCGGGCAAGGTGTCCCACCGGGCGGCGGGCAGCTCGTCCAGCACGGTGTGCCATGCCTCGGCGGCGCCCTCCAGGCGGTCCACCTCCTGCTCGTCGATGAGCTTGGCGCAGCGCCTGGCCGCCGCGCTGATCGCGGAAGCGGCCAGTTCGGCGGTGGCCACGCCGGTCACCCGGTCGACCAGTTCGTGCGCTTCGTCGATGACCACCACGTCGTGTTCGGGCAGCACCTGGATGCCGCTGATCGCATCGATGGCCAGCAGAGCGTGGTTGGTCACCACCACGTCGGCCTGCGCCGACTCCGTCCTGGCGCGCTCGGCGAAGCAATCCTGGCCGAAGGAGCAGCGCGATTTGCCGAGGCACTCCCGCGACGACACGCTGACCTGCCGCCAGGCGCGATCGCTCACCCCCGGAGCGAGTTCGTCGCGGTCACCGGTCTCGGTGTCGGAGGCCCACTCGTTGAGCCGTTGCACTTCGCGACCGAGGCGGGAGATCGCGAAGGCGTCGAACAGCTCCGCCTCCGCCGGCTCGTCCGGGATCGCGCTGTTGATCTTGTTCAAGCACAGATAGTTGTTGCGACCCTTGAGGATCGCGAACTGGGGTGTGCGGCCCAACGGGCCGCTCAGTGCCTCGGCCAGCCGGGGGAGATCGCGGTCGACCAGCTGACGCTGCAGCGCGATCGTCGCCGTGGAGACCACCACGGTGCGTCCGGTGCGGACGGCGTGGCGCAGGCTCGGCACCAGATACGCCAGCGACTTGCCGGTGCCCGTCCCGGCCTGCACCGCGAGATGCTCCTTGGTATCGATCGCGTGGTCCACCGCCGCGGCCATCGTCACCTGCCCGGCGCGCTCCTTACCGCCGAGCGCCTGCACGGCGGTGGCCAAAAGGTCGGAAACGGGGGGCAGTTCGGGCACGCGAGCAGCCTACTCGGCGCCTCCGACAGGACCGCCCGCTCGCCGAGACCGGACGGTCTATCGGCTGATGCCACCTTCGAGGTCGACGCCGGCCCCGCGCATGCGATCCAGCGCGGCCGCGACCGTCTCCGGGGCGACGCCCGCGGTGAGGTCGAGCAGGACTCGGGTGTCGAAACCCTCGATTCGCGCGTCCAGGGCGGTGGCGCGCACGCAGTGATCGGTCGCGATGCCGACCACGTCGACGGCGTCGACGCCGCGGTCGTGCAGCCAGTCGGCCAGCCCGGTGCCGTCCTCGGTCGTGCCCTCGAATCCGGAGTAGGCCGCCGCGTACGCGCCCTTCGAGAAGACCGCCTGAACGGGGCCGATGTCCAGGGCCGGGTGGAAATCCGCGCCGGGCGTGCCGACCCGGCAGTGCGGCGGCCAGCTGTCGATGTAGTCGGGCTCCTCGGAGAAGTGCGCGCCGGGATCGATGTGGTGGTCGCGGGTCGCCACGATCGCGCCGTAGTCCGCCGCCGCGAGGTGTTCGCTGATCCGGGCCGCCACGGCGGCCCCGCCGGCGACCGCCAGCGCACCGCCCTCACAGAAATCGTTCTGGACATCGACGATGATCAGTGCCCGGGTCATGGCGATCCTCCCGCGGTCCGGCTGGATGGCAGTTCCGATTCTGCCGCTCGGTCGGACGCTTGGGTTGTAAACGCGGCCGCCGCCCACGGTGATTACCGGATGCCCCTTTCACCCGGCGGCCGGTTCGCCGCCTTTCCGCATGGAGACCTCATGAGCACTGCGAAACTGTTCCGCAGCGTGACCATCGGCACCACCGTCTTCCTGGTGGTCTTCTACTCGCTCGGCTCCCGTCCCGCCGAGCCGTCGGACTGGGTGTGGTTCGGAGTCACCGGCGTGGTGTTCGCGGCGCTGTTCGCCGCCGGACTGCTGCTGGTGCCCCGCGCCGAACGGCGGGGGCGGTGACCTCAGACGAACGTGGTCACCACGGCGGGCTCGCCCGCCGACAGCTTGAGGCCTTCCCAGGGCAGGCTGATCAACCCGCGGGCCACCAGGTCGCGGCTCTCGGCGAGGGTGGGCAGGTCGTCGACCTGCTTGCCTTCGCGAATCAGCGGGACGAGTAGCTCACGGGCTTCGAAGCCGTTGCTCGGCGGCGTCGGCCCGGATGCCGGATAGACGATCTCCTCGACGATCGTCCCGGTGTCGCGGGCCAAGCGAACGGCCTTCTTCGTGCCACCCCGGGACTGCTTGTGACTGCTGCGTTTCGCCACCGGCACGCCCTCGACCTCGACCAGCTTGTACACCATTCCCGCGGTCGGCGCGCCCGAGCCGGTGACCAGCGCGGTGCCGACGCCGTAGACGTCGACCGGCTCGGCGCGCAGCGCGGCGATGGCGTACTCGTCGAGATCGCCGGAGACCACGATGCGGGTCTGGGTCGCGCCGAGCGCGTCGAGCTGGTCGCGTACCTGCCTGGCCAGGACGCCGAGATCGCCGGAGTCGATCCGCACGCCGCCCAGCTCTGTTCCCGCGACCTCGATGGCCGTCGCGACGCCCCTGCTGATGTCGAAGGTGTCCACCAGCAGCGTCGTGCCCACGCCGAGCGTCTGCACCTGGCTGCGGAACGCTTCGGCCTCGTGCGCCCCGTCGGGGCCGCTGTGCAGCAGGACGAAGGCGTGCGCGCTGGTGCCCGCGCCCGGAATGCCGTAGCGACGCACCGCCTCCAGGTTCGAGGTGGCGTCGAAACCGGCCAGGTACGCGGCGCGAGCACAGTCCGCGGCGGCCTGCTCGTGGGCGCGCCGCGACCCCATCTCGATCATCCTGCGGCCCCCGGCGGCGCTGACCATCCGGGCGCCCGCGGCCGCGATCGCGCTGTCGTGATTGAGAATCGACAGGATCAGCGTCTCCAGGACGACGCATTCGGCGAAGCTGCCGCGCACCGACAGGATCGGGGAACCGGGGAAGTACAGCTCGCCCTCGGCGTAGCCGTCGATGTCGCCGGTGAACCGGTAGTCGCGCAACCAGTCGAGGGTTCGCCGATCCGAGAACGGGGCAGCCACGGCCAGCTCCGCCGCGCCGAACCGGAACTGCCGCAGCGCGTCGAGCACCCGGCCGGTACCCCCAACGACGCCGTAGCGACGACCGTTCGGCAAACGTCTAGCGAACACCTCGAACGTGCACTGCCGATGCGCCGATCCATCGGCCAGCGCCGCGGCGAGCATGGTCAGTTCGTACTGGTCGGTCAGCAGCGCCGTGCTGGCGAGGCCGTCACGCAGGTCCACGCTGTCACTGTAGACAGAACGGTCGGCTCATGGTGTCCGGCATCGGCTCGGTGAACCGGCGAATAGGCGAATCGGGGCAGCGTGGGTGTTGTTTATCCGGAGTCGAGTCGTACCCTTGACCTTATGGCCTTGCGCAACAGAGTCCGGGGTGACGTCGTTGTGGACGCCGCGAACGCGACATTGTCGGCGGCACAGGCGACGCCCGAAGCGGTCGAATACACCGAGATCCTGGAGGCGGAGGACCGCCCCTGGGTCACCGTGGTCTGGGACGACCCGGTCAATCTGATGCACTACGTCACCTATATCTTCCAGAAGCTGTTCGGCTACAGCAAAGCGAAGGCGACCGAGCTGATGTTGAAGGTGCACAACGAGGGCAAGGCGGTGGTCTCGTCGGGTTCCCGGGACAAGATGGAACACGACGTGCAGCGGCTGCACGCCGCGGGACTCTGGGCCACCATGCAGCGGGACGACTGACCAGGCCGACTACCCTGACGCCGTGCGCAAGTGGAGCAGGAAGAACTCGCTGAGCGGTCTCAAACTGCGATCCGAGATGGACGCACGGGAGGCCAACGTGCTTCGGTCCCTGGTCGGGGCGGTCTCCGGGCTGCTCACCGAACGCGCCGGGTCGGCCCCTGAGGACGACTTGGCCGCCCTCACCGGACTGCGATCCGGCAACACCGTCCCGCCGGAGGACCCGCGGCTGCGCAGACTCCTCCCGGACTTCCACCGCAGTGAGCCCGGCTCGCCCGACGCCGAGCGCGCCGACCTCAACAGCGCGCTGCGCAGCCTGCACGAGCCCGACATCATCGACGCCAAGCTGGCGGCGGGGTCGGTCGTGCTGGACACCGTGCCGAGCGCGGGCGGCAAGATCATCCTCACTCCCGAGCAGGCCGACGCGTGGTTGACGGCGCTCACCGACGTGCGGCTGGCGCTCGGGACGGTGCTGAACATCGACGCCGACACGCCCGACCATCTCGACCCCGACGATCCGCGCGCTCCGCACCTGGACGTGTACCACTGGCTGACCTGGATACAGGACTCGCTGCTCCAGGCGCTGGCTCCCTGACCCCTGTGCTGCGAAGATCGGCGCCGAACGTCAGGAGTTCCGCGCCGTGAGGAGTAGCTGGTGAAAGCCATCCCGGGAGAACGTAATTCGATCACCGATGTGCCCGGCGTGCTGGTCGGGCATCACCACGTCCTCGACTCGGACGCCACGCTCGGCTTCGGGGCGGCGACGGGATGCACGGTGGTGCGCGTGCCGGGCGGCGCGGTGGCGGCGGTCGACGTGCGCGGCGGCGGCCCGGGTACCCGCGAGACGGATCTGCTCGATCCGATGAACACCGTCCGTCAGATCGACGCGATCCTGCTCACCGGCGGCAGTGCGTTCGGCCTCGCCGCGGCCGACGGGGTGATGCGCTGGCTGGAGGAGAACGGTGCGGGCATCGTGATGGACCCGGCCGACCCGAGCCGGGTGGTGCCCATCGTTCCCGGGGCGGTGATCTTCGATCTCCCGGTCGGCGCCTGGGACATCCGTCCGACCGCCGAGTTCGGCTACCGGGCCGCCGCGGCGGCGAGCGCCGACTTCGCCCGCGGATCGGTCGGTGCGGGCGTCGGCGCGCGCGCCGGATCGATCAAAGGCGGGGTGGGGACCGCGAGCATCGCGCTGGGCGAAGGCGCCGCGGCCGGCATCACCGTCGCGGCGCTGATCGTGGCCAATCCCGTCGGCTCGGTGTTCGATCCACGCACCGGGTTGCCGTGGGGATGCGGCACCGACGGGCCCGGCTTCTTCGACCTGCGGCCGCCGACCGCGGAGCAACTGGCGGCGGCGAACGCGCTGCCGGTGAAGGGCACCGTGCTCAACACCACGATCGGCGTCGTGGCCACGGACGCCCCGCTCGACCCGGCCGGATGCAGGCGGGTCGCCGTCACCGCGCACGACGGGTTGGCCCGCGCGATCCGCCCCGCGCACTCGCCGCTGGACGGGGACACCCTCTTCGCGCTCGCCACCGGAACGGCGGAAGAGGGCACGGACCTGCCGCTTCCGCCAGCTTTCCCCGCCGATCTCCTTGTCCTGGACGAGATCTGCACGGCAGCCGCGGTCTGCGTCGAACGCGCCGTCGTCGACGCGATCCGCTCGGCACACACGGTGGCGGGCATCCCGGCCTACGGTGACCTGTTCGGTATCTGATTTCCAGCGCCTGCGGCGCGGGGTGTTCGCGGCCCACTGGTGGCTCGCGTTTGCGCGACCGCCGCTTGCTCCTTCGTCGCCTACGCGACGGCCACGCAAACGCGAGCCGGGCCGCGAACGGCGGATGCTCGGTCTCGCTTCGCTCGGAAGACGTGGTTGCGGTGCGCCGGGCGCGATGGCATCGGAACTCCGGACTCGGGCGCGCGGGCAGAGTCCAGGTTGTGGTGCCGATTGGTCGCTGCTCTTCTTCCTCGTGTACCCGGCGGTCGCTCGGAGGCGAGCCGGGCCGCGAACGGCGCATGCTCGGTGGTGCTGTGCTGGAGACCGGGAGTTGGGCGGGGCGGTGACCGGCGTCGAAGTGCGCCGTTGTCGTGTGCCGTAAGTGTCGGTTGTGCGCCTGGGCGCGGAACCGGGGGCCGGGCGACCTCGGGGAGGGAATAGCCGAATATCCTGGCTCGTTGTCGACTGCGATGGGTCGGCGTTGTGGAAAGGTGTGCGACTCGTGCTGGTGATCAGGGCCGACCTTGTGGAGGCGATGGTGGCGCACGCGCGCGCCGATCACCCGGACGAGGCCTGCGGTGTGATCGCGGGGCCGGAGGGCTCGGATCGTCCGGAGCGCTTCATCGCCATGGTCAATGCCGAGCGGTCGCCCACGTTCTACCGCTTCGACTCCGGCGAGCAGTTGAAGGTGTGGCGCGAGATGGACGACGCCGACGAGACGCCCGTCGTCATCTACCACTCGCACACCGCCACCGAGGCCTATCCCAGCCGCACCGACGTGTCGTACGCCTCCGAGCCCTTCGCGCACTATGTGCTGATCTCCACCCGCGATCCCGAGCAGCACGAGCTGCGCAGCTACCGGATCGTCGACGGCGAGGTCACCGAGGAGCCGGTGCGGATCGTCGACGCGTACGAGAACTAGACCGATGCCTGTTCGCGAAACCGAGGAGTACCCATGCCGGTAACCGTCTCCATCCCGACCATCATGCGCGGCCTCACCGGAGGTGAGAAGCGCGTGCAGGCCGAAGGCGCCACGCTGTCGGCGCTGATCGACGACCTCGAGGCCAACCACCCCGGGCTCGCCGAGCGCCTGCTGAAGGACGGCAAGCTGAACCGCTACGTCAACATCTACGTCGACGACGAGGACGTGCGCTTCGCCGGCGGGCTCGCCGCCGAGGTGCCCCAGGACGCCAGCGTCACGATCCTCCCCGCCGTGGCCGGAGGCTGACCGTTCCCGTGGCGCGTTACGAATCGCTGATCGCGACCCTCGGCAACACTCCGCTGGTCGGCCTGCGCACGCTGTCCCCGCAGTGGGACGGGGACGACCACGTGCGGCTGTGGGCGAAGCTGGAGGATCGCAACCCCACCGGCTCGATCAAGGATCGGCCCGCCCTGCGGATGATCGAGCAGGCCGAGGCCGACGGGCTGCTGCGGCCCGGCTGCACGATTCTGGAGCCGACCAGCGGCAACACCGGCATCTCGCTGGCCATGGCCGCGAAGCTGAAGGGCTATCAGCTGATCTGCGTGATGCCCGAGAACACCTCGGTGGAGCGGCGGCAGCTGCTCACCATGTTCGGGGCGCGGATCATCGATTCCCCGGCGGCGGGCGGCTCCAACCAGGCCGTCGCGCTGGCCAAGCAGATCGCGGCGGAGAATCCGGACTGGGTGATGCTCTACCAGTACGGCAACCCGGCGAACGCGTCGGCGCACTACGAGACCACCGGCCCGGAGATCCTGGCCGATCTGCCCGAGATCACGCATTTCGTCGCGGGTCTCGGCACCACGGGCACGCTGATGGGGACCGGCCGTTTCCTGCGCGAGAAGGTGCCCGGCATCGAGATCGTGGCCGCCGAGCCGCGGTACGGCGAACTGGTCTACGGCCTGCGCAACATCGATGAGGGATTCATCCCCGAGCTGTACGACGAGAGCGTGCTGACCACGCGTTTCTCGGTCGGCCCCTACGACGCGGTGAAGCGCACCCGCGAACTGGTGCTCGAGGAAGGCATCTTCGCCGGGATCTCCACCGGCGCCATCCTGCACGCCGCGCTGGGCGTCGCCCGTAAGGCGGCGAAGGCGGGCACGCGCGCCGACATCGCGTTCGTGGTCGCCGACGGCGGGTGGAAGTACCTGTCGACCGGCGCCTACGACGGCACCCTCGAAGAGGCGGAGGAGCGGCTCGACGGCCAGCTCTGGGCCTGATCACCGGCCGCGCCGGTACCCTCGGTGAGGCGGGGCGACGACCCCGCCGCGGCGAGGAGGTGGCCATGGCAGGCGCGGGACTCGGGCCGTCGTTCGACCCGGATCGGATCGCGGCGATCCGTGCGCAGCTGGGCGAGCCCGTCGGTGCGCCGCGGCCGTCCACACCGTCCGCGCCCAGGGGCGTCCCCGCGATCAAGCAGCTGTGGCTGCGGGCCGGTGTGCTGATCGCCGGATTCGTGGGTGTGCTCTACGGGGTCGAAGGGGTCGACGCCGCCGTCCACGGAAACCTGGAGAGCGCGGGTATCGAGCCCCGCCGGGCCGAGGGACTGTCCGGCATCCTGTTCGCGCCGTTGCTGCACGACAACTGGGGGCATCTGGTCGGTAACACGCTCCCGGTGCTGGTTCTCGGCTTCCTGGTGTTGGTGAGCGGCATCGGACGCGGGCTGGCCGCGACCGCGATCATCTGGCTGCTGGCCGGGCTAGGCGTCTGGCTCACCGGAGCGACGGGCAGCGTGCACATCGGCGCGTCGTCGCTGGTATTCGGCTGGTTGACCTTCCTCATCTGCCGGGGCTGGTTCGCCCGCAACGTCGGGCAGATCGTGCTCGGCCTCGTGGTGCTGGCCCTGTACGGGTCGCTGCTGTGGGGCGTCCTGCCCGGACAGCCCGGAATCTCTTGGCAGGGGCATCTATTCGGCGCGTTGAGTGGATTGCTGGCCGGCTGGGTACTCTCTGGAGATGCACGACGAAGCCGCCGCGGGGACCGAGCCGGAGCCGGTGCGTCGCCGCGGTGAGCGGGCGGCCCGCCGGAAATGTGGGGGATCCTTTCTTGAGTGAGAATTCCGCGTGGCAGCATGGGGGAATGCGCCTTACCGTCCTCGGGTGCTCGGGCAGTGTGTCCGGCCCGGACTCTCCCGCGTCGGGGTACCTGCTGACCGGCCCGGACATGCGGCCGACGGTCATCGATTTCGGTCCGGGAGTGCTCGGCGCGTTGCAGCGCCATGCC
Source organism: Nocardia sputorum (assembly GCF_027924405.1). NCBI lineage: Bacteria > Bacillati > Actinomycetota > Actinomycetes > Mycobacteriales > Nocardiaceae > Nocardia > Nocardia sputorum. Next base: position 5,639,020 of record NZ_AP026978.1, on the reverse strand, counting down.
GATCCCGGTGAGGTCGACATCTTCCTGACCCATCTGCACGCCGACCACTGCCTGGACCTGCCCGGTTTGCTGGTGTGGCGCCGCTACCACCCGACGCCCCCGGCGGGGCAGGCGATCGTGCGCGGCCCGTCGGACACCTCGCTGCGCATCGGCAACGCGTCCGCCGAGGTCGGCGGCGAATGCGACGACTGGTCCGACGTGATCGACATGCGGCCCTGGGTCGAGGGCGAGCCCGTCGCGTTCGGCGCGGGTCACACCGTCACCGCGCGCCGGATGTACCACCCACCGGAGTCCTACGGTCTGCGGATCGTCACCGCGGCCGGACGCACCTTCGTCTACACCGGCGACACCGCGCTCTGCCCCCAGGTCCACGAACTCGCGCAGGGCGCCGACGTCCTGATGGCGGAGGCCTCCTGGACCCATGACCCGGCGAATCGGCCGCCCGGCATTCACCTTTCGGGCACCGAGGCCGGCCAGATCGCCGCCGAGGCCGGCGTGAAGGAACTCCTGCTCACCCACATCCCCCCGTGGACCTCACGCGAAGACGTGATCGCCGAAGCGAAGGAACAGTTCACCGGGCCGGTCCACGCGGTGGCCCCAGGCGAAACCTTCGATCTCTGACCGAATCCGGGTCACGGCTGGACCGGCGCCTACTCATCGAACGGAACGATGAATCCGGACGTCCGATGCGCAGCGCCACAACCCACCGGTCCGACGAACCGATCCCCGAAATCCGTAGCGCCGTGCGGTTCGGAACTCGCCCGCGCCCTATATCCAGAATTCGCTACCAACACGCCAGCGCACCCCGACCGCGTCCCTCGAGCCAGATGAAGCATGCGCCGGGCCGCGCTGGGATTGCACCCGGTCGCGAGTGGGTCCGCCTGTCGGCCAGTGGGAGTTGCGCGCTGTTGTGCCGGGGTGGCAAACCGGCGCGCCCAGCGCATCTGGACTGCGTTTTTCGCGCCGAGCGGGGATCGAGCAGGCGCGGTTGGCCGGGCTGCTCTCGCATCGAGACGGCCGCGCGTAGGTCCGCCTCTCGGCCAACGGTCGCCGGTGGGTCGGCCTGTCGGCCAGTGGGAACGGCGCGCCTCACGCCGGGGGATGAAACCAACGCGCCCAGCGCACCGCCACCACGTCTTTCGAGCGAAGCGAGACCGAGCATGGGCCGCGAACACGCCGCGACGAAGTCGCGGCCAGAAGACCCAGTAGGCTGTGGCCGTGTCGAGACGAGCCGATGGCAGGGCGGACGATGAGCTCCGCGAGGTCCGGATCACCCGTGGTTTCACCACGCATCCAGCGGGTTCGGTGCTGGTGGAGTTCGGGCAGACGCGGGTGATGTGCACCGCGAGCGTCACGGAGGGGGTGCCCGCGTGGCGGCGCGACTCCGGATTGGGCTGGCTCACCGCCGAATACGCGATGCTGCCCGCCGCGACGCATACCCGCAGCGGGCGTGAGTCGGTGAAGGGCCGCATCGGCGGACGGACCCAGGAGATCAGCCGCCTGGTCGGCCGTTCGCTGCGCGCCTGCATCGATCTGGCCGCGATCGGCGAGAACACCATCGCGATCGACTGCGATGTGCTGCAGGCCGACGGCGGTACCAGGACGGCCGCGATCACCGGCGCCTATGTGGCGCTGGCGGATGCCGTGACCTATCTCGGCGCGGCGGGCGCGCTGGCCGACCCGCAGCCGATCTCGTGCGCGATCGCCGCGGTGAGCGTCGGCGTGGTCGACGGCCGGGTGCGCTTGGATCTGCCGTACGAGGAGGATTCGCGCGCCGAGGTCGACATGAACGTGGTCGCCACCGATACCGGGACGCTGGTGGAGATCCAGGGCACCGGTGAGGGCGCGACTTTCCCGCGCTCCACGCTGGACAAGTTGCTCGATGCCGCGCTGGCCGGTTGCGAGCAACTGTTCGTCGTGCAGAAGGAAGCGCTGGCACTGCCGTATCCCGGCGTGCTTCCGGAGCAGGCCGACGCGAGGAAGAAGTGATGACCCGTCGTCTGCTGGTGGCCAGCCGCAATGCCAAGAAACTGAACGAACTGCGCCGCATCCTCGACGAGGCGGGGATCGCCGGGATCGAGATCGTCGGGTTGGACGACGTCCCCCCGTACCATGAGGCTCCCGAGACCGGCGCGACGTTCGAGGAGAACGCGCTCGCCAAGGCGCGCGACGGCGCCGCGGCCACCGGTTTGCCGTGTGTCGCCGACGATTCCGGCATCGAGGTGGACGCGTTGAACGGGATGCCGGGTGTGCTGTCGGCGCGCTGGTCGGGCAGGCACGGCGACGACGCGGCCAACAACGCGCTGTTGCTGGCGCAGCTGTCGGATGTGCCGGACGAGCGCCGGGGCGGGCGGTTCGTCTCGACCTGTGCGCTGGTGGTGCCCGGCGGCGCGGAGACGGTGGTGCGTGGGGAATGGCCCGGTTCGATCGGCCGGAAGCCGGTGGGCGACGGCGGTTTCGGCTACGACCCGCTGTTCATCCCGGCGGGCGGCGAGATCACCGCTGCCCAGCTGACGCCCGCCCAGAAGGACGCGGTGTCGCATCGCGGGCGGGCGCTGGCCCAGCTGACGCCCGCGCTGGCGGCGCTCGCCGCGGACTGACGCGGCCGGGTCAGACGCCGAAGGTCTGCTTGACCTGCTTGGCGTTGACGTGCTCGACGAAGAACGACAGCAGCGGGATGGTGCCCGCGAGCAGCGTGCCGACGGTGCGCAGGACCGGCCAGCGGACCTTGACCGCGAGGTCGGCGGTGACCAGCAGATAGACGAAGTACACCCAGCCGTGCACGACGGCGATCCAGCTGGGGGTATGCACGTCGAAGCCGTACTTGGCGATCATCTCACCGGTGAGCAGCAGCAGCCAGAGGCCGGTGATCCAGGCCAGCGCCCGGTAGCGCAGCAGCGCCGGGCCGATCTTGGCGGCGTTCCGGGCCGGGGCCGGGGCGGCGGTGGTCTCGGTGGAATTCTCGCTGGTGGTCAACCGGCGCTCCTCTCGCGGGTGTGCAGGCCTGCCGCGCGGACCTGCTCGTCGATGTCGTTGGCGTGCAGCGCGGCGAGGTACCGGTTGTACTCGGCGAGCACCGGGTCGTCATCGCGGACGGCCTTGGGTCGCTCCGGCAACAGACCCGCCGGGAGCTCGGTGGGTGCGACCGGACCGGCGGTGCGCCGAACTGCGGAAGCGCGCCCACGGGCCGCGGTGGACGCGTCCTTCTCCTCGGTTTCGCCTGCCTCGCGCTCGAGCCGGACGTACCGGAAGTAGGCGAAGACGGCGAAGCCCGCGAACAGGGGCCACTGCAACGCGTACCCGAGGTTCTGGCCGGTGCCGCTGGCGGACTCGTACCGCTCCCACTGCCACCAGGCCAGCGCCAGGCAGCCCAGCGCGGCGACGATCACCAGCGCGATGAGGGCCGGGCGGTTGTGTGCCGAGCGGCGGGGTGAGGCGGACACGGCTTCTACGGTACCCGTTCTACTACGCGGGCCGTAGAGCCAGGTACGCCGTCCGGCGCGCGCTGTGACCACGATCATCGTGGTATGGAGCGGTGCCGGACGGAGTGCCCGTATGCGATCGGTTCCGTGGCTTCGGGCGTGACGAGCGGTCTGGTTACTGCGCGGGCGTTCGTCCGGCTCGGAACGAGTAGGTGACGCCGGTCTTGCGCTCGGACTCCTCCCACAGCCGCTGCCACAGATCCCTGTTCTGCGACAGGCGGGTGGACGACGAGGGTTTCACCGGTCCCTGGCTGCCGAAGAGCCTGGTCGGGCCCCAGTAGGTCTCGGGATCGGCGTCGGGCATGGTCGCGGCGAACAGAGTCGAGTGCGCGGCCTTGGCAGGCGAGTGCCCGATCAGACGGATGAACGGCTTGGCGACGTAATCGAGCGGCGTCTCGGTGTGGGCGAAGAGGTCGGTGGCCGAGACACCGGGGTGCACGCCGTAGGAACGCTTGGCCGAGCCGGATTCGCGCAGCCTGCGCTGCAGTTCGCGGGCGAACATCAGGTTGCACAGCTTGGCCTGCGCGTAGGCGAGATTGCGCTGGTAACGACGCTTTTCGTAGTCCAGGTCGTCGATCCAGAGCTTCGGGGTCTGCTTGTGGGCGATGCTGGAGAGGGTGACCACCCGATCGCCGATCCGGTCCAGCAGCAGGCCGGTGAGCGCGAAGTGTCCGAGGTGGTTGACTCCCCACTGGGTTTCGAAACCGTCTTTGGTGCGCGAGAACGGGATGTTCATCAGGCCCGCGTTGTTGATCAGGACGTCGAATCCGCCGATCTCGTCGGCGAACTTACGGATCGAGGCCAGGTCCGCGAGGTCCAGTTCGGCCACGCGGACGTCACCGTCGATGCCGCCGGCGACCTCTTTCGCCTTGACCGCGTTGCGGCAGGCCATGATCACGGTCGCGCCCTTGGACGCCAGGACTTTCGTGGTGACGGCGCCCAGACCGCCGTTCGCGCCGGTGATGACAAAGGTGCGTCCCGTCTGGTCCGGGATCTCAGCTGGTTTCCACGCCATGCGTCAACCTTACTCTGGAGTAAGTTACGGGGGAAGATTTTCGCCATCGATCGTCTCAGACGCGAGAGCTCGTGTCCCGGAAGACGACCGCGACACGAGCTCCGGGCGAGTTGGTCAGCGGCCGCTGCCGATGGGTTGCTGGAATGCCGCGGCGAGCACCGCGCCCACCATCTCGCCCCACACCTGCCACGTCGCGGGGTCCAGCGTTGCCTGCCCAGGCCGTTCGCGTTGTCGTCGAGGAATCTGCGCAGTTCGGGATACTCGCGCGAGACGCCGAGCGCGCCCGCGAAGATCAGCCCGGCCGACAGGTTGCCGTTGGCCATCCGCAACGCGGCCGACAGATCGGCGGGGATGCCGCCCTCCGCGGTGCCGACCACGTTCAGTTCGGGCGCGTAGTCGCGCTTCGGTTCGGCGGCCCAGCCGGTGGCGATCGCCCCGCCGGAGTAGCCCATCATCCCGACCCTGGTCCTGGTCCCGGACAGTTGCATCGGCGCGAATGCCGTCGAGCGTGATGCGCCCGGCCGGCGGGCCCGCGGCGTAGGCCGAGTCCGGGCCCTGGTGATCGGGGATCACCGCGGCCCAGCCCTGGGCCAGCGGCCCCATATGTGAGCCCCATCGGTTTCAGACTGGCCACGAGTATGCGGTGTCCCGACGCGGATCACAAGAAGGAACGTCCTGGAAATCTCGGCCCGACGGATGTTCCCGGTCGCCGCGATTTCGCTACGGTGAGAGATATGACGGCGACAGTGGGCAGGCAATACGGCGGGCGTGCCGTCGTGGAGCGGAAAGCCGAGCGGCGTCAGCGGTTCCTCGACGCGGCCACCCGGATCTTCGCCGAGCGCGGCTACACGAATTGCTCGCTGGCCGACGTGTGCGCCGCCGCGGGATTGTCCAAGCGGCAGTTCTACGAGGAGTTCCAGGCCAGGGAGGACGTGCTGGTCGCGGCCTACGACCGGATCCAGGACGAGGCCGCCGCCGCCGTGCTGGCGCGCCTCGGGGACCTCGACCCCCGATTCGACCTGCCCGCGGCGATGACCGCCGTGGTAGCGGCTTATCTGGCGTCGATCGGCTCCGACCCCTACCGCGCGAAAGTCGCGTTCATCGAAGTGGTCGGGGTGAGCGACCGGATGGAGCGGCATCGTCGTGAACGCAGGCACGCGTGGGCGTCCGTGCTGGAAACTCGTGTGGTGCCGGTGGTCGCCCCCGGTTCGCGGGTGCGCGGCGCGCCCGGATGGGGCGCGAGCGCCTTGATCGGCGCGATCAACGGCCTCGCGCACGAATGGGTGCTCGCCGACCCGCGCCCGACGGTGGCCGAACTCGTCGATCTGCTGGTCCCGATCGCGATGTCGCTCATCGAGCGGCCCGGCGAGAGCTAGCCGCACGCACGGGCAGCGGATTCGCTGCCGTGTCGCTGGATATCCATCGAAGCGGCGAAGTCCCATACTGGGCTGATGGCCGGTTCGGTTGCTGTCGCCGCGGACCCTGTTGCCCCGATGGGCCGGGCCAAGACCAATATCGTGTTCGGCACCATCGTGCTCGGCATGCTGATGGCGGCGCTGGACCAGACCATCGTGTCCACCGCGCTGCCGACCATCGTCGCCGACCTCGGCGGGGCCGGGCACATGGCGTGGGTGGTCACCTCGTACCTGCTCGCCGAGGCGGTGGCGACGGCGCTGGCGGGCAAGCTCGGTGACCTGTTCGGCCGCAAGCTGGTGTTCCAGGTCAGTGCCGTGATCTTCATCGTCGGCTCGATGGTCGCGGGCCTGGCCAACGGCATGCTGTTGCTGGTCCTCGCCCGCGGCGTCCAGGGCTTCGGCGCGGGCGGGCTGATGGTCACCTCGATGGCGCTGATCGCCGACATCATTCCGCTGCGGCAGCGCGGCAAGTATCAGGGCGCGCTGGGCGCGGTGTTCGGGGTGACCACCGTGATCGGTCCAACGCTGGGCGGTCTGTTCACCGACCATGCCAGCTGGCGCTGGTGCTTCTACGTCAACGTTCCGGTCGCCGTGGTCATGATCGCGTTGGCGGCGCGGACGATCCCGCGGGTGCGGGCCGCGGCCAAGCCGATCATCGACTACGCCGGAATCGGGCTGGTGGCGCTGGGCGTGTCCTGTCTGATCCTGGGCCTGGAATGGGGCGGCCAGCAATACGCGTGGGGCTCGCCGACGATCGTCGGCCTGTTCGCCGGAGCGGTGTTCCTGCTGGCCACGTTCGTCGCGGTGGAGTTGCGGGCCGCCGAACCCATGCTGCCGATGGCGTTGTTCCGCAGCCGGGTGTTCACGGTGTGCTCGATCCTCAGTTTCATCGTCGGCTTCGCGATGCTCGGCTCGATGACCTACCTGCCCGCGTACCTGCAATACGTCGACGGCGTCTCGGCCACCATGTCGGGCGTGCGCACGCTACCGCTGGTGGCCGGTCTGTTCGCCACCTCGATCCTGTCCGGGCAGGTGGTCGGCAAGACCGGGCGCTACCGGTACTTCCCGATCGGGGGCACGCTGGTCATGGCGCTCGGCCTGTACCTGATGTCGACGATGGGCCGGACCACCGGCACTTGGCTGGAGTCGCTGTACATGCTGATCCTTGGCATGGGCATCGGACTGGCCATGCAGGTGCTCACCATCGTCGTGCAGAACACCGTGCCCTACGCCCAACTGGGTACCGCGACTTCCGGCGTCACCTTCTTCCGCACGCTCGGCAGCGCCTTCGGCACGGCGATTTTCGGCACCCTCTACAGCAACGAGATCGGGCCCGATCTGGCGGCGGCCCTGGCCGGCGTGCGTGTGCCGCCCGCTGTCGCGGCGGATCCGCAGTCGTTGCGCGCACTGCCCGCCGAACAGTCGGCTCCCATCATCGACGCGTACGCGGACTCGATCGGTCACGTGTTCTTCTGGGTCGTTCCGATCGCGCTGGCCGGATTCGTGATCGCGTGGTTCTTGCCCGAGGTGCCGCTGCGCGACAGTGCGCGGGCGGGTGCGGGTGATGTGGGCGAAGGGTTCTCGGTGCCGGATTCGCCCGATCGGCTGGTGCAACTGGAACGAGCTATCGCGGGCACCATGCGCGGAGCGGGGGCGGAGGATCCGATCGGCGCACGCATCCTCGCCGACGCGGACAGCGATCTCACACGCGGTGAGGCCTGGGCGCTCGGCCAGGTGTATCTGCGCGACCGGGTGCGTGGCCACGCCACGCTGGCGGAGATAGCCAGAGAACACCGGCTCCCCGAAGAGGTCATCGAGCCGATCTACGACCAGGTGGGCGCGGAAGGGTATCTGATGCGCGAGGGGCGACGGTTGCGGCTCACCGATTCCGGCGCGGCCGAGATGGACCGGATCAAGGCGGCTTGGCGGCGCTGGCTCGACAGCAGGCTCGATGATTGGAGCGAGGCCGATCCCGCCGATCGCGCGCTGCTGGACCAGGCGCTGACGAACATCGCCACGAAGTTACTGGAAGACCAGGCGCGAGAACAGGAGACGGTGCCCGCTTGACAGCGCTTGCGGCACCATTACTCGTGGACGTATATTCGTACACGAGTAAGGAGGTGCCGCGATGAAGAAACGCAAGGTCGACAACCTGCTCGCGCTCGCGGTGCTGTCCGTGATCGTCGAACGCCCGATGCACCGGTACGAGATCGCCCAGACCCTGCGCGATCGGGGCAAAGACCACGACATGGCGATCAAGTGGGGCTCGCTCTACACGGTCGTGCAGAACATGGCCAAGGTCGGCTTCCTCGAGGTGGTCGGCAGTGAGCGCGCGGGCGCGCGGCCGGAGCGGGTGATCTACCGGATCACCGACGCGGGCCGCGCCGAGATGACCGATTGGACCAGGGAGCTGCTGTCGACTCCGGAGCCGGAACACCACCGGTTCGTCGCGGGGCTGTCCATTCTCGCGGTGCTTCCGCCCGCCGAGGTGATCGAACTGCTCGGCGCGCGCATCGAAGCGCTGGAGCGGACCATCGGCACCATGCGCCGCGAACTCGGCGAACTCGCGTGCGCGCTGCCGCGGCTGTTCATCATCGAATCCGAGTTCGGACTGGCGATGCTGGAAGCCGAAGCGGCGTGGACGCGTTCGCTGCGCGACGAGCTGACCGAGGGCACCTTCCCTGGACTGGCGCAATGGCGTGCATGGCACGAGCGCGGCGCGCTGCCGTCCGAGGTCGCCGAGCTGGTGGAGAGGGGGATTGCCGAGAACTAGCCGAGAACCGGACCCGGCGAGGTGCGGCAACACCGCCGCCGGGCCCGATCGAACAGTCTCGAACCGCGCCCGCGAACGCGCACCCGGCTACAAGGCTGGCAACCACAGGATAACCGGGTGGGTGGCGCGTGCGTCGGTCCGGGAACCGAAACCCGTATCGCACGAATCCTGGAGACACCCATGTCCACAACACGTACCGCCCTGGTGATCGGTGGCGGCATCGCCGGACCCGTCGTCGCGACGGCCCTGCGCAAAGCGGGCATCGACGCCCGCGTCTACGAGGCCTATCCCGGCCCTTCCTACGGCATCGGCAGCGGACTCGCCCTCGCGCCCAACGGCATCGCCGCTCTCGACATCATCGGGGCGGGCGACCCGGTCCGCGCCATCGCGCTGCCGGTGAGCAAGATGCGGATGGCCGTCGGGAACAAGGTTCTCGACCTGCCCGGCCTCTCCGATGTGCCGCCGCTGCAACTGGTCGATCGCAGCGAGTTGCACCAGGCGTTGCACCGGCACGCGACCGCAGCGGGGGTCCCGTTCGAGTACGAGAAACGCCTGGTCGACGTGCACGAGGACGAGTCGGGGATCACCGCCCGGTTCGCCGACGGCAGCACGGCCACCGCCGACGTGCTGATCGGCGCGGACGGCATCCGCTCGCGGGTGCGCACGCTGATCGACCCGGAGGCGCCCGGCCCGGACTACACCGGCATGCTCGGCTTCGGCGCGACCACCGAGTGCGACGCCGACCTCCCGGCCGACACCATGACCTTCGCGTTCGGCAAGCGGGCGTACTACCTGTACTGGCCGCTCGGCGACGGGCGGGTGGCGTGGGGAGCGAACCTGCCGCACAAGGAGTATCTGTCGCTCACCGCGGCGCGGGCGGTGCCGAGCGCGCAGTGGTTGCGGACCCTGCGCGAGACCTACGGCGACGACACCCCTGGCGGCGAACTCGCTCGTCGCACCACCGAGGACCAGCTGGAAGTGGTCGGTGCGCTGCACATCATGCCGCCGGTGCCGCACTGGCATCGCGGGCGGATGGTGCTGGTGGGCGACGCGGTGCACGCGCCGTCCAATAGTTCCGGCCAGGGTGCGTCGCTGGCGATCGAGAGCGCTGTGCAGCTGGCGCGCTGCCTGCGTGATCTGCCCGTTCCCGAGGCGTTCGCGGTTTACGAGCGGTTGCGGCGCGAGCGTGTGGAAGGCGTCGCGGCGCGCGCGGCGAAGATCAACCACAGCAAGACGCCGGGGCCCGTGGGGCGCAAGGTCATGCAGCTGCTCATGCCGCTCATGGCCAAGACGGTGATGAAGCCGGAGAAGACCATGGGCCCCGAGCAGCGCTACCGGATCGATTGGGAAGCCCCGGCCGAGCACGAACTCGCGTCGGTGTGAGTCGATGGCGAGGTCCCGCAGGAGCGGCCTGCGGGACCTCGCTGGGGCACCTCGCTCAGCGTCGTGCGGCGCGGCCGCGCAGGATCTGCGCGGTCTGCTCGTCGCCCGGCAGGAACGCCTCCAGTTGCAATTCGGCGAGCGTGACGTCCACCGCCGTGGCGAACGAAGTGAGGGTGGTGATCAAACGCAGCTCCCCTTCGGCGCAGCGCAGACGCAGCGGCACCGCGAAACCCAGATGCTCCGGCCCCGGCTCGGTGGACGGCAGATAGGTCTCCAGTTCCTCGACCAGCTCGTCCAGGACGGGATCGGGACTGCGGTCCATCCGGTTGCGCAGCGCCTCGGTGACGTGCCTTCCCCAGTCCGGCAGGTTGACCACGCGGGCGGCCAAGCCGTCCGGGTGCAGCGCGAGCCGCAGCACGTTGACCGGCGGCTCCAGCAGCCATGGGGCGGCGCCCTCGGTGAGCACGTCGAAGGCGGCGTTGGCGGCGAGCAGGATGCCATAGGGCCGGACCACCAGCGCCGGGTAGGGCAGATGGCCGTCCAGAATGGCGCGCAACGCCTCCAGCACCGGTGCCAATTCCACTGTGTGGAGTTCCGATTCGGGAAAGATCGGCGCGTAACCCGCGGCGAGCAGCAATCCGTTGCGCTCGCGCAGCGACAGCTCCAGCGATTCGGCCAGCCGCACCACCATGGTGCGTCCGGGGCGCGAGCGGCCCTGCTCCAGGAAGCTGAGATGACGCTGCGTGGTGTCGGCGCGGATCGCGAGATCCAGCTGACTGACCCGTCGCAGCGTGCGCCAGTGCTTGAGCTGCCGGGCGAACCCGGTGGACTGGGCCGCCGTCGTCATAGCAGCAGTATCCGGCGCTGAACGACGGGCTCGCCATACCTTGCGGGGAATCGCACAGGCGCCGGTCGACGGCAAGACTTCGCCGCATGAGCAAGAAACTGGATGAGCAGGAACTTTCCCGGTTCGCCGAACGGTATATCGCGCTGTGGAACGAATCCGATGCCGAAGCGAGGCGCAAGCGGATCCGGCAGCTGTGGGCCGAGGACGGGGCGCAGGTGCTGGTGGATCCGCCGCAGGCGATGCGGGAGGCGCTTGGCCGATTGTCCTTCCCGATCCCGACGGTGGAGATTCGCGGCTACGAAGCGTTGGACCGGCGGGTCGATCGCGCGTACGACGAGTTCGTCGCTCCGGGTGAGCACGTGTTCGTCTCCGGAGGGCCTGCGGTGCGTCTCTCCGTGAACTTGATCGGCCTGAGCTGGCACATGGTGACGAAGGCCGACGGGGCCGTGGTGGGTGGTGGATACGACGTCGTCGCGCTCGACGACGAGGGCCGGATCCGGTGGGATCACCAGTACATCGGCGTCGCGTGATGCAGGCCGTCGCCTACCATCTGGATCCCGCGCGCGGGGCGGACGGGCTGACCGCCGCGCCGCAGCAGTTGCCCGAGCCCGGCCCACGGCAAGTGGTGATCCGGGTGCGGGCGGCATCGCTGAATCGTCGCGACCTGATGCTGATGGACGGGACGTACCCGCTGCCCGCTATCCCGGGCGTCGTGCCGCTCAGCGACGGCGTCGGTGAGGTGATCGCCGTGGGTGACGCCGTGACGCGCGCCGCGGTGGGCGACCGGGTGACCGCCACCTACTTCGTCCGGTGGGCCGACGGCCCCCAGCGTCAGGCGCACGTCGTCGAGCAGTACGGCGCGACCTATCCCGGCATGCTCGCCACTTACGCGGTGCTGGAGGAGGATTCGGTGGTGCACGTGCCGGGCCACCTCTCGGACGCGGAGGCCGCGACGTTGACCTGCGCCGGAGTGGTGGCGTGGGCCGCGCTGAGCACGCCGCTGCCGGTGCGCCCGGGCGAGACCGTCTTGACGGTAGGCAGCGGATCGGTGGCGCTGTTCGGGGTGCAGCACGCGAAAACGTACGGCGCTGAAGTCATCTCGATCACCTCGAACGCGCGCAAAGCCGAGCGGCTGCGTGCGCTCGGGGCCGACGAGGTGATCGATCGGAGCCGGACCCCGGAGTGGGAACTCGCCGTGCTGGAGCGCACGGGCGGGGACGGCGTGGATCACGTCCTCGACGCGGTGGGCATGCCGACGCTCGCGAAATCCGTGCGGGCGGGCGCGTACAACGCGCGGATCACGATGATCGGCGCGATGCCCGCCGGTGACGTGCCCGTGGGCAACCCGTTCGGGTCGTCGTATCTGTCCATTCGCCGTATCGCGGTGGGCAGCCGAACGGATTTCGAGGCGATGAATCGAGCGATCGCCGCCCATCGGACGCGTCCGGTCGTCGACCGCGTGTTTCCGTTCGAGGAAGCCGAAGCGGCCTACCGGTATTTCCGCACCGGTGATCCGTTCGGGAAGGTGGTGATCGAGTTTCCCTAGGCTCAGGGGCAGGCGCTCAGGACTCGCGCCATGGCGTCCTTCTCGGCCGGGGTGACCCAGAGCTGATAGGCCGTCTTCACCTGGATCTGCCTGGTCAGGTAGGCGCAGTGGTAGCCCTTGCTCGGCGGTAGCCATTCGGCCGCGTCGGAGTCGCTCTTGGACTGGTTGGTCGGGCCGTCGACGGCCTGTAGATTGAGCGGGTCGTTGGCCAGATCGCGGCGGCGTTCGGCGGAAAGTTGCTGCGCGCCTTTCTGCCAGGCGTCCGAGAGCGCGACGACGTGATCGATCTGGACGTCGTCGGAGGACTTCGTGCCCCGCTTGAAGTTGATGGTCTTGCCGGTGTAGGGGTCGGCGAGCGTACCGGTCGCGACGATGCACTTGCCCGACTTGAAAGTCACGTCGGTCATGTCGCGCTGGAGGATGTCGTTGCGCGTGTCGCAGCCGTTGCCGCCACCGGGCACCGTGACGTTGTCCGACCAGGGCGGCCCGAATTCGTCTCGACTGTAACCGGTTTTGGGCGCGCGCTCCGCCACGCGCAGGGCGTTCAACAGGGCGAGGGCGTCGCGAGCGGGAATCGGTGCGGGCGCGTCGGCGCAGACCCGGCCGCCGGTCCCGCAGCCCGCTGCGGTCGACTCGCTGGGCCGTACCGAGGAACAGGAGATCAGTCCGACGGAAGTCGCGACCATGATGCCGAGCAGGGCCAGCCGCTGCGCTGTGGACTTCATCGAACTTCCTAACGCCGAATCCACTTGAAACTGTAACCGGCGTCAAAGTATCCAGTGGCGCGGTTCGCACAACCGAATGGCGCGTATGAGATTCGGCACAGCCGGCCGATAACCGGCCGTGCGCCGACGCGACCGGACCGAAGAATGGGCCCGCCCCCGAATCGCCGTGCCGGCGCCGATTCGGGGGCGGTTATCACGAGGAGCCCTGGGGAGCCGCGCGGTTGTGCGGATTGGTTGTCCACTCCGAAGACCGCACTGGGACGACACCACGGGGCTGATGAGGGGGAGGTCCCGAGGTGTCGAGCCGCGCTTGCTCCGGACTCACTCGTGATGATCAGGGGGTGATCGGGCTCCGGCGGGTGCCGGTGCGCGGGGAGTCACTATCCGGTTGGTGCCAGCACGCTTCCGCTCCGTCTCCGATCGCGCTTGGTTCTACGTATCAAGACAGTAGATAAATCTCGCGCGGATTGGCAAGTTCGTTCTGAGGGTTCGAAAAGTTTCTCAGCCTATCTTCAGTTTCGACCATATATCTACTGCATGAGTACGGATTTCCCACCGCTGACGAACCCGGCCTGGCTCGACCGGCGGGGCTGTGACCAGGCTCACTCCGAGGTCGGTCACAGGTGGGCGGATTCGTGTGTCCAAACGGGTGCAGGCGAAAGAGCCGGACCCGAAAGGACCACATCATGCCCACCGTCGACGTCCTCGATTCCTTCATCCACTACCGCGACACCGGCGCGGAGGAGACCCCGGTGGTGTTCCTGCACGGCAATCCCACCTCCTCGCATCTGTGGCGCAAGGTGATCCCCCACGTGGCAGACCGGACCAGGGCACTGGCCCCGGACCTGATCGGGATGGGGGAGTCGGGCAAGCCCGACATCGGCTACCGTCTCACCGATCACGCCGCCTACCTGGACGCCTGGTTCGACGCCCTGGGGCTGGACCAGGTGGTGCTGGTCGGGCACGACTGGGGCGGCGCCCTGGCCATGGACTGGGCCGCGCGGCATCCCGGTCGCGTGCGCGGTATCGCGCTGATCGAAACGTTCCTGCGGCCGATGCGCTGGGACGAGTTGCCCCCGCTCGGCGCCGAGCTGTTCCGGAAGTTCCGCTCCGCGGAAGGGGAGCGAATGATCCTGGAGGAGAACACCTTCATCGAGTTCAACCTGCCGAAGGGCGTCGCCGACCTGGCGGCCGAGGACCACGACGTGTACCGCGCGCCGTTCCCCACACCGGCGTCGCGCAAGCCGCTGCTGGTGTGGCCGCGCGAGTTCCCGCTGGACGGCGAGCCCGCGGACGTGGTCGCCCTGGTGCGCGGCTACGGCGTCTGGGCGGCCGCGACACCCGAGGTGCCCAAGCTGCTGATGGCGCTGGAGAACGGTGTCGGCTTGGGGTCGGCGGAGGTGATCGAGTGGGCCGCGAACACCTTCGCGAGCGCCGAGGTCGCGCCGATCGGGCCCGCGGGCCACCACGCGCCGGAGGATCGGCCGGACGAGATCGGCCTGGCGGTGGCCGAGTGGCTCGACCGGCACGCGCTGGCCGGGGCTCCCGCTCGCCCGTGACCCCGGCCCCGGTGTGACCCGGCAGTGCTTGCGCCGACCGCGGCGCAGGCCGAATGATGGCCGGATGAGCACGGAGCACGACGCAGTCTCGGCGCAGGAGCAGGCCATGGTCGCCCGCGCGGTCGCGGGCGACCGGGACGCCGTCGCCCAGGTCGTGCGCTCGCTGCAGGACCCGCTGTATCGGCTCGCCCTGCGCATGGTGTGGCGGCCCGCGGAGGCCGAGGACGCGACGCAGGAGATCATGGTGCGCCTCCTGGACCATCTGCACACCTGGCGCGCGGAGGCGCGGCTGCTCACCTGGGCCTATCGCATCGGCGTCAATCACCTGCTGAATCTGCGGCGCCAGAGCCCGCAGGAGGCGGCGCACCTGAGCTTGGACGCCTTCCGGGAGGGACTGGCCGACGGTTTGTCGGAGGCCGACCATCGCGGCCCGGAAGCCGTGCTGCTGACCGCCGAGGTGCGGCTCACCTGCAGTCAAGGCATGTTGCAGTGCCTGGCCCGCGACGAACGGATCGCCTTCGTGCTCGGTGACGTGTTCGAGCTGAGTTCCACCGAGGCCGCCTGGATCCTCGACATCACCCCCGCCGCCTACCGAAAGCGCTTGGAGCGCGCCAAAAAACGGCTCGGCAACTTCCTGAACGCGACCTGCGGCCTGGTCGATCCGGCGGCGTTCTGCCGCTGCTCACGACGGGTGGACAAAGCGCTCGCGCTCGGACGGATCGACCGCGGCCGTCCGGTGTACGCCCGCCATCCGGTCAGCGCGGGCGGGCGCACCGCCGCCGAGGCCGAACGGCAGATGATCCGGTTGCACGACGCGGCGTCGGTCCTGCGCGCCCATCCGGACTACGCCGCGCCGCAGGCGAAGATGGACGCGATCGCCGGGCTGCTCGGTTCGGGTCGTTTCCCCCTGCTCGAGGAGACGTGATCCGCCCGGACGACGGCGACGGCGCCCGGCGATGGGGGCACGTCCCGCAGACGGGCGCGGTCGCCGCCGGGCGTTCAGCCGGGCATTCCGGGGTCGGCTGAACCGGCGAGAGGGCCGTCGCAGGTCGCAGTTCCTCGGACTTCTCGTGCGAGCCGGGCTATCTGAGCGGGGCCGACACGGCAGCATCCGCCGACGATCCGCGCGCCACGCGCGAGCCAGCCCCGCGCCTGCCGCGGGGCGAACTGCGCGGGGCCCGTCCAGCGGTGGCGCGCCGCATCCCAGTCTTCGCCGCTGTTCGGGTAGGCGATCACGGGTTTGCCGGTGCGGGCGGCCAGTTCGACCGCGTCCGCGACATCGGCGGGCGCGCAGCAGTTCACGCCGATCGCGACGATCGAGTCCGAGCCGGCGGCCACCGCGAACGCGTCGGCGAGCGGTTGCCCGGCACGCGTGCGGCTGCCGTCGATGGTGTAGCTGAGCCACGCGGGCACCCCGATGTCGTTCACCAAGTCAACCAGCGCCTCGGCCTCATCGATATCGGGCACGGTCTCCAGGGCCAGCAGATCGGCGCCCGCCTCCGCGAGCACCTCGATGCGCGGCCGATGCCAGGTCCGCAGTTCGGCCACGGTGCGCCCGTAGCGGCCACGGTATTCCGATCCGTCGGCGCACGCGGCGCCGTAGGGGCCGATCGAGGCGGCGACCCATCGGACCTGCTCGTCGGCGCAGGCGTCGCGCGCCGCACGGGCCAGCGCCACGCCGCGCCGCCACAGCCGCGCGGACTCCGCTCTGGTCAGTCCGCGCGCGGCGAAACCCTCGTAGGAAGCCTGATAGGTGGCGGTGGTGGCGATGTCGGCGCCCGCGCGGAAGTAGGCCGCGTGCACGGCCTGGATGGCGGCGGGACGGTCCAGGAGCAGACGTGCCGACCACAGCGCGCCGGACAGGTCGTGGCCGCGCGCCTCCAGCTCGGTGGCCAATCCGCCGTCCGAGATCAGTGCCCCCGCCGCCGCGTCGAACAGCACGATTCCACTGTAGGACGCGACTTACTCGTCGTCGGTGGGCTGGGCGGTCGGGGGGACCCCGGTGTCGAGGAACCGGATGAGCCGTTCGATGCGTGCGGTGTGGTCGACACAGCGCTCCAAATGGTGCCCCAGCAGGGCGATGTCGATCGCCACCTCGGTGGAAGGCCGGGACGCGGAGTCGCGCAGCGCGGAATGCAACTGCTGGTGCAGCGTTTCCATCGGGCGCCCGGCGGGTGTCTGCTCCTCGGGCAGCGGTTGGTGACCCGCGACCGCGCGCGCTGCCAACGCCGTGCGCTCGGCAGCCAGCTCACCCATCGCGGCGAGGATGTCCAGGAGCGGCGGCTCCGCAGCGTGCCCGGGATGACTCTGGTACACCTTGTCGGCGATCCGGCTGACCAGCCAGCCGATGCGCGACAGTTCCCCGGCGATCTGGATCGCGGTCACCACGTGCCGCAGGTCGCGGGCCACCGGCGCCTGCAATGCCAGCAGCACCACGGTGCGCGCCTCGCACGCGCCGTACATCTTCTGCAGCTGTTCGTCGAGCGCGAAGACTTCGTAGGTCGCGGTGAGGTCGGCGGCGACGAGCGCGTCGGTGACACGTTCGACGGCGTCGTGGGCGAGCGTGCACATCAGCGTCAGATCATTCGTCAACGCGATGAGCTCGGCAGTGAACTGGGTGCGCACCGCCAAATTCTCACCCATCGACAGGGGCGTGGTCGATTCCTCGCCGGATGTTCATCGGTAACGACATCGCCTCGGCAGGCCGGCCGGTGCCCGCCGCGCAGAAGAACGCGCTCGCCGCGTGTGGTGGTCGAGTGGAAGACGCAGGTGCTGACGTTTTTTCGTGCTCCGCAAGCGCGGTCGTGTACCGGCGGTGACGGCGGTCGCGGTGTGCGGGTGAACCGTGCTCGGGCGCCGCGCGGGTGTACGGAGTGGCGGAGAGATATTGCTATATCGAGGATTTTGTGTTGCGCATCACAGAACAGGTTGGGATACGGGGCAACTCGCTCGATTGCTCACGGCGTGCCCTCGATGGTTCGGTGCGGCGGGGCGAAGGGTCGGTCCTGCGCGTTGCGCTGGATGACTGTTTGCGCCGCGGTACCTGCCGGTGCGCCGCCGCATTCACCCCTGGCCCCTGCCCTGTTCAGCGCCCGAATCGGGGTCGCGGCGAAGCCTGCCGACGGCTGTGACCGGTGTTACCGTCGCGGCATGCCGAACTTGCGCGACATCCAGCATCGGGTGGTGACGGCGTTCCAGCGCCGGGTAGGCAATCCGATCCTCAGCACGCTTCCCGGGCAGACCCTCCTGGAGACCACCGGCCGGGTCAGCGGGCAGCCCCGGATCACCCCGATCGGCGGACGGCGGGTCGGGCAGGAATTCTGGCTGGTCTCCGAGTTCGGCGAGCGTTCCCAGTATGTCCGGAACATCAAGGCCGACAACCGGGTCCGGCTGCGACTGCACGGACGATGGCATGCGGGCACCGCGCATCTGCTGCCCGAGGATGACGCGCGTGCCCGTCTGTCGGCGCTGCCGCGTGCGAACAGCGCGGCTGTCCGGCTCGTCGGTACCGACTTGCTTACTTTGCGCATCGATCTGGAGGACTGAGCCCCGGCTCGGTGCGGGGGACGTTGGTCGCCTGACCGGGATGCGGGCAATTTGCTGGGAGCATGGTGGGCATGCTTCGTGTGTTGCTCGCCCGCTGGACCGTGCTCGTGCCACTGCTCGCCGTTGCCGCCCTCGCGGCCACGTGGGGCCGAAGTCTGCCCGGTGTCGCGGTGACGGTCGTGGTGGTGGCGTTGGTGGGGGCGGTGCTGTCCGCGGTCCATCACGCGGAGGTGGTGGCGCAGCGCGTCGGCGAGCCGTTCGGCTCGCTGGTGCTCGCCGTCGCGGTCACCGTGATCGAGGTCGCGCTCATCCTCACGCTGATGACCCAGGGCGGCGACAAGACCGCGACCCTGGCCCGCGACACGGTCTTCGCCGCCGCGATGATCACCTGCAACGGAATCTTCGGGCTCTGCCTGCTGGTGGGAGCTCTACGCAGGCGCGTGGCGGTGTTCAACGCGGAAGGCACCGGCGCGGCGCTGGCCACCGTCGCCACGCTGGCCACGCTCAGTCTCGTGCTGCCGACCTTCACCACGAGCAAGCCCGGTCCGGAGTTCTCGCCCGCGCAGCTGGCTTTCGCGGCGGTGGCCTCGCTCGCGCTGTACGGGTTGTTCGTGATGGTGCAGACGGTGCGTCACCCGGACGACTTCCTGCCGGTCGAGGCGGACGGCGTCGTCACCGGCGACGAGCACGCCGAGGCGCCCAGCGGGCGCGCCGCGCTGGCCGCCCTCGCCCTGCTGCTGGTCGCCCTGATCTGCGTGGTGGGGCTGGCGAAGGTGGTCTCGCCGGCCGTCGAGTCGGCGGTCCAGTCGGCGGGGCTGCCGCAGTCGGCGGTCGGCGTGGTGATCGCTCTGCTGGTGCTGCTGCCCGAGACGATCGCCGCGGTGCGGGCGGCACGCCGTGACCAAGTGCAGATCGGGCTCAATCTGGCGCTGGGTTCGGCCATGGCGAGCATCGGCCTGACCATCCCGGCGATCGCGGTGGCGAGCATCTGGCTGGACGGCCCGCTGGTACTCGGCCTCGGGGCGACCCAGATGGTGCTGCTGGCCCTGACCGTCGTGGTGGGAGGCCTCACCATCGTTCCGGGACGGGCGACGTTGCTGCAGGGCGGCGTCCACCTGGCCGTGTTCGCGGCCTTCGTCGGTCTCGCCGCCAGTCCCTGAGGGCGCGAACGCTTCGATCGATCCACGTGCGTGGCCGGGCCACAACAGCAGCTTCGGCACCCGCGGACGCTCTACTGTCTCGCGTCCGTTCCACGGCGGTTCCGATGAGCTGTCGCCGCTGACGCGAGTTGGGTTCCCGCCGGGGACCGGTCTATCTCCTGCGGCACGGCCACCGCGAAGGAACGGTATCGGGCGCGCACCGCCGCCAGGGTCGCCGCCACTCAGTGCGGATGCTGGGCGGCGTATCTGGCGCGTTCCCGCGCTCGGCGCTCGGTTCGTCGCGGATTCTCCAGATCCGCGGGCAACCCGTGCTTCGCGAGCCGGTGCGCCCGGTTCATCGGCATGTACGCGACCGTGTAGAACAGGGCCAGCAGCAGCGCCAGCAGGATCATCGCGCCGCGCAGCCACAGCTCGCCGGGGAACAGCAGGAACGCCGCGAACAGCGGCGTGAACGGCACCATCCCGCGCAGGACGTGCCGGGTGGCGGCGAACCTGCCGGTCAGGTCGTCGCGTACCCACTCGAGCATGGAATCGGGCAGGCGTCGTCCGAAGGCGTAGCCGATCCACTGGAGGGGACCGGGCCGCCGTCGCTCTCGGGTCATGGCCGGGCTCCTCGGGACGGGGTCGGGGCGTCGGGCTCGGCGGCCGCCGCACGGCGGGCCGCCTCGTTCACCCTGGTGAGGACGTCGCGCAACTGCTCGAGGTCGGCGAGGGTCACGCCCAGGCGTTGCACGACGGCGGGCGGGATCCGCTCGGCCTGCGCGCGCAGTGCGGCCCCGGCCTCGGTCAGCTTCACGACGAGGTTGCGTTCGTCCCGGCTGTCGCGCTCGCGGCTGATCAGCCCGGCGGCTTCCAGGCGTTTGAGCAGCGGGGACAGTGTGGGGGAGTCGAGTTGGATCGCCTCGGCGATGGCCTTGACCGACATCGGCGCCTCGCCCCAGAGCGCGAGCATCACCAGATACTGCGGGTGGGTGAGCCCGAGCGGCTCCAGGAGCGGACGGTAGACGCTCAGCACCGCACGATTGGCCACGGCCAGCGCGAAGCACACCTGCCGGTCCAAACGCAGCGGATCGTCGATCTCGGTCTCCATCGGCCCTCCTTGTCCGCGCTCCAAGTTAGCGCATTAATAGTTAGTGCGTTAAGTAATGTGCGCGACATCTCGCCGCGAGATCCCGGCTCCGGGGCGGTCGCTGGTTACCGTGAATCCATGCACTACGACGCGCGTCCACTCCGCATCGAGGAACTGGACGCGGTCCGTGGTTTCGCGCTGTGCGGGATCCTGGTGGTGGACATCTGGCGGATCACCGACATGCCTGCCACGGACGGATCGGGTGCGGTGTTTCCGGTCCGCCATGTGCTGTCGGTGCTCTTCGAGGGACGGTTCTTCCCGATCTTCTCGTTTCTGTTCGGGATCGGCTTCGCGTTGCTGCTGGACGGTGCCGCGCAGCGCAGCGAGCGCCCGCGGCTGGTGCTGGTGCGCCGCTTGCTGGCGCTCGGGCTGATCGGCCTGGTGCACCAGCAGTTCCAGCCGGGTGAGGCGTTGCTGCCGTACGCGCTGGCCGGATTGGTGATCCTGTTGCCCGCCTCGGCGCTGCCCACCTGGGCGGTGTTCCTGGCGGGCCTGGTCGGCACCTTCGGCGTCGCGCTCGCCCTGGGTGGCGGACTGGCTTTGGCGCCAGGGCTTTTCCTGCTCGGCCTGGCCACCGTGCGGGCCGGAGTCGTGGACACCCTCGAGGAACGGGGCTGGCAGATCGGTGTGGTCTTCGCCCTCGCCCTGCCCGCCGCGATTGCGGCAGGGCGGTGGGAATACCGCACACCGTATCTGGAGCTGTGGTCCACCCCTGCCATGGCCGTTGCGGGCCTGCTGGGCGCGCTGGCCTACGTCACTGGGTTGCTGCTGTTGCTGCGCATCGAGCCCGGTCAGGTGCTGGCGGAGGTGTTGCGGCCGCTGGGCCGCATGGCGCTGACCAACTACGTCGGCGCCACCGCCCTGATTCTGTCGGCCGCGCCGCGTTTGGGCCTGCCGGGCTCCGACGACTACGCGACAGTGCTGGGATTGGCGGTCGCAATCATCGCGGTGCAGGCGGTATTCAGCGCCGTGTGGTTGCGGCTGTTCGAGTACGGACCGCTGGAATGGTGGTGGCGGTGCGTCACCTGGTGGACGGTGGTGCCGATCCGGCGCGTGCGGGTGCCGAGCCGTAGGTACTGAGTCGGCGCGGAGCCGAAGGATCGCCCGTGGTCTCCAGAGCGGCCGACGGCATGGGGAGCAGCCGCGCGGTGTCCAACTGGATCGCGATTCTGCCCGAGCCCGCTCCCGGCGGTCGCAGCCGCGACGGTCCCGGATCTCGATCACTCGTTCTCGATGCGGCGCAGGATATCCAGCATCGCCAGCACCGACTCGGCGCGGACCGTACCCTGTCGCAGCCCATCCCGCAGCACGAGCTCCAGCACGTCGTGCTCGGCGTTCCCCTTGAGCGCGTTGATCAATGCCAGCTCGCTGCCGCGCGCCGCCGCCAGCTGCGGGTCGGTGAACGGGTCCAGGCTGTCGAGCCCGAAGTAACCGCGGAACAGCTCCAGCGTCTCGTAGGACGGGTTCACCGCCTGGCCGGTGCGCAGTTTCCAGAGGTAGTTGGCGGACAGGCGCGTCCCGGTGGTGCGGTGGATGTCCTCGGCCAGCGCTCGATGTGTGATCTCCTGCGGCCGAACGTCTTTGCGCGCGGGCGGATGCATTCCGTTGATCAGGGTGTTGAGCGCCCGGGTGAACGGGTGTAAGTCCTCCCCCATATCAGCGTGTCTCCTGTGGTTGACAGGACATGTGGCGTAGATCATACTCGTCCGTGCTCCGCCGGCGTATGCCGGTGTGGTCGCCCCGAAGGGGTGGGTGACCACGAAAGGTCCGGTACCCGAGAGCGGCAGCAGGTGGGGCGATCATCGTCGCTCGCCCCATCTCATCGCAGTTCCACCGGCAACGTGAGTGGTCCCCGATGCCGGAAGCCGGAGCGCCACACGATCTCTCGCTCGTCCACCGCGAGCGCGGAATCCGGCCATCGGGTGAGGACGTGATCGATGGCGGCCGCGGTGGCGGTGCGCACCAGCGCGTTGCCCAGGCAGGCGTGTGTGCCGTGGCCGAGCGCGAGCTGCGCGCCGGGATCGCGCCCGAGGTCCGGTTCGCCCGGCTGATGGAAGATTTCGGGATCGTGGTCGGCCGAGGTCGGCATGCTCGGGCGGAAGTGAATCGACCAGTGCGGGAGCGAGTTCCGTCCAGTCGGCGCGGGGACAATTCGGCGGTCACCATACCGCGCAGGCGTGCGTGGTCGGCCGGAGCGGCCGCGAGCATCGCGTCCAGCGGTGGCGGCACCGCGAAGCCCGGTAGTCGTCGCCTTTCGCGTACCGGGCCTGGGTCGACAGCCGACGGTCCAGCAGACCGGCCCGCACGTCGTGGTATCGCGTCACCAACCAGGCCGGCGGTCCGTCGGGCGTGCGGACGCGATGTATGCCGTCCCCCGTGGTACGCAGCCGCTCGAGCGTGGGCCACGGATTTCGGGCGAACCGGGCGTCGAACACATCCGTCACCCGGTCATCATCTCGCACTGCCGGTCGGTCCCCGCTGGTGTGCAGGTCGTCGGCGCGGGCTGCGTGCGGGTTCCGGCCTCCACGCGGCCGGATGGCCACGCGTCGCGCCGAGCCCCATCAGGAGGCGGCGGCTCCGGTCTGCCGGATCGCGTCGAGCACCTCGCCGTAGGTCAGCGTCGTCGAGTTCACGATCGCGCGTTCGGACGGTACGTCGATGTCGACG
This sequence comes from Nocardia sputorum, assembly GCF_027924405.1. NCBI lineage: Bacteria > Bacillati > Actinomycetota > Actinomycetes > Mycobacteriales > Nocardiaceae > Nocardia > Nocardia sputorum. The sequence goes on along the minus strand of NZ_AP026978.1, from coordinate 5,615,773 downwards.
GAGTCGATGCCGTTCACGCCGCGCAGCGCCGATTCGACGGCCGACGCGGACTCCCGGGTCACGTTGTGCAATGTAACTGTGTACGTCATGCGAATCGCATTGACGGATTCCGCTCACTCAAACTTTCCCTTTTGTCCCGTTTGATCGCGAAGACCCCGGGAATAGCGGAGTTGTCAAACGAATCGACGCAACAGGGATTGCCATGATCATCATCATCGGGCTCGTCGCCTTGATCGCGGCCGTGATTATCGGAGTTGCCGCCGTAGTGGGCAACACCGGCCCCGCTCAGCAACTGACGAGCGATTTCTCGGTATTCGACTATCACTTCCACGGTTCCACCGGAGCGCTGTTCGGTTACGGCGTCGTGCTCGGTGCGATCGGGATGTTCGGACTAGCCCTCGTGCTGTCCGGCGCGTGGCGGGTCACCCGCCGCGGCATGGTCGCGCGTCGTGAACTCGCGCAGTCCCGTCGCGAGATGGCGGCGGTACGGCGTGATCTGGCGGCAGACACTTCCGCACCGGCGGCGCGGGCTCCCCAGGAGCCGGCCTGGCGGCGGTGGCTGCGCGCACCCGGTTCCGGTACCGCCCGGACCGATCGCGGCGCGACGGTGCCGACCTCGAAACCCGTGACCGCGAAATAGTTGAGAAGAAAAGGAATACGACAATGATCATTCTCGGCCTCATCCTCTTGGTCCTGGGCTGGCTGCTCTCGATTCCGCTGCTGACCACCGCGGGCATCATCGTGCTGATCATCGGGCTCGTGCTGCTGGTGGCCGGCTCGGTGGGCCGTCCGGTGGGTGGCCGTCGCTGGTATTACTAGGAATTGCTCATGAAGTTCGAAGATCGCCTCGCGCACCAAGTGCAAGCGACCAGGGGCAGCATGAAGAAATTCCTCGGCAAAGCGACCGGCAACTCCCGGCTGGAGGCCGAGGGGCGGCGTGACCAGACCCTCGGCAACGTCAAGCGCGCCGCGGACAAACTGCGGGACGCGTTCAAGCGCTGACCGCGCACGATCGACCGTGCCGGGCGAAGGCCGACAGCCTCCGCCCGGCATCGTCGTGTTCCGAGACCGAGCCGTCAGATCCCGGCCACGTCGGTGAGCTGCCCGATGCCATAGGTGACGGCCATCGCCAGCGCGCCGCCGAGCACCACCCGCACCACGGCCCGGCCCCGCGGGCTTCCGCCCAGGCGCGCGCTGACCGACCCGGTGAGCGCGAGCGCGGCGAGCACGGCCGCGAACGTCACCGGGATGCGCGCGGTGACCGGGGGCAGCAGGATGGCCAGCAGCGGCAGCAGCGCGCCGAGCGTGAAGGCCACCGCCGAGGAGAACGCCGCCTGCCAGGGATTGGTCAGCTCCGCGGGGTTCAGGCCCAGTTCGGCCTCCGCGTGCGCGGTGAACGCGTCGTGCGCGGTGAGTTCTTCGGCCACCTTGCGCGCCGTTTCCGGCGTCAATCCCTTGGCCTGGTAGATCGCCGTGAGCTCGGCCAGCTCGTAGTCCGGCTCGTCGCGCAGTTCTTTGCGTTCCTTCGCCAGCAAGGCCCGCTCCGAATCGCGCTGAGTGCTGACCGAGACGTATTCGCCCACCGCCATCGAGATCGCCCCCGCGGAAAGCCCCGCGATGCCCGCGGTGAACAACGCCGGTGTGTCGGTGGTCGCCGCCGCCACACCGACGACCAGCCCCGCCGTGGACACGATGCCGTCGTTCGCGCCCAGCACGCCGGCGCGCAGCCAGTTGAGCTTGGACGCGAAGCCGTTGCCGTGGGGTTCGTGCGGGTGTGCGCCGGAGGCGTCGGTCGTGCGAGCCATGAACGCACCCTAATCACTCGGCGCCGCGCGGGCGGGAGCCGCGACAGGCCGGTCCGCTACGGAAGGGGTGGGCGGGGAACGGCCGGCGGATGCGGAAGCATCGTGCGGTGGATGATCTGCAGGATCAGCAGGAACAGCAGCGAAAGCCCGGCGGTGGTGACATCCCCGACCAGCACCGCCAGCACGGCGAACGCGCCGAACACCGGAACCTCCAGCACCGCGCACCAGCGCAGGATCCGCAGCCGCCTGGCGTTGGCGGACAGGCGTTGCACACCGTCGTCGATGATGGTCAGCGCTGTCTCGTAGCGCACCATCCCGTCGCCGACCTGGACGAACATGTGCACCGCCTGGTCGCGGCTGAGCTCGCCGAGCCAGGCCCGGTCGATCAGCCGCTTGCCCTCCTCGGCGACCTCCTTGATAACCGCGTCCATGCGGCCCCCTTCCCAGTCGATCGGAGAGTCTAGCGGCCGAATCGCGCCTTCCCAGTGACGATTCAAGCGGGTGGGAAGACGTACACGCGCTCCGGCACGATCCGCACGATCAGCCGCTGCGCCTCCGGTTCCGGCGGGGGAGTCGCGCCGCCCATGTACTTCGCGTACATCGCCATGAGCAGCGTCTTGTCCGGGTCGTCGGTGATCTCGGCCCGGCCGCGCACCTCCGCGTACCGGCCGTCGGCTCGGCTGAGCACCAGCAGGCTCACCCGTGGATCGCGCAGCATGTTGCGGGTCTTCAGCCGCCCTTTGATCGTGCTGAACACCAGGGTGTCGCCGTCGTGGTCGACGAAGATCACCGAGGACTGCGGGCGGCCGTCCGCGTTGGCGGTGGCCAGGACGGCGGCGTGGGGGCCGTCGATCAGGGTGCGCACGGTGTCGTCGAGTGGCATCGGAAGTCTCCTCGGTCGGTTCGGGCATCACGGTGATCCCCGTAATGCGGACTGCCGCGCCGGTCCGGAGGAATCGCGGGAAGCGATTCTTTTTCGCGTCCCATCCGGTCATATCTGCGACGGCTCACACTCCGTGGACCGGGAAAGGACCTGTGGATGACCTCGACCAGCGCGCTTCCCGACGCCGAATTCACCCGCCGCACCCAGCCGTATCGCCGGGAATTGCTGGCGCATTGTTACCGCATGCTCGGCTCGCCGCACGACGCCGAAGACTCGGTGCAGGAGACCTATCTGCGCGCTTGGCGTTCCTTCGGCGCCTTCGAGGGCCGCTCCTCGGTGCGGACCTGGCTGTATCGGATCGCCACGAATGTGTGCTTGACCGCGCTCGAGCACCATGGGCGGCGCGTGCTGCCGTCGGGTCTCGGCGCTCCTGGCACGGATCCCTCGGCGCCGCCAGTGGCTGCCGCCGCGGGTGTCCGGTGGCTCCAGCCGATGCCGGACGCCCTGGTCGCGCCGGACCCGGCCGGTGTGGTGGTGGCCCGCGACAGCCTGCGTCTGGCGCTCATCGCGTGCCTGCAGCACCTGAACGGCAGACAGCGCGCCGTGCTGCTGCTGCGCGACGTGCTCGGCATGCCCGCGACGGAAGTCGCCGAGATGCTCGACACCAGCACCGCGGCGGTGAAGAGCACGTTGCAGCGCGCCCGGGCCCGGCTCACGGAGGTCGCGGCGGCCGCCGAGCAGGCGGTGCCACCGGGCGAGCCGGGCCGGCGCGCGCTGCTCGAGGAGTACATGACCGCGTTCCGCCGCGCCGATCCGGCCGCCATCGAACGCCTGCTGCACCGCGACGCCGTGCTGGAGATGCCGCCGTCGGGCACCTGGTTCGCGGGCAAGCGGACCTGCGCCGCCTATCTGGCCGCACAGGTCCTCGGCACGCCCGGCGAGTGGCTGATGTTCCCGGCACCGGCGAACGGGCAGCTCGCCGCGGTCGCCTATCACCGGCAATCCGATTGCGTGTACCGGGCATTCGGCGTGGCGGTGCTCACCACGACGAAGGACGCGATCATCCGGATCACCGCGTTCGGCGATCCGGAGCTGGTCACCGCGTTCGGATTCGCGCCGGTTCTGGGGTGAGGGAGCGGTTCACCGCTGGAATTCCGGGCGGTCGTCCCGCACACCGATCCACGCGTAGTCCCGCGCCCGGGTGATCGCGACGAGCTTCTGCCGGTCGGCGAGTTCCGCGCGCTCCCGGTCCGCGCCGGTGCGCGATCGGGATCCGCCGGACCAGGCCGGATGGAACACAGCCGCGAAATCGAGGCCCTTGGCGCGGTGCACGGTGCCGACCTTGACCGCCGCCTGCGGCGTCCCGTCGTAGTCCTCCAACGGCAGCGTCGCGATGCCCACGGCGTCGAGCGCCCCGGCGAGCCGGGCCGCCTCCTGCCGCGTCCGGGTGAGCACGGCCATGTCGGACAACGGTTTTCCGCATCCGCGGATGCCGTCGACCAGCGCCGCCTCCAAGTAGTGGTCCGGCCCGCGCCAGATACGCACCACGCCGTCGGGCAGGACGACGTCGGCGTCGCGCAACAGCACGCCGGGCGCGTCGTCGAAATCGCCGAGCTCGTTCACCGCGTCGATCCCGGCGGCGTTCTCCCAGACGCGGCGGCGGTTGCGGTAGTTGACCCGCAGGATCGCGCCGCGGCCGCGCAGATCGATGCCCGCGTCGGCCATGCGCCAGCCCCCGGCGTACACCTGCTGCTGGCCGTCGCCGAGCAGCAGCAGCGGACTCGATCCGTTGCCGCCCGCGATGGCATGGGCGAGCCGCAGCCCGGCCAGGGTGATGTCCTGCACCTCGTCGACGACGACCGCGTCATAGGGCTCCGGGAGCGGTTCGTTGCGGATCTCGGCCAGCGCGATGGCGATGACGTCGCTGTAGTCGGAGATGCCCCGCTCGCGCATCTCGCTCACGTAGGGCACGTACAGCTTGCGCCACACCTCGGCACGCCGGTCGTCATCAAGGCCGATGCCGTTGCGCCCGTAGCGTTCCGCGCGCTGATAGACGTCGAGATCGTCGATCTCCCGGCCCTTGATCACCCGGTCGATCTCCTCGCGCCAGTAGCTCTCGCGCGGCTCGATGTCCTCGAAGTCGGCTCGCGCCCGCTCCCAAACCCGGTGAAACACGCGGTCGGCGCCGTGCGGGTCGAGTTTCGGGGCCGCGATTCGCTGCGCGAGGAAATCCAAAGCCCAGGAATGCAGCCCGGCGAACTGGACGCGTCCCTCGGTTCCCGGCGCGAGCTGCCGGAAGTAGGTCTCCTGGCAGTTCGCGAGCGTCTTGACGAACGTCGTGTACAGCTGACGACCGGTGGATCGCTTCGCCTGCCTGGCCATACGGTGCAGCGCTACGACGGTCTTACCCGTGCCCGCCGGGCCGGTCAGCCGGGCGGGGCCGGTGTACGTGCGCGAGACCAGGAGTTCCTGTTCGGGATCCAGGAAGGTCATCCAGTGCTGGAACGGCCGTCCCAGCGCCGCCTCCCGCTGCGGCGCGAGGACTTCCGACCGATCGAGCAAGGCGAGATCCGGTACCTCCGGCGCCGGTTCCTCGATCTCCAGCAGCTCGTACTCCCGGGCCGCCTGGTGCGCGACGGTGTGCGCGACGGCCTGGACGCGGGTGGGCTTCAGCTGCCGGTGCCGTGCGCGGATCACCCGATCGAGCTCGCCCGGCCGGGCGACGGCGAACCTGCCGTCGCCGCGCAACCCGATCTCGCCGGGCACGAGCAGGACGATCTGCCCATCGTGGGCGACAACCTTCTCCCGCCCGAATTGCAATCTGCCGAACCGCGCCTCGACGTAGCGGCGGATCCCGTCGAGCTCGGCGGGCACGTCCTCGGCGAACCGCAACGCGAAAAGCCCGGTGCCGCAGACCAGCAGCGCGTGGGCATGGTCGGCGGGCACGGGATTCCGGTGGACGAGCAGGTAGCGCCCCGGCTCGGTCAGCGCCTCGGTGAGAAACGCGCGCTGATCCGAGCTGCAACCGGGGATGCGAGTGAGCGTGTCCGTGACCCGCGAAAGCCAGGCGTTCATGGAGTCCCCCTTCCGGTGCACACCTACCCCGTCTTCGACGGTAAAGACGCGGCGTCGAGGAGGGAATGGGCGGAGAGCTTTCGGGGACAACCGTTATCGAATGGGACTTTCCGGACGCCGGACTGTTGTCGATCTGTCACCCGAAAGTGTTGTGCCCCTGCGTCCTTCCCTGTGCTTCGGTGCGACGCAGTCCGGTAGGCGTTGTGCCCCACCATCTTCGGGCGCATCGGGTGAACGTCGCCTGCTCGGACAACCCGATCAGCGAGGCGACCTGACTCATCGGCATGTCCGTCGTGGTCAGATACCGCCGCGCCGCGTCCCTGCGGACCTCGTCCAGGATCGCGGCGAACGAGGTGCGTTCGGCGGCGAGCCGTCGTTGCAGGGTGCGCGGATGCACGGTCAACAGCCGTGCCACCGCGCCGATCTCGGGCGCGGAGGTGCCCAGCAGCTGCCGGACGGCGGCGCGCACCTGCGGGGCGATCGCCGCCGTCGCGTCGCCGGACTGCTCGGCGAGGAACGCCATGGCCAGCCGGTGCAAATTCTCGTCGCCTCCGGTGAGCGGCCTGCTCGCCAGGCTGCTCGGCAACCGCAGGGCCGCGAACGGCCGCTCGACCCGCACCGGCGCGCCGAAGAACTCCTCGTACCCGGCGACCGCCGCTGCCGGCCGATAGGGCAGCTCGACCGAACGCAGCCCGTAGCGGTCGTCCACCAGGCGCTGAATGGTCCGGTGCACGAATGCCAGTCCGAGGTCGGTGCCTTGGACCGGGGCCGGAAGCCCCGGCCGCACGCCGTAGCGCAGCGCGAGCACGCCGCGATCGCCGTAGGGGTCCGGCTCCAGCGTCAAGCTGAGTGACCGCGCGTGCAGGAACAGATACCGCGCGGAGCACTCGAGCACGTCGGCCAGCGACGGCGAATTGCGGATGGCCAGCGCGAGGGGGCCGAGCATGTCCAGGTCCTGCCGTTGCGCGATCCGCAGGCCCAGATCGGGGCAGCGCAGCTGGTGCGCGGCCAATTCCAGGACGGCCGCGACGCGCTCGTCGGGTACGAGCAGGTCGTCGGTGTCCAAGGCGGCCACCGGCAGGCCGCAGGCCGTCGCGAGGCCCTCGGCGTCTCCGCCCAGTTCGGCCACGGTCGCGCGGAAGCCGCGCAGCCCGGCCGATCGAATCACCGACATGTCGTAGAGAATCAAATAGTTGTCGCGCAAAGTCAAGAATGGGGGACGCTCGGCTCGCACACTGGAGGCATGACCGAGACCGCCGCAGCACCGGAACACCTCGATGTCGTGATCGTCGGCGCGGGACTATCCGGAATCGGCGCGGCCTACCGGCTGCAGACCGAGTGCCGGGGCAAGACCTACGCCATCCTGGAAGCCCGCGACGCGCTCGGCGGCACCTGGGATCTGTTCAAATATCCCGGTATCCGCTCCGACTCCGACATGTTCACCCTCGGCTACCCGTTCAAGCCGTGGCGCGACGCCAAGTCGATCGCGGACGGTCCGTCGATCCTGCGCTACATCACCGAGACCGCGACGGAGTACGGCATCGACCGGCACATCCGCTATCGCACCAAGGTGGTCGCCGCCGACTGGGACAGCTCGGCCGCCCGCTGGACGTTGACGCTCGCGCGGCGCGATGCCTCGGGCGCCACCGAGACGCACACGTTGACCTGCGGCTTTCTCTACGCCTGCGCCGGGTACTACGACTACGACCAGCCGTACGCGCCGGAGATCCCCGGCCTCTCGTCGTTCGCCGGACAGGTGGTGCACCCGCAGTTCTGGCCCGAGGACTTCGACTATCGCGGCAAGCGCGTCGTCGTGATCGGCAGCGGCGCGACCGCGGTCACCCTGGTGCCTGCCATGGCGGAGCAGGCGCAGCTGGTGACGATGCTGCAACGCTCCCCGACCTGGATCAGCGCGGTTCCCGGCCGGGACAAAGTGGCCGACAAGATCCGCGACCTGCTGCCGCCCCGGCTGGCGCATCGCGTGATTCGCACCAAGAACATCCTGTTCGGCATCGGCTTCTACCAGTACTGCCGACGGCGTCCGGAAGCGGCGCGCAAACTGCTGACCGGCCTCACCACCCGCATCCTGAAGGACGAGCAGGCCGTCGCCGAGCACTTCACGCCCAGCTACAACCCGTGGGACCAGCGGCTGTGCGCGGTTCCGGACGCGGACTTCTTCAAGGCGATGCGGAAGGGCAGGGCCGAGGTCGTCACCGATCACATCGACACCTTCGTGCCGGAGGGCATCCGGTTGCGGTCCGGCCGGGTGCTGGAGGCGGACGTCGTGATCACCGCGACGGGGCTGCAGCTGCTCGCCTTCGGCGGGATCGCGCCCAGCGTCGACGGCGCGCCGGTCGGATTGTCCGAGCAGTTCGTCTGGCAAGGGGCCATGCTCACCGGCGTCCCCAACTTCGCCGTGTGCATCGGGTACACCAACGCGTCCTGGACGTTGCGCGCCGACCTCACTTCCCGGCTGGTCTGCAAGGTGCTCAATCACATGGATCGCCGAGGTTACGCCGCCGTCGTGCCCGAGCCGCAGGGCGAACTCGCGGAACATCCGCTGCTGGATCTGGCCTCTGGTTACATCCAGCGCTCCATCGGCGACTTTCCCCGCCAGGGCGACCGTCATCCGTGGAAGGTGCGGCAGAACTACCTGCTCGACTCCGCCACGACCCTGCGCACGGACTTGGACAAGACGCTCACCGGGACGCCGAAATCGGCACTGCGGCGGCCGGCGCCGGTCGCGTAGCCCGGACGAACGATCGCGCGGCCGAGTCCGCGGTCAGCGGGCCCGGAGCACGACGATGCCCGGGGTCGACCGGACGTAATCGGCGAACGGCGAGTCGACCACCTTCTGATTGCCCGCGAGCGAGGACGCATTGCGGAAGACCGGACCCGCGTCGGTCATGACGAAGATGCCGACGTGGGTCACGTCCAGGCCCGGTTGGTCCGCGTACGCGCCGATGTAGTCGCCGGTGCGCAGCCCGCTGACGACGTCCGGGCCGACAGCGGCGCTCGGAATGTAGGTGACGGCGCGATCGACCACGGGGAGTCCGGGCAGATACGTGCCGCCGTCGGCTTCGGCGTTGAGGTGCTTGGTGACGGTCACGGCCGCGGCGCTCAACGTCGCCGTGATGTCGGTGGCCGCGGCTTCGGCGACCTGCGACCAGTCGGTGAAGAAGTGCTTGCGCTGCTGGAAATCGACTCGGCCACCGGCGTAGCGCGTCCGGATCAGGTTCGTCGTGAACTGGTCGCGGTCGGTCGATCCGGTGAGTGCGTGGACATAGTCGAGGTAGGTGAAGCAGTCCACGCGGCGAAAGTCGATGACCAGTCGTTCGGGCTCGGTCGCCGACCCGACGAGCATGTTCGCGCCATAGGGCGTGCCGAGGAAGGGGCGCGACAGCAGCTCGATCAGCTCCGCCTTGCTCGCCGAGACGGGCGCCTTGGCGCGCAACGCCAGCAGTTCGTCGAGCTTTCCGGCGGTGACGTCGTCGAGGTGCGCGCCCTCCGGCGCGCCGAGTGCCGAGGGCGGAATCGACACAGCGCAGCAGACGAGGGCCGCGAGGACGAGCAGTACCCGGGCGATGATGCGCAAGACGCCTCCAGCGGAAGGATCGGCCGATCGGTACACAACAGCGCTACCACGGTAACCCGGCGACGGCATCGGCAAGACCTAGCGCCGTCCAAACACCCTCGCTGGTGGACTGAACGCCGGGTCACGACGCGGTGGCCCCACGTTCCGACCGAAAGGGTTTTCCGACATGACGAGAATCGTTCGAGCCACCCTGGCTCTCGGCGGCCTGCTCGCCGCGGGGGCGCTGCTGGTTCCGGCGACCGCCTCCGCGCAGCCGCAACCGGGCGGACTCCTGGAGACGACATGCAGCTTCGCGCAGATCGACGCCGCCGTCCACGCCCAGTTCCCCGACGCCGCCGCCCGGCTCGACGCGCATCCCGACCGCAAGGCGAAACTCCAGGAACTGCTGAGTCTCCCGGTCGAACAGCGCAAGCAGCGCGCCAAGGAGTTCCTGGACAACCACCCCGAGGCCAAGCGCAAGTTCGAGGAGCATCGCGACTCGCCGCGGGCTCAGCAGCACCGCGAGAAGCTGCGCGTCCTCGCCGACACCTGCCACAACTACTGAGCACGTCGCGGGCGAGGTGTCGGACTCGCCCGCAACCGGCGTGCGGCCCGGCTAGCCCCGGGCGCCCGGGAGGTCGACGGTGATCGCCAGACCGCCGTCCGGTCGCGCCGCCGCTCGCACCGTGCCGCCGTGGGCCTGTGCGACGGAACGCACGATCGACAAGCCGAGCCCGGCGCCGCGGGTCTCGGAATCGGCCAAGCGTTCTGCGCTGGACAGTCTGCGGAACGGTTCGAACAGACTGTCGACTTCGAACACGGGTATCGGCGGGCCACTGTTCTCGACGGTGAGGACGGCGCGGTCACCACTCGTCCGCGATCGGATGACCACCCAGCCGTTCTCGGGGACGTTGTAGCGCAGGGCGTTGTCCAGCAAATTGTGGACCAGGCGTTCCAGCAGCAGCGGATCCCCCAACACGGGAGCGGATTCGAGATCAGTGGTGATCTCGGCTCCGGGTCGCCCGGCCCACGTGCCGGCCGCGTCGGCGGCGATGTCGGCGAGGTCGGCCCGGCAGTGCTCGGTCAGCCGCTGTTCGGTGGTGGCCAGCACCAAGAGGCCGTCGATGAGTCGTTCGTGACGGCGGTTGACCTCCAGCAGCGTGGCCCCGAGTCTGCGGGTGGACTCGGGGACGGCGGGGTCCTCCAGCGCCACCTCGATCAGCGTCCGGTTGATGGTCAGCGGTGTGCGCAGCTCGTGCGAGGCGTTCGCCACGAATCGGCGCTGTCCGTCGAACGCCCGGTCCAAGCGCTCCAGCATCGCGTCGAAGGTGTCGGCCAGGTCTTTGATCTCGTCTTGTGGGCCGTCGAGGGCAATGCGCTCGTGCAGGCTCGTATCGGCCACCCGCCGTGCGGTCGCGGTGATCCGCTGCAATGGCTGCAAAGCGCGCCCGGCCAGCAGCCAGCCGAACCCGCCGGCGGCGATTCCCACCGCGCCGAGGGATACCAGTGACCACACCAGCATGGCGCGCAAGGTGTCCCGCCGGTTGCGTTGGGCCTGCTCGGTCAGTGCTTTGAACAGCTCCGTGGAGACCGGGGTCCGGTTCCGCTCCGCCCGCTCGATGAGATACGCCCGTACCACTTGCTGCGCGCCGCCGCCGGGCCGTCGCTCCAGCGACTGGTTCAAGTAGAAGTACATCAACGCGACCAAGACCGCGCCGGCCAGGAAGAACGCCGTCGCGTACAGCAGCGTCAGCCGCAGCCGAATGGTGCGTCCACTCATCGGATGCGGTACCCCACGCCGGGCTCGGTCTCGATCAGCCGCGGGTCGCCCAGTTTCCGCCGCACGTTCATGATCGTGTACCGCACGACGCTGGTGAACGGGTCGATGTGCTCGTCCCACGCCTTCTCCAGCAATTGCTCGGCCGAGACCACGCCGCCGTCCGCGCGCAGCAGTTCGGCCAGCACCGCGAACTCCTTGCGCGACAGCGTGACCGGCTCGCCGTTCCTGGTCACGGCGAACCGGTGCGGGTCGAGCCGGATGCCGGACCGTTCCAGCACCGGGGGAGCGGCGGTGCGCGCCCGTCGTCCGAGCGCCTGGATACGGGCGACCAGCTCGGCGAACGCGAACGGCTTCGTCAGATAGTCGTCCGCGCCCAGGCCCAGACCCGCCACCCGCTCGGCCACGGCGCTCGCGGCCGTCAGCATCAGAATTCGGGCCGAGCCGCCCGACTCGATGAGCGTGCCGCACACCACGTCGCCGGAGACGCCGGGCAGGTCCCGATCGAGTACCACCACGTCGTAGTCGTTCACGCCGGTGCGCTCCAGCGCCGCCGCGCCGTCGTACACCACGTCGACCGCCATGGCACGCCGGCGCAGTCCGTCGGCGATCGCGTCGGCCAGCAATGTCTCGTCCTCGACCACAAGCACCCGCATCTCGTCATCGTGCCCCCTCCCGTTGTTGGGCGGACGTTAGTTCGGCTTCGGCGGGCAGGTCTGGGTAGGCTCGCGCACGACCCGGCGCACCCGACTCACCAGGAGAGACAAGCCATGGCAGGCGACTGGAACACTCAGATCATCGAAGAATTCCGCGCCAACCAAGGCAAGGTCGGCGGCCCCTTCGCCGGCCGCGAATTGCTGCTGCTCACCAGCATCGGGGCCAAGTCGGGGCGCCCGCGCACCAATCCGCTCGCGTTCATCCGCGACGGTGGCGACATCGTGGTCGTCGCCTCCAAAGCGGGCGCGCCCACCAATCCCGACTGGTTCCACAACGTGCGCGCCAACCCCTCGGTGACGCTCGAAATCGGCACCGAGACCCTGGAGGCGACCGCGACTCCGATCACGGAAGGCCCGGAGCGCGACCGCCTCTACGCCGCGATGGTCGAGGTGATGCCGGGCTTCGCCGAATACCAGGAGAAGACCGACCGGGTGATTCCGGTCGTCAAGCTGACGCCGCGCTGAGCGGAGCCGGTGTGCCTACCGCGCCGAGACGGTTCGACAAGGAAACCGCGTCGCGGCGGCGCGCAATAGCCGGGAGCGTTGATCACCCTGCCCCCACCGAGGACAGCAGCATGGGCAGGGCGTCGCGCATTCCGGGCCCTCCAGGTTGGGCGAGGACACCCCGATGTCGAGAATCCGGTCACTGACGCGGTTTTCCCAGCGCACCGTCGGCGCCGCGAACGCCGGTGGCGTGGAGAGGAAAGGCACGGTGAGGCCCGCTAGGAGGGTGGCGATGGCGAGTGTTATCCGGATCAGACGACTCAACGGTCGGACCTATCGCGGATCTCAGCCTGCGGTGATTCCGGTGATCAGCGTTTGATCCGTACCGGTACGTGTGGTGATGAACTGGGTGAAGGTGTTCGACTCTTCGCCGGGGAACTGCTGCGTCAAACGGACTTCCCACCGCGCCTGACCGTCGGGACCGTCTCCGGCCCGGGAGATCTGCACGCAGTAGCGGGTGCCCACCGGCACCTGATTGATGCCGCGCTGGATCTGATCGGCGGGTGACACCGCCGCGTCGGGGGCCACCACCGCGCGGGCCCGGTACCCCGACCGTTCGGCGTAGTAGGCGTACTCGAAGGCGAAGATGGCGTCGGGGCCGTTACCGGTGCCGCCCGGGTCGGTGCCGGAAATGACGTCTGCGGTGCGCTTCTGCTCACATCCCGGTGTGGCGATGGCCCACGGGGGCTTGACCCGTGAGGTGGATGGCGCGGTGGTCGGCGCGGGTCCGGCCGCGCGCGGCGGCGAGGTCGCCGCCGCTTTGCGCGAATTCGCCTCGGAACCGTAGATCATGGCCAGGCCGATCGAGATGGTGGCGACCACGATGCCAAGCACGATCAACACGGTCAGGGAGCGATTGCTTCGCTGTTGATCGGTGCGGCGCGGACGGCGCACCGGGGTGCCGGGCTGGATGCCGGATCGGTTGACGATGGCGGGTGCGGTGCCGCGGCTGTCCTCGGCCTTGACCGGCTCCGGCTCGGCGGGCGCGCTGCGCTGCGGCGCGGCCACCGGTTGCGGCGGTCGCGCCGCCGGTGGCGCGGGTTCGAGCCATTGCTCCCACTCGCCGAGTCGCGGGCGGACTGTCGGCCGCTCCGGCGGGCGCGATGGTTCCGCGGCCTGGTATTCCGGTTCCCGGCGACGAATCTGCTTGCGACGGCCGGGCGACCGGCGACGCTTCGACGGCTTGCCCGCGGGAATGCGCAGCATCGGCAGACCCGTGTCGAACGGATTGCTCTGGCCTGCGCTCTGACTGGGATGCTCCCGGTCAGGGGGCGTCATCGTCGAATTCGCCCAGCACCGGTACGACCGCGGTCACCGCGGACGGGATGGTTACGCCGAGCTGTCCGTCGCGCGGCTTGTGCTCCTGGTCCGCACCGCCCGGCGGCGGGGCGGGCGGCACCACCATGCCCCCGGTGGGGCCGGGATGCGCGGGGTGGTCGGGGCTGCTCGCGGGCGCGGGCGGCGCGCTGTCGACGCTGGGTGGCGTGACCGCGGGCGCGGGCCTGCTCTCCGGCCTCGGTACGTCCGCCCGCGCGGCCGGCGCCGAGTTGCCGGGCGGGATCACCGAACCGGGCCCGGTGGTCGACGGCTTGTGCTCCGGGGACCCGCCGAAGTCGAACAGCTTCGAGGAATTCTTCGAGTCGTCGCCGTTCGTGCCGGAGTTGGTGGAGGAGCCCGGGTTGATCAGTTCCGGGATCGCCTTGTCCGCGGCCGCCGCGACGGTGTCGATGCCGTGGATGCCGACTTCGGCGATCTTGTCGATGATGTGCGTGCCGATGTCGACGCCCGCGTTGATGGCCGTGGTGCCGAGATCCACTCCTGCGGAGATGAGCGCCTGCTGCAATTGGAGCTGCGCGGCGAGGGCCGGGTCCATGGGTTGCGTGGTCGCGGGCGCGGTGGCGCCGGGCGCGGTGGTGCCGGGCACGACTTGTGCGGTGCCACCCTGACCGGCGGCGGCCTGGCCTTGGCTGACGCCGGACGGTGCGGTGACCGTGAGCGGTCCCATCTCGTCGAGTCGCCTGGTGTGGTCGTCCATTTCGGTGCGCGCGGCCGTCACGGTGGTGAGCGCGTCGCGCAGCGCGAGGGTGGCGCGCGCGATGACGGCGTCGGTCTCCGGCGCCGAGGTCGCGTTGTCCAGGATCTCCCGCGCGTCACGCCGGAAGTCGGCGATGATCTGGTCGACGCGCCGCGCCGCGCGCCCGGAGGTGGCGTGCGCGTCGGCGAGCACGGACAGATACGCGGGCCCTCGATCGGAGATGTCACCGATCTGGGTCTGCGTCGTGCGTAGCGCGGGCACGGCGTTGTCGGCGGCACGGGAGGTCCAGCTCGACTCCAGCGCGTGCAGACCTTCGCGGTGCGGGCCTTCCGTGTCCGCCGCCTGGGTGGAGGCGGCCGAGAGCGCCCCGGTCGCCGCCGCGCTCGGCACGCCGACTCCGGTGCCGAGCGAGGAGCGCAGCGTCAGCAGCGGTTTCACCAGCGCGGCGATGATCGGCGGATCGACGCCGGGCGCGGTGCTCGGCGGCCGGGTGGCCTCGGCGGCGGGCTGGGTGGCGTGCGCCCGTTTCCGCAGTCCCATCAGGCTTCTCATGCCAGTGCCTCCCCGGACCGGGTGATCGCGGCCGCCGTCGCGGCGTCGACGTCCTGCGCGTTCTCGCGGTACTCGCGCAGGACGCGGCCGTAGGCGCCGACCAGCTGCCCGGCGGTCGACAACGCTTCCGCGTGTTCGGCGACGGCCGCGGAGAAGCGGGCCGCGAACTCCGCGCCGACGAGCCCGAGATCGGCGGCCAGCCGGTCCGGATCCACCGCGCCGGAGGCGACCGTGGCCGCCGACGCCAATTGTTTGGACACCGCGTCCGCGATCGCGGTGTAGGCGGCCACCGCCGCCGGGTCGAGCCTGAGCGTGTCCACTGTTCCCCTCCCGGATCCCAGTCTGTCGCTACCGCGCCATGATTCACCGCCAAGGGTACTGTGCCGCAGGGCCGCCATGCGCCCGATCCTGGGTGGTCTGTTCCGTGCGAATGCCGCCCTTCCGGGTTTCCGATCTCCGCCGCAGTGCGAAGTGCGTACCCGCCGCCTCCGCACGCGTTGTGCCGGGCGCGGGCCGATGCCCCTGTTCACCAGCCCTCCTGAGCCGCTTACCTGTCCGGCCGCGATGGCGTCCCTGCGAGCCACGCTGGCGTGTCGAGATTGTTATTCGGAACAACAAATTAGTGGTTGTGCCCTGCGTCACAGTCCCATATGTTGCTGTGAACAACATTCGTTCCACTCCGGCCGGCCGGGACAACGTCTTCGGCCGGTGATGAAAGGCCCACTCATGCGTAAGGGCATGTTCAGCGCTGCCGCGCTGTCGTTCGCGCTGCTGGCCGCCACGCTCACCGCGTGCGGCGACGACTCCGCGGACCCCGGCGGCAGAACCCAGATCGGCGTGATCCTCCCGGACAGCAAGACATCCGCGCGCTGGGAGACGGCGGATCGCAAGTACCTGCGGCAGGCGTTCGAGGCGGCGGGTGTCAAGGCCGATATCCAGAACGCCCAGGGCGACAAGAACGCCTTCCAGACCATCGCCGACCAGATGATCACCAACGGAGCCTCGGTGCTGGTGATGACCAACCTGGACAGCGGCACCGGCAAAGCGGTGATCCAGAAGGCGAAGTCGCAGGGCGTCACCGTGATCGACTACGACCGGCTCACCCTCGGCGGCGGCGCCCAGTACTACGTCTCCTTCGACAACGTGAAGGTCGGCAGCCTGCTCGGTGCGGGTGTCGCGCAGTGCCTGACCGATCGCAACGCGGTGCGCCCGGTGGTCGCGTACCTGAACGGCGGACCCACCGACAACAACGCGACCCTGCTGAAGACCGGCTACGACGGGGTGCTGAAGCCCCGGTTCGAGGCGGGCCAGTACGTCAAGGGTCCCGATCAGGCCGTCCCCGAGTGGGACAACACCAAGGCGGGCACCATCTTCGAGCAGATGCTCACCGGCAGGCCGGACATCGGGGGTGTCGTCGCGGCCAACGACGGCTTGGCCAATGCCGCCATCGCGGTGCTGAAGAAGCAGAAGCTGAACGGTCAGGTGCCGGTCAGCGGACAGGACGCCACGGTGCAGGGCCTGCAGAACGTGCTGGCAGGCGACCAGTGCATGACCGTCTACAAGGCGATCCAGAAGGAAGCCGAGGCAACCGCGAAACTCGCGGTGGCGCTGGTGAAGGGGGAGCAGGGCGCGACCAACGGCGCGGTGCGCGACCCGGAGTCGAACGCCGACGTGCCGTCGGTGCTGCTGGAGCCCAAGCCGATCTATCCGCGCGACGTCAAGGACGTGGTGGCCGACGGCTACGTCACCAAAGCCGAGTTGTGCACCGGTGAGTTCGCGAAACTCTGCGCGGACAACGGGATCTGATATCGCCCGCCCCTTCCGCGGTTCGATGAGGGGATTGCGGAAGGGGCTCCATCCCTGCGGAGGAGCTAACCCATGTCCGAACTGCCGGTCATCGAATTACGCGGAGTAGAGAAGAGTTTCGGCCCCGTCCACGTCCTGCACGAAGTCGCGTTCAGCGCCTATCCCGGCGAGGTGACCGCCCTCGTCGGCGATAACGGCGCGGGCAAATCCACGCTGGTCAAATGCATCGGCGGCACCCACCCGATCGACGCGGGCGAGTTCCTCTTCGATGGCGCTCCGGTGCAGGTGCACAGTCCGCGTGACGCGGCCGCGCTCGGCATCGAGATCGTCTACCAGGACCTCGCGCTCTGCGACAACCTCGACATCGTCCAGAACATGTTCCTCGGCCGGGAACGCAGGCGCGGTCTCGTGCTCGACGAATACGCGATGGAGGAACTCGCCGGAAAGACGCTGGCGAGCCTGTCGGTGCGTACCGTCAAGTCGGTGCGGCAGCAGGTCGCCAGCCTGTCCGGTGGGCAGCGCCAGACGGTGGCCATCGCGAAAGCCGTGCTGTGGAACAGCAAAGTGGTGATCCTGGACGAGCCGACGGCCGCGCTGGGCGTCGCGCAGACCCAGCAGGTGCTCGAGCTGGTCCGCAGGCTCGCCGACCAAGGTCTCGCGGTGGTGCTGATCTCGCACAACATGAACGACGTCTTCGCGGTGTCCGACCGGATCGCGGCGCTCTACCTCGGCCGGATGGCCGCCCAGGTACGGACCTCCGACGTGACGCACGCGCAGGTCGTCGAATTGATCACGGCAGGCCGCAGCGGCGCGCTCGGCCTCGAGGCGAGCGGAGCGACCCGATGACCGCGGTGACCACCGAGCGGCGACCGGCGGCGCCGGTGACCGACCTGATGAGCGGCTACGTCGGCCGGGTGCGCGGCGGCGACATGGGGGCGTTGCCCTCGGTGCTCGCGCTCGTCGTCCTCTCGGCCGTCTTCTGGGCGGCGCGCCCGGTCTTCATGTCCGAGGCGAACTTCGCCAACCTGTTCACGCAGGGCGCGGCCATCGCGGTGATCGCGATGGGGCTGATCTTCGTGCTGCTGCTCGGCGAGATCGACCTGTCGGCCGGATTCACCAGCGGGGTCTGCGCCGCCGTGCTCGCCGTGCTGCTCACCGACGAAGGATGGCCGTGGTACGCGGCGGTGCTGGTCTCGCTGCTCACCGGCGTGGCGATCGGACTCGCGATCGGCACGGTCGTGGTGAAGATCGGGATCCCGTCGTTCGTGGTGACGCTGGCGGCGTTCCTCGCGCTGCAAGGCGTGGCGTTGAAGATCATGGACAACGGCCGCAACATCGCCATCCGCGACGAGACGATCGTCGCGATCGCGAACAAGAACGTGCCGCCGCCGATCGGCTGGGCGCTGTACGCGCTGCTGATCGCCGGTTTCGCACTGATCCAGTACCGGAAGTGGCGGGCGCGCACGAAACTCGGGCTCACCGGCACGACGGCGCGGGCGGTGGCGCTGCGGGTCGTGCTGCTGGCCGTCGTGGCGGGCGCGGCGGTGCTGGTGCTCAACGGCGAGCGCAGCCGCAATCCCGCGGTGCACTCGCTGGCGGGGATGCCCATTGTCGTGCCGCTGATCGTGGCGCTGTTGCTGCTGTGGACGTTCGTGCTCGACCGCACCGCGTTCGGCAGGCACATCTACGCCGTGGGCGGCAACGCCGAGGCCGCCCGGCGCGCAGGCATCGCGGTGGATCGCGTGAAGATCACCGCCTTCGTGCTGTGTTCCACGATGGCGGCGGTCGGCGGGCTCATCGCGGCCTCGCGCGCGAACTCCGTCGATCCGAACACCGGCGGCAGCGACGTGCTGCTGACGGCGGTCGGCGCGGCGGTGATCGGCGGCACCAGCCTGTTCGGCGGTCGCGGGCGGATGCTGGACGCGGTGCTCGGCGCGGCGGTGGTCGCGGTGATCAACAACGGGATGGGGCTGATGGGCTACAGCGCGGGCACGAAATTCGTTGTGACAGGATTCGTGCTGCTCTTGGCGGCCGGAGTGGACGCCCTGTCCCGTAAGCGAGCGCTCCCGCAACGATGAATCCCAGCCCCGTGACGAAAGCCCGGTGAATGCGAGCAGCACCTTCGCCCGAGGAGATCCGCACGCGCAACCTCGCCGCGCTGCTGCGGCACGTGCACCGTGACGGGGCGGTGTCGCGTGCCGCGCTCGCCGAGCGAATGGGATTGAACCGCAGCACCATTCTCGCGCTCACCACCGACCTGGCCGCGGCGGGCCTGGTGAGCGAGGAATTGCCCGGCCAGACCGGGCGGGCGGGCAGGCCGTCGCTGGTGGTGCGTCCGCGGGCCGACCGGGTCTACGTCGTCGCGCTGGACGTCGGGGCGGATCGTCTGGCCGCCGCGCGGGTCGGGCTGGGCGGCTCGGTGCTCGATCGCACCGAGACCGCCCGTCCCGGCCGCGCGTTCGACCCGGACGACGTGATCGCCGCGCTGACGGGCATGGCCGGGGCGATGATCGCCGCGGCGGCACCGGACGCTCGATGCGTGGGCGTGGGGGTCGCGTTCTGCGGCATGGTCCGCGAGGAGGACGGCGTGGTGCGCTACGGGCCGAATCTCGGCTGGGTGGATGTCGCGTTCGGCGCGGAGCTGACCAGGGAACTCGATCTCGGGACGCGCGTCGCGGTCGGCAACAACGCCAATCTCGGCGCGCTGGCCGAACGCGAACGCGGCGCGGGCGCGGGCCTGGCGAATCTGATCTATCTGCACGGCGACGTCGGCATCGGCGGCGGCATCATCATGAACGGCGAGTTGCTCGGCGGGGAGGGCGGTTACGGCGGGGAAGTCGGGCACATGATCGTCCACCCGGGTGGTCGGCCCTGCGCCTGCGGCTCCCGGGGCTGCCTCGAGGCCGAGGCGGGCGAGCTCGGATTGATCGCGGCGGCGGGGCGCTCCGATCCTCCGGGGCAGGCGGCGGTCGACGCGATCGTCGAGTCCGCCGCCCGCGGCGACGCCGTGGCCCGCGACGCGCTGCACCAGGTCGGCGAATGGCTCGGCTACGGCGTGGCCAATCTGGTGAACATCTTCAATCCGTCGATGGTGGTGTTCGGCGGCGTGCTGCGGGAGATCTATCTGGCGTCCGCGGCGCAGGTGCGCAGCCGCGTGGCCGTGAACGGTCTGCAAGCCGTTCGCGAACAGGTCCGGTTGCGCACCAGCGCGCTCGGCGGCGACGCGACCTTGATCGGCGCCGCGGAACTGGCTTTCACCGATGTGCTCACCGATCCGCTGCAGACGCTGACGCGCACGTCGGCGGCGCGCACTTGACGGAAAGCTCCGCCGAGTTCGCCGCGTCGTCGTCGGTGCGCGGATCGCGTGCCGGTCGCCGTGCTTCGGTCCGGAACCGCCGGGTTCAGGCGCCCGCCGCGCTCAACTCCGACAGGTGAGCGGTGAGCAGCCGCACGCGCACGCGTTGCTCCTCGGTGGTTTCCTCGGGATGGTGGATCTCGATGCTCAGCCGATCGTCGAAGGTGCTGACGATGATGGTGCCGCTCGGCTGCTGGAGCCGGTAGCCCGTCTTGTCCGGCTTGCCCAGCATGATCGATCGGAAATCCGTGATACACAGCTCTTCCGGCACGCGGGGCCGGCGTACGCGTCCCCAGTTGGTGGCCAGCACGATGCCGGGCGCGCGCGGCGGAGGCCCGGCGGTGATCTCGGGTATCTGCAGCGGAGTCTGTTGCACGAGGCCCGCGTCGAGTTCGGCGCGCAGCGTGTCGCTGACGCCGCGGGCCAGATCGACGAGCGTCGCGCCGGTTCGCGCGGGAACGAAGTTCGCGAAGCCGAGTACGTTGGTGCCCTCGGTCATCCCGATCGGCGGCGTCACCCGGGTGCGCAGGTCGACCGAGTAGGTGTAGAGCAGGTCGGTGAGCGGCAGCCCGCGCAGCTCCGCCTCGGTGAGCAGGATCGCGGCGGAGGCGAGGCCGTTGATCGTGGTGTTCTCCCGGTGCCCGAGCTCGACGAGCGCGGCGGTCTGCGTCCGGGTGAGCCTGCAGCGTGCGGTTCGGGGCACGAGGTATTCGGGATCCTCCGGGCCGCAGTAGGCCCGCGCGGCGGGGCGCGGCGGTGCGGCGGCTGTCTCGATCTTGCGCACGCCACGCTCGTGCAGCAGGTCTTCCACCGAGCGCGGGAAGCCCGGTGGCGGCAGTTCGAGCGGCCTGGACCGGACGAGGTCGGTGTAGCAGGACCACAGCTCGGCGAACACAGCCAGCGAATGATAGGCATCCGCGACACTGTGGTGGGTCACCAAGGTGACACCCGCCGTGGCGCCGTCGCGGACCACGCACAGCGCGGCGAGCGCGGTGCGCTGATCCAGCCGGGCGCCGGTGAGCAGCTGTTCCGGATCACCGTCCGCGACCGTCATCTCGGGTGTGGCGCCGGCGGATTCGAGCAGGAGATGCCCGCCGTGCCCGTCCGGTTCCAGGTGGGCGCCGAGGATCGGACGGGAGCGGGCCACGGCTTCGAACGCCGCCGACAGCGCGGCGAGATCCAACCGGCCCGCGACCCGAAGCGAATAGCCGACGAGCACTTCGCTGTTGGCGAAGATCCCCTCGCTCGGCGCCAGCGGGCGGATGACGGTTGCTGCGGTCATGTCGCTTCCTTCACCTGAGCCTGTCCCCGAGGCTAGTCCGAAGCCCGGACGCGCCAGGCTTTTTCGGCAGCATCATCTGCTTCTCGTATCGGACGTTCATGGACCGCTGTTTCGCGTCGTTGCCACATCGACACCTTGCCCGCGACCGGTGCCGCGACCGGCGGCTCGACGTTAGCTGTCGAGTCGTTAGAGTGTTACTCTAGAGTCCTGCTCTAGAGGAGGCTGGGATGACCGAACTCGTCACCTATCGGCTCGACGGCGGGATCGCCACGATCACGCTGGACGACGGCAAGGCGAATGTGATGTCCGAGAACATGATCGGTGCCATCGCCGGTGCCCTGGACCGTGCCGAAGCCGACCGGGCGGTCGTCCTGTTGACCGGGCGTTCGCGCATGTTCTCCGCCGGCTACGACCTGGCGACGTTCTCCCGTTCGCTCGACGACATCCGCCGCACACTGCGGGCGGGCGGCGACCTGGTCCACCGGCTGCTCGGGTTCCCGTATCCCGTCGTGGCGGCCTGCCCGGGCCACGCCATCGCGCAGGGCGCGTTCACGCTGCTGGCCGCGGACGTGCGCTTCGGCGTCACCGGGGATTTCAAACTGGGCCTCAACGAGGTCGCGATCGGGCTCACCATTCCGCATTACGGTGTGGAGGTGGCGCGGCACCGCCTCACCGCGCCGGGCTTCGACCGGGCGGCGAACACCGGGATCCTGGTCGGACCCGAGGAGGCCAGGGCACTGGGCTTTCTCGACGTGCTCGCCGCCGACGAGGACGACTTGCGCACGCGCGCCACGGCCGAAGCGCACCGGTTGACCGGGATCGACTTCGCCGCGCACACCGGGACGAAACTGCGAGTGCGCGCTCAGGTGCTAGCCGCGGTCCGCTCCGGCATCGACGCCGAGTTCGGCGCGTAGCCGGTCGTGCGCACCCGCGAGCGGATCCTGGCCGAAGCGACGCGACAGCTGTCGGCCAAGGGCTATCCGTCGTTCACGGTGGCAGGCGTGCGCGATCGGCTCGGCTTGTCCAGCGGCAGCATGTTCCACGCGTTCGGCTCGAAAGCCGAATTGGCGGCCGCGGTCTACGTTTCCGGGATGCTCGACTACCAGCGGACGGTGCTGGCCCGCCTCGACGCGCCCGGCGCCGGTCCCGAGCAGGCGATCCGCGCGATGCTGGCAGCCCATCTCGGCTGGGTGGAAGACCATCGCGACTTGGCCCGGTTCCTGTTCGCCACGTTGCCGGACGAGGTGGCGCGGGTCGCGGAGCCGGAACTGGCACAGCACAATCGAGCCTTCTTCGAGGCGCTGGAGCGCTGGTACGGGGAACTGCTCGGTGTGGCGGACGAGGGCGGCGAAGGCTATCCGCTGGCCCACGCGATCTGTATCGGACCGGCACAGGAGTACTGCAGGCAATGGGTGCGCGGACGGGTCACGGCGCCGCCGCGTTCGCTGACCGCCACCTTGCAGGAGGCCGCCGTCGCCGCCCTCGCCACCCTGCCGCGCTAGCACTGTCGATTCCCACGCCGGTTGCGGATCGTCCCGGGGTGATCAACAGTGGTTGTCGAGTTACGGTGCGGCGACGGGAGGCCACCATGGACCGTACGGACGTCGTTGTCGTCGGTGCGGGATATGCCGGGCTGAGCGCGGCGCGGACGCTGCGAGCGGCGGGCCGGGAGGTCGTCGTCCTGGAAGCGAACGACCGGGTCGGCGGTCGCACCCTGACCGCGCGGGTCGGCGACGGCTGGGCCGTCGACCTCGGCGGGCAGTGGATCTCCGGTGCGCACACGCGTTTCGCGGCGCTGGCCGAGGAGTACGGCGCGGCGACCTTCGCACCTCCCGAGGGGGTCGACCTGCTGGTCGAGGGAGTGGTCCGGCGGCCGTTCAGCGGCGCCCGCCCGCCACTGCCGACGTTCGTCCTGCTCGTGCTCGTCCAAGCGATGTGGCGACTGGAACGGATGGCCGCCCGCGTCGACCTCGCGCGCCCGTGGACCACGCCGGGCGCTGACCGGCTGGACGCGATGACCGCGGCGACCTGGTTGCGCCGGAACGTGCCCGAGCGGCGCGCGCGGAACCTCGCCGAGGTGATGATCGGCGAGGAACTGTGCGTCGACGTCGGCAGCATCTCGATGCTCGGCCTGCTGACCACGATCCGTTCCGCGGGCGGGGTCGAGTCCGGGATCACCGCCGAGACGGTGACCCGCCTGTTCGTCGACGGCGCCGACGGGCCCGCGCTGGCCGTCGCGGCCGAACTGGGGGACGCGGTGCGCCTCGGCGCTCCGGTCACGGAGATCCGGCAGGGCGCGGACGGTGTGCGGGTGAGCGGGGACGCCGGTGCCGTGCAGGCAGGGCACGTGATCGTGGCGGTGCCGCCCACGCTCGCCGGACGCATCGCCTACGACCCGCCGCTGCCCGCCGCGCGCGACCAGTTGACCCAGCGCATGCCGATGGGCTCGGTCCTGAAAGCGTTCGCCGTCTACGAGCGGCCGTTCTGGCGCGACGACCTGCTCACCGGTCAGTCGCTGAACCTGCACGATCCGGTGCCCGTCACCTTCGACGCCTCCCGCCCCGGCGGTCCCGGTGTGCTCGGCGCGCTGGTGCCCGGCCGGGCCGCGCAACGCCTGGCCGCGCTTCCCCCGGCCGAGCGCCGCGCCATGATCGTCGGTTCGCTCGTCCGCGCCTTCGGGCATGTCGCCCGGGAGCCGGTCGAGTGGCACGAGAAGGTTTGGGCCGACGATCCCTACGCCCGCGGCGGCTACAACTCGTTCTTCCCGCCGGGTGTTCTGACCACTCTCGGGTCGGCCCTGCGTCACCCGGTCGGCGCGATCCACTGGGCCGGAAGCGAAACCGCCACCGAGTGGTCGGGCTACATCGAGGGAGCGATCCGCTCGGGCGAGCACGCGGCAGCCGAAGTGCTCGCGGCGGATCACGCCGCGGCGCCGGTCTGATTGCCCCAGGGTTGCCGTAACGCTGGCTCCGGCCCATCCCAGGGATCACAATGGAAAGGTGTTCCAGCGGATCGTGGTGGGCTACGACGACTCGCCCGGCGCCAGGGCCGCGTTGACGATGGCGCTCGACTTGGCGACGGTGCACCACGCCACGCTCACGGTCGTCGCGGTCGAAGAGTATCTGCCGCACTACGGTCCGGTGGTCGGCGAGATCGAGGACGAACGCTCGATCGGGCAACAGGCCTGCCATCGCTGGCTCACCACCGCCGCAGAAGCCGCCGAACAGCACGGCATCGCGGTGCGGGCCGAGATCCGCGCCGGTCAGGCGGCGCGCGAACTGGCCACCGCGGCCGCCGATCACCACGCCGACCTGCTCGTGCTCGGGCGCAGCGGGCATTCGGGCATCTGGGGCCGGTTCATCGGCAGCACCGCGGAGAAAGCCGCGCGGCACGTCGGCTGCTCGGTTCTGGTCGCGCACGACGGAGACGGCGAGGCCGGGGACCGTTGAGCGCGGCGGCGTGGTGACCCGCCGGGACGCCGTCGCGGACGGTTCGGTAAGAGTGCTGCGTGGCCGATGAACTGACCGAGGAGCCGACCGGCATCGCCGAACGCGCGCGGCGTCGGGACTTCTGGCGTGCCAATGGCTCGGCCGTCGCGGTCGTTGCCCTCGGCGGGGCGCTCGGCGCGCTCGCGCGCTACGGTCTCGCCCAGGGGCTGCCCGGGCGCCCCTGGCACTTCCCGCTCGCCACCTTCATCACCAATGTCGCGGGGTGCTTCGCGATCGGAGTGCTCATGGTCGCGGTGACCGAGATCTGGGCTGCTCATCGGTTGCTGCGCCCCTTTCTCGGAGTCGGCGTCCTGGGCGGGTTCACCACCTTCTCGACCTACGCCAACGAAGTCCGCCAGCTGCTGGCGCCGGGGACGATCGTCGTCGCGGCCGCCTATCTGGCGGGCACCTTGCTCTGCGCTCTCTCGGCCACCTTCGCCGCCATGTGGCTCACCAGGGCGGGGTACGAACGCCTGCGACGCGCGCGAAAGGGGACGCGATGACCGTGCTGCTGGTCCTCGTGGGCGGGGCGATCGGCGCGCCGCTGCGGTATCTGCTCGACCGCGCGGTGCAGGACCGCCGCGACAGTCTGTTTCCCTGGGGCACCTTCTCCGTCAACCTGATCGGCTGCCTGGTGCTCGGCGCGCTGAGCGGCGCCGGGTCGGCGCTGTCGTCGCCGCTGTTCGCCATGCTCGGTACCGGATTCTGTGGGGCGCTGACCACCTACAGCACCTTCGGTTACGAAACCGTGCGGCTGGCCGAACGCGGCGCCTACTTGTTCGCGGCGATGAACGTGGTCGGCAGTGTCGTCGCAGGGCTGATCGCCACCGTGTCGACCTATGCGGCGGTGCACGCCCTGGTCGGCTGACCGGGACAGCCGATCGGTATGCGACGTGATCCAGCTCACTGCGCTGGCCTGTCGCGCGCTGCGGGGGTTGGGTTAAGCTGACGGAACAGATGCAGATATGCGCATACATGTGATGATGAAAGGGGCAGGGCCGATGGGACACGAACACGGTCACGCGCACGGGCACGGGGTGTCCGGTGAGGCCGACCGCCGGTGGCTGACCATCGCGCTGGCCCTCATCGTCGGCTTCATGTCGGTCGAGGTCGTGATCGGCGTGCTGGCCAACTCGCTGGCACTGCTGTCGGACGCGGCGCACATGCTCACCGACGCCGCGTCCATTGTCCTGGCGCTCATCGCGATCCGCCTCGCGGCCCGGCCCGCGAACGGCAAGTACACCTACGGCTACAAGCGCGCCGAGATCCTCTCCGCGCAGGCCAACGGCGTCACGCTGCTCGTGCTCGCGGGCTGGCTCACCTACGAGGCCGTGCGCCGCCTGCTGGAGCCGCCGGAGGTCACCGGCGGCCTCGTGCTGGCCACCGCGCTGGCCGGTGTGGTGGTCAACATCGCGGCCACCTGGGCGATCAGCAAGGCCAACCGCTCCAGCCTGAACGTCGAGGGCGCGTTCCAGCACGTGCTCAACGATCTGTACGGATTCATCGCCACCGCCGTGGCCGGGCTCCTCGTGCTGACCACCGGTTTCGCCAGGGCGGACGCGATCGCCACGCTGATCGTCGTCGCGCTGATGGTCAAGGCGGGGCTGGGGCTGGTGCGCGAATCGGGCCGGATCTTCCTGGAGGCGGCGCCCGCGGGTGTCGATCCGGACGCGCTCGGGCGCAGGCTGGTGGACATCGATGGCGTCGACGAGGTGCACGACCTGCACGTCTGGCAGATCACCTCCGGTGACATCGCCCTGTCGGCGCATGTGCTGGTCCGCGCGGGGGCGGACTGCCACGGGCTGCGTCAGCGGATCGAACACCTGCTCGATCACGACTACGGCATCACCCACACCACTTTGCAGGTCGACCACACCCATGCCGTCGCCTCCTCGGCTGCGGCGGATAGGCAGCGCCTGCTGCCGATGCTGGAGGACCACTGCGACGACGCCCACGGCCCGGTGCACCGCGATCGCCCGTCGTCCGCCGCGAATGCCGTGGCGCCCTGACCTACCGGGCGCCACGCGCGTGGACGATGCCGGGCGGGATGTCGCGCAGTGCCGGAAGGCGCTCGAACAGGGGAAGGCTCACCGCGAGCGGACCCCGGGATGGGCTGAAGGACGACACCGTCACCTCCGCCACTCGGGGGCTCCATTCACGCAGCAGCCGTGCCGCGTGGCTGCGTTTGACCCCCCACGGCATCGGCGGCGCGGTGTAGTGCGCTGTCTTGGCGTAGCCCCGCATCGTCTTACGGGAAAACCACGGCGGGATGATGTCGAACATCAGCTCCACCCCGGGTAGCCGCTCGAAGATCGTGGCGCACAGGCGCCGCACCTCGTCCGGCTCGAAGTACATGAAAAGGCCTTGGGCCGTGACGAAGACACCGCGTTCGGCGTCGACCTCGTCCAGCCACGCCGTGTCGAGCGCGCTGATCGGCAGATGCCGGCAGCGCTCGCTCGGCGGCAGGAACCGTTCGCGCAGCGTGATGCCCTCGGGCACGTCCACGCACAGCCACCGCACGCGCCCGTCGTCGCACCGTTGGAACTGGGTCTCCAATCCGGCGGCGAGTTCGACGACGGTACCGCCCGGATGCGCTGTGAGCCAGGGCCGTACCGCCTGGTCGAAACGCAGCGATCGCACCGCGTGCGTGCCATCGGGAGCGCCGAACGCCCGCTCGTAGTCGTAGTCGAGCGCGTCGAAGATTCGGACACAGTCCGGGTCGCGCAGGATGCCGTCCGGGCGTTTCGCTTCCGCGGCCCGGTTGTAGAGCGTCCACAGCATGGTCTCCGGGACTCCGGTCAATTCGACGCGCGTGCCCATGGTTTCGTCCTCTCCGGCCTGCGGCCGTGTCCGCCCCGATCCTTGCGCTGAGCGAACTTAGCCTACCCTAATTCCGAGAGTGCGGGTCAGCGATCGACGCGGGGGAAGGGCCGCTCGGACTCGATCAGATACGCCAGCTCCAGCAGGGTGCGCTCGTTGCCGCGGGTGGCGGCGAACTGCACTCCGATGGGCAGCCCGGCGTCGGTCAGGCCCGCCGGAACGGTGATGGCCGGCGTCCCGGTGATGTTGTTGATCGGTGTGAAGCAGACGTAGGCGCGCAACCGGTCGAGGAGTTCGTCGAACGGCACGGTCGGGCTGAGATGGCCGAGGGGCGGCGTGGTGTGACCGAGCGTGGGCAGCAGCACCGCGTCGTAGGGCCCGAGCGCCTGCTCATAGGTGGCCGCCGCCGCGCGTAGCCGGTAGAGCGTGAGCGGGGCGCGCAAGGCCCGGTGCAGGAAGAAGGCACGAAGGCCCGCGGTGAGGTCGTCCACGCGGCGCGCGTCGAACCGGCGGTCGAGAAACCGTCCGGTCGTGGTGATCGCGGCCGCGAGCAGCCCCCAATAGTGCAGGAAGGCGCTTTCGATCGTGGCGTCGAACGGCAACGGCACCGGCTCGACCGAATGGCCGCAGGCCTCGAGCGTGCGGGCGACGCTTTCGACGGCATCCCGGGTCGGACCGGCGGGCACCGGCCCCGCGAGGTTGTCGAGCACGAGGGCGATCCGCATGCGCCGTCCCGGTGGACCGTCGACGCGGCCGATCGGCGGCAGCGCCGGATTGCGCCGATAGCGTTCGACCGCCGCGGTATACGCCGCCGTGTCGCGCACCGTCCTGGTCAGCACGCCTTCGCTGACGATGTCGACCGGCAGCGAACGCGCCAGCCCGGACACCACGTGCCGTCCCCGCGTCGGCTTCAAGCCGACCAGTCCGGCGCACGCCGCCGGAATCCGGATCGATCCGCCGCCGTCGTTGCCGTGCGCGATCGGGACGACACCCGCCGCCACCAGCGCGGCGGCCCCGCCCGACGAACCGCCCACGGAATACCCGGTGTGCCACGGATTGCGGGTGGGCGCGAGGTGCGGTGTCTCGCTGCTGGCGTTGAAACCGAATTCCGGCATGGCGCTCTTGCCGAGGACGGTGAGACCGGTGCTGAGGAACTGGCGGGTGTAGCCGCTGTGCGCGCGAGCGGGCCGCGCGCGGAACGCGGCCGTGCCCTGATTCGTCGGCATGCCCGCCACGTCGGTGTTGTCCTTCACGAAACTGGGCACGCCGTACAAGGCGCCGGTCCGTTCGGCGGGCAGCAGCGGTTCGGCATAGCTGGAGTAGGCGACCGCCGCCAGCTCCTCGACCCGCTCCGCGCGCGCCACCGCGGCGGCGGCGAGTTCGTGTGGCGCGACCGCACCGTCGCGCACCAGCGTGGCCAAGGCGACGGCGTCGTGATCACCGAGCGCGTCGTCGCCGAAGGCGTGGACGCGCGTGGGTAGCGGAAGATGAGCGTCGGCGGTCATGCCTCGAATCTAATGTGTGCACCAGGCAGTTCGTCCAGACCAGAAAGGACAGCAGGTGGCAGCGACATACCCGGATCCGGTGCCACCGAAGGGCCGGGTGGGCTCGCTGTTGTTCGCCCTCTCGCCCGCGGGACGGCGGTGGAGCGTGGCGTTGCGCGCCGCGCTGGCATTCGCCGTCCCGGCCGCGATCATCACCGGCCTCGGCCATCCGGACGTGGCGGTGTTCGTCATGTTCGGCGCCTTCGCCGTGCTCTACGGCGAGGGGCGGCCGTACCGGGTGCGCGGCTGGGTCGTCCTCGCGGCCGGCTCGGCGTTGCTGGCTTCCTGCGGCGTCGGCGCTGCGATCGGCGGCCTGCTGGACGCGGGCTTCGGTTCATCGCTGCTGATGGTCGTCGTGGTGACGGCGATCGCGGTCGTGGCCGTGTTCGTCATCGATGCGCTGCGGCTGGGTCCGCCGGGCGCGCTGTTCTTCGCGCTGGTCTGCGCGGGCGCGATGAAAGCGGCCGAGACCGGCACCGCGGTGGCGACGCTGTTGTTCGGCGCCGCCTGCGGTGTCGCGGCGGCGCTCGCCGTGTCGATGGCCGGGGTGCTGCGTGATCGCCGCAAACCGGAACGGACGGCGGTCGCGGCGGCGGTCCGCGCGGTCGACGCCTACGTCGCGGCGCGGGAGGCGGGGACGCCCGCCATCGACCTGCGCCACCGGGCGGGCGCCGCGATGGCCGACGCGTGGGCCGCGGTCTACGACGCGGGCCTGCCCTCCGACCCGGGCGAAGCCGAGTTGCTGGCCACCTTGCAGGGCGCGCGCCGCGGGCTCGCCGGGCACGCTCCCGACGACGACACCGACGATCTCCTGGTCGATCCTCTGGTCTCGTTCGCCCGCCCGGCCATCGGCTTCCGGCTGGCGCGTTCGCTGTCGTTCTCCTCGCACGCGGCGATCAGCGCGCTGCGGGTCGCAGCGGGCTGCCTCGGCGCGGGCGCGCTGAGCGCGCTGCTCGGTCTGGACCGTCCGCACTGGGCGGTGCTCAGCGCCCTCATCGTGCTGCAAGCCGGGCCCGATCGCGTGCGTGGGCAGGTGCGGGCCATCCACCGGTTCGTCGGCACCATCGCTGGACTCGGCCTCTTCGCGCTCATCTACCAAGTGGGGCCGACCGGCTACGCGCTGATCGTCCTGATCGCCGCGCTGCAGTTCTGCATCGAGCTGTTCGTGCCGCGCAACTACGCGCTGGCCGTCGTCTTCATCACGCCGGTGGCGCTCATCGCGGGTGGGGTCGCCACCACGGGCGGACCGATCGGACCGGTGCTGCGCGACCGGTTGTGGGAGACCGTGCTCGGCGTCGCCGTCGCGGTGCTCGCGCTGTACGGCGTCGCGCCCCGCGCCCACCGGCGCACCTTCCGCTGGATGGAGCACCGGGTGCGCGCCGCCGCCGACGTCCTGCTCGACCGCCTGCGGCACAAGCCGATGGACGCCGTGGCCTGGGTGCTGGTCCAGCATCTGCAATTCGAGCTGGTCGGCGTCGTCCGCAGCGGCATCGACTCGGCGACCGACGACCCGGAGTGGACCCGCGAGCACTGGCCCGAACACGCGGCGCTCGCGCACTTCGGTCACGACCTGCTCGCCGCGTGCTGGGTGCTGCCACCCGGCGGGTGGCTGCCGGACGTGGACGGCTGGGCGGCCCGCTCGGCGGCGGCCCGGTTCGAGCCGGAGGCGACGGCCGGGCCGCCTGCTAGCGTTCGGCGCATGCATGACAGCGTGACGGTCCGGATGGCCGCGCCCGCCGACGAGATCTGGGCACTGGTCAGTGACATCGAGAACACCGGGCGGTTCAGTCCCGAGACGTTCGCCGCGGAGTGGCTCGGCGGCGCCACCGGCCCGGCGGTCGGCGTGAAGTTCCGCGGTCACGTCAACCGCAACGGCTGGGGGCTGAAGTACGCGACGGTGTGCCGCATCGTCGCCTGCGAGCCGGGCCGGGAGTTCGCGTTCACCGTGCTCGGACCGCGGGGCATGCCGATCAACACCTGGCGCTATGTCTTCGAACCGGTCGACGGCGGCACCGACGTCACCGAATCGTTCCAGCTGCACAGCAACCCGGTGCTGCGGCTGTACTGGTTGCTGGCCGGGTGGACGCGCGGCAAGACCAACGTCGAGGGGATGCGCGAGACGCTGAACCGGATCAAGGCTGTCGTCGAATGATCGCGAGACACAGCCGCCGGGCCGGGGCGGAGCGATCATGACCGCGCCCGTGCTTCTCGTGCTCGGCGCCGGGCCCGGTGTCGGGTTGTCGGTGGCCCGCCTGTTCGCCGCCGACGGTTACACCGCGGTGCTGGCCTGCCGGTTGCCCGAGGAGGCCGAGCCGTTGACGAAGGAATTGCGCGAGCAAGGCTTCGACGCCGAGGGCGTGGGGGTGGATCTGCGCGATCCCGCCGACGTGACCCGGGTGGTCGCCGGGGTGGGCGAACGCCACGGCCGGATCGACGTATTGCACTTCAACCCCAGCGTCTTCCGGGAAGCCGATCCGTTACGGCTCTCCGTGCCGGAGTTGATCGAGGACTTCACCGTCGGCGCGGCGGCGCTGCTGCCCGCCGTGCAAGCGGCGCGGCCCTTCCTGTCCGAGGGCGCCCGCGTGCTGGTCACCGGCAGCGCGGCCGCGGACAAGCCGTGGCATCGGGCCGCTTCGCTCGGCGTCCAGAAGGCGGCGGTGCGCAACTTGGTGACCAGCTTGGACGCCACCCTCGCGCCCGAGGGCATCCGGGCCGTCGCGGTGCAGATCAACGGAGTGCTCGGCGAGGGCGCGTTCACACGCGACCGTGTGGCGGCGGCGCTGCACGCCGCGGCCACCCGCCCCGCCGAAGAATGGACGCCGCACGTCGCGTACGACGGCTGAGCCGCGTCGATAGCGGGGTCGGATCGCCGCGAACGCGGGTGCTCGGTGCGGGCGCGGTCATGTGGGACTGTGTGGCGGCGGCGTTGCACGCGGCGGCGACCCGCCTCGCCGGGGGATGGAGGCCGCATGTCTCGTACGACGGCTGGCCCGCGTCGCTAGCGGGGCTGGATCGCTGCGACACGGAGTGCTCGGCGAGGGCGCGCTCCGCGCAGCTGTAAGGTCGGGCCGCACGCGGTGGCCCCCCGCTGCGCTGATGGCTGGACGCCGCGCGTCGCGTCCGCTAACGGAGTGCGATCGCTCGACGCTGGGTGCCCGGCGAGGGCGCGTGCACGTGCGGCTGTGTGGGGTCGGGGCTGCGCGCGGCGGCCGCCTGCTCTTACGACGGCTGACCCCGTCGCTAGCGGGGACGGATCGCCGCGAACTCGATGGGCAAGTGCGCGGGTCCGCGCAGGTTGACGTGCTCCCGGTAGGGCGGCGGGTCCATCAGCAGGGAAGGCGATTCCACTCGTTGCGCGAACCGGGTCAGCGCCACGCGCGCCTCCAAGCGGGCCAAGGGAGCGCCGACGCAGAAGTGCGCCCCTAGGCCGAAAGCCAGGTGGCGGTTGTCCCGCGCCGGGTCGAAGCGGTCGGGGTCGGCGAACGTCGAGGCGTCGCGGTGCGCGGCGGCGATCAGCAGCACCACCAGATCGCCGCGCTGGATGTCTGTGTCGCCGACGGTCATGTCGTCGGCGGCGATGCGCGGGATCAACTGGACCGGCGGGTCGAAGCGCAGCGTCTCCTCGACCACGCCCGCCGCCCGGTCCGGATCCGCGCGGAGGGCGGCGAGTTCGTCCGGCCTGCGCAGCAGGGCGAGGGTCGCGTTGGCGATCAGGTTGACGGTGGTCTCGTGTCCGGCGACCAGCAGCAGTGCGCAGGTCGAGATCAGTTCCGCGTGGGTGAGCGCGTCCCCGGCGTCTTCGGCGGCGATGAGTTCGGACAGCAGATCCGGTCCGGGGGCGCGGCGGCGGCGATCGGTGAGTTCTTCGAAGTAGGCGTGCAACTCGGTCCCGGCGCGCTGGATCTGCGCCGGGTCGGCGCGGAACTGGGCGGCGGCGCGGGAGGTCGGATCGAGGGTGCGCGACAGCAGCGCGGACCAGGCGCTCAGCCGGGCTTCGTCGGCGAGCGGCACGCCGAGCAGTTCGCAGATGACGGTGACCGGCAGCGGGTAGGCGAAGTGGTCGACGGCGTCGAATCGCCCCTCGCGGGCGCGCTGGTCGAGCAGGTCGTCGACGATCTCGGTGATCCGGGGTTCCAGTCGCCGCACGACGCGCGGGGTGAACGCCTTGGACACCAGGCGGCGCAGGCGCGTGTGGTCGGGCGGGTCCAGGAACAGGAACGAGGGTTTCGCCCGGGCCGCGCCGTCGTGGCGCGTGCCGTCGTAGATCGGCATCGACCCGAGTTGCAAGCGGGCCAGTGACCGGTCGACGCTCGCCCGGGGATCGCGCAGCACGGCGGCGCAGTCGGCATAGCGGGTCAGCACGACCGCCGGAGCCGTGCCGATCCGGAACGCGCCGGACTCGCGCAACCGCGCGAAGAGGGGATACGGGTCCGGCCGCACCGCGGGGTCGAGCAGGCGCACGTAGTCGTCGGTCGGGTGGTTCGTGGTCGTCATCGACACTCCCAGCTGTCGGCCCGGAGGGGCACGGTCTGTTGGTATTATCGTGATACCGATGGTAGGAAAGCAATACCGATCCAGGATGCGAAAATAGCGCCATGACATTGCGGCGCCCGGTCGACGATTCGGTCACCCGCGTGGTCGAACTGCTCGGCGACCGGTGGACCATCCTGCTCATCGCCGAGGCGTTCTTCGGGGTGCACCGTTTCAGCGATTTCGCCCGCAACATCGGCATCACCAATCGCAACCTGCTCACCAGCCGCCTGCGCATGCTGATCGACGCGGGCATCTTCACCCGCACCGATCACGGCGGCGGGCGCGTCGACTATCACCTCACCGCCGCGGGCCGCGAGCTGTATCCGATCGTCACGGCGATGATGGTCTGGGGCGATCACCACCTGGCCGGGCCGGAGGGCCCTCCGATCGTCCTGGAACACCGCGGCTGCGGGCAGGAGACCTCGCCCATGCTGGTCTGCGACCACTGCCGCGAGCAGATCGACCCGCGCGACGTCGAACCCAAGGCCGGTCCCGGCTTCCACCAGCCGCCGGGGGCCGAGCAAGCCGGGTGAGTGGGACGCGGGTGCGGCAGTCGGCCGGCGCATCGCCGGAGGCTCACTACGGGACCGGTGCGGCCATGGTCACGCGACCGGCTGGCGGCTTTTCCCTGGTCGGAGTCGACGCCTCGGCGAGACGTCCGGTCGCGGACGTGGTCGTCGAACGGCTTTATGCCGGGCAGACGGCCGAGGAGTGCGCAAAGTGTTTGTCACCCGATGGATGCAGTCGGGCCTGATGTGCCTCGATCTCCCGGGGCGCCGCGCTCGAGAGTGGTCATCGGGCGCTGCTGCTGCGCCGAGAGCGCTTTGGCGGCGGGCAGCCCGAGCCGCCGATGCGCCGGGAGCGAGGGGCGGCGAGGCGAGCGCCACGTCGGAAGCAGGAGCGGACGAACCCGGAGAGCTGGGCGGATCGGCGCTCAGTCCAGTAAGCGGACGAACGACTCGGCCAGATACAGCGGTAGTAGCAGGTAGTACAACAGCATCGCCATCGAGCCGGCTCCGATCGTCAACGCGGGTCCCACGCGGCGCCGCCCTGGGGGCGTCGCGCGGGGATTGGAGACCGAGTGGTCTCGCGAGAGCAGGAATGTAGTGCAGCTTCCCGCCCTCGGCAAGACCGGTCAGCGTGTCGGCTGGACGGCCGCTACCGCAGCGCGCTGCCCTGCACCCACTGATCCCACGGCAGGCCCCAGTCGCCGTTCTGCCAGACCTCGAGCGGTGCGCCGCCGGTGTTGCGGATCTCCACCACGTCACCGGGGACGGCGAAAGCGAAGAACCACTGGGCGTTCTCGCCGCTGAGGTTGAGACAGCCATGGGACACGTCGGTGTTGCCCTGCGCCCAGACGGTGGAGTCGAGCTGGTGCAGGTAGATGCCGTCGGTGCTGATCCGGGTCGCCCAGCCGATGGCCTCCTTGTAGCCGAGGCGCGAGTTGATCGGCAGGCCGTAGGTGGACGAATCCATGATCACCGGATTGGCCTTGTCCATCACCGTGTAGATCCCGGGCTGGGTCCAGAAGGTGATCGTCTTGCCCGCGACGACCTCGCTGCCGCCCATGCCCATCGAGGTCGGCATGGTACGGATCAGCCTGCCGTTCTCGAAGACCTGGATCTGCTTGGTGTTGTCGTCGGCGATCGAGACGTGCGACGCGCCGATGGTGAACGTGGTCTTGGTGTCCTCTTGGCCGTAGAGCCCTCGGCCGAGTTCCTGGCCGTAGATGTTCGCCGCCACGCTCACCTTGGTGCCGGGCGCGTAGTACTCCTTCGGGCGCCAGTGCGCGTTGCGATCGTCCAGCCAGTACCACGAGCCCTCGACGGGCGGGTCGGTGGTGACGGCCAGATGCTTCTCGGCGGCGGCGCGGTCGGGAATGTCCTCGTCGAAATGGGCCACCACCACGGTGCCCACGCCGAACGTGCCGCCGTCGGACAGCGGCGTGCCGCCCGTGGTGGTCAGCGCGACCTTCGTCTGGTTGTTCGGGCTCAGCGTGGCGAACGTCGAGGTGGTGGGGCCGGTTCGGCCGGTGACGGTCAGTCCTTCCGCCGTCACCGTGTAGGTGCGGCCGTAGCCGAGCGGCTCGGTGGGTTTCCAGGCCGTCTTGTCCGGCGTCAGGATCCCCTCGACGACCTTGCCCTGCTCGTTGGTCATGGTGACCGACGTCAGCTGGCCGTCGGCGGTGCTCACCTGGACCGGTGCGAGGGGATCGACATCGCGGGCGCCGGATGCGGGTGCGATGGCGATGGGCGCGGGCGCAGGGCCCGCGGGCCCCGGTGCGCCGCCCGGTTCGGACGAAGACGAGCACGCCGCCAGGAGCACCGCCATGACGAGGGCGAACCCCGCGACGACGCCGGACCGGACGCGACTGCTCGCCAATGCGTTTCTCCTGTGTTCGCCCCGCGCACCGAATGGCGCCTCCGCGCCTACTGCCCCCCTCGCAGTTTACCGACCGTTCGCCTGCCCGACCTCGCGCGAAGAAGACCCACGGTGGATTCCCAGCGGCCACACAGGAAGCGGTGCATCCATCTCCAAGCCTGCCGCTTCCGGTCGGCGGGTCCGTCGCGAGCGCGGCCGCGGCCGACGGCCGAAAGTACCGATCGGGACGGCCCAGGTGCGTGCCATGCTGAGGGCCGGAACCGACCGAGGGGAACGAATGCAGAATCGCCCATCGGCAGCGGAGTTGCTGGAATCGCTCGCCGAACTGCTCGAGGAGACGCTGCTGCCCGCCCTTCCCGCGGGATTGCAGCACAAGGCACGGGTGGGGGCCAACCTCGCCAGGATCGTGCGCAGGGAGCTCGAATCGGGCCCGGGTGCGGCCGAGCGGGAGCGTGAGTTGCTCGCGGCGGTGGCCGAGGGCGATGACGAGCGACTCTGGGAAGCGCTGGTCTCCGTCGTGCGGGCCGATCTGGACATCGCCAAGCCGGGGTACGACGCCTGGGCGGGCGAGTGAGCGCCGACCTGGCCCGCGGCTTGGCCGCGTTCCTCGAGTCGGGCGGCGGCCGAGCGGTGACGGTGTCGAATGTCGAATATCTGTCCGCCGGGGCTCGCCGCCGTAACGTCGCCTTCGAAGCCGACCTGGGCGGTGGGACACGGCGCTTGGTCGCGACCATCGTGCCGAGCGCGATCGAGCTGGTTCCCGTCGACGTGGAGGCCGCCGTCCGGGAACTGGCGCGGACCAATGGCGTGCCGGTGCCCCCCGTGGTGGCGATCTGCACCGATAGCGCGTATGTCGGAGGGCCGTTCGTGGTCTCCGAACGGGTGGACGGTGAGACCGTGCCCCGCAAAGTCTTACGACTGACCGAGGCCGCGTGTCTCGGCGAACGAGTCGCCGAGCAGCTCGGTGAAGCCATGGGCCGCCTGCATGCCATCGATCCGTCGACCGCGCCCACCCGGCTGCCGGAGGCGGCCGCCGATCCCGGACGTCAGCTGACCGAGGCGGCCGAGCACGTGCGCGCGCTCTTGCCGGACCGGCCGGTGTTCGCCCTCGCCCTGCGCTGGCTGGAACGCCGCTGCCCGCCCGCGCCGCCCCGCACCGCGCTGCTGCACACCGACCTGCGCAACGGCAACATCGTCGTCGGCCCGGACGGCCTGCGGGCTGTGCTGGACTGGGAAGGCGCGCAGCGCCATGGCGATCCGATGCGCGACGTGGCCTGGCCCGCGCTGCGCATGTGGCGCTTCCGCGCGGACGACCGGGAATTCGGCGGACTCGCGGGCCGCGCCGCGTTCGTGCGCGGCTACCAGCGCGGCGGCGGCGATTTCGACGAAGACCGGTTTCGCTGGTGGAAGGTGATGTGCACGCTCGCCTGGGGCGTCGGGCTGGCCGGGCAGGCCGCGGCCCATCTGGACGGCAGTGTGCGGGACATCGTGATGGCGGCCAGCGGGCGCCGCGTCTCGGAAATCGAATGGGACCTGCTGATGCAGATCCGACCCACTGCGAAAGGCTGACTGCTCCGATGGATTTCGAGCTACCCGCGGAACTGGTCGACTACCTGGCCGAACTCGACGCGTTCATCGATCGGGAGATCACGCCGCTCGAGCAGATCGACGACAACATCCGCTTCTTCGACCACCGCCGCGAGGACGCCCGCACCGACTGGGATCGCGGCGGCCTGCCGAACGCGCGCTGGGAGGAGTTGCTGGCCGAGGTGCGCAGGCGCGCCGACGCCGCCGGTCACCTGCGGTACGCGTTTCCCGCGCAGTACGGCGGCCGGGACGGCACCAATCTCGGCATGGCCGTGATCCGCGAGCACTTGGCCCGGCGCGGCCTCGGACTGCACTGCGACCTGCAGAACGAGCACGCTATCGTCGCCAACAACGTCGGCTTGCTGCTCATGCTCGAGTACGGCACACCCGCCCAGCGGGCGGAGTGGGTGGACGGGCTGGCCTCGGGGACGAAATTCTTCGCCTTCGGCATCACCGAGCCCGAGCACGGCTCCGACGCGACCCACATGGAGACCACGGCGGTGCCCGACGGGGACGACTGGGTGATCACCGGGCGCAAGACCTGGAACACCGGCGTGCATATCGCCGACGCCGACCTGATCTTCGCGCGCACCTCGGGCGGGCCGGGCGACGCCGCGGGCATCACCGCGTTCCTGGTGCCCACCGACGCGCCCGGATTCGTCGTGGAGGAATACCTCTGGACCTTCAACATGCCCACCGACCACGCTCGCGTCGCGCTGGACAGGGTCCGGGTACCGGACACCGCCGTCTTCGGCGGCGAGGGACGCGGCTTGGCGGTGGTGCAGCACTTCTTCAACGAGAACCGGATCCGCCAGGCCGCGTCCAGCCTGGGCGCGGCGCAGTACTGCATCGACGAGTCGGTGGCCTACGCCAAACAGCGCAAGCCCTTCGGCAAGCCGCTGGCCACCAACCAGGCGATCCAGTTCCCCCTGGTGGAGTTGCACACCCAGTGCGAGATGCTGCGCGCCCTCATCCACAAGACCGCGTGGTCGATGGACACCTACGGCACGTTCGCCGTCTCCGAGCAGGTCTCGATGTGCAACTACTGGGCCAACCGGTTGTGCTGCGAGGCCGCCGACCGCGCCATGCAGGTGCACGGCGGCCTCGGCTACTCCCGGCACAAGCCGTTCGAGCACATCTACCGCCACCACCGGCGCTATCGGATCACCGAGGGCGCCGAAGAGATCCAGATGCGGCGGGTCGCGGGCTATCTTTTCGGGTTCATGGGCAGCGGAGCGCCCAAGGGGGTGTGAGCAGGACGGTTCACAGGCGACGGATCCGGGCCAGCCACGCCGCGGCGTCGACCTGGCCCGACTCGGAGATCTCCAGGTCCGCGGCCTCTTGGGCGACCAGGTCGGTGACTCGCCCCCGGTACTTGGCCGGGCGGAGGTCCTCGACCGTCCAGCCGTCGCCGAACGACTCCCGGATCAACGTGTCGCTGATGCGCGGGCCGAAACCCGGCTCGACGTCGGAGAGCGCGAGAACGTAGACCGTGCCGCCCGGCTTGCAGACCGCGTGCAGGCTGCGGACATAGGCGGCGCGCGCCTCGTCCTCGGTCCCGAAGACGTGGAACAGCGCGCTGTCGACCACGGTGTCGAACGCGGGCGCGGAGCCGGGCGGGTCACCGGCGAAGTCGGGCCGTTCGCCGAGCGCGAGCGCGTCGGCCACCTCGAACGCGGCGGACGGCACGCCCTGCTCGGCCGCGTTGGCGCGCGCGTACGCCACCGCGCTCGGCGACATGTCTATGCCGCGCACGTCGTATCCGAGCCTGGTCAGCAGGATGGTGTGCTCACCCGCGCCGCAGCCGGGGTCGAGCACGCGTCCGGCGATGCCGCCGTCGCGCTCGAGCGCGACGATGGCCGGTTGCGGCTCGCCGATCACCCAGGGTGCGGTGTCGTTGTCGTAGACGGTGTTCCAGAAATCAGCTGGACGAGTCATGCAGACCATGGTCCATCCTCAACCGCGCTCGAGGTCAACCCGCCACGCCCGGCGAGGCGCCTCGCCGGGCCGGCTGCCCGGTGTGCGTCAGGGCGGCAGGGCTGGGTACGCGCGGGTTATGAGCACACCGAATGTCGATCCGACGACGGCGGAGTCGATGCAGCAGGACGCGGATTTCGCCGACGAGCACACCAAGCCGACGCACGCTGACGAACACCCGGCCGGCGCGGACGTCGAGACCGACGAGTCGACACCGAGCGGGCACAGCGGCATGGATCAGTGAGCACGGGCGTGGCACGGATCCGCGCCGGGAACCGTGCCACGAACCGGGCTCAGGCGACCGTGACCAGGCGGGCCGCGTTCGCGGACTCGTCGTCGGCCGCCTGATTGGCGGCCAGTTCCGCGTGCACCCGCTCGCGGTAGCGGGCGATCTCGCGCTCGGTGGTCTCGGCGTCCCACTCGAGGTGCGCGCCGATCAGCCAGGCCACCTCGGCCGCGGCGGCCAGACCGCGGTCGGGCGCTTCGATGGAGACCCGGGTGCGGCGGGTGAGCACGTCGTCCAAGTGCAGAGCGCCCTCGTGCGTCACCGCGTACACCGCCTCCGCGCCCAGGTACTCGGGTGCGCCGGTGAGCGGGTCGCCCAACGCGGGCTCGCGGGCGATCAGGTCGAACAGGTCGGTGATCGCCGAACCGTACCGGCCGAGCAGACGCTCGACCGTCGCCCGCGGCAGACCCGCGCGCTGGGCGAGGCTGTCCAGGTCGGCGGCGAGTTCCTGGTAGCCCACCGCGCCGAGGATCGGCAGGTGCTCGGTCACCGACGGGGCGACCGCGCGGCCGAACCCCGCCACCGCCGCGTCCACGACGTCGGCGGCCATCACCCGGTAGGTGGTGTACTTGCCGCCCGCGATCACGAACAGGCCGGGCGCCGGTTCGGCCACCGCGTGCTCCCGCGAGAGCGTCGCGGTGTCGGCCGACGCTCCGGACAGCAGCGGCCGCAGCCCCGCGTAGGTCCCGACGACGTCGTCGCGGGTGAGCGGTTCGCGCAGCACCCGGTTGACGTGGTCGAGCAGGTACCGCACGTCGGCGTCGCTGGCCGCCGGATGGTCCTTGTCCAGCGACCAGTCCGTGTCGGTGGTGCCGATGATCCAGTGCCGGTGCCACGGGATGACGAACAGCACGCTCTTCTCGGTGCGCATGATCAGGCCGGTGTCCAGGTGCAGGCGATGGCGCGGCACCAGGATGTGCACGCCCTTGGACATCCGGACGTGGAAGGGGAAATCGACGCCGGTCATCCGGTTCATCTCGTCGGTCCACACTCCGGTGGCGCTGATCACCCGGCGCGCGCGGACGGTGTGCACCCGGCCGGTCTCCCGGTCGATGACCTCCGCGCCGACGACGCGTTCACCGTCGCGCAGCAGCGCCGTCACCTTGGTGCGGGTGAGCACGGTCGCGCCGTGCTGCGCGGCCGTGCGCGCGATCATCATCGTGTGCCTGGCGTCGTCGACCTGCGCGTCGAAGTACCGGATCGCGCCGGTGAGCGCGTCCTCGCGCAGCGCGGGCGCGAGTTCCAGCGCGCGGGTGCGCGACAGGTGCCGGTGCATCGGCAGCGCGCGGGCGCCGCCGATGGTGTCGTACAGGGCGACCCCCGCGCCGATGTAGGCGCGCTCCCAGACGCGGTGCCGCAAGGGCAGCAGGAACGACACGGGCCGCACCAGGTGCGGGGCCAGCCGGTGCAGCAGCAGGCCGCGTTCCTTCAGCGCCTCCCGGACCAGCCAGAAGTCCAGCTGCTCCAGGTAGCGCAGCCCACCGTGGATGAGCTTGCTGGAGCGGCTGGAGGTGCCCGCCGCGAAGTCCCTGGCCTCCACCAGGGTCACGGTCAGGCCGCGGGAGGCGGCGTCGAGGGCGGCGCCCGCGCCGACCACGCCGCCGCCGATGACGAGTACGTCGATCTCGGTGTCGCCGAGTGCGTTCACCGCGCGGGCGCGGTACTTGGCGTCCAATCGTGCGGACACAGCGGTATCTCTCCTTGTTTTCGGGGTTATTCGGGGAGGATGGCGTCGCCCCTCATTCGTCGACGTCGATCCAGTCCAGGGTGCGGGCGACGGCCTTCTTCCAGCGCGCGTAGCCACGCTCGCGCTGCTCCGCCGACCAGGTCGGGTTCCAGCGCTTGGCTTCGTTCCAGTTCTGTTCCAGCTCGTCGGTGTCGTTCCAGAAGCCGACCGCCAGCCCGGCCGCGTAGGCGGCGCCGAGCGCGGTGGTCTCGGCGACCACCGGGCGCGACACCGGCACGCCGAGGAAATCGGCCTGCAACTGCATGCACAGCTCGTTGGCGGTGACGCCGCCGTCCACCCGCAGCACGTCCAGCTGGACGCCGGAGTCGGCCTGCATCGCCTCGACCACGTCGCGGGTCTGGTAGCAGATCGATTCCAGCGTCGCCCGCGCCAGATGGGCGTTGGTGCTGTAGCGGGACAGGCCGACGATCGCGCCCCGCGCGTCCGAGCGCCAGTACGGCGCGAACAAGCCGGAGAACGCGGGCACGAAATACACCCCGCCGTTGTCCTCGGCCTGCCGGGCCAGCGATTCGCTCTGCGCCGCGCCGGAGATGATGCCCAGCTGGTCGCGCAGCCACTGCACCGCCGAGCCGGTCACCGCGATCGAGCCTTCCAGCGCGTACACCGGCTTCTGCGCGCCGAACTGGTAGGCCACCGTGGTCAGCAGGCCGTGCTGGGAGCGCACGATCTCGG